>NZ_JBJNMV010000003.1:0-410425 GCF_052168435.1 Serratia sp. CY56464 | reverse complement strand
GTCGGGTTGTGGTTGAGGTAGTCACGCCACAGGACTTCGGCGATGTCCGCCATGCCCATAGGGGCCCCCGGGTGGCCGGAATTTGCTTTTTGTACGGCGTCCATGCTGAGTGCGCGGATGGCGTTGGCAAGCTCTTTACGAGAGGACATGTTTTACTCCAGGTCGGATAAAAAAAGCAGTCAAGTTCCCTATTTTCTCAGACTCCACATCACAACGGCAATCCCTAATGCCAAATGAGAGCGAGTTCACCACTTATTAGCACGATTGGACGCTTTTTCGGAATAACACTATTCTCGCCTTAGCTGGCGTACACTAGGCTCTTGCGACAAGATTTCCTCAAAGCAAAATGACTCTTTTACCTTGTTACCTTCACAGGAAGATGGCGTTATGAAAATTCGTACCTCTTTGATTGCGTTGGGCATTGCCACCTTGGCAACCGGCTGTCAAAACCTGAATACCGAAACCTTGATGCAGTCCGGCGCGCAGGCGTTCCAGGCGGCGACCCTGAGCAACGACGACGTTAAGGCCCTGAGTGATAAATCCTGCGCCGAGATGGACAGCAAGGCACAAATCGCGCCGGCCGGCAGCACCTACGCCAAACGTCTCAACAAAATCGCCGCGGCGCTGGGCGACAACATCAACGGCACCCCGGCCAACTACAAGGTCTACGTGACCAAAGACGTCAACGCCTGGGCGATGGCCAACGGCTGTATCCGCGTCTACAGCGGCCTGATGGACATGATGAACGACAACGAAGTGGAAGGCGTGCTGGGCCACGAAATGGGCCACGTGGCGTTGGGCCACACCCGTAAAGCGATGCAGGTGGCTTACGGTACCGTGGCGCTGCGCACCGCGGCGTCCTCCGCCGGCGGCGTCATCGGCTCGCTGTCGCAGTCGCAGCTGGCGGATATCGGCGAGAAGCTGGTCAGCGCCCAGTTCTCGCAGAAGCAGGAAAGCGAAGCGGATGATTACTCGTTCGATCTGCTGAAAAAACGCGGCATCGATCCGAACGGCCTGGCCACCAGCTTCGAAAAACTGGCCCAAATGGAAGCCGGCCGTCAGAGCAGCATGTTCGACGATCACCCATCTTCCCAAGCGCGCGCGCAGCACATTCGCGATCGCATCGCGGCAGAGAAGTAACAACGAGAACGCCCGGCAACCGCCGGGCGTTTTTTATCGTATCAATACAGGGTTTTCTGCGGCGGCCCGGCGAAGGTCAGCGGCCCGACCCGCTTCATGTCCACCTCGACCACCGACGGCCCCGGGTAATTGATCGCCTCGGCCAGCACGCCGTTGAACTGCGACGCCGCGTCCACCTTCCAGGCTTTCAACCCCATCGCTTCGGCGATCTGGGTAAAGGCCGGCGTATGCAGCTCGTTGTAATACTGGCGCCCGGCGAAATACTTGTCCTGAATGCCACGCATCACGCCATAACCGCCGTCGTTCATGATCAGCAGGGTGATGTTCACCTGTTCCTGCGCCATGGTCGCCAGTTCCCCCAGGCCCAGCGCCAGACCGCCATCGCCCACCAGCCCCACCACCTTGCGCTGCGGGTTGGCGATTGCGGTGCCGATCGCCATCGGCAGCCCCATTCCAATGGCGCCAGCCAGCGAGTGTATGTTGCACAGCGGCGAGATCGCCCGGAACAGCCGGCTGCCCCAGACGCTGCCGGAAACGGTGATATCGCGCACCAACAGCCCGTCCTGCGGCAGCGCGGCGTCGATGGCGTCATTGAGTTTGGCGTATTCGCCGGACTGCTGGCGCAGCGCGCTCTCAGCCTGCTGCACCGCTCCCGCGATCTCGGCATCCCACTCGGCGCTCACCTTCTCGCCAGGGGTCAACCGCGCCGCCAGCGCCGTCAGCAGCGCCGCACAGTCGCCATTGATCTGTTCATCGGCCAGGTAGTTGCGGTTGGCCGCCGCCGGATCGATGTCAATTTGCACCAACGGGCGCGGCAGCGGCAGCGTCCAGGTCCGGGTTTCATTACTGCGCAGGCGCGAACCGGCCACCAACGTCAGGTCGCACTGCGTCAGGATCGCTTCGATGCTCGGCGAGTTGTGGAACGCCCGCAGGCTGCGCGGATGGCTGTCAGGCAGAATGCCGCGCCCGTGGGTGCTGGAGATCACCGCCACGCCGGCGTCCGCCAGCTTGCGCACCGCGTCGCCGCAGGCCAGCGCACCGCCGCCCAACCATAACAGCGGGCGCTTGGCCTGTTTCAGCCGCTGATGCAGCCGCTCCACAGCTGCGGCGTCCGCCTTCGGCAGCGGCGCCGGCGCCAACGGTTCGGCCAGCACCGAGCGGGACACCAGGCTGCTTTGAATATCGATCGGGATCTCGACCGCCACCGGGCCGCAGGGCACGGTTTGCGCATCCAGGATCGCTCGCTGGATCACCGCCACCGCCTGCTCCGGCGAATTGACCCGGTAAGCGCGCTTGGAGCAGGCGCGCAGGAAGCCGAGCTGATCGCGGGTTTCATGAATAAAACCGGCGTCGGCGTCCAGATAGGCTTTTTCCACCTGGCCGGTGATATGCAACAGCGGCGTGTTGGCGTTAAGCGCTTCAATCATCGCCCCCACCGCGTTGCCCGCGCCGGCGCCGGTGCTGGTCAACGCCACGCCCAGGCCGGAGAAACGCCCGTGCGCGTCGGCCATGGTCACCGCGCCCGCTTCGCCGCGCGCCGGCACGAAGCGAATTTTATCGCGCTGCCCCACCGCATCGGCGATCGGCAGATTATGAATCGAAATGATGCCGTACATCGCCGACACCGCGTACTGTTCCAGAGTCCGGGCTATCGCCTCGCCAACCGTGATTTTATCGCTCATCATCTGCCTTCTTAGGGTAATCGTTATTAGGGTTATGCGTAGAGGTGTCGGCCTAGTCGCTCCAGCGGTTCACCTGATGGCTCAGCGCCAGATACACGCTTTTCTGCTGCATGTAGGCCTTGATGCCGTTCAGGCCCTTTTCGCGGCCCAGTCCGCTTTCCTTGAAACCGCCGAACGGAGTGGAAATCGAGAACGTTTTGTAGGTGTTGATCCAGACGGTGCCGGTTTCCAGCCGCTCCGCCAGCGCCATCGCCCGCGGGAAATCGCGGCTCCAGATGCCGGCCGCCAGGCCGTACACCGAGTCGTTGGCCTGTTCGATCAGCTGTTGCTCGTCGTCGAACGGCAGCGCCACCAGCACCGGGCCGAAGATCTCCTCCTGGCACACGCGGGCATCGTTGTTCAAACCTTCGATAATGGTCGGCAGGTAATAGCTGCCGCTCGCCAGTTGCGGATCGGCCGGCGCTTCGCCGCCGATGCTCACCCGGCCGCCCTCCTGCCGCGCCAACGCCACGTAGTCCGCCACGCTTTGCCGATGCTTGGCGCTGATCAGCGGGCCGAGATGCACGCCCGGCACCAGCGGGTTGCCGATGCGCAGCCCCGCCGTCAGTTCGGTCAAGCGCGCCAGCAGCGGCTGATACAGCGAACGATGCACGAACAGCCGTGAACCGGCGATGCACGCCTGGCCGGCAGAGCTGAAAATGCCGTAACAGATGCCGCGCGCCGCCTGCTCCAGATCGGCGTCCTCCAGCACGATGGTCGGCGATTTACCGCCCAGCTCCAGCGAGGTGGGGATCAGCTTGTCGGCGGCGATGTGCGCCAAATGGCGCCCGGTGCCGGTCCCGCCGGTAAAGGCGATCTTTTTCACCAGCGGATGGCGCGCCAACGCCTCGCCGATCACCGAACCTTTGCCCGGCAGCACGCTGAGCAACCCGGCAGGGAGCCCCGCCTGTTCGAACAGCTCGGCCAGCTTCAGCGCCATCAGCGGCGTGGCTTCGGCCGGTTTGAGCACCACGGCGTTGCCCGCCGCCAGCGCCGGCGCCACCTTCTGCATTTCGCTGGCGATCGGTGAGTTCCACGGCGTAATGGCGGCGATCACCCCCATCGGTTGATACTGACTGAGCGTCATCACTTCGGCGCTGCGCGGGGTCGGCAGCTCGCCTTCCAACACCTCGCAGGCGGCGGCGAAGTAGCGCGCGGTCGCCGCCGCGCTGGCCACCAGGCCGCGGGTTTCCGCCAGCGGTTTGCCGTTGTCGCGCGTCTGCAACTCGGCCAGCTGTTCCTGCTGCGCCAGGATCAGGTTGCTCACGCGGTAGAGAATTGAGGCGCGTTGGTGCGGCACCAGCCCGCGCCATTCCGGCGCGCGCCAGGCCTTTTCCGCCGCCTCTACCGCCTCGTTGACATCCTCGACGTTAGCGGCGCGCAGCCGCGCGTTGACGCTGCCGTCGGCCGGGAATACCGAAGCCATCTCTTCGCCGCGCCCTTCACGCCAGCGCCCGGCGACAAAAATATTCAATCGTTCCATGCTCCGCTCCTGCCGTTCAGGCAATAAAACCGCCGTCCACCAGACGGCGGCAGGCTTGTACCGCGCTCAGCGCCGCCAGGGTTGATGTTTTGGGATTGCTCGCCAGCGGGTTGCCGCTCAGCTCAATGTGAAACTCGCCAAAGTCGCCGCACACCTGCAGGCGATGGGTATTGCGCCGGGTGGCGGGATCGACCTGCAGGCGCACCCGGGTGGCGTCCATCCCCAGACCGTTGAGCGCAATAGTGGCCGCCACGTTGGCGTTGGCCGGGAACAAACGCGCCGCTTCGCGCGCCGAGCCTTCAAAAAATACCTGCGCCTCGCGCACCGCATCGAGGTCGATCAGTTGCTCCGCCGGGCTGCCGCGCCAGCTGGCCGGGCTCTTGCTGGCCTGATAGGTCACGCTCTCCAACCCGCCTTCACGCGCCGACGCCAGCCCGTCCATCCCCGCCACCGCGCCGGACAGCACGATCAGCTGCCCGTGATGGTGGCGGCAAACCTGCTGCAGCCGCTGTTGCAATGCGGCGTCCGCCAGCGCGCCGGTCGAGACCACCGCCAGCGGCCAACCGCGCTGCAGCACCGCCTCGCCAAACTCCGCCACCGCCTGCTGGCTGGCGCACTCCAGCACCAGATCCGGCCGCTGCGAACACTGCTCCGGATGGGTCAGCGCCTGCACCCGCCCGTCAAAAGCCTCGGCGATCGCCGCATGATGAGCTGCGCGCGCCAGGATCCAGCCAACCTCCACGCCTTCCGGCAGACGGGCGATCACTTCCTTCGCCATCGCGCCGTAGCCAATCATCATGATCTTCTTCATCTTTCTCGGCCCCTGCTACACATGGCGGTTAAAGCCGCCGGAAACGTCCAGCGCCGCGCCGGTGGTAAAGGAAGCCAGCGGCGAAGCGAGGAACAACAGCGCCTGCGCCGGCTCCTGCGGCTTGCCCAGGCGTTTCATCGGGATGCCGCGCCGTTCGGCGATGGCCGCCGTCCACTGCTCCCAACTTTGATCTTTATCGCTGCGCTCGTCGAAACGGCGGCGCCACTGGCCCGACTCCACCATCCCCAGCAAGATCGAGTTAACCCGAATGCCTTTGCCCACCAGCTCTTTCGACAGCGTCAGCGTCATGTTGAGCAGCGCGGCACGCGCCGCCGAGGTGGCGATCATGTGCTCTTCCGGCTGCAGCGCCAGCAGGGAGTTCACGCAGGTGATAGACGCGATCGCCGATCGTTCCAGCGCCGGTAAGAACGCCTGCACCGGGTTGATCACGCCGAACAGCTTCAGCTCGGCCTCATGCAGCCAGGCCTCGCGCGGCGTCTGGTCAAAATGGGCGACGAAGCCCTGACCGGCGTTGTTGATCAGCAGATCCACGCCGCCGAAATGCGCCGTCACCTGAGCGGCGAACTGCGCCACCTGCTGCGCGTCCAGCACGTCGCAGCGCAGCGCCAGGATATCCGCCTGCGGGAAGTCCGCGCGCAGGCTGGCTGCTGCGCCGGCCAGCTTATCCTGATCGCGGCCGCAGAACGCCACTTTCGCCCCTTCGGCCAGCAGCAGCTTCAGGGTTTCAAAACCGATGCCCGACGAGCCGCCGGTCACCACCGCCACCCGATCCTCAAGCTGAAAATTCATCGTTGGATTGCTCCCGTAAAGTCCCGCAGATAGCGGTTGAAACACGCCGGCGCATCGAGGTAGCTGGCATGACCGGCGGCGGCGATCAGACGCAGCGTCGCGTCCTGCTCGCGCGCCAGCTCGGCCGCCTTCTCCGGTGGCGTAATGCGATCCTGTTCACCGCACCACACCTCCAGCGGGCCGCGATAGCGCGCCAGATAGCGACCGATATCATCGTTGGCCAACATCCAGGCGGCACTCAGAAAACCGTCGGGATCGAGCTGCTGCATGCCGTTGCGCACCCAGGCGATATCCTGCGGATCCGCCCCTTCACGCAGCAAGGCCGCCGCCCGCTGCTCGCCGTAGCCCACCGGCCCCAGCGTCTCTATCATCTGCTGGCGCTGGCCGTACACCTGCCGGCGTTTTTCCTCCGGCGCCGTGGCATAGCCCTGCGCCGGATCCGCCAACACCAGCCCGCACAGCCCATCCGGATAGCCGGCGGCATAGGCGCTACCGATCAGCGCCCCCAGCGAATGGCCGACGATCAGCGGCTGCACCAGCTGCAGCTCATCAATCAGCGCCGCCAACGCCGCCGCATAACCGGCGGCATCGGCCTGCGGATCCGCCAACGGCAGGCTGCCGCCGTAGCCCGGCGCGTCCCACGCCAACAGACGGTGGCCGTCCGTCAGGCCGTTATCGTTGAACTGCTTGATCCACGAGGCGGATCCGGAGCTGATGCCGTGCAGCAACACCACCGGCCGCCCCTGCCCGGCCTCGCGCCAGCTCAGGGTGTACGCCCCGCAGCGCGCCCGTTGGCGTTGCGCCAGGCCGTTCATCAGTTGCGCTTCACTTTGGACAGCGGGTGATCCGCCGGATAGGTCGGGATCTCCGGCTTGGCGGTGCCGAGCATCACGCACATCAGCGCCTCTTCCTCGCCGTGATTGAACAGGCCGCGATACACCCCCGCCGGCACCGAGATCAGATCGCGCTCTTTCAGCCTGGTTTCGTAATACTCTTCCCCATCCTGAATCATCAGCGTGATGCTGCCTTTCAGCATGAAGAACACTTCTTCCACGTCGTCGTGCAGGTGCAGCGGGCCCTCGCACTTCGACGGCAGCACCATGGTGGAGAAGGTGAAGTTGCCCGCCGGAATGGTGTTGGCGTCGCTGGCCACGCCGGTGGCGCCGGTGCCGATGTAGCGCATCTGCGCGCGGCGGTATTTCGGGTCAAAATCGGCCTGGAATTTCAGCGCGTTCCAGTCATATTTGCGGCCTTCGAAACGGGCAATGCGCGACTCCACCCAGTTTTCCATCGACAGATCCTGCGGCTTGACGCCGGCTTTGTTCTCAACCTGAGACATGTTGTCACTCCTCTGTTGAATCAAATGGTTATCCCCTTCGTCTTTCACTCTGTCGCGTTGTTGGCTGCATTCGTTCGCACCAGTCACTTACCACAGTAAGCTCCTGGAGACTCACGAACTTGCCGCCTAGCCACAGCATGAAATCCATTGGGCTTAGTAATTGTTAATTCAGTACTTTCTCAGCAACGGCAGCAGAATGAGGCAGCCGACGAACGCCATCACCACCAGGAACAGCAGGCCGTTATCCATATTGCCGGTGGCGGCGATCAGCGCCCCCATCAGCACCGGCGCCAGCGCGCCGGCAAAATTGCCCAACCCGTTGAAGATGCCGCCGGCGGTGGCGCTCACCTTGCTGCTGGTGGCCTTCGCCAACAGCGCGAAAATATTCGGCGCGCCGGCGCCCCACATAAAGGTGCTGAAGGCCATGGCGGCGATCACGCTGTAGGTGCCCTGCAGGTGCAACACCACCGCCAGACCGAGGCCGGCGCCGCACAGCGACAGGAAGCAGGCCAGCGCGCGGCGATCCAGCTTGTCCGACAGCCAGGCGCCCAGCACTTCGCCGAGCAGCATGGCGATGAACGGCAGCGAAGAGAGGTAACCGGCATGCTCCAGATGAATGCCTTTGCCCTTGATCAGATAGCTCGGCAACCAGCCGTTCATGCCCCACAGGTAGGTCAGAAAGGCGATGTTGAACAGGCAGATCATCCAAAAGTGCGGACTGCGCAGCAGCTCGCGGCGGTGCTGTTTGCGTTCGGACACCGCCGGTTTGGCCGCCGCCGCCGGACGCGAGACGTTCAGGTGGCGCATGCCGAACAGCACCAGCAACATCACCGGCAACGTCAGAAACGCCATAAAGAAGAAGGTGGCCTGCCAGTCGAAGGTATTGAGGATGTACAGGGTGACCGGGAAGCCGAGCGCGGCCCCCAACGGCGTGCCGAGCAACCACAGCATGGTGGCGCGTGCCTGCAGCTGCGGCGGGAAAGCCTGACGAATAATGGCGTAGGCCATCGGCAGCAACGGCCCTTCGGCGATGCCGAGCAGGATGCGCAGCGTCATCATGGCGTGATAGGAACGCACCAGCCCCATCAACACCATCAGCACGCCCCACACCACCATCATGCCAATCAATACCTTGACCGGATTAAGCCGATCGCCGATGCCGCTGAGCAGCATGGAGGAAATGCCGTAGGAGAACAGAAACGCGCTCATCAGCAAGCCCAGCCGCGCCGGGTCAAAACCAATGCCCAACGCCTGCTGAAACTCGGCGTCGGAAAACAGCGCCGCGATGCTGATCTTGTCGAAAAACGCCAGCAGCACGCAGGCGAACAGCGCGATCGGCACCGACCAGCGCACCCGCTGCTGCGGATTTTCGGCAACGGTTTCCCCCGCCCGTCCAGCGCGGGCGTCAATGTCTTGCGTAGTCATAAAACGCTCCCGAGGTTCGGGCGTTATTTCAACGCCATCAAAGAAAACTCCGCATCCGCCAGTTGCTGCGGATCCAGCACCCGGCCGCTCGCCAGCCAACGCTTGCCGAGTTTGATGGTGCGCGCGTCGTTGAACGCCACCATCTGCACCAGCTGCCGATCGGCGTTCAGCGTGAAGAACACCTGCGACTGCGGCGTGCGGCGCACCACATGGTGCACGCCGCCGCTCGGCACGCCGAGGATCTGGATATTGACGTCATATTGATCCGACCACAGCCAGGCCACGTCGTCATACGGGGCGGCGAAGGCGTCGAGCATCGCGCAGGCGGTGCTGATGGCCTGATTTTGCGCGTAGGCCCAGGACTGCAGGCACAGGCCAAGCGTCGGGTGACGCGCCACGTCGCCGGCGGCGAAGATCGCCGGATGGCTGGTGCGCCCCTGGCCGTCGACCACAATGCCGGACTCGATCGCCAGCCCGGCGCTGCGCGCCAGTTCGAGATTCAGCTCGACGCCGATCCCCACCACCACCAGATCGAAGGCCTGCGGATCGCTGACTTCGCTGCCGATCCAGGCGGCGCCGTCGCGATCTTCCAGCGAGATCTCACCGCAGCCGCACAGCACCGTGACGCCCTGCCGGCGATGCAGTTCGAGCAACGCCTGCGAGACATCGGCGCCGACGCTGCGCATGCACAGCGCTGGCTGGCGTTCAAACACCGTCACCTCGGCGCCGAGACGCCGCGCGGAAGCGGCGATCTCCAGCCCGATCCAACCGCCGCCGACGATCGCCAGGCGACGACAGCCCTGCAGCCCCTGCCGCAACCGGGCCGCATCGTCCCAGGAACGCAGCGTCATCACGCGCGGGTGCTGCGCCCAGGCGGCGCCAGGCACACGCGGCCGCCCGCCGGTGGCGATCAGCAACTGCTCGAACTGCAGCCGTCGCCCGTCGCTGAGCGTGACGATTTGCTGTTCGGCGTCGATGGACTCGGCGCGCAGCGGGCGGCGCCAGTCGATATTCAGCTCCGCCACCGTCTGTTCGCTGAACAGCCGGCTGAGGGAAGCCGCGGCATCCAGCAACGCCGCTTTCGACAGCGGCGGCCGCTCGTAAAAATCGTAGGGTTCGTCGCTGACAACCGTCAGCCGGCCGCTGTAACCGCGGTCGCGCAGCGTCTTGGCCGCCCAGCCGCCGGCCTGGCCGCCACCGACGATGACGATGCCCGCCTGTTCAGCCCGGTTCATAACGCCTCCGCTTTTTTATGCTGGCGGCGCGTGTCGTGATCGATGCCGCCCTCTACCGCCCATTCGGTGAAGGAGACCAGCGAATGCTCCAGCTCGCGCGGCTGCCAGTTTTCCGTCAGATAATCGTCGTTGGTGTAGTACTCGAACGCGCCGCCGGTCGGGCTGTTGACGTACCAGAAATAGGCCGAGGAGATCGGGTGACGGCCGGGGCCGATAAAGGTGCTCCACTGCTCTTTGTTCATGGCGATGCCGCCGCCGATCACTTCGTGGATATCGCGCACGGTGAACGCCACGTGATTCAGGCCGCGTGGGCGGTTCGGCAACTTCAGCAGGAACAGGTTATGATGGCCGCCGCGCGCCTGGGTGCGCAGGAAGACGGCGCGATCGATATAGCGATCGGAAACCTGGAAATCCAACAGCTCGCGGTAGAAACGCTCGGTCGCCGCCAGATCGTCGACGAAGAACACCACGTGGCCGATGTTGATCGGCTGCGCCTGCGAATAGACCGGGCTGGGTTGATCGATGCGGCGCACGTCGCCCCACTGGTTGATCGGCGTGACCGGCACCTCGACCGCCTGCTGGCGGCTGACGACGAAGCGCAGCGTCATGCCGTTGGGATCGCGGCATTCCAACTCTTCTCCCACCTGACGGAAGCCGGGCATCAACGCCAAACGCGGCTGCAGGCGCGCCAGTTCGGCGGGCGAGGCCACGCCCCAGGTCATGCGGCGCAGGGTGGAACCGCCTTCAAACGCCGCAGGCAGCGCCGCGCTTTGCAACGGGTGCAGGACAACCCGCGCCCCGCTCAGGGTCGTGAATTCGCGCTGCGCTTCGCCCCAATGTTGCGTGGCGGGCTGCAGGCCGAAATCTTGCATGAATTTTTCGCAGGTTGGCAGATCTTCGACGCCAAATTCCAGTTTTTCGATTCCGATTACGCTCATTGTTCAGCCTCACATTCTCGCTGCATACGGTTTTCAGGCATGACTGAACCCCGGCCCGTGTTTGCTGCGGGCCTTATCCCTGCCTGAGTAAAAGAGTCGGTCCTGTCGGTTAGCCGACGTTGGCCTGCGGCGGCGCGCCGAGGAAGCCGGAAATTTTCTCCGCCGCGTCGCGCACTTCCATGCGCAGCCGCTCGCGATCCGCTTTCGGGATCTCATCGGACGGCACCATGATGCTGACCACCGCCTCGACCCGCTGCTCGCGGTTGAAGATCGGATAGACGATCGAGGAGATGCCGTGGCGGAAGAACGATTCGCCGATCACATAGCCGCGCGCCTTGTCTTGCTGCACCATCTGCCACAGCGTTTCGCGATCCGCCGGGGTGCCCGGCGCATTGCCCGGCAGCTGCGCGTCTGGATAAAGTTGTTCGAACTCACTGCGAGTCGCGCTGGTCAACAACATGCGACCGAGCGAGGTTTGGTGCACCGGCAAGCGGGTGCCGACGCTGACCTGATTGATCTGCGAACCGGCAGCGCTGACGCGGGCGATATAGATCACATCACGCCCGTCGCGGATCGCCAGATGGCTGCTGCACTGGCTGCGATCGCGCAGCTGCTCGATCACCGGCTGGCCGGCCTGCGCGACGTCCAGCGACGCGATATATTCGAAGCCGAGGCGCAGCACCTTGATGCCGAGCGCAAAGGTGTTGGTGCGCGGATTGCGCTCCAGAAAGCCCAGGTGTTCGAGCGTCTGCACCACGCGATAAGCGGTGGCCTTCGGCATATCGACCAGGCGATGCAACTCGGCGAAGGTCATCTCCTTATGCTGCTCGCCAAACGCCAGCAGCAACTGCAACCCGCGATCCAGCCCCGGGATCAGATACTTACATGCTTGCTCGTCCGCCATCTCTCGCTCCTGCGCTGTGCGCCTGCCCTGCGGGCCGTCAGTTGAATACGAAGCCGCCGTTGACCGGCAGCAGTTGGCCGGTGACGAAATCCGCCAGCGGCGACAGCAGATAAAGCACCGTACCGTTCACATCGTCCGGGTGCTGCGCCCCGGCCAGCGCGCGCCCCTGCTCGTACAGCTGGTGGCGTTCGGCGGGGACATACTCGGTGGCTTCCACCCGCGTCAGGCCCGGCGCGATGGCGTTGACGCAGATCCCCTGCGGCCCCAGTTCACGCGCCATCGATCGGGTCATCGCGATCAGCGCGCCTTTACTGGCAACATAGGCCATCAGGCGCGGCGCGCCCCACAGCGCGGTGTCCGACGCCACGTTGACGATCTTGGCGTGCGGGTTGCGCGCCAGCAGCGGCACCGCCGCCTGGCTCACCAGCCAGGTGCCGCGCACGTTGACCTGCATTACCCGATCCCACAGATCGATGTCGTATTCCATCATGGTTTTACCGCCGACGCCGGTCGCCAGCGCCGCGTTGTTCACCAGCCCGTCGATCCCGCCGCCTGTGGCGATCTTCTCGAACGCCGAACGGATCGAATCCGGTGAGGCCAGATCGATGATTTGCGTTTCCACCTGAGCGCCCTGCTCGCGCAGCGCGGCGCCGCTCGCCGCCAGCTCATCCGCCAAAATGTCGCACATCACCACCTGCGCGCCGGCAGCCGCGATGGCGGCGGCGAAGCTGTAGCCCAGGCCGCGCGCCGCGCCGGTGACCACGATGCGTTTATCGTTCAGCAGGCCGTTCACTGCGCCGCCTCCCGCTCGCGCAGCGTCGCCAGCTGTTTTTGCGCCTCTTTCTGCATCAGGCGGCGCAGGCGAGAAAGACCGACGTCGTGCTGGTACAGATATTCGCGGCCGCGGGCGTTAGGCGCCATGTTCTCAAGCACGATGCGATCCTGCTCGAGCACGTCCCAATGCAACGATTCCAGGCGATTGCGGTACATGAAGCGCCACATGTCGCGCTGCCAGTCTTTGACCTTACGAATGCGCCAGAAGAATACCCGGCAGTGATCCTTGTCTTCCGGCACCACCATGCCGATGATCCAGAAGTGACCGCCCGGCCCGAAGCGCTTCTTGTACGGGATCGACAGGCGCATCCAATACGCGCCGCTGTTGCCGAATTCCACCCAGTCGAAGTTGATGCCGATCTGGCCGTTTTTCTTGAAGATGAAGCCGCTGTCGGTCGGCTCCAGCGCCATGTCCGCCTTGCGATCCCCTTCCGCCATCGAGTGTGAAGAGGAGTGCAGGTAAGTGCCGTGCATCGGATCCATCACGTTTTCCAGGGCGTACTGGTAGTTGCAGTTCCAGCTGGCGGTGCACAGAAAATTACTGTACGACGCTTCGTCCGCCAGCTCTTGCGGGAAAGTCAGCTCCGCCGGCGCTTCATCCGCCGTCACGCCGAAATAGAGGAACACCGCGCCATAGGCTTCTTTGGCCGGGTAAGATCGCAGGCATTTTTGCCCCACCAGCGGGCAGCGATCCACCGCCGGCACGTCTTTCACCGTCCCGTCGCCGCCGACTTCCACCCCGTGATACCAACAGGCGATGCGATCGCCGAGATTCCACCCCATGGAAAGCCGCGCGCCACGGTGCGGGCAGCGGTCTTCCAGCGCGTGGATCTGGCCTTCGCCGTCGCGCCACACCACGATTTGCTGCTCCAGGCGGGTGATGCCGACCGGGTTGTTGCCCACTTCCCAGCTGGCCAGCACCGGATACCACATGCCGCGCAGCCCCTGGTCAAGATAGTCCTGCAAGCTCTGTTCGGAGGATGTTGTGTTTGCTGTCATTGTCTTCTCCCGGGTGTCGCTCAGAAACCGTTAACGTGAAGGAATTCGCGGAACGTCGCCTCATTCCACGGCTGGCCGCTGCGATCGAACAGACGACGCTGATTCAACGCGCTAACGATCTGCTCCAGCTCTTCCCCCCCCTGATCGAAGATCGTTTCCAGCGCCGCCACCAGGGCGGTTTCGAAACCGTCCGGCACCCGGGCGCGGTTTTGCCAGATGACATTGCGGAACTGGCCCGGCTGATGGATTTGACCGTTGCCGCCTTCGCGGGCTGGCGTCACTTGTTGGGTGTCCGGCAGCCAGGGATTGAAATCGGTGATGTGCTGCATGATTACTCCTCCGCGATAAAGGTGATCTGGATTTGGTTGTCGACCACCCGGGTGGGATAGGTTTGCAGATCTCGGCCGCCCGGCTCGCGCAGGCACTGGCCGGTGCGCACGTCAAACAGCGCTTCGTGCAGCGGGCACTCAACCTTGCCGTCGTCTACAAACCCCTGGCTGAGCAAGGCATAAGCATGCGGGCAGACGTCTTCCAGCGCGTAGTAGTTACCGTCGAGCAGGTACACCCCGATCTCTTTTCCTTCCACTTTGCCGGAGAAAGGAAAATCTTCTTTCACCTGAGACACTTCGCACACATTCTTCCAGCTCATTGCTTTTATCCTCTATCTGATTGTTTCATATATGAAACTCAGTTTCTTATTTAATACAGCCACTATAAGTCTGGCGAAACTTTCGTCAAGCGAGCGGAACGGCAAATGTTAATGAAAGGTTGTTTAAAAATGACAAATGTGGGAAGGATCACGAAATCATGCACCAATATGAAAAACCTATGTCAGTTGTGCGCTCCCTCGCTAATTTATGGCAAAAAACGCGTTGATCTCTGCGGCGAATTGCGCGTAAAAGTGTTTTCCCTCTGTCATTTACACCCTATTTGATAACAATAAATTTACATCAATCAGCCCCATCCCCGCGTTTGCGCCAAATGGCATCCTCGGGTGAGTTTACTGCTGCCTGAATTCGTCAACCGCTCGCACTGAGGAACGCGCCGTGCAACAACGTCAACGCTGGTTTGGGGTGATCGCCCTGCTGTTTCTGATCGTTATCGCCTATGCGGATCGGGTTAATATCGCCGTGATGTTGGTCAATCCCGACTTCCTGCAACACTTTCAACTCGGCGGTGACCGCGCTCACCAGGGCACGCTGATGACGGTGTTTTTACTCGGTTACGGCCTGTCCGCCATGTTGCTGACGCCGTTTCTGGAAACGCTGATGGGTTACCGCCGCGCGCTGACGCTGAGCGTGGTGCTGTGGGCGCTGCTCACCGCCGCCTCGCCGCTGGCGGGATCGCTGCTGTTGCTGTGCGCGGTGCGCGCGCTGCTTGGCGTCAGCGAAGGGCCGCTGTTCTCGCTGAAAACCATGTACATCAGCGATCATTTCGCCGCCGACGAGCGCGGCAAGCCCAACGCGGTCAGCGCGCTGGGCGTCTCGTTGGGGCTGGTGCTCGGCTTTCCGCTGGTGAGTTTTCTGATGGCGCACTTCGGCTGGGCGATGTCGTTTCACCTGCTGGCGCTGCTCAACCTGCTGCTGGGCCTGGCGCTGGTGCGGTTGTTCGTTCATCCGCTCGCCTTACCCTCATCTTCTTCACGCCCTGCCGATTCGCAACCGGTGCTAAGCCGCGTCTGGCACACCTTTGCGCTGGCCTGGCGCACGCCGATGCTCGGCTGGATCCTGCTGATCGAGATCGCCACGCTCAGCTACCTGTGGGGCTCCAGCGCCTGGCTGCCGGCTTACCTGACCGATGAAAAGGGGTTCTCCATCAAGCAAATGGGCTGGATGGCGGCGCTGCCGTTCATCGTCAGCATCGCCTCCAAATACCTCGGCGGCGCGTTGCTCGATCGTATCCGCCCCTATCAGGCGCCGCTGATCTTCGTCTTTGGCGGCGCGGCGACCGCACTGTGCATCTATGGCGTAATGAACAGCCATCAGCTTGGTTGGATCGCCTTCTTCCTGCTGGCGGCCAACGCCTGTTGGGGTGCGCAGGGCGCGGCGATCCCCACGCTGCTCCAGCATTATGCGCGGCCGGAGGCGGTCGGCAGCGCCTATGGGCTGATCAACGGCATCGGCAATCTGTTCTCGGCGTTCGTGCCGATGGCCATGGGCATGGTGATGGCCAGCCAGGGCAAGGTGTCCTCGGGCTTTGCGGTGCTGATTGCCTCACAGCTGTTGACGCTGCTGGCGGGCGGCGCGCTGTTTAGCCGTATGTTGCTGACGCGGCAGGTGAAACGGGCATAGTCTGTTCCCGCACCGTTGCGGCAGAGAAAGCCAATGGCCTTGAGAGGGTGCTCATGGATCTGGACGCCAACAACCAGCAGACGGGGGACATCCCCCGTCGCCGGGTTGCCTTACCGTTCGGATTCGTAAGCCAAAATGGCCGCAACCTCCGTAGTGCCCGATCGGATCCGCAGCTCGCACAGCGTGCTACGGGTTATCCATGCCAGTGATATTACCGTGGCACAAATAACCACCAGTTTTAACAGGCTCCGTTTGTTCGGCATCATGCCTTCTTCTCCTTGCCTCGCGGCGGGTAAGAGGCTAACTTAACGTTGCTGGCGTTAGAGTAGGCCTCGGGTTGATGAATATCGACTCGGGGCTTTTCTCTTTGTACCTTTCACGCAGGCTCTAGATACAAAGATCCAGAGCACCCGCGCGCAGTATATTCATCCTCCCCGTTATCCCGGTTCCTTTTTACTGACTCCGTTTCATTTCTGCGCAAAATTGCGCAAAGGCGTTGCAACAGACTGAAAATCGCCGCGCGGATGGCGACAAATGAAATAAAAAAAAGCGGCCCCCATACGATGGGAGCCGCTTTTTCAGCGAGGCGTGGTCTGGCGTCAGGCGTGTTTCTTGGCCGCCTGCAGGTACAGCATTTCCAGACCCAGGGTCGCCGCGGCCAGCGCGGTGATCTCGGACTGATCATAGGCCGGCGCCACTTCCACCACGTCCATGCCGACGATGTTCAGCGACTGCATGCCGCGCACCAGTTTCAGCGCGCGATCGGAGGTCAGGCCGCCGATCACCGGCGTGCCAGTGCCCGGTGCGAACGCCGGATCCAGGCAGTCGATGTCGAAGGTCAGGTACACCGGCATATCGCCGACGATGCCTTTGATCTGGGTCAGCAGGTCGTCCACGCTGCGATCGTTCACCTGCGCGGCGTCCAGTACGGTAAAGCCATTGTCGTGATCGAACTCGGTGCGAATGCCGATCTGCACCGAGTGATGCGGGTCGATCAGGCCTTCGTTCGGCGCATGATAGAACATGGTACCGTGGTCGAACTTGCTGCCGTTGGCGTAGGTATCGGTATGGGCGTCGAAGTGTACCAGCGCCAGCTTGCCGAAATGCTTGGCGTGCGCGCGCAGCAGCGGCAGGGTGACAAAGTGATCGCCGCCGAACGAGAGCATGCGCTTACCGGCCTTCAGCAGTTTCTCCGCGTGCGCCTGCAGCTTGTCGCTCATGTCCTGCGCATCGCCGAAGTTGAACACGATGTCGCCGCAGTCAACCACGTTCAGGCGATCGCGCAGATCGAAGCTCCACGGCCAACGGTTGCCTTCCCAGGCCAGGTTGGTGGACACCTGACGGATGGCCGCCGGGCCATGACGGCCGCCGGCGCGACCGGAGGTCGCCATGTCAAACGGAATGCCGGTGATGACCCACTCTGCATCGCTGTCGTAAGGCATGAAGTTCAGCGGAAAGCGCAGGAAACCAAAGGCGTTGGACACTAATGAATTATCGGACTGATGGCCTAAGGTGCTCATAGTAAACCCTCGTAGTTCAACAAGTTGCCGGGCGCAGACGCCGGGCCGTTACAAAAAAAAATCCCTCCCGCGTCGTTAGCCCGACGAGAAAGGGATTTATTCGATGTGTGTTTCGGTGCTACCGATACGGCAGATTATGGCCGCATTTTATCCATGCTTCAAGAGGGCCGATATCGCCCCCCATGAAGAAGGCGGTTACTCGTCTTCCAGATACGTATAACCGTACAGACCGGCCTCAAACTCTTCCAGGAACTGCGCCTGCAGCTCGCTGTCCAGATCGGTTTCTTTGACCTGATCGCGGAATTTTGACAGCAGCGCGCTCGGATCGAGTTGCACATACTCCAGCATATCCGCCACGGTGTCGCCCTCGTCGGACAGCTCGGTCTCGACGCTGCCGTCCGGGAACACGTACACGTCAACCGAGGCGGTGTCGCCGAACAGGTTGTGCATGTTGCCGAGGATCTCCTGATACGCACCGACCATGAAGAAGCCCAGCGCCGGCGGGTTCTCCGGATCGTACGGCGGCATCGGCATGGTGGTCGCCACGCCGTCGCCGTCGACGTAATGGTCGATGGTGCCGTCGGAGTCGCAGGTGATATCGAGCAGCACAGCGCGGCCTTCCGGCGGTTTATCCAGCCCTTCCAGCGGCAGCACCGGGAACAGCTGGTCGATACCCCAGGCATCCGGCATCGACTGGAACAGTGAGAAGTTGACGTAGAACTTGTCCGCCATGCGCTCTTGCAGCTCGTCGATGATCGGGCGGTGTGCGCGGTTGCTCGGATCGAGCTGCTGCTGGATCTTGTTGCAGATGTTCAGATACAGCTGCTCGGCCCAGGCGCGCTTGGTCAAGTCCAGCATGCCGTGCGCGTATTGGGTGTGCACATCGTGCAGATCCATCTGGCTGTCGTGCAGCCATTCGCGCAGCGAGCGGCGGTTCTCCGGCTCGTTCATTTCCAGCCAGGTTTCCCACATGCTTTCCAGCGCGCGCGGCGCGTCGGCTTCCGGCGGCTGCGGTTCGCTGAATTCGTTACGCTCGACGCCGATCACGTTGGAGACCAGCACCGTGTGGTGCGCGGTCACGGCGCGGCCGGACTCGGTGATCACCGTCGGGTGCGGCAGGCCGTGTTCGTTACAGGCGTCGCCGATGCCCCAAATCACGTTGTTGGCATATTCGTTCAGGCCGTAGTTGACCGAGCAATCGGACTGCGAACGGGTGCCTTCGTAGTCGACGCCCAAGCCGCCGCCCACGTCGAAGCACTGAATGTTGACGCCCAGCTTGTGCAGCTCAACGTAGAAGCGCGCCGATTCGCGCACGCCGGTGGCGATGTCGCGAATGTTGGCCAGCTGCGAACCCAGGTGGAAGTGCAGCAGCTGCAAGCTGTCGAGGCGGCCCGCTTCACGCAGGGTTTCTACCAGCTTCAGCACCTGCACCGCCGCCAGACCGAACTTGGATTTTTCGCCGCCGCTCGACTGCCATTTGCCGGAGCCTTGCGATGCCAGACGCGCACGCACGCCCAGGCGCGGTATGACGTTCAGCCGTTCGGCCTCTTCCAGCACCAGGTTGATCTCGGACATTTTCTCGATCACCAGGTACACCTTGTGCCCCAGCTTTTCCCCGATCAACGCCAGGCGAATGTATTCACGATCTTTATAACCATTACAGACAATCACCGAGCGGGTCATGCCGGCATGCGCCAGCACCGCCATCAGCTCGGCCTTGGAGCCGGCTTCCAGCCCCAGCGGTTCGCCGGAATTCACCAGCGATTCAATCACGCGGCGGTGTTGGTTCACCTTGATCGGATACACCAGGAAATAACCGCCCTGGTAGCCGAAGGATTCACGCGCGCGTTTGAACGCGGCGTTGATCGAACGCAGGCGATGCTGAAGGATCTGCGGGAAGCAGAACAGCGCCGGCAGACGTTGGCCGTCTTTCTGGCGCGTTTTCACCAGTTCTGCCAGATCGACGCGCGCCTGCGGGACATCCGGATCCGGGCACACGCTGATATGGCCCAGCTCGTTGACGTCATAGTAATTGTTGCCCCAGTAGGCGACGTTATAAGTACGCAGCATCTTGCTGGCATTACGATCATTCATGGCAACCTCCTGCATGGAGCGCAAAGATAAAGACTCGCCCGCAACCGGCGGACGGTGAATCAACAGATCATCAGACATGGTTCGCCTCACATTCCCTACTGACGAAACCGTCAGCCACTATCGCAGCTACAACCCGCGAGAACAACCCAACAAGCCGCGCCGGCGGCAGCGAAGAGAACTGCCGTTCGCGGTCAGCGATCGGTTTATCACTCATATAATTGTAAGACACCCTGTTCAAACCTCGTGAATCGGGCCAAGAAACATCCCACAGGAAGGCTGCAGGCTACCCTTGTTCAGTTCTTCAGACGACCGTTAGCCGGCCCGAGAATCCTGAGTAGCGGCCAAGTGTTTATCGCACCTGGTAAGTGACAGAGAGACAAGACGGGAAATAGCAGAAGAATGTGCGCCAGAACGGCACTGCTGTTGAGAACCAACAACCGGTAGACAACGGATCATTAATCCAACCACCTCCACGCGCGCCGTTC
This sequence comes from Serratia sp. CY56464, assembly GCF_052168435.1. NCBI lineage: Bacteria > Pseudomonadati > Pseudomonadota > Gammaproteobacteria > Enterobacterales > Yersiniaceae > Serratia > Serratia sp. CY56464. The sequence goes on along the minus strand of NZ_JBJNMV010000003.1, from coordinate 390,396 downwards.
GGAGTGAACGACCCAGCCTCTAAAATAGTGTAAGAACGTGACCGTTCGATGAAGCGGCGGCGCTTACGGCGAACGCCCGCGACGGATAATAGCGCAACGCCGGCGAATGCAAAGCGGAAGTTAATCGCACCTTCCACCACGCCAGACCGCCGTACTGTGCAGCAAATGAACCGCGCGCGCAGTTTATACCGGTAAGCAGGTGAAAAAGCAAAATGAAAATTCGCCGAAAACTGTTTCAAGCGATGAAAATGGCGCCAACCCGTTTGCGCAAAAGAGCGAAAGCGCAAAAAATTACTGGCAATCTGGCTAAACCCTGACCTAAAATAGACGTCCAGATGTTAATCCATCTATACTGGTTAACTGATAAACTGCTTAACGGCTTTGCCTGAGGGGCGTTGCAGGATGCATCTCGCGCCATCAGCGGAAGACCCTTCGCTTCGATGCCGGATCTCCAGCGCTGTGCAGTAATTTCTAACCCGTCTTATGCAAGGTAAAGAACACAATGGCTAAACACCTCTTCACGTCCGAATCCGTCTCCGAAGGACATCCCGATAAAATCGCCGATCAGATCTCCGATGCCGTCCTCGACGCCATCCTGGAACAAGATCCGAAGGCGCGCGTCGCCTGCGAAACCTACGTGAAAACCGGCATGGTCTTGGTCGGCGGTGAAATCACCACCAGCGCCTGGGTCGATATCGAAGAGATTACCCGCAAGACCGTGCGCGAGATCGGCTACGTTCATTCGGACATGGGCTTTGACGCCAACTCCTGTGCAGTATTGAGCGCTATCGGCAAGCAATCCCCGGATATCAATCAGGGCGTTGATCGTACCGATCCTCTCGAGCAGGGCGCCGGCGATCAGGGCTTGATGTTTGGCTACGCCACCAACGAAACCGACGTGCTGATGCCTGCACCTGTCACCTACGCGCACCGTCTGGTGCAGCGCCAGTCCGAAGTGCGTAAAAACGGCACCCTGCCGTGGCTGCGCCCGGATGCGAAGAGCCAGGTGACCTTCCAGTACGACGACGGCAAAATCGTCGGCATCGACGCCGTGGTGCTGTCCACCCAGCACTCTGAAGACATCTCGCTGAAAGATCTGCAAGAAGCGGTGATGGAAGAGATCATCAAGCCGGTACTGCCGGCGGAATGGCTGACGGCGGGCACCAAATACCACATTAACCCGACCGGCCGTTTCGTTATCGGCGGCCCGATGGGCGACTGCGGCCTGACCGGCCGTAAGATCATCGTCGACACCTACGGCGGCATGGCGCGCCACGGCGGCGGCGCCTTCTCCGGTAAGGATCCGTCCAAGGTTGACCGTTCCGCGGCTTACGCGGCGCGCTATGTGGCGAAAAACATCGTTGCCGCCGGCCTGGCCGATCGCTGCGAGATTCAGGTGTCTTACGCTATCGGCGTAGCGGAACCGACCTCCATCATGGTGGAAACCTTCGGTACCGAGAAAGTGCCAACCGAACAGCTGACGCTGCTGGTGCGCGAATTCTTCGATCTGCGCCCATACGGCCTGATCCAGATGATGGATCTGCTGCAGCCGATCTACCGCGAAACCGCCGCCTACGGCCACTTCGGCCGCGAACACTTCCCATGGGAAGCGACCGACAAAGCCGCACTGCTGCGCGATGCCGCCGGCCTGAAATAAGCCCCGACATCAACATGAAAACGGCGAGCCTGGGCTCGCCGTTTTTTTTGAGCAGATGGGTGCTCATGGATCAACGCATCAACTGCCGGCCGGCGGAGGCAAAGCCCCCGCCGCCGGGTTGTCTTACCGTTCGGATTCGTAAGCCAAAATGGCCGCAACCTCCGTAGTGCCCGATCGGATCCGCAGCTCGCACAGCGTGCTACGGGTTATCCATGCCAGTGATATTACCGTGGCACAAATAACCACCAGTTTTAACAGGCTCCGTTTGTTCGGCATCATGCCTTCTTCTCCTTGCCTCGCGGCGGGTAAGAGGCTAACTTAACGTTGTCACGCGTTAGAGTAGGCCTCGGGTTGATGGATATCGACTCGGGGCTTTTCTCTTTGTATCTTTCACGCAGGCTCCAGAGACAAAGATCCAGAGCACCCGCACGCAGTATATTCACCTCCCCCTCTCTTCCCGCGTTCCTTTTCACGTTAAATGTCTTTCTTGCGCAGCGACACGCAACGCCTTGCAAGGCGTTGAAAAAAGGCCCAGCAACGCTGGGCCCTTGATGGCGGAGAAAGCAAAGTAGGGATGAAGCTTACGACGTCTGCTTACGCAACAGATAAACGAAGTACGGCGCGCCGATAAAGGTCGCCAGTAACCCCGCGGGGATCTGATACGGAAACAGCAGCATCCGCCCGCACCAGTCGGCAAATACCATCAGCAAACCGCCCAACAGCGCGGCGATCACCATCTGCGGCAGCGCGCGGCGGAAGCCCAACATGCGCGCCATATGCGGCGCCATCAGCCCGACAAAGCTCAGCGGCCCCACGGTCAGGGTCGCCATGGCGGTCAGCGTGGCGGCCAGCAACAGAATGGTCAACCGCGCCGGCGTCAGCGCAATCCCCACCGAGCGGGCGGTGGCGCCGCCGAGCGGCAGAATGGTCAACCAACGGCGGCACAGCGGCGCCAATACCATCAGGCCGGCGGCCACCAGCGCGGTGCGCAGCGCCTGCGCCGGCTCAACCGAATAGGTTGAACCGGAGAGCCAGGTCAGCAAGCCCCCCATACGCGGATCGCCGCTGGCCAACAGCAGGAAGATGACGGTGGTAAAGGCGGTGCTGAGCGCGATACCGGCGAGCAACATGCGCTCAGTCGAGAAACCGCCGCGGCCTGCGGCGATCATGATGATCAGCAGCGTCGCGGCCGCCCCCAAACTGCCGGCGGGCAGCAGCCAAACGAAGGCGTCGCCCGGCACCATAAACAGCATCATCACGACGCCAAAAGCGGCGCCGGAACTGATGCCCAACACTTCCGGGCTGGCCATCGGGTTGCCGGTCAGCTTCTGGATCAGCGTGCCGGCGACCGCCAGCATCATGCCCGCCGCCAGCGCCGACAGCGCCCGCGGCCAACGCCACGGCAGCAACGCGTCCAGCTCCGCACCCAGGCTCCAGTGCCAGCCGCCGGCGTTTTTGCCCAGCATCAGCGCCAGCGTCAGGCCGATCAATAGCACGACGCCGGCCAGCGCTGCCCAGCCAGGCAGATTCCCGCGTTCGGCAGGCACCTTGTCGCCAAGGTTCATCGGCGGCGGCGTAGCGGCGCTGCGCAAACGCGGCAGCAGCCACAACAGCAGCGGCGCGCCGAACAGTGCGGTGGCCGCACCGGTCGGGATCTCGCGCCACACCTGCGTCACCCCGAGCATCACCTGATCGGTCAGCCACAGCAGCAGCGCCCCCAGCAACGGCGCCAGCATCATGCGGTGCGCCAGGCGGCGCGCGCCCAGCATCTTCGCCATCAGCGGCGCAAACAGGCCGATAAAGCCGATAACGCCCACCGCACTCACCAGCATGGCGCTGAAGATAATGGCCACCCCCAGGGCGCAAAAGCGCGCCATCGACAGCCCCAGCCCCAGGTTGCGCGCCACGCCGTCGTCCAGCCCCAGCAGCGTCAGCGGGCGCAGCAACAGCGCCGCCAGCAGGCCTGCCACCAGCAAACGCGGCAGGAGGAACTGTACAGCGCTCCAATCCTGTTGGTTCAGCGCGCCGGTGCCCCACAGGAACATGCCCTGCAGCTGATCGTAATGAAACAGCGCCAACAGGCTGTTGACCGCGCCGCAGTACAGCCCCAGCACCAACCCGGCCAGAATCAGCGTGACCGGCGACATACGCTTGCCCCAGGCGACGCCGAACACCAGCCCGCCCACCACAATCGCGCCCACCATAGCGGCCAGCTGGCGGGTGAATTCGCCCCCCGGCAGCACCCACAGCGTGGCGATGGTCAGGCCGAGCTGCGCGCCGGCGGCCACGCCGAGCGTCGACGGTTCCGCCAACGGATTGCGCAACACCTGCTGGAACAGCACGCCGACCAAGCCCAGGCCGGCGCCGGCCAACAGCGACACCGTCAACCGCGGCAGCAGGCTGTAATGGAACAGCATTTGCCGCACGTCGTCGATGTCCGGCGCGCTGAGCGCCCGCGCCCATTGCGCCGGCGGCAGCTGCTGCGTCAGGTTGTATATCGTCAGGCCACCTGCCGCCGCCAGCAACAGCAGGATCAGCGTCAGCGGCAATTTCCGGATGCCCGCATTCATGACGCACTCCCCTGAGCCTGCGCCAACAGGCGGCAAAACCGCATCGTCGACAGCGTGGCGCCATAGAACCACACCGCCGGCACCTGCCGCAGCTGGTTTTGCCGCACGAAGGGCAATGACTGCCACAGCGGCGTCGCGCTGACCTTGTCCATCATCGCCTGATTGCCGTGATCGAGATAGATGACCCGGGCGTTACGCACCGAGGCCAACCGTTCAATCCCCACCACCGCCGTGCCCCAAAAGTCGGTTGGCTCCTGCCAGGCATTGCGGATGCCCAGTTGGTCCATCGCTTCCTGGAACAGGCTTTTCTGGCCGATGATCAACGCATGACGCGTGTCGATCAGTGAAAACAGCAGCAACGGTTGGCGGGTGTAGCTTTGCAGGCGCTGACGCGCGTCCTGCATAAAACTGTCGAACTGCGCCAGGTGGTTTACCGCCCGGCTTTCTATGCCCAACCGCTGGCCCAGCGCCAGCAGCGACTGACGGGCGACGGTCAGCGGTTTGCCGCTGCCGTCGTTGAAGCCGAAGCTCATGGTTGGCGCGATGGGTTGGATTTTACGCGGCGTCGGGCCATAGCCCTGCGACAGCAACACCAGCGAAGGCTGGAGCTGCTGCAGCAGTTCGAGGTTAGGTTCGGTGCGCTGGCCGACGTCGACCACCGTCGCCGGCAGCTTCGGCTCCGCCACCCACAGGTTGTAGTTATGCACATCGGCCACCGCCAGCGGCGTTACGCCCAATGCCAACAGCAGCTCGATCGGCAGCCATTCCAACGCCGCAACGCGCGCGATATCCGGCGGCGTATCCGCCGCTCGCCCGGGCCACGATCCCAACAGCGGCGACAGCGCCAGCGCCATCAACAGACGGCGGCGCAGCGGATCGTGAGAAGAAGTGAATGCAGAGGACATCAGTAGACAAAACTCACCGGCGCGCCGCCGCTCGGGTGCGGCAACGTGCCCATAGGAATACCGTAAATTTGCTCCAGCACCGGCCCCTGCATCAGTTCCAGCGGGCCGCCCTGGGCGATCATTTCACCGCCGCGCAGCGCCACCAAATGGTCGCAGTAGCGCGCCGCCATGTTGATGTCGTGCAGCACGGCGATCACCGTGAGATCGCGTTCGCGGCTCAAGCGCTGGATCAGCGCCAACACCTCAACCTGATGCGCGATGTCCAGCGCCGAGGTCGGTTCGTCGAGCAGCAGGCAGCGGCTGTCCTGCGCCACCATCATCGCCAGCCAGGCGCGTTGGCGCTCGCCGCCGGACAGGCTGTCCACCAGGCGGTTGGCGAACGGCTTCAGCCCCACCAGTGAAATGGCCTCTTCCACCAATTGGCGATCGTTGGCGCCAAACCGCCCCAGCGCGCCATGCCACGGATAGCGCCCGACGGCCACCAGTTCGCGCACCGTCATGCCTTCCGCCGCCGGCAACTGCTGCGGCAGGTAGGCCACCTGGCGGGCGAAGGATTTGCTGTCCCACTGCGCCAACGGCTGCCGATTGAGCAGTACCTGGCCGCCGCTGGGCGCATGGTGCCGCCCGAGCAGTTTCAACAGGGTGGATTTACCGGAACCGTTATGGCCGATCAGGCCGCAGACGTTGCCCTGGGGAAAACTGAGCGACAGCGGTTGCAGCAGCACCCGGCCGGGGACGGCGAAACTGGCGTTATCCAGCGCGAAGGTCGCGCCGGGATTAAGAAGTTTGTCCTGCATAGATCCTGCTTTGTCCGGGGCGACGCGGCGCCGCCCCGGCTATCCGGTTAGAAACGGAAGGTTGCGGTGGCGACCACCTGGCGTTCTGCGCCCCAGTAGCAGGCGTAGTCGCGGTAGCAGCTCGACACGTAGGTCTTGTCGAACAGGTTATTGATGTTGACGCCCACGGACGAGCCCGGCAGGCCAAAGCGCGCCAGATCGTATTTAATGGTCGCGTCCACCAGCGTGTAGTCCGGCACCTTGAAGGTGGTGTTATCGCTGTTGAAGCTCGAGCTGGAGCCGACGTAACGCACGCCGGAACCCAGCGTCAGGCCGCTCACCGCCGTTTCGTGGAAGGTATAATCCGCCCACAGCGACGCCATATGTTTCGGCACCTCGACGGTCGGTTTGCCCTGATAGGTATTGTCCTTGGTGTACTTCGCATCGGTATAGGTATAGGAGGCGATCAGGTTGACGTTGGCATTCAATGCCGCCTTGGCTTCCAGCTCCACACCGCGCGAACGGATCTCGCCGCTCTGCACGCTGAACTGCGCGTTATCCGGATCCGGCGTCAGGTTGTTGTTCTTGGTCAGCTGGTACAGCGCGCCGGTCAGCACGATTGGGCGATCCTTCGGCACGTATTTCACACCGGCTTCATACTGCTTGCCGATCGAGGGCTTAAAGGTCTGGCCATTGATTGACGTATCGAGGGTCGGTTCAAACGACTCGCTGTAGCTGAAATACGGCGTCACGCCGTTGTCGAACAGGTAATTCAATCCGCCGCGCCAGGTAAACTGCCCATCGGAGCGTTCGTTGGTGTACCCGAGAACGCGGTTATTGGCCGACGTTTTCGCCCAGTCATAGCGCCCGCCCAGCGTCAACAGCCACTGGTTCCACTCCCCTTGCTCCTGCACATACAGGCCGGTTTGCTCCTGACGGTTCAAGTACTTGTATGGGAAGTTGATATTGACCACATCATTGCCATACTGCGGCTGGGTCATGCTCAGGCCGTCTGCGGAACCATAGTCGGAATTGATATCGTTGCGCATACGCGAATAATCTACGCCAAACAACAGCGTATGGTCGATATCGCCGGTTTTCACCTTCGCCTGTGCCTGAGTATCCACCGCAAAATTGTTCAGGTGTTCTTTCGACTGAACGTAAGCACGATTGATCGTCGTCGGTGATGACAAGCCGAATCCGTAAATGCTCTTCATATCGGTGTCCACCTGCATATAACGCAGGTTCTGGCGCACCGCCCAGGTATCGTTGAAGGCGTGTTCGAAGCTGTACCCGATCATCCGCTGCTTGCGCGCCATATAGTTGCTGGCTTCGCCTTCGTTGAAATCGGTCGGCAGTTTGCTGCCGTCCGGCAACGGGATCAGCGTGCCCTGCTTCGGCAACCAGCCGTAATAACCGGTATAGGGATCGTTTTGAATGTTGGCCAGCAGCGTGAAGTTGGTTTTGTCATCCGGGCGCCAGCTAAAGGACGGCGCGATCGCATAGCGCTTCTCTTTGCTCATGTTCTGCTGCGTATCGCTGTCTTTCGCCAGGCCGGTCAGGCGATAGGAATAAATGCCCTGATCGTCCAGCGCGTCGCTGAAATCGAAACCGGTCTGGAACAGGTTATCGGTACCCATTTTGAACTGGATTTCGCGCAGCGGCTCGGTGGTTGGCCGCTTGCTGACCATCGAGACCAAACCGCCCGGGTTGCTTTTACCGTACAGCACCGAAACCGGGCCGCGCAGCAGCTCGGCACGTTCGAGGAAATAAGGATCGATGGACGCTTCGCTGTAGTTGTCGCCCAGCAACCGCAGGCCATCCAGATACTGGGTGGTGTTGGTAGCCGGGAAGCCGCGGATTGCCACCGCATCATAGGTCGTGGAGCTGCCGCGGCTGGCGAATACGCCCGGCGCATAGGCCAGCGCGCCCTTCACCGTATCCGGCTGGCGCATGTCCATCTCTTCACGCGTCACCACGGAAACGGACTGCGGGTTCTTTTCGATCGGCGTATCGGTTTTGGTGCCGGTAGCGCTGCGTTTGGCGACATAGGTGCCGACCGGCCCCCAGGCGCTTTCCTGCTGGGCGGTATTGCTGCCGCCCACAACGGTAATCGTGTCTTCCTTGGCGGACGACTTGGCGTCGGCGGAAAATGCCGGCATCGCCAGCGTGCCCAGCGCCGCGGCGACGGTGATCGCTAACGCGCTGACGGGGAGGCGGCCCTGCTTGGCCGCGAATGATGGAAGACGCTTGGTCGGCATAGTTGATTTCTCTGATGAATAATTAAATGACGAATGTAAACGATAATAATTATTATAAGCGTCGCATTTTATGCAGAAGCCAAATTAAACTGCAAGCCGAATTCATAGGGCAAATAGGTTAAGGATTAGACGCTTAGCCTTGCGGTTAGCAGGGAAATAAAACGAGCAGAAAAATAAAAAAGCCCGCAACCAAGGTTACGGGCTTAATAACAAAGAAAAAACTTTCACCGGGGCCGACGCCCCGGTAGCGATTACTGGCCGAACATATCCTTGATCCAGCCGGCGACGCCATCGCCATCTTTTTGCTCACCCGCCGCCGGTTGTTGCTGTTGCTGTTGCTGCTGTTGCTGCACCGCCGCCTGGCTGGCCTGGCACAATCCCTGCGGATTGTCGGTCCAGACCGGGATGGTGCGCCAGCTGCCGCCGCCGCAGATAAAGTTGCCGGCAGAGTCGATGCTCATCTGGTTAATGCCTTCCGGCGGCTGCAGCATCAGCGGCAGCGGCGTCTGGTTTTCCAGATAGCGGCGATACAGGGTCAACGCGCCGTTGGCGCCGGTCAGCTTGGCCGGGCCGTTGTTATCGCGCCCGACCCAGGCGATCGCCACTTCCTTGCCGTCGATGCCGGCGAACCAGCTGTCGCGCAGATCGTTGGTGGTACCGGTTTTCGCCGCCAGGTTGTAGTTCGGGAACTTCACCGACAGCGAGCGGGAGGTCCCGCGCGCCACGCCCTGCTGCATCGCGTACAGCGTCAGGTAAGCGGCCTGCGCCGGCACCATGCGCTCCGCCTGTGGGAAGCTCTGGTACAGCACGGTGCCGTCTTCGGCGATCACCGAACGCACCGCCGACAGCGGCGCACGGTTACCGCCGCTGGCGATGGTCTGGTATTCCTGCGCCACTTCCATCGGCGTCAGGCCGATCGCCCCCAGCAGCATCGAAGGCACCGGATTGATCTCCGCTTTCGGGATCCCCAGGCGTTGCAGCGTGGCGCTGATCTGATCCAGCCCGACCGACAGGCCGAGGTTCACCGTCGGCACGTTCAGCGAGTTGGCCAACGCATCCACCAGCATCACCTGACCGCGGAATTTGCGATCGTAGTTGTTCGGCTGCCAGACGGCGCCGTTGGGCTGTTTCAGCGACAGCGGCGCATCCGCCAGCCAGGTGTTGAGGCGGTATTTGTCCGGCTCGGACAGCGCGGTCAGGTACGTCGGCGGTTTGGCCAGCGAGCCGACCAGGCGTCGCGCCTGCATGGCGCGGTTGAAACCGGCGAACTGCGGGTTGGCGCCGCCGACCATGGCGCGCACTTCACCGCTGAAGCGATCGACGATCACCATCGCCGCTTCCAGATCCTGCAGGTGACGCGCGGCGCGCAGCGCCGGGATGCCGTCTTCAACCGCTTTTTCCGCCGCGTCTTGCGACACCGGATCCAGCGTGGTGAAGATCTTCACGCCGGACAGGTCATTGACCTTATCGCCCAGCCTGGTTTGCAGTTCCTGACGCACCATCTGCATAAACGCCGGTTGTGGCGTAATGACGCCGCCTTTCGGCTGTACGCCCAGCGGACGCGCGCTCAGCATGTCATACAGCTCGCCGTCGATCACCCCCTGGTTCTGCAGCAGTTTGAGCACCAGATTGCGGCGTTCCAGCGCCAGTTTCGGGTTACGCCACGGGTTATACAGCGACGCGCCCTTGACCATGCCAACCAGCAACGCCTGTTGATCGAGGCTCAGCTCATCCACCGGGCGGCCGAAGTAATACAGGCTGGCCAGCGGGAAACCGCGGATCTGGTCGCTGCCGCTCTGGCCGAGGTACACCTCGTTCAGATACAGCTCCAGGATGCGGTCTTTGCTGTAACGGTAATCCACCAACAGCGCCATATAGGCTTCGTTGGCCTTACGCCACAGCGAACGTTCGTTGGTCAGGAACAGGTTCTTCACCAGCTGCTGCGTCAGGGTACTGCCGCCCTGCACCGCACGGCCGGCGGTCAGGTTGGCCAGCACCGCGCGGCCGATGGAGTATGGGCTGATGCCGTCATGCTCGTAGAAGTGGCGGTCTTCCGTGGCGATCAGCGTGTCCACCAACAGATCCGGGAAACCGGAACGCGGCACGAACAGGCGCTGTTCACCGTTCGGCGACTGCAGCATGGTGATAAGACGCGGATCGAGGCGGAAGAAGCCGAAGCTGCGGCCGCTGTCCAGGTTTTCGATCTTCGCCAAACGGTTGTTCTGGAAATCGAGGCGGGCGCGGATCTGCCCTTCTTTACCGTCCGGGAAGTCGAACGGGCGACGCAGCATCTCGATGCTGTTGGCCTGTACGGTAAACTCGCCCGGACGCGTCATGCGGCTGACCTGGCGATACTGCATGCCTTCCAGCAGGTTGACCATCTCCTTCTTGCTGTACGGCATGCCCGGTTCCAGGTTGACCATGCGGCCGTACACCGCCGCCGGCAGCTGCCAGACTTTGCCGTCGATGCGGCTGCGGATCTGCGAGTCCAGGTAGACGCCATAGATCGCCAACAAGACGGCGAGCACCAGGATCAGTTTGATAATCAGGCCGAGCCAGCGGCGTTTTTTACGCGGCGGAGTCGCTTTTACCTTACGCGGCATGCGTTCCTCCTCCTCTTCATACTCATCATCGTCATACTCGTCTTCTTCGTAATCGTCATAATCGTCGTCTCGGCGACGGCGCGGCGGCTTGCGCGACGCGGTGCTTTTTGGTTGTTTTCCTTTGCGCCCGATGGGCTCGCGGTCATCCCCAGCCATGGCTGTTGTTCTCCGAGCTTGCCGACACTGCCGGCCATGATTAGTCGCTTAATCTGTGCCGACGCCGCAGCGCTGACCAGAAGAAACATCTGAATTCCAAACCTTGAATGATCGCGACCTACTGATATTTCTTCGTTCGGCGCGTCGGTACCGCCGTGGCCGGATCGTCCGGCCACACGTGTTTCGGGTAGCGGCCCTTCATCTCTTTTTGCACCTCGCGGTAGGCGCCTTGCCAGAAGGCCGCCAGATCGCCGGTGATTTGCAACGGCCGGTGCGCCGGTGAGAGTAACTCAAGCACCACCGGGATGCGACCCTCCGCCAACATCGGGCTGCGCTGCTCGCCGAAAACCTCCTGCAAGCGCACCGCCAGCGCCGGCGGTTTACCGGCCTCATAACGGATCGGCAGGCGGCTACCGGTCGGCACAGTGTAATGAGTGGGTAACGCATTATCCAGCCGCTGCTTTTGCTGCCAGTCCAGCAGGCGGGACAGCGCCTCGGCGATGTTGACCTGCTTCAAGCCGCGCAGATCGCGCACGCCGTTCAGCGACGGCAACAGCCACTGCTCCAGCGCCGCCAGCAGCGGCTCTTCATCCATCGCCGGCCATTCCGCCTCCGGCAGCCAGGCTTGCGCGCACTGCAGGCGCACCCGCAATTGTTCAGCGGCACCCTCCCAGTTGAGCACCGCCAACCCCTGCGCGCGCACCCAGTCGAGCAGCGCCTGCTGCAGCTCTTCGTCCGCCGGTTTGGCCAGCGGCTGAGCGCGCAGCGTCAGACGGCCGATCTGCTGGCGTTTCCAGGCGCGCAGCGTGCCCTTTTCTTCATCCCACTCCACCGCCGTGCGCTGCATGACCATCGCCGGCAGCTGCGCCGCCAGCGCTTCGATGTCCACCGGCAGCGCCAGCAGGATACGCGCATCGGGGCTGTTGTGGCCCTGCAACAGGCTGGGAACGATCAGCCAGGGGGCGCGCGACAGCGCCTCGTCCTGATTCATCGCCGCGCCCAGGCCGTTGGCCAGCAGGTAGCGGCCGTCCTGGCCACGCCGCTGGGCGATGCGATCGGTAAATGCCTGTGCCAACAGACGCGGCGCCAGCTCGACGTCGACTTGCCCCGCACGTTGCGGCAGGCGTTTGGCCAACTGCGCGGCGCGCTGCCGCCAGTTCGCTTGCGGGCGGCTCAGCCAATAACCGATATCCATCTGCCCGCCGCGCGGCGGTTCTTCCAGCAATGCCGCCAACAATGCCGCCGTCGCCAGGCCGTCGGCGCTCAGCGTCGCGCCGGCAACCAGCATCGCCGCCAACCGCGGCTCGCACCCCAACGCAGCCATCTGGCGCCCCGGCGCGGTGAGTTTGTCGCCGTCATCCGTAGCCCCCAACCGGCGCAACAGCGCCCTGGCCGCCGTCAATGCCGCCGCCGGAGGCGCATCCAGCCAGGTCAGTTGCGCCGGATCGTGGCAACCCCACTGCAACAGTTCGAGCCAGAAGCCGGTGAGATCGCTCTGCAAAATGTCCGGTTCGGCATGTTCCGCCGCGCGTTCCGCCTGTTCTTTGGCGAACAGATGCCAGCAAAGGCCCGGCTCCAGCCGCCCGGCGCGCCCGGCGCGCTGCACCATCGAGGCCTGACTGATGCGCTGCGTCGCCAGCCTCGTCAAACCGTTGCGCACGTCGTAACGCGCCACGCGCTCCAGACCGCTGTCCACCACCAGCCGAATGCCCTCGATCGTCAGGCTGGTTTCGGCGATGTTGGTCGCCAGCACCACCTTGCGGCGACCAGGCGCCGCCGGCTGAATCGCTTTTTGCTGTTGCGCCAGAGGCAAGGCGCCATACAGCGGGCAAAGATCGGTATCGCTCGCCACCTCGCCGGTCAATCGCTCCAGCACCCGATTGATCTCCGCCACGCCCGGCAGGAACAGCAGCAAAGATCCCGGCTGTTCGGCCAGCAACCGCTTCACCGCCGCCGCTACGCCGTCCTCCAGCCGCTGATGGCTGGCCAACGGCTGATATAAACGCTCAACCGGGAAGCTTCTCCCCTCGGACACCACTACCGGCGCTTCCGGCAGCAACTGCGACAGGCGAGCGTTATCCAAGGTGGCCGACATGATCAGCAGCTTCAGATCGTCGCGCAGCCCTTGCTGCACATCGAGCAGCAACGCCAGCGCCAGATCGGCCTGCAGGCTGCGTTCGTGGAATTCATCGAGGATCACCAACGACACGCCCTGCAGCTCGGCATCCTGCTGCAACATGCGGGTGAGAATGCCTTCCGTCACCACTTCCAGCCGGGTCTGCGGCCCGCTTTTACTTTCGGCGCGCATGCGGTAGCCCACGGTCTGGCCGGGCTCCTCCCCCAGTTGCTGTGCCAGGCGGTAAGCGACGTTTTTCGCCGCCAGCCGCCGCGGCTCCAGCATGATAATGCGCCCCGGCAACCCGGCCTTCGCCAGGAGCTGCAGCGGCAGCCAGGTGGATTTACCGGCGCCGGTCGGGGCGTGCAACAGCACCTGAGGAGCGGACTGCAACGCAGCCAGCAACTCATCAAGCACCGCGCTGACGGGCAATGAAGACACTGAACTCTCCGTGGTGGTTAACGTTAAACGGCGTACAGTGTAGCATTAGCTTTGTCCCCGTAGCCTTTCAAACTGCGGCGTCGTTAGCTATAGTACGGAGCTCATTCGTGCGCCGCGCCCCTCGCGGGGCCGCTGCCAGCAACGTTTACCGCTGTTCCCGACCGTTTTGTCATGCATTTGCCGAGCCCTTATGTCCAATTCGCGCCGCCTGTTTTTCGCCCTGTCCTTGCCTGACGCCCTGCAACAGCAGGTGATCCGCTGGCGCGCCGAGGCGTTTGCGCCGGAGGCCGGCCGGCCGGTGGCGGCGGCCAATTTGCATCTGACGCTGGCGTTTCTCGGCGAGGTCACCGCGCAGAAAGAGCAAGCGCTGCGCAAGCTGGCCGGCCGCATCGTACAACCCGGGTTCAGCATGCGGCTCGACGATCTCGGCCATTGGCCGCGCCCCGGCGTGGTCTGGCTCGGCACCCGCCGCGCGCCGCGCGGGCTGCTGCAGCTAGCCGAGCTGCTGCGATCGCAGGCCGCCCGCAGCGGCTGCCATCAAAGCGCGCTGCCGTTCCATCCGCATGTCACGCTGCTGCGCGCCGCCACCCAGCCGGTGGCGATCCCGCCGGCGACGCCGGGCTGGGCATTCAGCGCCGACGCCTTTTCCTTATATGAGTCGGTGTTCGAAAACGGCCGCACCCGCTATCAACACCTCGAACAGTGGCCGCTGGCCAAACAGGCATCCGCATGATTTTTTCTCCACCGCTGCGTTCCGCCACGCTGATCAAACGTTACAAACGCTTTCTGGCGGACGTGATCACCCCGGAAGGGGAAACCTTTACGCTGCACTGCGCCAATACCGGCGCCATGACCGGCTGCGCCACGCCCGGCGACACCGTTTGGTACTCCACCTCGGACAATCCCAAGCGCAAATACGCTCACAGCTGGGAGTTGACCCATACCCAACAGGGGCACTGGATCTGCGTCAATACCCTGCGCGCCAACGCGCTGGTGCGCGAGGCGATTGAACACAATTTAATCAATGAATTATCCGGTTACAGTAAAATCAGCGGCGAGGTGAAATACGGCGGTGAAAACAGCCGTATCGATTTGTTATTACAGGCAGAAAATCGGGTTAACTGCTATATTGAAGTTAAGTCAGTCACATTACTGCAACAACAACGTGGTTACTTTCCTGATGCGGTAACGCTCAGAGGGCAAAAGCACCTGCGTGAGTTGCTCAGCGTGGTTGAAAGCGGGCAACGGGCGGTGTTGTTCTTTGCCGTGTTACACAGCGGTATTGAGCAGGTCGCACCGGCACATCATATAGATGAGCGCTATGCGGCGCTGTTGGCACAGGTCCGGCAGTTGGGAGTGGAAGTGGTTTGCTACGGGGCAAAATTATCACCTGACGGTATTTATCTCTGCGATAAGCTGCCGTTTTTTATCGATTAGCGCAGTCGGGTCCCTATAAATAGACAACCGGCCAGCACGATCGCCAAATACGCCCTCCTTCACACGATTGTCAAGCGGGCGACAGGAATAATTGCCAACCTACCTTCCTTCTGTTATTTATAGCGGCCTGTTTTTCCCCCGCATTGGGGATTCGATAGTGCGTGTGTATGTAGGAGAAGCAACATGCAAGAAGGGCAAAACCGTAAAACCTCGTCCTTGAGCATTCTCGCCATCGCTGGGGTGGAGCCGTACCAAGAGAAGCCGGGCGAAGAGTACATGAACGACGCCCAGTTGTCGCATTTCAAGCGCATTCTTGAAGCGTGGCGCAACCAGCTCAGGGACGAAGTGGACCGTACTGTATCGCATATGCAAGAAGAGGCAGCCAACTTCCCTGATCCGGCCGACCGTGCCACTCAGGAAGAAGAGTTCAGCCTTGAACTGCGTAACCGTGACCGTGAACGCAAACTGATCAAAAAGATCGAGAAAACGCTGAAGAAAGTGGAAGACGATGATTTCGGCTACTGCGAATCTTGTGGCGTGGAGATCGGTATTCGTCGCCTCGAAGCGCGTCCGACCGCCGATCTGTGCATCGACTGCAAGACGCTGGCCGAGATCCGCGAAAAGCAGATGGCCGGCTAATACCGCTACTCTAAATGATTGGAGCTGCATCAAGGCGGCAAGAATGCGCATCCCGATGAGCTTACTCAAGTAAGTGATTCGGGTAAGCAGGCGCAGCTAACACAGATGCAGTTTCAAGCATAACGAGTATGTTACCGCTGCGGCGTGCGTACCCGCGTGCGCCGCACAGAGAAAAGGGAACCCCTCCCCTCTGATATGCAAGAAAGTCATTATGTGGGGCGTTTTGCCCCATCGCCTTCCGGGGATCTGCATTTCGGCTCGCTGATTGCCGCTCTGGGAAGCTACCTTCAGGCTCGCGCCCAACGCGGGCAGTGGCTGGTTCGCATCGAAGATATCGACCCGCCGCGTGAAGTCCCCGGCGCCGCCGCTCGCATCCTGTCCGCGCTGGAACATTATGGTCTCCACTGGGACGGCCAGGTCATCTATCAATCCCAACGTCACGACGCCTACCGCGCCGCGCTGGATCTGTTGCAGCGTCAGGGGCTCAGCTATTACTGCACCTGCACCCGCAGCCGCATCCAGCACATCGGCGGATTGTACGACGGCCACTGTCGTGACTTGCAGCTCGGCCCGCAGGGCGCCGCCATCCGCTTGCGCCAGACCGCGCCCGTTTACCGGTTCCACGATCGCCTGCAGGGAGAATTGCAGGCCGATCCGGCGCTGGCGGGGGAAGACTTTATCATTCGCCGCCGCGATGGGCTGTTCGCCTACAACCTGGCGGTGGTGATCGACGACCATTTTCAGGGCGTGACCGAGATTGTCCGCGGCGCCGATCTGATCGAACCGACGGTGCGCCAAATTGCCCTCTACCGCCAGCTGCAGGCGCCGGTGCCCGCTTATGTGCATCTGCCGTTGGCGCTGGGTGCCAACGGCATCAAGCTGTCGAAGCAAAATCATGCGCCGGCGTTGCCCGCAGGCGATCCGCGGCCGGTGCTGATCGCCGCGCTGAAATTTCTGCGCCAACCGCTGCCGGAAAGCTGGCAAGATCTTGACCTGCCATTATTATTGAGCTGGGCGATCGAACACTGGCGGTTGGAAAACGTGCCGCGTCAGGAGGCTATCCCTCTGGATGAAAACACGCCGGCATTCTCAAAGGAGCCATGGTGAGCTATGATTAGCCGCTATTTTTTGTTAGCTCCATTTTTATCAGTCACTATCGAGGTGTACCATTTTTACCCGAGTAGCCAACTTCTGTCGTAAGGTACTGACCCGCGATGACAAGCTGCCCCGCGACGACGCGGCGGCCGGCGATAAAAACGTAGTCCGCGAAGAGCGTGCCGCGGCACCAAGCCGCCCTGCGCCGCAGCCGCGCGCCGCCGATAACGGCAGCAACGCCCCTGCCCGCCGCTCAACGCCGCGCAAGCGTCCGCCTTTCCCTCTCGCCGAGAGCAACGACTCGATGACCGTGATCCCGCGCGAACAACACTCGATTTCGCGCAAAGACATCAGCGAGAATGCGCTAAAAGTGCTTTATCGCCTGAACAAGTCCGGCTACGAGGCTTATCTGGTCGGCGGCGGGGTGCGCGATCTGTTGCTCGGCAAAAAGCCGAAAGACTTCGACATCACCACCAACGCCACGCCGGAACAAGTGCGCAAACTGTTCCGCAACTGCCGCCTGGTCGGCCGCCGCTTCCGTCTGGCGCACGTGATGTTTGGGCCGGAGATCATCGAAGTGGCCACCTTCCGCGGTCACCACGAACAGAATCAGGAATCCGACAAGAATTCCTCCCAGCAGGCGCAAAACGGCATGCTGCTGCGCGACAACATCTTCGGTTCGATCGAGGAAGACGCCCAGCGCCGTGATTTCACCATCAACAGCCTGTACTACGGCGTGGCGGATTTCACCCTGCGCGATTACGTCGGCGGCCTGAACGATCTGAAACAAGGCGTGATCCGCCTGATCGGCGATCCGGAAACCCGCTACCGCGAAGATCCGGTGCGCATGCTGCGCGCGGTGCGCTTCGCCGCCAAGCTGGACATGCGCATCAGCGAAGAGACCGCCGAGCCGATCCCTCGCCTGGCCTCGCTGCTGCATGAGATCCCGCCGGCGCGTCTGTTCGAAGAATCCCTCAAGCTGCTGCAGGCGGGTTACGGTTTCCAAACCTATCTGAAGCTGTGCGAATATCAGCTGTTCCAACCGCTGTTCCCGCTGATCGCCCGCAACTTCACGCCGAACCACGATACGCCGATGGAGCGCATTCTGGTGCAGGTGCTGAAGAACACCGATCATCGCCTACAGAACGACATGCGCGTCAACCCGGCGTTCCTGTTCGCCGCCATGCTGTGGTACCCGCTGCTGGAGCACGCGCAGAAGCTGGCGCAGGAAAGCGGCCTGGCCTACTACGACGCCTTCGCGCTGGCGATGAACGATGTGCTCGACGAGCAGTGCCGCTCGTTGGCGATCCCGAAACGCATCACCACGCTGGTGCGCGATATCTGGCAGCTGCAGCTGCGCCTGTCTCGCCGTCAGGGCAAACGCGCGCACAAACTGATGGAACATCCGAAATTCCGCGCCGCCTATGACCTGCTGGCGCTGCGTGCGGAAGTGGAAGACAATCAGGAGATGCTGCGTCTGGCCGAGTGGTGGGGCGAGTTCCAGGACGCCACGCCGGCGCGGCAGAAAGCCATGCTGAGCACCTTGGGCGACGATCCCGCGCCGCGCCGCGCGCGCCAACGCCGCCCTCGCCGCCGGGCACCGCGCAAAGAAGGGGCATAATGATCCGCGTTTATATCGCGCTGGGCAGCAACCTGGCGCAGCCGCTGCAACAGGTTAACGCCGCGCTGGAGGCGCTGGAGCATCTCCCGCGCACCCGGCTGGTCATCTGTTCTTCGTTTTACCGCACCAAGCCGCTGGGGCCGCAAAACCAGCCGGACTTTCTCAACGCGGTGGTGGCGCTGGATACCCTGTTGCCGCCCGAACAGCTGCTCGACCATACCCAGGCGATAGAACGCAATCAGGGGCGCGTGCGCAAGGATGAGCGTTGGGGTCCACGCACGCTCGATCTGGATATCATGCTGTACGGCGACAAGGTGATCCATACCGAGCGCCTGACGGTGCCGCATTACGGCCTGAAAGAGCGCGAATTCATGCTCTACCCGCTGGCGGAAATCGCCCCCGATCTGATTTTCCCCGATGGCGAACCGCTCGCCAGCTGCCTCAAGCGCGTGCCGGAAAACGGCATGGCGCTGTGGCATCAGCCAAAACTCAAGTCCTGACCCACCTACAGCGCCAACCGCGCTACAAATCCCCCCGCCGGGCGATTGGCGAAACTGACCTGCAAACCATGCAAGCCGGCGATACGCTGCACGATAGATAACCCCAGACCGCTGCCGGTTTGTTCCTGTCCCGGCGGGCGGTAGAAACGTTCTCCGAGCCGCGCCAGATGCTCCGTGGTGACACCCGGACCGTCGTCCGCCACCGTCAGCGAACGTTCGCTCAACGTCACGGTGACGACGCCGCCCTGCGGGGTATAGCGCACCGCGTTGTCCAGCAGATTGCGCAACAGCAACGACAGCAGCAAGGTTTCTCCCTGACTCGGCGGTGGCGTTCCCTGATGTTCATAGCGTAGCGTCACGCCCGCCGCATGGGCCTGCCGATCCTGCTCCGCCAGGGTCATCGTCACCAGATCGTTCCAGTCGACCGGCGCAAGTTCGGCCAGATCCGACAGCGAATCCAGCCGCGACAGCGTCAGCAGTTGATCCACCAGCCGGGTGGCGCGGTCGATGCCGAGCGTCAGATTGTCCAGCGCGTGCTCACGCATCGGCGCATCGTCCCCCGCCAGCTGCACCACTTCAGTCTGCACCCGCAGCGCCGCCAGCGGGCTGCGCAACTCGTGCGCAGCATCGGAGGTGAAGCGCCGCTCCCGCACCAGCAAAGCGTTGATGCGGGCGAACAGCGCATTGAGCGCATCCACCAGCGGGCGCACCTCGGTCGGCACCTGGCGCGCATCCAGCGGCGTGGCGTCATCGGGCGCGCGCCGGCGCAAACCGGCCGCCACCGCGCGCAGCGGCCGCAGCTCGCGCCCGACCATCAGCGCGATCAGCAACATCAGCACCGGCAGCGTCGCCAGCCAGGGCACCAACTGGCCGGTCACCATGCCCAGCGCCATATCGCGCCGGTAATCCCACTCCTGCCCCACGACAATGCGATAGCGCCCGTCGGGGCTGGTCAACCATACCAGGCGCCAGCTGTCGTCATCGCCTTTGCGCTCACCGTCGGTAAAACCTTCACGCTCCCCGTCAAACAGGAAATCAGCACCGTTCTCGCCGTCGTTGAGCAGCATCTTGCCTTGGCGATCGAAGATGGCGAACGCCAGCGCGTCGTCGTCCTGCTCGCCGCGCTTGCCGTGATGCACCAGCTTCTTGGTTTTCGGCAGGCTGCGCGCGCTTTCATCGGCCAACAGATCGCCGAGGTTGGCGGTCGCCAGCCGTTTGGCGAACAGCATCTGTTGGGTGTCGAACACTTCGTTGATGGTGTTGCGCGACATCACCCAGGCCACCACGCTGGCGGTGCTCCAGGTCAGCAGCGCCAACAGGCTGAAGATCAGGATCAGGCGCAGCCGCAGGCTGAGACGCTTCACGGCGCATCCCCCAGCGTGTAACCCACGCCGTGGATGGTGCGGATGAAGCCGTTGCCCAGCTTGCGCCGCAGGTGGTGAATATGCACCTCCACCGCGTTGCTGCTCACCTCGTCGTCCCAGTTGTACAGTTTCTCCTGAATCAACGGCCGCGCCAGCACCCGCCCCTTGTTGTGCAAAAACAGCTCCAGCACCGCCAATTCGCGCGGCGTCAGCGTCACCGGTTCGCCGTTGCAGCTCACGCTGCGGGTGGCGCTGTCGAACACTACGTTGCCGTGCGTCAGCTGCGGCATCAGTTGGCCGTGACGACGCCGGATCAGCGCCTGCAGGCGCGCCGCCACTTCGGCCAGCGCGAACGGCTTGCACAGATAATCGTCGGCGCCGCTTTGCAGCCCGCTGACCCGCTGCTCCAGCGCGTCGCGGGCGGTGAGGATCAGCACCGGCACGTCCTGCCCCGCCTGGCGCCACTGGCGCAGCAGATCCAGGCCGTCGAGGCCCGGCAGGCTGAGATCGAGGATCACCGCGTCATACGGTGCGCTGTCCAGCGCATTTTTGCCGACGGCGCCGTCGGTGAACCAGTCCAGGTTAAAGCCAAGTTTGGTCAGCCCGACCTTGATGCCGTCCCCGATCAATTTGTCATCTTCGATCAACAGAATTCGCATGAGTATCCCTTTTGAGTCATGACGCCATTGCACCACAAGGTTCTTAAGAACCGCTTAAGCATGGCGATCCGCGCTACCCACCCCGATCGGGTTACAGTAGAATGGCTGCACTTTTTTGCAGCCTGGGCCTGCGTAAGCCGCACGGCCCTTTCAGGAGACGTTGTGATGAAACCCACCACCGTGACCCATTTGCGCCAGTGGAAACAGGAGCAGCGCAAGTTTGCTACCCTTACCGCCTACGATGCCAGCTTTGCCAAACTGTTTGAAGAGCAAGGCATCAAAGTCCTGTTGGTGGGCGATTCGCTGGGCATGACGCTGCAGGGCCACGACTCCACGCTGCCGGTCACCGTCGCCGACGTGGCCTACCACACGCGCGCCGTGCGCCGCGGCGCGCCGGCCTGCCTGCTGCTGGCCGATCTGCCGTTCATGAGTTACGCCACCCCGGAACAGACCTTCGCCAACGCCGCCGAGCTGATGCGCGCCGGCGCCAACATGGTGAAACTGGAAGGCGGCAGCTGGCTGTGCGACACGGTGAAAATGCTCGCTGAACGCGCGGTACCGGTGTGCGGACACCTGGGCCTGACGCCGCAGTCGGTCAACGTGTTCGGCGGCTATAAGGTGCAAGGACGCGACGAACTGGCCGCCAAACAGCTGTTGCAGGACGCGCAGAATCTGGAACTGGCCGGCATTCAGCTGCTGGTGCTGGAATGCGTGCCGACCGAGCTGGCGCGCCAGATCACCGAAGCGCTGTCCATTCCGGTCATCGGCATTGGCGCCGGCAACGGCACCGACGGCCAGATCCTGGTGATGCATGACGCCTTCGGCATCACCGGCGGCCACACGCCGAAGTTCGCCAAGAACTTCCTGGCGCAGGGCGGCGATATCCGCACGGCGGTGCAGCATTACATTCAGGAAGTGGAGCAAGGCCTCTACCCGGCGGCTGAACACTCTTTTAACTAAGCGATGGTTCCAGGAGTCCCCCAATGATTATTATCGAAACCCTGCCGATGCTGCGTCAGCAGATCCGCCGCTGGCGCCAGGAAGGCAAACGCATCGCGCTGGTGCCGACTATGGGCAACCTGCACGACGGCCACATGACGCTGGTCGATGAAGCGCGCGCGCGCGCCGACGTGGTGGTGGTGAGCATCTTCGTTAACCCGATGCAGTTCGATCGGCCGGACGATCTGGCGCGCTACCCGCGCACGCTGCAGGAAGACAGCGAGAAGCTGACTCGCCGCGGCGTCGATCTGGTGTTTGCGCCGGCCCCGGCCGCGGTTTATCCGCAGGGCCTGGAGCAGCAGACCTACGTCGATGTGCCGGGCATCTCCACCATCCTGGAAGGCGCAAGCCGTCCGGGCCACTTCCGCGGCGTTTCCACCATCGTCAGCAAGCTGTTCAACCTGGTGCAGCCTGATTTGGCCTGTTTCGGCGAGAAGGATTACCAACAGCTGGCGCTGATCCGCAAAATGGTGGCGGACATGGGTTACGACATCGATATCGTCGGCGTGCCGACCGTGCGCGCCAAAGACGGCCTGGCCCTCAGCTCGCGCAACGGTTACCTGACCGCCGAAGAGCGCAAGGTTGCGCCGCAACTGAGCAAAATCATGAACGCGCTGGCGCAACAGTTGGCCAATGGCGAGCGCCAGGTCGAAGCGCTGCTGGAGCAGACCGCCGAGCAGCTGCGCGCCGCCGGCTTTACGCCGGATGAGTTGTTTATTCGCGACGCCGACAGCCTGCAGCCGCTGACGGTGGACAGCCAGCGGGCGGTGGTGCTGATGGCCGCCTGGCTGGGCAAGGCGCGTCTTATCGACAACCAGCAGGTCGACCTGACGCTGTAAGCCGTTTTTTATACTGTCGTCACCCTGAAGCCCTGGCCATTGGTAGACAATGGCGAAGCAATCGGTGACGATAGAGATTGCAGGGATGCAGGAGAGATGTTCAACCCCAGCGCCTGTGAAGGCCGATATTCAGTTAGGTAAAGCTATGATACGTACTATGCTGCAAGGCAAGCTGCATCGCGTCAAAGTCACTCAGGCTGACTTGCACTATGAAGGATCCTGCGCCATCGACCAGGATTTCCTGGAGGCCGCCGGCATTCTGGAATATGAAGCGATCGATATTTACAACGTGGATAACGGCCAGCGCTTCTCCACCTACGCCATCGCCGCCGAGCGCGGTTCGCGCATCATATCGGTCAACGGCGCCGCCGCGCGCTGCGCCTGCGTCGGCGACAAACTGATCATCTGCTCCTATGTGCAAATGACCGACGCCGACGCCCGCCAGCACCACCCGAAAGTCGCCTATTTCGAAGGTGACAACAACCTGCAGCGCAAGGCGAAAGCCGTGCCGGTTCAGGTCGCCTGACAATAAAACGGGCGCCTTGCGCGCCCGTTCTTCCTTATTGCACCACCACCGTGCCCGGCTTGTTGGCTATCCGATCCGCCATGGTCTGGATCGAGTCGGTGCGCAGAATATACAGCCGCTTCAGCGTATAGGGGTTATCCCCCGGCTTTACCTTGCCCTGCACCGTGGTCACCGCCAGATGGAAACCGGCGTCCTGCGCCGCCTGAATCGCCCGTTGGTTATAGCCGCCGAACGGGTAGGACAGATACAGCACGTGCGGATTGAACTGCGACAGCGCGCGGCGCGAGCGCTCAAAATCGAACTCGATATTGTGCAGCGAACGGCTCAGCAAAATCGGCTGGCGATTGCCGTCGGTGCGGTGCAGGAAATGGGTATGCGACTGCACGTCGAACACGTCCTGAATCTGCTTGAGCTCCGAGACGCTCATAAACTGCAGCGAGTCCGGGTTCCATTTCTGCGGGTGGCGTTTGATGCGCGAAGAAATGATGAACGCCGTGGCGCGGAAACCGTAATCCTTCAGCACCGGATAAGCGTAGCGATACACCGATTTCAGGCCGTCGTCAAAAGTCAGCACGATCGCCTTGCCCGGCAGGTTGATCTGATTTTTCAGGTAGGCTTCCAGCTGGTACAGCGAAATGGTGTCGTAGCCCGCCTGCTTCAGGTAGGTCATCTGGTTGCTGAACGCCACGTCTGAAGTGGTGGTCGAGGTGTGGCGGAAGCGTTTGTTCTCTTCGTTTTTCAGCAGGTGGTGGTAAGTCAGCACCGGTATGCCGTTATCGATCTCGCAGTCCAACTCATTAATGAACCCCAGCCGCTCGCCGATGTTGACCTCGTACCAAGTGTTGTTCAGGCGATCCTTCAGCTTGCCGATGATCGGATAGCGCAGGTTGCCTTCCAGCGTGCCCAAGACCTCGCTGTCCTTGTCCGCTGCGGTGTATACGTCGATCGTTTTTTGCGTGATCAGATTCTGGTTGGTCAGCGGTTTGTTCAGCTCGCCCAGATCGTCTTGCACCTTGCGCGACTTCTTCAATTCACGCACGTCGTCTTTATCGATAAAGCCGGTACCATGCCCAAATTTGAATTCGTAGTATTCCGCATCCGCCGGGAAGACTTGGATCAGTTGCCCGCGCTTCACCTCCCCTACCGGGATCACATGCTCGCCCACCAACGCATAGACTTCGCTATCGCGCTGCGCTTCCATGTATTCAGATTTAACCGCGCTGTCTTCCGACAGCAAACTAGCCAGGCTCACAGGGGAAACCAACGACATCAGAATGCCGAGCAACCCAGCCGTTAACGTGTATTGAGACCGCATGATGATGTTCTGCTTACGAGTGCGTAATGACAAAAGTGGAGGAAATGTGGAGCGCCAGCATAGCACGATTTGAACAGCGGGGAACTAGCGGTTATTTGAGCAATTCTATTGATTTATGCGCCGCCTGCGCCAAATCAAGAAAAGCGCCCCCGCCGGGAAAGCGAGGGCGCGATACAATCAGCTGCGCAGGCCGCGGCCGCGCTCGATCAGGTACCAGGACAGCAGGTAAAACACCGCGATAAACGCCACCAGCACCGCCATGGTGAACGCCAGCGGCACATCGTTGATGCCGAGGAAACCGTAGCGGAAGCCGCTGATCATATAAACGATGGGGTTCAGCTTGGACACCGCCTGCCAGAATGGCGGCAGCAGCGACAGCGAGTAGAACACCCCGCCCAGGTAAGTCAGCGGCGTCAGCACGAAGGTCGGGATCAGGCTGATGTCGTCGAAAGTGGTGGCGAACACCGCATTGATCAGCCCCGCCAGCGAGAACAGGATCGCCGTCAGCAGCAGCGTCAGCGCAATCACCCACCAGGCGTGCACCTGCAGCGGCACGAAGAACAGCGAGATGATGGTCACCAGCACGCCGACGCAGATGCCGCGCGCCACGCCGCCGCCGACATAGCCGGCGATCACCACATGGGTCGGCACCGGCGCCACCAGCAGTTCTTCAATGTTGCGCTGAAACTTGGCGCTGAAGAACGACGAGGCGACGTTGGCATAGGAGTTGGTGATCACCGCCATCATGATAAGGCCGGGCACGATGAACTGCATGTAGCTGAAGCCGTGCATATCGCCGATGCGCGAGCCGATCAGGTTACCGAAGATGATGAAGTACAGCGTCATGGTGATCACCGGCGGCACCAGGGTCTGGATCCAGATGCGCGCGAACCGGTTTACCTCTTTGGCCCAGATGCTCTGTAAGGCCACCCAATACAAACGCGTCATGCTTTCTCTCCATTGCCGTTAACCAGGGTGACAAACAGCTCTTCCAGGCGGTTCGCCTTATTGCGCATGCTCAGCACCTGCACGCCCTGCGCGCTCAGCTGGGCGAACAGGCCGTTCAGCCCCTGCTCGCGCATCACCTCCACTTCCAGCGTCGAGGTATCCGTCAGGCGGCTGTGGTAACCGTCCAGCTTCGGCAGCGGGCTCTTCGCCGCCAGATCGAGGATGAAGGTTTCCGACTTCAGCTTGGCCAGCAGCCCCTTCATCGAGGTGTTTTCCACCAGTTCCCCGTTCTGGATGATGCCGATGTTGCGGCACAGCATTTCCGCCTCTTCCAGATAGTGGGTGGTGAGGATAATGGTGGTGCCCTGGGCGTTCAGCTCTTTCAGGAAGCCCCACATCGAGCGACGCAGCTCAATATCCACCCCGGCGGTCGGCTCATCGAGAATCAGCAGCTTCGGCTGATGCATCAACGCGCGGGCGATCATCAGGCGGCGCTTCATGCCGCCGGACAGCATGCGGGCGCGCTCGTTGCGCTTGCCCCACAGATCCAGCTGATTGAGGTATTTTTCGGCGCGCGCCATCGCTTCACGCCGCGTGACGCCGTAGTAACCCGCCTGGTTCACCACGATCTGCAACACGGTCTCGAACGGGTTGAAGTTGAACTCCTGCGGCACCAGGCCGAGCTGGCGCTTGGCGTTGACGATGTCTTTATCGATGTCGTAACCGAACACCCGCACGCTGCCGGCGGTTTTGTTCACCAGCGAGCTGATGATGCCGATGGTGGTGGACTTTCCGGCGCCGTTTGGCCCCAGCAGGGCATAAAAGTCCCCCGCTTCGACGCTCAGGTCGATGCCGCGCAGCGCCTTGACGCCACCGGCGTAAGTCTTGGTCAGCTGCGCTAATTCCAGTGCATAATTCATATGTAAAATAGTACCTTATAACGATGAGTATGCCGCCGCGCCCCTGTTTGCGAGGCTTGAAACACTAACAATAATCCTAGCATCGACGGCGTTTTCACTGCGTCGAATCCGTGCGGTAAATGAGGCTGCACCACTGTTCCGATTTCCAAATTGTGACGCTTACCCTATATTACCCCAACGCAATCTGTCCGTTACGGGTCAATCACCTTCATGAAAGAAATCGAAGAGCTTATCGCCAACAACCAGGCCTGGTCGGCCAATATCAGTCAGGAAGACCCGGAATTTTTTGAACGTTTAGCCCAGGCGCAAAAGCCCCGCTTCTTATGGATTGGTTGCTCTGACAGCCGCGTTCCCGCAGAACGCCTGACCGGCCTCGAGCCGGGTGAACTGTTCGTCCATCGCAACGTGGCGAACCTCGTGATCCACACCGATCTTAACTGCCTGTCGGTGGTGCAGTATGCGGTAGATGTGCTGGAAGTCGAACACATCATCATCTGCGGCCACCTGGGCTGCGGCGGCGTGCAGGCGGCGGTGGAAAACCCGGAGCTGGGATTGATCGACAACTGGCTGCTGCACATTCGCGATCTGTGGTACAAGCACAGCTCGCTGCTGGGCGAGCTGCCGCCGGAACAGCGTTTCGACATGCTGTGCGAGATCAACGTCATTGAACAGGTGTACAACCTGGGCCACTCCACCATCATGCAGTCCGCCTGGAAGCGCGGCCAGAAGGTGATGATCCACGGTTGGGTGTACGGCATTCAGGACGGCCGTCTGCGCGATATGGAAGTGCTGGCGACCAGCCGCGAGAGCCTGGAGATGGGCTACCGCAAAGCGATAGCCAAACTGAAGCAGGATAAAGGCGTATAACCCCGCCGCGGGCGCGGCTTGCCGCGCCCCACATCCAATTACTCGTCCAGCAGCACCACTTTGCCGACGTACGGCAGGTGACGGTAGCGCTGAGCGTAGTCGATGCCATACCCCACCACGAACTCATCCGGGATCGAGAAGCCGACATATTCGACCGGCACCTGTACTTCACGGCGCTCAGGTTTGTCCAGCAAGGTGCAAATCGCCAGCGACTTCGGCCCGCGCAGCGCCAAAATCTCGCGCACTTTGTTCAGCGTGTTGCCGGAATCGATGATGTCTTCCACGATCAGCACGTCTTTGCCGCGAATGTCTTCGTCCAGATCCTTGAGGATCTTCACGTCGCGGGTGGTGGACATGCCGCTGCCGTAGCTGGAGGCGGTCATAAAGTCGACTTCGTGCGGCACCTCGATCGCGCGGCAGAGATCGGCCATGAACATGAAGGAGCCGCGCAGCAGCCCGACCAGCACCATGTCGCTGCCGCTGTCGCGGTAATGTTCGGTGATCTGGCGGCCAAGTTCGGCGATACGGGTCTTAACTTCCTGC
This sequence comes from Serratia sp. CY56464, assembly GCF_052168435.1. NCBI lineage: Bacteria > Pseudomonadati > Pseudomonadota > Gammaproteobacteria > Enterobacterales > Yersiniaceae > Serratia > Serratia sp. CY56464. The sequence continues at coordinate 362,639 of NZ_JBJNMV010000003.1, read as the reverse complement.
TCGGAAATCATTACGTCTACAGTGTGTTTCATAGTATTCAGGTCAGTTGCCGGAAGAAAGGCGCAGAGTTTAGCATAGGCCGTTACGACTTGCCTCTCTCCCGGACAGGGGAGTTTTCTTTATTAAGGGTATTCCTGACGAGCGTGCAGGACACTCACTATTTCAATATGTGCAGCCAGCACGCGGTAAACCACAATGTAATTAGGATGAACAACCATTTCACGAGTCCCGTTCACCCTGCCTGGCCGGAATAGATAAGGATGTTCCGCTAACGGGATAACCGACTCTTCAATGCGTTGTAACAAAGCCTCAGCGGTAAGTGGATTTCGCTCAGCGATAAAAGCCAGCAGCGTATATAAACCCGTTTTTGCTTCGTCAGTCCATTTGACGGTTAACATAAGGGTCAGGCCGATTTCCTTTTGGCTTTCGCCTGCTCGATAATGTGACGAGCGCCGGCCATGACTTCGTCATGGGGGATACGGGAGGAGTCGCTATTGATGGAAGATTCCACGGTGCTTCTGAACCAACGATCGTAGCTATCAGCCTGCTCTTGAGTCTCAAACTCAGAAACGATGGGATCCAATTTTGTCGGCATGACGCACTCCTCAAAAGCTGATATTTTAATCAGTATAACGGCTTCCTTTCATTGAACCAAGCGGTGGCGACGCGAGCGCACCGCCACCTGAGCGATGGACCGCGATCATTCGTCGACGGTAAAGCCCATCATCATGCCGGTATCTTCGTGTTCCAACAGGTGGCAGTGGGCCATATACGCATGTTCGCTGCTTGCCGGATGATCGAAGCGTACCAGCACTTCGCTGCGCCACCCTTCGACGCGCACCGTGTCCTTCCAACCGCTGCGATGCGCCGCCGGCGGTTTGCCGTTTTCCGACAAGATACGGAACTGGGTGCCGTGAATGTGGAACGGGTGCAACATCATGTCGCCCTCACCGGAAATGGTCCATTTCTCATACTGGCCTCGTTTGGCGGCGAACATCGGCTTGGTCATATCGAAGGCCTTGCCGTTGATCATGTTGCCGTGGCTGAAGTCGAACGGTTTGGCTTTGCTCTGCGCGCCGCCGTGATCCATCCCGGCCATCTTGCCATGATCCATGCCCTTCATGTTGCCGTGGTCCATGCCCTGCATGCCGCCCTTCTCCATGCCTTTCATGTCTCCAGCGCCCGTCGCGCCATGATTCATGCTCATGCCGGCCATCGCCTGGTGGCCATAGCGATCCATCAGCGCCTGCATGCCGAGCCTATCCAGCTGCGGATCCATCATCAGCTGCAGCCAACGCTCCTGGATGCCGGTGGTGGCAGGCAATGTCGGCAGCTTCACCAGGCTGTCCGGCATGGTTTTGATACCCTGCGCCAACGACGGCTGAATGCGCAGCACCGGCAGCGGTTGATCGAACGGCGCCAACGTCATGCCCATCTGCTTCACCGGCAGCGTCACGATATCAAACGCTTTCCCGTCGGAGGCATCGACCAGCACTTCAAAGCGTTCGCCCATCAGCATCGGCAGCTCGGTCAGCTTCACCGGCTCCGCCAGGAAACCGCCGTCGCTGGCGATAACATACAGCGGACGGTTGTCACTGGCCGCCAGATTCAACGAGCGGGCGTTGCAGCCGTTGAGAAAACGTAGACGCAACCAGCCGCGCGGCGCCAGATGTTGCGGATACTGCGCGCCATTGGTGAACATGCGATCGCCAAACCAGCCCACCGCCGCGCTCATCACGTCCAGGCGGTATTCGATCTGCGCGTCTTTATCCAGCCGCTTATCCTGCAGGATCACCGGAATATCATCCTGCCCCCAGGTTTTCGGCAGCGGCAGTTTGGCGCTTTCATCGTCTTCCAGCAGTACCAACCCCGCCAGCCCCATCATCACCTGGCTGCCGGTTTTACCGTGCGTGTGCGGGTGGAACCAGCAGGTGGCCGCCGGTTGATCGACGGTGAAATTCACCGTGCGCGTCGCGCCGGGGTGGATCAGCGCCTGCGGGCCGCCATCGACGTCGCCGGGAATTTCCAGCCCGTGCCAGTGGACGGTACTGGCCTCCGCCAGGCTGTTTTTGATATCGACCGTCACCGGCTGGCCACGCTGCAGCTTCACCGCCGGCCCGAGCAGCGCGCCGTTGAATCCCCAGGTTTTGGTGGCAGCGCCGGGCAACCAGCGGGTTTCCCCCGCCTGCAGCGCCAGCGCAATCTTTCCCTGCGCGCCCGGCGTCAACAGCGGCGGTACCGGCAGGGCCGGCCGATCGGCCGCCCAAGCCGCCCGGCTCCATAACGGCAATGCGCTCGCCGCGCCCAGCGCAGCGGTTAATTTAATAAAATCACGGCGTAACATCGCTGACTCCCTTTTCTCAGTGACATAACTCAATGCCGCCAGCCTAAACCTTCCCCCAGGCGGAAGGTCAAGCCTTTCCTGGCGGTATTTTAAGCTATGCCTCACAATCAGAGAGTGTGACTGACACACGCGACGCCGGCCCGGCAGCAATAAAATTTGGTGCCTTTACAGGCAAGTGTGGTAACGTCAACAGACGACAAACAGGCCTATTTCATGATGAAAAAAACAACGTTATCGATGCTGTTGCTGGCGATGCTGGGCTTCTCCAACGCCAGTCTGGCGCTGAATGAATCCGAGGCGGAAGATCTGGCCGATCTGACGGCGGTATTTATTTATTTGAAAAATGATTGCGGCTACAACGATTTGCCAAATGTGCAAATCAAACGCGCTATCGTCTATTTCGCACAACAAAACCGCTGGGATTTGAGCAACTACAACAGCTTTAACATGAAGGCGCTGGGCGAAGACAGCTATCGCGATCTCAGCGGCATCGCCATTCCAACGCCTAAGAAGTGCAAATCGCTGGCGCGCGACTCGTTGAGCCTGCTGGCCTACGCCAACTAATTCCGCCCCTCTCCCCCACCCGCCTTTCGCTCTCTCTGTCTGAAATTCAACCGTGCATCGCCAGACAGAGTTAGCTATGATGTTGCGCCGATTTTTCATGGCTGTTATTACGGAGTTTCCCGCACATGACCCAGAAAGAAATTTGGTACGAAACGCTGCATACGGGCTTCGGCCAGTACTTCTCGGTAGAGAAGGTGCTGTACCGCGAGAAGACCGATCATCAGGATCTGGTGATCTTCGAGAACCCGGTGCTGGGGCGCGTGATGGCGCTCGACGGCGTGGTGCAAACCACCGAGCGTGACGAGTTCATCTATCACGAAATGCTGACCCACGTGCCGCTGCTGGCGCATGGCCAGGCGAAGAAAGTGCTGATCATCGGCGGCGGCGACGGCGGCATGCTGCGCGAAGTCAGCCGGCACCCTGGCGTGGAGCAGATCACCATGGTCGAGATCGACGCCGGCGTCGTCGAGTTCTGCCGCCAATACCTGCCCAACCACAGCGCCGGCGCCTATGACGATCCGCGCTTCAAGTTGGTGATCGACGACGGCGTCAACTTCGTGAATCAAACCGACGAAACGTTCGATGTGATCATCTCCGACTGCACCGATCCGATCGGCCCCGGCGAAAGCCTGTTCACCTCGGCGTTTTATGAAGGCTGCGCCCGCTGCCTGAATGAGGGCGGCATTTTCGTTGCGCAGAACGGCGTCTGCTTCCTGCAACAGGACGAGGCGGTCAACAGCCACGCCAAACTGAGCCGCTACTTTAGCGACGTCAGCTTCTATCAGGCGGCGATCCCGACCTATTACGGCGGCATCATGACCTTTGCCTGGGCGAGCCAGAACCCGGCGCTGCGCCAGCGCGATCTGCCTACCCTGCAACAGCGCTTTAACCAAAGCGGCCTACACTGCCGTTATTACAACCCGGCAATTCACGTCGGCAGCTTTGCCCTGCCGCAATATTTGCTCAATGCCCTGAACGTAACACGTTAAGCGAGAAGATAAAGGAGGTGGCCCAAATTGCATAAGCTAAAACTGCACGGCTTCAACAACCTGACCAAGAGCCTGAGTTTTTGTATTTACGATATTTGTTACGCCAAAACCGCGGACGATCGCGATGGCTATATCGCCTACATAGACGAACAATATAACGCCAACCGGCTGACCGAGATCCTGAGCGAAACCTGCTCGATCATCGGCGCCAATATTCTGAACATCGCGCGTCAGGACTACGAGCCGCAGGGCGCCAGCGTCACCATCCTGGTCAGCGAAGAGCCGATCGATCCGAAAGACGTCGATACGTCGGAACACCCAGGCCCGCTGCCGAATACGGTCGTCGCGCACCTGGACAAAAGCCATATCTGCGTACACACCTACCCGGAAAGCCATCCGGAAGGCGGGCTGTGCACCTTTCGCGCCGATATCGAGGTCTCGACCTGCGGCGTCATTTCGCCCCTCAAGGCGCTGAACTATTTAATTCACCAGTTGGAATCCGACATCGTCACCATGGACTATCGCGTGCGCGGTTTTACCCGCGACGTGAACGGCGTGAAACATTACATCGATCATGAGATCAATTCGATCCAGAACTTTATGTCGGAAGACATCAAGGCGCTGTACCACATGATGGACGTGAACGTTTACCAGGAAAATATCTTCCATACCAAGATGTTGCTGAAGGATTTCGATCTGAAGCACTACCTGTTTAACGCGGAGCCGGAGGCGTTGAGCGCCGCCGAGCGCAAGCAGATCACCGATCTGTTATGGAAAGAGATGCAGGAAATCTATTACGGCCGCAATATTCCGCATCTATGATGGAAAGGGCGCGGCACGCCGCGCCCTGATGCTTAGTACTTCAGCATGAAAGAACGATAGGCCTTCAACACCCGCAGGAAGTCCTCAACGCCGCAGAATGAGAGGCTTTCTTCATCGTAGTAGTTCATCCCCTCTTCCATTTCATCGCCCTCGAACTCCAGCTGATTGGCGCGGATCATCACTTCTTCACCGTCCATCAGCAGCGTATATTCATGGCCTTCCAGCTGCCATTGACGCTCGCTGCCTTTGACCTCGGCCGCACCGGCTTCAATCCGGTCCAGCAGGTTAAAATCGCCTTTGACTTCTTCATTGATCCAGTGGCCAATCGCTTCATGCCCCATCGAAAATCTGACGATCACCTGACCGGTGACGTCACGCAGAAATTCGTAATCCATAGCATGCCCTCCTGAGCCCTTTTTCTTAGTGTAAACATAAATGGCTGACTAACTCAGTGAGCGCTCGCAAAGTTGGCAACTGAGCAAAATAAAACGGGAGGCCAAGGCCTCCCGTTAAACAGTTGCGCAATATAGCGGCTTACACGGCGGTTTGGAAGATCACGCCGTCGGCTTTTTCGGTGTACTGACCCAGCTGGTCAAAATTCAGGTAGCGGTAGGTATCCGCCGCCGTCTTGTCGACCTGCGCCATATAGGTCTGGTACTCGTCCGGCGTCGGCAGGCGGCCCAGCAGGGACGCTACCGCGGCCAGTTCGGCAGACGCCAGATAGACGTTGGCGCCGGTGCCCAGACGGTTCGGGAAGTTACGGGTTGAGGTGGAAACCACCGTCGCGCCGTCCGCCACGCGCGCCTGGTTGCCCATGCACAGCGAGCAGCCCGGGATCTCGATACGCGCGCCGCTCTTGCCGAAGACGCTGTAGTAGCCTTCTTCGGTCAGCTGAGCCGCATCCATCTTGGTTGGCGGCGCCACCCACAGACGGGTCGGCAGCTGGCCCTTGTGCTGATCCAGCAGCTTGCCGGCCGCGCGGAAGTGGCCGATGTTGGTCATGCAAGAACCGATGAATACCTCATCGATTTTGCTGTTGGCCACGTCGGACAGCAGGCGCGCGTCGTCAGGATCGTTCGGCGCGCACAGGATCGGCTCTTTGATCTCGTTCAGATCGATGTCGATCACCGCCGCGTATTCCGCATCTGCATCGCCTTCCAGCAGTTGCGGATCCGCCAGCCATTTTTCCATGCCCTGAATACGGCGCTCCAGCGTACGGCGATCGCCGTAGCCTTCGGAGATCATCCACTTCAGCAGCACGATGTTGGAGTTCAGGTACTCTTCGATCGGCGCCTTGTCCAGCTTGATGGTACAACCGGCGGCGGAACGTTCGGCGGACGCATCGGTCAGCTCAAACGCCTGCTCGACCTTCAGGTCCGGCAGGCCTTCGATCTCCAGAATGCGGCCGGAGAAGATGTTTTTCTTGCCCTTCTTCTCGACGGTCAGCAGCCCTTGCTGGATCGCGTAGTAAGGGATGGCGTGCACCAGATCGCGCAGGGTGATGCCCGGCTGCATTTTGCCTTTGAAGCGCACCAGCACCGACTCTGGCATATCCAGCGGCATCACGCCGGTCGCGGCGGCAAACGCCACCAGACCGGAACCGGCCGGGAAGGAGATGCCGATCGGGAAGCGGGTGTGGGAATCGCCGCCGGTGCCGACGGTGTCAGGCAGCAGCATGCGGTTCAGCCAGGAGTGGATCACGCCGTCGCCCGGACGCAGCGATACGCCGCCGCGGTTCATGATGAAGTCAGGCAGCGTGTGGTGCGTGGTCACGTCGACCGGTTTCGGGTACGCGGCGGTGTGGCAGAACGACTGCATGACCAGATCGGCGGAGAAGCCGAGGCAGGCCAGGTCTTTCAGCTCATCGCGGGTCATCGGGCCGGTGGTGTCCTGAGAGCCGACGGAGGTCATCTTCGGTTCGCAGTATTCGCCTGGGCGAATGCCGGCGACGCCGCAGGCGCGGCCGACCATTTTCTGCGCCAGCGAGAAGCCTTTGCTGCTGGCGGCTACCGGTTTGGCGATGCGGAACACGTCGCTGTGCGGCAGACCCAGCGCTTCGCGCGCCTTGGTGGTCAGGCCGCGGCCGATGATCAGCGGGATACGGCCGCCGGCGCGCACTTCATCCAGCAGCACGTCGGTTTTCAGCTCGAAGTTGGCGATCAGCGCGCCGGTTTCGTGGTTGCGCACTTCACCTTTGTACGGGTAAACGTCGATCACGTCGCCCATGTTCAGCTCGGACACGTCCACTTCGATCGGCAAGGCGCCGGCATCTTCCATGGTATTGAAGAAGATAGGCGCAATCTTGCCGCCCAGCACCACGCCGCCGCCACGTTTGTTCGGCACGTGCGGGATGTCGTCGCCCATGAACCACAGCACCGAGTTGGTGGCGGATTTACGGGAGGAACCGGTGCCGACCACGTCGCCGACGTAGGCCAGCGGGAAGCCTTTCTTGTTCAGCAGCTCGATCTGTTTGATCGGGCCGACGCTGCCAGGCTGATCCGGCACGATGCCTTCACGTTCGTTTTTCAGCATCGCCAGCGCGTGCAGCGGGATGTCCGGGCGCGACCAGGCGTCCGGCGCCGGAGAAAGGTCGTCGGTGTTGGTTTCGCCGGTCACTTTGAACACGGTGACGGTGATCTTTTCCGCCAGCTCCGGACGCGACAGGTACCATTCGGCGTCAGCCCAGGACTGCATGATCTGCTTGGCGTGCGGGTTGCCGGCCTTGGCCTTCTCTTCCACGTCGTAGAAGTTGTCGAACATCAGCAGCGTGTGGGACAGCGCTTTGGCGGCGATCGGCGCCAGCTTCTCGTTGTCCAGCGCTTCGATCAGCGGATGAATGTTATAGCCGCCCTGCATGGTGCCTAACAATTCAATGGCTTTCTCGGGGGTAACCAGGGGGGATGTCGCTTCACCTTTGGCGATGGCCGCCAGGAAACCTGCTTTGACGTAGGCGGCTTCGTCGACGCCCGGTGGAACACGGTTAATCAGCAGGTCTAACAGGAATTCTTCTTCGCCTTTTGGCGGATTCTTCAGTAGTTCGACCAGCGCGGCCATTTGGGTGGCGTCTAGCGGCTTAGGGGCGATGCCCTCAGCAGCACGCTCGGCTACGTGCTTACGGTATTCTTCTAGCACGACGTTCTCCTCGCTCTCATTGTCATTTATTGTGCCTGGCGTATATGCAAACCGGGTTTATACCCTTTGGGTTTCACTCTGTGGCTAGGCGATCGGCCCGTAAAGGCCCCGAAACGGTGACTGGGGCAAACAAGCGCGGTCAAACAGCGTTACAGCATGAAAGACTGATGGGTAGAGCGCACGGCGATATTGATGCCATCTATCCTGACGGGGCACTGCTGTCGATGTCCTGGACTGTAAGGTACAGTGCCCGGTTCCGCTCAGCCAGCATATCAGGATTTGAAACGGTTGTTAATTCGTTCACATAAAAGCAACATTAAATCTTTGCTGAATCGTTGAGCGCAGCGTAATCGGCTGCCGGACAAACAGGGTATTATATCCACATAATTAAAACGGATATAAGCATGAGGATCGGAATTTGGCGCAGCGGCCACAAAAAACCGTTTTGTGCATCTGGGCAAAAAAAAACGGCCCCTTCTCAGGAGCCGCTTGTTAACCGGTCAAGCCAGCAGAATTACTTCTTCTTGGCTTTCGGGTTAGGCAGGTCGGTGATGCTGCCTTCGTAGATTTCCGCCGCCAGGCCCACGGATTCGTGCAGGGTCGGGTGAGCGTGGATGGTCAGCGCGATGTCTTCCGCGTCGCAGCCCATCTCGATGGCCAGACCGATTTCACCCAGCAGTTCGCCGCCGTTGGTGCCGACAATCGCGCCACCGATGATGCGGTGAGTTTCTTTGTCGAAGATCAGTTTGGTCATGCCGTCTGCACAGTCGGAAGCGATCGCACGGCCGGAAGCCGCCCACGGGAAGGTGGAGGTTTCGTAGCTGATGCCTTTCTCTTTCGCTTCTTTCTCGGTCAGACCCACCCACGCCACTTCCGGCTCGGTGTAAGCGATGGATGGGATCACTTTCGGATCGAAGTAGTGCTTCATGCCGGCGATAACTTCTGCGGCAACGTGGCCTTCGTGCACGCCTTTGTGCGCCAGCATCGGCTGCCCGACGATGTCGCCGATGGCGAAGATGTGCGGCACGTTGGTGCGCAGCTGTTTGTCGACGTTGATGAAGCCACGCTCGTCAACTTCCACACCGGCTTTGCCGGCATCCAGCAGTTTGCCGTTCGGCACGCGGCCGATCGCCACCAGCACCGCGTCGTAACGCTGTGGTTCTGCCGGCGCTTTTTTACCTTCCATCGTGACGTAGATGCCGTCTTCTTTGGCTTCTACCGCGGTCACTTTGGTTTCCAGCATCAGGTTGAACTGCTTGCTGATACGTTTGGTGAAGACTTTCACCACGTCTTTATCTGCCGCCGGGATAACCTGATCGAACATTTCAACGACGTCGATCTGTGAACCCAGCGCATGGTATACGGTGCCCATTTCCAGGCCGATGATGCCGCCGCCCATAACCAGCAGACGCTCTGGGACGGTTTTCAGCTCCAGCGCATCGGTGGAATCCCACACGCGTGGATCTTCATGAGGAATGAATGGCAGTTGGATCGGACGAGAGCCTGCAGCGATGATGGCGTTGTCGAAGTTGATGGTGGTTGGGCCGTTTTCGCCTTCCACAACCAGGGTGTTAGCGCCGGTGAACTTGCCCAGGCCGTTGACCACTTTCACTTTACGGCCTTTCGCCATGCCAGCCAGACCGCCGGTCAGCTGAGTGATGACTTTTTCTTTCCAGACGCGCACTTTGTCGATGTCGGTTTTCGGCTCGCCGAAAACGATGCCGTGTTCGGCCAGCGCTTTGGCTTCTTCGATCACTTTGGCAACGTGCAGCAGTGCTTTGGAAGGGATACATCCCACGTTCAGGCAAACCCCGCCCAGAGTGGAATAACGTTCAACCAGAACGGTTTCAAGACCTAAGTCAGCGCAACGAAAGGCTGCAGAGTAACCTGCCGGGCCCGCCCCAAGTACCACGACCTGAGTTTTAATTTCAGTACTCATCATGACCTCTTAATTGATTGTCCGGCGGGTCAGACGTCATTTTTATTGCTAATCGATCTCATAACGCCCTTCATCCACCGGGACGCTTACACCGCGAGCAGTTTACAGAATTGTTAATAATCTGCAAAGCGTGTTCGAGTGACCCGTGTCTCAACAATTTTGTCGAGTTATGCAAAATCCGACAAAACTGCTACAGAATCGTCAGGGGCGCAGCATGCTGCGCCCCTTTTGCATTACATCACCAGACGGCGAATGTCGGACAACATGTTGTTGATGATGGTGATGAAGCGCGCACCATCGGCACCGTCGATAACGCGGTGGTCGAAGGACAGCGACATCGGCATCATCAGGCGCGGCATGAACTCTTTACCGTTCCAGACCGGCTCCATCGCAGACTTGGAGACGCCCAGGATAGCCACTTCCGGCGCGTTGACGATCGGCGCGAAGTGAGTCGTCCCGATGCCGCCCAGGCTGGAGATGGTGAAGCAGCCGCCCTGCATCTCGCCCGCGGTCAGCTTGCCGTCGCGCGCTTTCTTGGAGATGGTCATCAGCTCGCGAGACAACTCGGTGATGCTCTTCTTGTTCACGTCCTTGAACACCGGAACCACCAAGCCGTTCGGGGTATCTACCGCCACGCCGATGTTGATGTATTTCTTCAGCGTCAGCTTCTGGCCATCTTCGGACAGCGAGCTGTTGAAGCGCGGCATCTGCTCCAGAGCGGCAGCGACGGCTTTCATGATGAACACGACAGGCGTGAACTTCACGTCCAGCTTGCGCTTGGCCGCTTCTTCGTTCTGCTGCTTGCGGAACGCTTCCAGATCGGTGATGTCGGTTTTGTCGAAGTGAGTCACGTGCGGGATCATCACCCAGTTGCGGCTCAGGTTCGCGCCAGAGATCTTCTGGATGCGGCCCATCTCGACTTCTTCGATCTCGCCGAACTTGCTGAAGTCCACTTTCGGCCATGGCAGCATGCCCGGCAGACCGCCGCCGGCAGCAGCCGGAGCCGCTTCAGCGCGTTTCACCGCGTCTTTCACGTAAGCCTGAACGTCTTCGCGCAGGATGCGGCCTTTACGACCGGTGCCTTTCACTTTCGCCAGGTTAACGCCGAATTCGCGCGCCAGACGACGAATGACCGGAGTCGCGTGCACGTAGGCCGCGTTCTCGGCGAACTCGCCTTTGTCTTCAGCTTTCGCAGCCGGCGCGGCGGCTTTAGCGGCGGCCGGCGCCGGCGCAGCGTCCGCTTTAGCGGCTGGAGCGGCGGCAGCGGCAGGCGCAGCGCCTTCCACTTCGAACACCATGATCAGGGAGCCGGTTTTCACTTTATCGCCGGTCGCGATCTTGATCTCTTTCACGGTGCCCGCGAACGGCGCTGGCACTTCCATGGAGGCCTTGTCGCCTTCCACGGTGATCAGAGACTGCTCGGCGGCAACCTTGTCGCCCACCTTGACCATCACCTCGGTCACTTCGACTTCATCACCGCCGATGTCCGGCACGGCGACGTCTTTGGCCGCAGAGGCCGCAGGCGCTGCAGCGGCAGCCGATGCTTCAGCCGCAGCCGGGGCCGCAGCGGAAGCGGCGCCAGCCACTTCGAACACCATGATCAGGGAACCGGTTTTCACTTTGTCGCCGGTCGCGATCTTGATCTCTTTCACGGTGCCCGCGAACGGCGCAGGGACTTCCATGGAAGCCTTGTCGCCTTCCACAGTGATCAGGGACTGCTCGGCTTCCACCTTGTCGCCCACTTTCACCAGGATCTCGGTCACTTCGACTTCGTCGGCGCCGATGTCCGGCACGGCAACGTCTTTGGCCGCAGCGGCAGCCGGGGCAGCTTCCGCTGCTGCCGGTTTTTCTTCCGCTTTCGCCGCCGGTGCAGCTTCCGCTGCGCCTGCCGCTTCGAAGATCATGATCAGTTTGCCGGTTTCGGTTTTATCGCCGACCGACACTTTGATCTCTTTCACCACGCCCGCCTGCGGGGAGGGCACTTCCATGGAAGCCTTGTCGCCTTCCACGGTGATCAGCGATTGTTCCGCTTCAACTTTATCGCCGACCTTCACCAGAATCTCGGTGATTTCGACTTCATCTGCACCGATGTCCGGTACGTTGATTTCGATAGACATTATTCAGTACCTCTTAGGCCAGACGCGGGTTAACTTTTTCCGGGTTGATGTCGAATTTCTTGATTGCATCAGCAACCACAGAAGCTTCGATCTCACCGCGTTTAGCCAGTTCACCCAGAGCAGCAACCACCACGTAAGATGCATCGACTTCGAAGTGGTGACGCAGGTTTTCGCGGCTGTCCGAACGACCAAAGCCGTCGGTGCCCAGTACGCGATAATCGCTGGCCGGCACATAAGTACGAACCTGTTCGGCGAACAGTTTCATGTAGTCGGTAGACGCTACCGCAGGCGCGTCGCTCATCACCTGAGCGATGTAAGGCACGCGTGGCGTTTCGGTTGGGTGCAGCATGTTCCAGCGCTCGCAATCCTGGCCGTCGCGCGCCAGTTCGGTGAACGAGGTCACGCTGTAGGTGTCGGAACCCACGCCGTAGTCCTTCGCCAGGATCTGCGCAGCTTCGCGCACGTGGCGCAGGATGGCGCCGGAGCCCAACAGCTGCACCTTGCCTTTGCTGCCTTCCAGCGTTTCCAGCTTGTAGATACCCTTGCGGATACCTTCTTCCGCACCCTGCGGCATCGCAGGCATGTGGTAGTTTTCGTTCAGCGTGGTCAGGTAGTAGTACACGTTTTCCGGGTTGTCGCCATACATGCGCACCAGACCGTCGTGCATGATCACCGCCACTTCGTACGCGTAAGCCGGATCGTAAGAGATGCAGTTAGGAATGGTCAGAGACTGAATGTGGCTGTGGCCATCTTCGTGCTGCAGACCTTCGCCGTTCAGGGTAGTACGGCCCGAGGTCCCGCCGATCAGGAAGCCGCGCGCCTGTTGGTCGCCCGCTGCCCAGCACAGGTCGCCGATGCGTTGGAAACCGAACATCGAGTAGTAGATGTAGAACGGAATCATCGGCAGATCGTTGGTGCTGTAGGAGGTCGCTGCGGCCAGCCAGGAAGAGGCTGCGCCCAGTTCGTTGATGCCTTCCTGCAGGATTTGGCCTTTCTCGTCTTCTTTGTAGTAAGCAACCTGCTCACGGTCCTGCGGGGTGTACTGCTGGCCGTTCGGGCTGTAGATACCGATCTGACGGAACAGACCTTCCATACCGAAGGTACGCGCTTCGTCGGCGATGATTGGCACCAGGCGATCTTTGATCGACTTGTTCTTCAGCATCACGTTCAGGGCACGCACGAAGGCGATAGTGGTGGAGATCTCTTTGTTCTGCTCTTCCAGCAGCGAGCTGAAATCTTCCAGCGCCGGCATTTCCAGCTTCTGGGTGAACTCCGGCAGACGGGTAGGCACGTAGCCTTTCAGCGCCTGGCGACGTTCGTGCAGGTACTTGTACTCTTCGGAATCTTTCTCGAAGGTGATGTACGGCAGTTTTTCGATGTCAGCATCGGCAACCGGCACATTGAAACGATCGCGGAAGTGGTGAACCCCTTCCATGTTCATTTTCTTCACCTGGTGAGCGATGTTTTTACCTTCCGCGGTTTCACCCATGCCGTAACCTTTGATGGTGTGGGCCAGGATAACGGTCGGTTTGCCTTTGGTGTCCTGCGCTTTTTTCAGTGCAGCGAAGATTTTCTTCGGATCGTGACCACCACGGTTCAGCGCCCAGATTTCGTCGTCGGTCATGTCTTTGACCAGCGCCGCGGTTTCCGGGTAACGGCCGAAGAAGTGCTCGCGCACGTAAGCGCCGTCTTTGGATTTGAAGGTCTGGTAGTCGCCGTCCAGGGTCTCGTTCATCAGTTGAACCAGTTTACCGCTGGTGTCTTTGCGCAGCAGCTCATCCCAACGGCCGCCCCAGATCACTTTCAGCACCTGCCAGCCTGCGCCGGAGAAGATGCCTTCCAGTTCGTTGATGATCTTGCCGTTACCGGTGACCGGGCCGTCCAGGCGCTGCAGGTTGCAGTTGATGACGAACACCAGGTTGTCCAGCTTCTCGCGAGTCGCGATGGTGATGGCGCCTTTGGATTCCGGCTCATCCATCTCACCGTCGCCCAGGAAGGCGTAAACGGTCTGCTCAGAGGTGTCTTTCAGGCCGCGGTGTTCCAGGTATTTCAGGAACTTCGCCTGATAGATGGCGCTGATTGGGCCCAGGCCCATGGATACGGTCGGGAACTGCCAGAATTCCGGCATCAGCTTAGGATGCGGGTAAGAGGACAGACCGTTGCCGTGCACTTCCTGACGGAAGTTGTTCATCTGTTCTTCGGTCAGGCGGCCTTCAAGGAAGGCGCGCGCGTAAACGCCCGGAGAGATGTGGCCCTGGAAGTACACCAGGTCGCCGCCGTCTTTCTCGTTGCGTGCGCGGAAGAAGTGGTTAAAGCAGACTTCATAGAAGGTCGCGGAAGACTGGAAGGAAGCCATGTGGCCGCCCAGTTCCAGGTCTTTTTTGGATGCGCGCAGAACGGTCATGATCGCGTTCCAACGGATCGCAGAGCGAATGCGGCGTTCCAGATCCAGGTTGCCTGGGTAAGCCGGTTCGTCTTCTACCGCGATGGTGTTGACGTAGTTGTGCGCTGCAGCACCGGCCGCAACGTTAACGCCGCCTTTGCGGGCTTCTCCCAATACCTGATCAATCAGAAACTGAGCTCGCTCAACACCCTCTTCACGGATGACCGATTCGATCGCCTGCAGCCAGTCGCGGGTTTCGATCGGATCCACGTCATTGTTTAAACGTTCTGACATGGTGGTATTCCTTATCTGTCTAATGGTTTGTTTGGAGCCTGTCTTCCTGTGTTCTGTGCAAAAACACACGAAGACAGGCCCATCAGTTTAGTTGCCGCTTAAGTACTTAACTAAGTACCTCGAACTTAACCCCCGCAGGCTGGTGTACCCTGAAGAGGACAGCTCTTAATCCTTGCGTTGCTGGAGACGCCGTAGCGATCTCTCGCGCCGAGTATGCTCCCGGCTGAGATCCAGCAAGATTTCCTCGATAAACGCCAAGTGGCGATGCGAGGCTTCACGGGCCTTTTCCGGCTCGCGTGCCACAATCGCCTCAAAAATTCCGGCGCGGTGGCTGCTCACTTTTGCCAACATCTCACGGCGCGAGTAGAGCAATTCAAAGTTCTGACGCACGTTCTGTTCCAGCATCGGCCCCATGCAGCGTAGCAGGTGAAGTAACACAACGTTGTGAGCGGCTTCGGTCACGGCGATTTGATACTGCATGACCGCATCGGCTTCGGCGTCGAGATCGCCGCTGTCTTGAGCCTGTTGAATCACGATGTGGCAATCGCGGATGCGCGCCAGATCTTCATCGGTGCCGCGCAGCGCCGCGTAATAGGCGGCAATGCCTTCCAGCGCGTGACGGGTTTCCAGCAGATCGAACTGTGATTCGGGATGGTCGGCCAGCAGCTCGGCCAGCGGATCGCTGAAGCTCTGCCACAGATTAGTTTGCACGAAGGTGCCGCCGCCCTGACGGCGCAGGAGCAGCCCTTTCGCTTCAAGGCGCTGAATGGCCTCTCTCAGAGAAGGACGGGAGACATCAAATTGTTTCGCCAGCTCGCGCTCCGGAGGCAGTTTTTCGCCTGGGCGCAGTGTCCCCTCGAGGATCAGGTATTCGAGCTGTTGCTCGATAACATCTGACAACTTGGGTTGGCGGATTTTGCTGTAGGCCATGAGTGAATTCTTCTCTGCGAATGGCGCGGAGTCAATTGGTAATACCAATTTCAAAAACGTGACGGTAAAGTAACAAAGTATTCACCTCCTGTCCATACGGGCCTTGATCGAAATCAGGTTACCCGCACATTTTAACACCCCGCTGAAAACCCCGCTGCAAACCGGTAACGCCGTGATGGTATTACCATTTACGCGGCGGGTTGGGGATTTAACTTTTACCAAACCTTACGCAAGGCAGAGTGCAAACTTTTTGCCCGAGTTTTATTGCATGGTTATGACGCTTTAATGAATGGCTATTTGGCGAGCGGCGCAACGGTGGTTCGTTCATTATTTGAATGCGCCCCACCGTTCAGATCTACGTTATTTTTGCGCATTATGTGATTTGTTGCTTATTTCATGCACTGAATCCCCCCCGCCGTCACACAACCCGCATTTTGTTTCCTAAACTGCTGCAATCTTAATCACTCACACGACAAAGCAGGTGCAAACCGACGCACATAACATTATTCTCTGCCAAACGGTAGCGGCGCCGTGGAATTAATAGCTATAACGCCGTAAATAAAACAAAACACACATCGTAACCACTGCTTTACAAGCAGATGGGCATTCACAACGACAGAGGGTTAGATTGATGGATGGTCAACAGCATGGTGACCAGCTGAAACGCGGCCTGAAAAACCGCCATATTCAGCTCATCGCCTTAGGTGGCGCAATCGGCACCGGGTTATTTCTCGGTATCGCTCAAACAATAAAAATGGCCGGCCCGTCAGTGCTTCTCGGCTACGCCATCGGCGGCTTCATCGCGTTTCTGATCATGCGCCAGCTGGGGGAAATGGTGGTGGAAGAGCCGGTCGCCGGCTCCTTCAGCCACTTCGCCTACAAATACTGGGGCAACTTCGCCGGCTTCGCCTCCGGCTGGAACTACTGGGTGCTGTATGTCCTGGTGGCGATGGCGGAGTTGACCGCGGTCGGCATCTACGTGCAGTACTGGTGGCCGGAGATCCCCACCTGGGTTTCCGCCGCGGTGTTCTTCCTGGCGATCAACGCCATCAACCTGGCCAACGTCAAAGTTTACGGCGAGATGGAGTTCTGGTTCGCCATCATCAAAGTGGTGGCGATTATCGGCATGATCGTGTTCGGCGCCTACCTGCTGTTCAGCGGCATGGGCGGCCCGGAAGCCACCGTCACCAACCTGTGGGCGCAGGGCGGGTTCTTCCCGAACGGCGTCATGGGCCTGGTGATGGCGATGGCGGTGATCATGTTCTCCTTCGGCGGCCTCGAGCTGGTCGGCATCACCGCAGCCGAAGCCGACAACCCGCAAAAAAGCATTCCGAAAGCGACCAATCAGGTGATCTACCGCATCCTGATCTTCTATATCGGTTCGCTGGCCATTCTGCTGTCGCTGTACCCGTGGGGCAAAGTGGTCGAAGGCGGCAGCCCGTTCGTGCTGATCTTCCACGCGCTGAACAGCAACCTGGTGGCGACCGTGCTGAACATCGTGGTGCTCACCGCCGCGCTGTCGGTCTACAACAGCTGCGTCTACTGCAACAGCCGCATGCTGTACGGCCTGGCGCAGCAGGGCAACGGCCCGAAAAGCCTGCTTAAGGTCGACGGCCGCGGCGTGCCGGTGGTGGCCATCGGCATTTCCGCCCTCGCCACCGCGCTGTGCGTGCTGATTAACTACCTGATCCCGGGCCGCGCCTTCGAACTGCTGATGGCGTTGGTGGTATCGGCGCTGGTGATCAACTGGGCGATGATCAGCCTGGCGCACCTGAAGTTCCGCGCCGCCAAAAATCGCGAAGGCGTGGTGCCGAAGTTCAAAGCGTTCTGGTATCCGTTCAGCAACTACCTGTGCCTGCTGTTCATGGCCGGCATCCTGGTGATCATGTACCTGACGCCGGGCATTCAAATCTCGGTGCTGCTGATCCCGGTGTGGGTAGCGATCCTGGCCGTCGGTTACGCCATCAAACAGCGCAGCCAGCGCGTCGACGGCGTCACCAGCCGTTGAACCCCGTGACCGCGCAATAAAATGGCCCGCAGATGCGGGCCATTTTTTTCGCCTGAACGCCGCTTACTTGCGCAGCGCTTTCACCTGCTCGGCGGTGACGTCCGCCGGCAAACCGCCCCAGGTCACCCGCAGGTAATTCACCAGTTCCGCCACTTCAGCATCGCTCAGACGCTCGCCGAAGCCCGGCATGCTCTGCATGCTTTCACCGTTCGGGAACTGCTGGGCCGGCAGGCCGTCCAGCACCGACACGATCAGGTTCTTGCCGTCCGCCTGGCGCAGCGTGGCGTTATCGCGCATCGCCGGTGCGACGTGCGGTTTGCCTTCGCCTTCGCGCGCATGGCAGCCGGCGCACTGATCCAGATAGGTCATGCGCCCGGCATCGCTGCCCTGCCCCATTTTCACCGGCACTGCCGCCGGCGGCTGCTCGCCCATCAGATACAGCGCCAGCGCCTGATGGTCTTCCGGCGTCAAATGACGGGTGCTGAGATCCACCACCATGTGCATCTCGCTGAAGGCGGAACCCTGCGGTGCGAGGCCGGTGCTGAGGAAGCGGCTGACGTCCTGCGGCGTCCAGCCGCGCTGCGCCAGACCGTGCGGCGTAATGTCCGGCGCCATGAAGCGGCCGAGATCGCCGCCCTGCATCGGTTTGCCGAGATCCATCTGCCCCAGCGCGCCGCGCGGCGTGTGGCATTCGCCACAGTGGCCCAGCACGTCGGCCAGATAGCGGCCGCGCTGCCATTGCGGCGAGCTGCCGTGCGAGCTGGCCGGCAACGGATCCTGACTGCGGAACAACAGATTCCAGCCGATCAGCGCCATGCGCTGGTTAAACGGAAATGGCATGTCGTTGGCCGGAATGGCCACGTCCACCGCCGGGCGCGTCATCAGGTAAGCGTAGATGTCGTCGGCGTCCTGACGCGACATGCCCTTATACGAAGTGTAAGGCATCGCCGGGTACAGGTGCCGCCCGCCCGGCGCCACGCCCTGCGTCAACGCCAGGAAGAAGTCGTCCTTGCTCCAGCGCCCGATGCCGTGGTCGGCCGACGGTGTCAGGTTACTGCCGTAAATCGTGCCGAACGGCGTGTCCAGCGGATAGCCACCGGCCAACGGCGCCCCACCGCTGGCGGTATGGCAGGCGGCGCAGTCGGCGGCCTGCGCCAGATAGCGGCCGCGGGCGATCTGTTCGGCGCTGGCGGTTACCTGCTGCACCGGGCCGTCGTAACGGCGGTTTTCCCGCCACCACAGCAGCGCAATCACCACGATCGCCACCAGCACAATCAACACTGCGAGACGTTTTTTCATTGCGCCGTCTCCTTCAGCAGGCCCGGCGTTTTCAGCACTACGTCGCGCACCGCTTCGTAGTAGCGCACGTAGCCGGTGCAGCGGCAGATGTGGCTATCCAGCGCCTGCTCGATGGCATTCTCCAGCTGATCGCGGGCGATCGGCTCACGCTTGAGCTTTTCCACGAAAATGGTGGCGGCGTTGACGAAGCCCGGCGTGCAGTAGCCGCACTGGAAGCTGTAGTGTTCCAGAAACGCCTGCTGGATCGGCGACAGCTCAACCACCTCGCCCTGCTCGTCCACCCTGGCGTGGCCTTCGACAGTGCGCACTTTCTTGCCGTTGAAGAAATGCGCGCCGGTGATGCAGGTGCGCACCTCTTCGCTGGTGCCGCTCGGGTGATCGACGATTGCCACGCAGGCGTGGCAAATGCCCTGCCCGCAGCCGAGGCGCGAACCGGTCAAATCGAGATACTCGTGCAGGAAATCGATCATCATCAGGCCTTCCGGCACCTCGATCGGGCCGTACTGCTTTTCGTTGATGGTCAGGGAAATCGGCTGGGTTTTAATGCTCATTGTAATACCTCACGAATATTTTCTGCACGAACGGGCAAATCACGGAAACGGTGGCCGGTGGCGTCGGCGATGGCGTTGACCAGCGCGGCCACGATCGGGATCATCACCACCTCCGCCATGCCTTTCGGCGGATCGGTTTCCGACAGCGCCGGCAGGATGTCGCCGCTCTGTTTCCACACCGCCACATCACTGGCGCGCGGCAGGTGGTAACGGTTGAAGTTCCAGGTGCCGTTGCCCGGGCCGTCTTCGTACAGCGGTAAATATTCGTGCAGCGCATGGCCGATGCCCATCGCCAGCCCGCCCTGCAGCTGGCCGGAAACCAGTTCCGGCACGATCAGGTTGCCGCACTCCATGATCGAGTGGTGATTCAACAACTCCACCTGGCCGGTGGCGATATCCACCGCCACTTCCGCCAACGTGCCGACGGCGCTGTAGTAGGTCACCGCCGCATTGTTGCGCTGGGTCGGCGGGTAGTAGACCTGCCCGCGCGCCAGCGGTTTGAATTCGCCGCCGGCGTTGCGCAGCGCCATGCCGTCGATCGGCAGGCGTTCGCTTTTGCCGTTCAACGTGAAATCGGCCTCCGCCCACTGCCAGCGGTTGAACACGTGCACCGCGGCACCGGTGACGCCGCCCATCTGATAAGCCGTCTTGGCCAGCAGCTCAAGGCTCAGCACCGACATGCCCGCCGCCGTCAGGCCGCCTTCGACCCAACGCGCATCTTCGCGCCGCACCACCAGCGGCGCCGCCTGGCCGCCGCCGATACCGGCCTGCCACAGCGCCATCGCCGCCGGCCACAGGCCGTGATCGAAGATCAGGCGCGCCGCTTCGCGAGTGCTGTGCGAGAAGTAATAGGCCGAGTTGCTGGCGCTGGACGGCGAACAGTAGCTCGGCGTCCAGTTGGGGTTGGTTTGCAGCTTGTCCTGCTCTTCCTGCGACATCAGGTAAGGATCGCCGCTGGTGACCATCGGCAATACCGACCAGTCGGTGACCGAGAAGTGCGCTTCGTCGGCCGGTTTGCCCAGCCACTGCGCGCACAATACCGACTGCGAGGTCGACATGCCGGTGCCCATCTCCGCGCCGCTGTGATGCAGGGTGATGCGGCCATCTTCGCTCAGCTCCACCCGGGCGAACGAAGTTTCCGCCCCGGTGCCGAAGTCTTTCTGCACGCAGCCGAAGCCGACGCCATAGCGCTTGCCGGGATGGCGGCTCTCAAACTCGGCCTTGCGTTCGGCGCGCTTGAGCCACATCTCGTGCTTCGCCGCCTTCTCCAGCACTTCATCGGCGCGGATCGCACCGGCCGGGATCGCCCCCTGGGTGTTTTTCATGCCGGATTTCAGCACGTTGCGCAGGCGAAACTCGATCGGGTCGATCTTCAGCTCGGCGGCCAGCTCATCCACCATCATCTCGGTGGCGGCCATGCTTTGCAGCGTGCCGTAACCGCGCGCCGAACCGGCGTCGATGGCGCGTGAAGCCAACCCGACCGACGACAGATCGCTTTTCGGGAAGTAGTAAATCGACTGGGCGGCGGTTGCGCCGACCATCACCACCGAAGGGGTAAAGTTGCTGCGGCCGCCGCCGTCCGCGGTCATGTCACCGAGGAACGACTGCATGACGCCGGTCTGCTTATTCACCGCGATGCGGTAGTTCATGTCGAACGCGTGGCGCTTCAACGCCGTCTGGAACTGTTCGAAGCGATCATTGGCCAGGCGCACCGGGTGGCCGTCGCCATACATCGCCGCCACCGCGCCGTAATACGGGAAGTTGTAGTGGTCTTTCGAGCCGTAGCCCACGGTGTAGCACGGGTGCAGGATCAGCTGTTTCACCGGCGGGTTGCGCTTGGCCAGCATGCGCGGCATCTCGTCGGCCACTTCCTGCGGCGACTGAGTCGGTACCACCAGATGCAGGGTTTGCGTCTGCGCGTCGAACCAGCCGTTGGCGTTGTCCGGCTCCAGCGCCGAGGTGTCGATCGACTGCGTGGTGTAGCGGCGCGACATTACCAGCCAGTCGGCCGGCGGGTTCGCCATCTCGTCGGCGATCATCCCCGCATAGCGCATGCCTTCCTGATCCAGCTTGCCGCCCTCACGCCCTTCCGGCCACACCGGCAGGTGTTTTTTCATCGACACCGGGAAGATCGGCGTGTCCTTCAGGCTGGAGAAGCGGTCGTCGTCGAACGGCTGTTCTCCCCCCACCCGCACATAGCGGAAGCTGCCCCAGGGATCGCGCTCCAGCGGGCCGGTGACCGCGCCGTATTTGATGGTTTCTTCGCGGAATTTCAGCCTGTCCTTGGCGAAGCGGAAACGGGCGAAGTCGTGATAGATCAGGATCGCCACCGCCTGGCCGAGGTAGGCCGGGGTTTTGCCGCTCGGCAGCAGCATGTCGTCACCGTAGAACGCCGGAAAGGCCAGGCCGTCGCGCGCCAGATCTTCCGCCGTCACCAGGCGATCGGGCTGCAGATCGTCCCCCAGCAGCGACAGATCGACGCCTTCGAACAGCCGGTCGGCTTTGGTCACGCGCAGAATGAAGGCGTGCGCCTGTTTCTGCGGCCAGTGCGGCATGTCCACCGCGCGGATATCGCGCGCGAACACCTTCTGCCCCATGACCTTGGCGCGGCCATCGATACGGAAACGGACGCGCTTGGCCTGCGGATCCCAGTTGGGCGACTGGAGGATTTTTTGCTCGAACAGCGCGGCGTAGGCACGGCTGTACAGGGGGGCGAGGTACACGGAGACCCCCGCAATCACGGCGCTTTTGATAAAGCGGCGCCGCGACGGGTTGAAATTGCTCATAAATAAGTCCTTCACGTCTTTCTTGTAATTGGTTTTTGTTCGCGGTGTTGTTGCGCAAACGCTGACGACCTTGCCGTAGACGTCATAAGCATATGCTTATAACTAAAATTATGTGATGATTAACAGGTTGTTTTCAACAAAAAAACATTTACAAAACACAGGTAGTTTGTAGGCTAATAAATAATTTGCGCAAACGCGGACTTCAACCATGACCACGGGCATTGTCATTACCGCCGCCGGACGCGGAGAGCGCTTTATTCAGGCCGGCGGCCAGGGCAACAAATTGAACGCCGGATTTGCCGATGCGGCGGGCGAGCAGAGATCGCTGTTTGAACACACCCTGCGCCGGGCATTGGCCTCCGGCCTGCCGGTACATGTGGTGGCCCGGCCGGATAATCTGCCGGTGCTGGCAGCCTGCGCCGCCAACCAGGTGCCGGTCACCCTGCTCGCCAGCGCGGGCCTCGGCGACTCAATCGCCGCGGGCGTTGCGGCCACGCCGCACTGGCAAGGCTGGCTGATCCACCTGGCCGATATGCCGTTCGTCGGCGCCGACGTTTTCCGACAGGTGGCGGATGCCTTGCGGCAGCACCCGATCGTGCGCCCCAGCTATGCGCAACAGCCCGGCCACCCGGTCGGCTTTTCCGCCCGATTGCGCAAACCACTTTGCCAACTGCGCGGCGATAATGGCGCGCGTGAACTGCTGCAAGGCGCAGCGGTGCACCTGCTGCCGCTTGAACACCCCGGCGTCGTGCGGGATATTGATCTTCCATCGCAACTCCCGGCCAGCGAGTAAATTCACCTATGCAACATCTTGATGTCACCGTGGTCAGCCAGGCGATAAGCTGGCTGCAACAACAGCCGGTCTGGTTATGCACCGTGCTCAGCACCTATGGCTCTTCGCCGCGGTCGCCGGGCGCGTTGATGGCCGCGACCCGCGACGGCCGCTACAGCGGCTCATTGTCGGGCGGGTGCGTGGAGGAGGACTTTCTGCGGCGCGTGGCCGCCGGGGAGTATCAAGCGGCCAGCCAGGTGATCCGCTACGGCGAAGGCGGCATGACGCCCAATGTGGCGCTGCCGTGCGGCGGCGTGCTGGACGTGCTGATCGAGTATCTGCCGGCGGGAGAAGCCAGCGTCGCTTACCTGCGGCGCATCGCCGGCGCGCTGGAAGGGCATCATGCGTTGCTCAAACGCCTGACGTTGCCCAACGCCTGCCATAGCCTTGAGCAGAGCCATTTCACCAGCGCCACTCAGGTTGAACGCCGGCTCGAACAGATTACCCTGCATATCGCGGCCGCGCCGCGCCTGCTGATCGCCGGGCTGTCCAGCGTGGCGCTGTACTGCGCCGATTTCGCCGTAGCGCTGGGGTTTGAGGTGCTGGTGTGCGAGAACCGCCCGGAGGCGCTGGATAACTTCGCCGCCGAGTTAAAACCGGGCGTGACGCTGCTGCGCCAGTTTCCGGCCAAGTTCATTGAGGACGGCGGTTGCCACGCCAATACCGCCGTCGTGGCGCTGACCCACGATCCGCGTATGGACGATCTGACGCTGATGGAAGCGATCCACACCCCGGCGTTTTACATCGGCGCCATGGGCTCGCTCAGAAACAGCGCGCGGCGGCGCCAGCGGTTGCAGCAGATCGCCGAATTCACGCCGCAGGAGTTGGAACGCATTCACGCGCCGATCGGCCTGCCGCTCGGCAGCAAAACCCCGGCGGAGATCGCTCTGGCGGTGATGGCGGCGATCGTGCAGCAAAAAAACCGGCGGCCGGCCGCCGACGGGATCAGTGCAGCGGCACCACCGGCACCAGATGTTGCAGCTCCAGGTGCAGCTCCTCTTTCCCGCTCAGCGAATAGCTGAACACCGTCATGTCCGGCCCGTCGCCGCGGGCCAGCCCCATTTCGGGCAGCACCTGCGTGTAGATTTGAATGATGTGGTCATTGAGCGCCACCGGCTTGCCGGAATAGCGAAAACGGCAAAACTCGCCGTGGACCTCCGGCAGCGGCTCCAGCGCCACGCCTTCACGCAGCGGATAGTCCGCCGTCACGCCCAGGGTATAGTCGACCCTGACCCGCTCGCCGTCCGGCACCAGTTGGGTAAACGAATAGGTCTGCGCCGGACGCTCGCCCAACAAGGTGTAGAACTGCGCCCGCAGCGCGCTGCGCTGCGGCAGATGCGACTTGTCCAACTTTTCGATATCCAGGTGATAAGCGTACTGTTTGCCCTGAAAGGCGTATTGCCCTCTGGCGATGCTGACGCGTTCGACCTGAATATCGCCGGGCTGGCTGGCCGCCAGCGAACGCACCAGATTGCTGAAGTCCTGTTTGCGGGCATGACGATAAACGCTAGGCGATTCGGCGAAATGTTTCTTGAAACAGCGCGAGAATGTCTGCTGATTATCGAATTGATATTCAACCGAAATATCGAGGATGCTCTTCTGCGTGAAACGCAAGGCGAAGGCGGCGATGTAGAGGCGGCGAGCGCGAATGTAGGAAGCTAACGATAATCCGGTCTGCTTCTTGAACATGCGCTGCAGGTACCATTTCGTATAGCCTGACTTGGCGGAAACGATATCCAACGACAGCGGATTGGTCAGGTTATCTTCAATCCAGACCAGTAACTCCCTGATGTGACTTTCCTGCGTGCCCATGTGCTTGCCGAACCTTATGTTGCCGATATTCCATTAGTCGAATTTTAGTGCTATTCGCGTAGGGTATACAGGTTAAAACTCGACGTCCAGCAAGCTACAGGACTTTACACAATCCCCTCCACCGCCCGCGGGCGGTGGAGGGGGCAGCGATTATTTCAGACAGCTGGCGCACTGACCGGCCTGGATCTTCTGGAAGAAGTCATTGCCTTTGTCATCCACTAGGATAAACGCCGGGAAATCTTCCACTTCAATTTTCCAGATCGCTTCCATGCCCAGCTCAGGGTACTCCACGCACTCCAGGCTCTTGATGCTCTGCTGCGCCAGCACCGCCGCCGGGCCGCCGATGCTGCCGAGGTAGAAGCCGCCGTGCTTGTGGCAGGCATCCGTCACCTGCTGGCTGCGGTTGCCTTTCGCCAGCATGATCATGCTGCCGCCGTGAGATTGCAGCAGATCGACGTAGGAATCCATACGTCCGGCGGTGGTCGGCCCCAAGGAACCGGACGCGTAGCCTTCCGGCGTTTTGGCCGGGCCGGCGTAGTAAATCGGGTGATCCTTGACGTACTGCGGCAGGCCTTCACCGCGATCCAGACGCTCTTTCAGCTTGGCGTGCGCGATATCGCGGCCGACGATGATGGTGCCGCTCAGCGACAGGCGGGTGGAAACCGGGTACTGCGACAACTGTTTGAGGATCTCGGCCATCGGGCGGTTGAGATCGACCTTGATCGCTTCGCCCTCCCCGGCCTGGCGCAGCTCCTGAGGAATGAATTTACCCGGATTGTGCTCCAGTTTTTCCAGCCAGATGCCATCGCGGTTGATCTTGCCTTTGATGTTGCGATCCGCCGAGCAGGAGACGCCCATACCGACCGGGCAGGAGGCGCCGTGGCGCGGCAGGCGCACCACGCGGATATCGTGCGCGAAGTATTTGCCGCCGAATTGCGCGCCCAGCCCCAGGTTTTGCGCTTCTTGCAGCAATTCCGCTTCGAGTTCCAGATCGCGGAACGCCTGGCCATGCTCGTTGCCTTCGGTCGGCAGGCCATCGTAATACTTGGTCGAGGCCAGCTTGACGGTTTTCAGCGTCGCTTCCGCCGAGGTGCCGCCGATGACGAACGCCACGTGATACGGCGGGCAAGCCGCGGTGCCCAACGTGCGCATCTTGTCGACCAGGTAGTTTTTCAGTTTGCCCGGCGACAGCAGCGCCTTGGTTTCCTGGTACAGATAGGTTTTGTTGGCGGAGCCGCCGCCCTTGGCGATGCACAGGAATTTGTACTCTTCGCCGTCCACGCTGTAGAGATCGATCTGCGCCGGCAGGTTGCTGCCGGTATTGACCTCTTTATACATATCCAGCGCGGCGTTCTGCGAATAGCGCAGGTTCTCTTCGATGTAGGTGTTGTAGACTCCGCGCGACAGCGCTTCTTCATCGCCGCCGCCGGTCCAGACGCGCTGGCCCTTTTTGCCGACGATGATCGCCGTGCCGGTGTCCTGGCAGGTCGGTAAAATACCCTTGGCGGCGATTTCTGAGTTACGCAGAAATTGCAGCGCAACGTACTTGTCGTTTTCGCTGGCGTCCGGATCGTCGAGGATATCGGCCACCTGCTGTTGGTGCGCCGGGCGCAGCATGAACGAGGCGTCGTGGAACGCATGCTGGGCAAGCAGGGTTAACGCTTCAGGGGCAACTTTCAGTATTTCCTGGCCTTCAAACTCGCTCACGGAAACGTGGTCGCGGCTCAGCAGATAATATTCGGTATCGTCTTTCTTCAGCGGGAACGGATCTTGATAGTGGAACGGTTTATTCGACATTGATCTCTCACTTGCAACATCAGCTGCGTTAAATTCACACTTGCGGCGCGCGAGGCGGCGCCTTGTCAAAAAACTGCCTCCACCTTACGTATTTTTAATCAGTCAGTTATTGCGCCAAATCGCAAAATAACCGCTCTTTGCGTAAGGGATTACCACAGGCGGCGTTTCAACCTTGTCCGGTGAGAACTGCGGGTACAGGCTCATCATGCACGCTTTATTATCCCGCAGTTAACACATTGATTACAATCCATCGACGGCGATCGTCTTATCAATGTGGCGAAAAACCGGCGCACAACGCCAAGAAAGCGTCGGATGCGGATTTAGGCCGGGGCATATTGTCAGCCGCCGCGCCATTGCTTAAGCTAGGCCGCAATGAACAAACCAAGAATCCCCATCGCGCTGCAACAAGCGGTGATGCGCTGCCTGCGAGAAAAGCTGCAGTTGGCACGCCGGCATTTTGCCGTCGAGTTCCCCGAACCCAGCATCGTCTATCAGCAACGCGGCACCAGCGCGGGCACCGCCTGGCTGCAAAGCTGGGAAATCCGTCTGAACCCGGTGCTGCTGCTGGAAAACCAACAGCCGTTTATCGATGAAGTGGTGCCGCACGAGCTGGCGCACCTGCTGGTGTTTCGCCAATTCGGCCGGGTGGCGCCGCACGGCCGCGAATGGCGCTGGATGATGGAAAGCGTACTGCTGACCCCCGCCAGCCGCACTCACCGTTTCGAAACCGCCTCGGTGCAAAGCAAAACCTTCCCCTACCGCTGCGGCTGCGGACAGCACCAGCTCACCATTCGCCGCCATAACCGCGTGCTGCGCGGCGAAAGCGAATACCGCTGCCGCCGGTGCGGCGAAAAACTGAAATTTCTTGCTAGCGAGAACCTTTAGTTAAACGATTTATACGTTAAAACAAGCAAATATCGCCATTTGCCACTGCCGGCAAGTTCCGTTACCCTGCCTGCTTTTCCAATTTTGAGCTGTTTTGGAATATGCTTCGCAGAATTTTGTTTATGGCGGTTTTCGCCGCAGGCGCCGTACAGGCGCACGGCATCAATAATTTTTCTCAGGCTAAGGCGGCGGCGGCCAAGATTAACCAGGATGCGCCGGGCAGTTTTTACTGCGGCTGCCGCATCGACTGGCAAGGCAAGAAGGGCATCCCAGATCTCGCCGGCTGCGGCTATCAGGTGCGTAAAAACGCCCAACGCGCGCAGCGTATCGAGTGGGAACACGTGGTGCCGGCCTGGCAGTTCGGCCACCAGCTGCAGTGCTGGCAGGACGGCGGGCGCAAGAACTGCAACAAAGACGCCACCTATCGCCAGATCGAAACCGATCTGCACAACCTGCAGCCGGCGATCGGCGAAGTGAACGGCGACCGCAACAACTTCATGTACAGCCAATGGAACGGCGGCGCGGGCCAGTACGGGCAATGCCCGATGAAGGTGGATTTCAAGAATAAACAGGCGGAGCCGCCCGCCCGCGCGCGCGGCGCCATTGCCCGCACCTACTTCTACATGCGCGATCGCTACCAGCTGCGGCTGTCACGCCAGCAAACCCAGCTGTTCGAGGTGTGGAACCGGCAATATCCGGTGAGCCAATGGGAATGTCAGCGCGAAGCACGTATCGCCAAGGTGCAGGGCAACCACAACCCCTATATTCAACAGGCTTGTCAGCAGCGGAAAAGCTAACCTACTATAGCCTTTATCTTTCATGGCGCCGCCAACCCGCGGCGCCGTTTCGTCAGGATCAGACTACCCATGCGCATACCCCGCATTTACCATCCGCAGCCGTTGACCGACCGGGCGGAGATCGCCCTCAGCGAGGACGCCGCCAACCACGTCGGGCGCGTGCTGCGCATGAGCGCCGGGCAGGCGCTGCAGCTGTTCGACGGCAGCAACCAGGTGTTCGACGCCGAGATAGTCCGGGTGGACAAAAAGAGCGTGCTGGTGCGCCTCGGCGACGGCCGCGTGGATGACATCGAATCGCCGCTCAACCTGCACCTGGGCCAGGTGATCTCGCGCGGCGAGAAGATGGAGTTCACCATCCAGAAATCCATCGAGCTGGGCGTCAACGTCATCACCCCGCTGTTTTCCGAGCGCTGCGGCGTGAAGTTGGACGGCGAGCGTCTGGCGAAGAAAATCCAGCAATGGCAAAAGATTGCCATCGCCGCCTGCGAACAGTGCGGCCGCAACCGCATTCCCGAAATCCGCGAGGCGATGTCGCTGGAAGCCTGGTGCGCCGAGCAGGACGGCAGCCTGAAACTCAACCTGCACCCGCGCGCCAGCCACAGCATCAACACGCTGCCGCAGCCGGTGGATCATGTTCGCCTGCTGATCGGCCCGGAAGGCGGTTTGTCCGCCGACGAAATCGCCATGACCACCGACCACGGATTTACTGATATTCTGCTGGGACCACGCGTTCTGCGTACCGAAACCACAGCGCTCACCGCCATTACCGCTCTGCAGGTCCGCTTCGGCGACCTGGGTTAAAGGAGAAAAGATGATTAAGCTCGGCATCGTGATGGATCCTATCGATTCCATCAACATCAAGAAAGACACCAGCTTCGCCATGCTGCTCGAAGCGCAGCGCCGCGGTTACGAATTGCACTACATGGAGATGAACGATCTCTATCTGCACGCCGGTGACGGGCGCGCGCGCACCCGCCTGCTGAGCGTGAAGGAAGACAAGGAGAGCTGGTTCAGCTTCGGCGCCGAGCAGGATCTGGCGCTGCACGAACTGGACGTGATCCTGATGCGCAAGGATCCGCCGTTCGATACCGAATACATCTATGCGACCTACATTCTGGAACGCGCCGAAGTTAAAGGCACGCTGGTGGTCAACAAGCCGCAAAGTCTGCGCGACTGCAACGAGAAGCTGTTCACCGCCTGGTTCTCGGAACTGACGCCGGATACGCTGGTCAGCCGCAGCGCCGCGCACATCCGCAAATTCCACCAGCAGCACGGCGACATCATCCTGAAACCGCTGGACGGCATGGGCGGCGCATCTATCTTCCGCGTGAAGCAGGACGATCCTAACCTGTCGGTGATCATCGAAACCCTGACCGAACACGGCAGCCGTTTCTGCATGGCGCAGAACTTCCTGCCGGCGATCAAGGACGGCGACAAACGCATCCTGGTGGTGGACGGCGAGCCGGTGCCTTACTGCCTGGCGCGCATTCCGGCGCAGGGTGAGACCCGCGGCAACCTGGCGGCCGGCGGCCGCGGCGAAGCGCGCCCGCTGAGCGAAAGCGACTGGAAAATCGCCCGCGCCGTCGCCCCGACGCTGAAAGAGAAAGGGCTGATCTTCGTCGGCCTGGACGTGATCGGCGATCGCCTGACCGAGATCAACGTGACCAGCCCAACCTGCGCACGCGAGATTGAGGCGGCATTCCCGATTTCGATTACCGGCATGCTGATGGACGCGATTGAAAAGCGCCTGGCGGCGAAGTAATGCGTCATGCGGGCGGCATGCCGCCCGCTATCCCGTATCGCGCCCGCCAAAGCGCGCCTTTCGGCAACGGCTTGAAAGGCGGCGGGTATAGCCGCATACTGGCGGCTGTTTATTTTCTCACCCATTGATTACCTTATACTAACGCCATGAATTTACAGCACCATTTTCTGATCGCCATGCCAACGCTGCAGGATCCTCGCTTCAAGCGCTCGGTGATTTACATTTGCGAGCACAATGAAGAAGGCGCCATGGGTTTGGTGATCAATAAACCGGTGGAGCAGTTCACGGTAGCCACGGTGCTGAGCAAGCTGAAGATCATGCCGCCTGCGCGCGATCCGGCCATCAGCCTGGACAAGCCGGTGTTCGCCGGCGGCCCCCTGGCGGACGATCGCGGGTTTATCCTGCATACGCCGCGCCACGGCTTCGGCGCCAGCATTCAAATTTCGCCCAACACCATGATCACCACCTCGAAAGACGTGCTGGAAACGCTCGGCACGCCAGAGCAACCGGACGACGTGCTGGTGGCGCTGGGTTATGCGGGTTGGGAAAAGGGCCAGTTGGAGCAGGAAGTATTGGAAAACGCCTGGCTGACCATCGAAGCCAACACCGACATTTTGTTCCGCACGCCGATCGCCAGCCGCTGGCGCGAGGCGGGGAACCTTTTGGGTATCGACATTCGCAGCATCGCCAACCACGCAGGACATGCCTGATGAGCAACCGCACCATTATCGCCTTCGACTTCGGCACCAAAAGCATCGGCGCGGCCGTCGGCCAGGAGTTGACCGGCAGCGCCCGCGCCTTGCCGGCTTTCAAAGCGCAGGACGGCTCGCCGGACTGGCTGAAAATCGAAAAGCTGCTGAAGGAGTGGCAACCGGATTTGGTGGTGGTCGGCCTGCCGCTGAACATGGACGGCACCGAACAGCCCGTTACCGCCCAGGCGCGCAAGTTCGCCAACCGCCTGCACGGCCGCTTCGGCATCCAGATCGATCTGCATGACGAGCGCCTGAGCACCGTGGAAGCGCGCGCCAACCTGTTCGATCGCGGCGGCTTCCGCGCCCTTGATAAAGGCAGCGTGGATTCCGCCTCCGCGGTGGTGATCCTCGAAAGCTGGTTCGAACGGCAGCTGGGCTAAACGCCCGCCCTTTCCCCCGCGCACTCCCCCAACACGCCGGCGTCGATCCGCTGCTGCAAACCTTGCTCAAAGGTTTGCATGCCGGACTGCGCGCCGGTTTGCAACACGCTCGCCAACTGATGCGTTTTCCCTTCGCGGATCAGGTTGCTGACCGCCGCCGTCGCCGTCAGCACTTCAAAGATCGCCACGCGTCCGCCGCCGGGGCGCCTCATCAGCTTTTGCGCGATCACCGCCTGCAGGCTGCCGGCCAGCTGGGCGCGCACATAGGGTTTCTCTTCCGCGGGAAACACGTCCACCAGCCGTTCTACCGCCTGCGGCGCGCTGCGGGTATGCAGCGTCGCCAGCACCAGGTGGCCGGTCTCCGCCGCAGTGAGCGCCAGCCGGATGGTGGCGGTATCGCGCAGCTCGCCCAGCAGGATCACATCCGGATCTTCGCGCAGCGCGGCGCGCAACGCCGCATCGAAGCTGTGGCTGTCGCGGCCGATCTCCCGCTGCTGGATCAGCGATCGCCGGCTGCGGTGCAGGAACTCGATCGGATCTTCCAGCGTCAAAATATGCCGCTGCTGGTGCCGGTTGATCTCGTCGATCATCGCCGCCAGCGTGGTGGACTTGCCGCTGCCGGTGGCGCCGGTGACCAGGATAAGCCCGTCGTCGCGCCGCAGCAGCGCCGGGACGATGACCGGCGCCGCCAGCTCGGCAAGCGAAGGCGATTGCCCGGCGATACGCCGCAACGCGAGAGAAATCCCCGCGCTTTGTTGAAAAACGTTGGCGCGCAACCGCTCCCCGCCCGGCCTGTGCAACGCCAGATCGACCTGCCCCAGCCGCCGCAGGCTCTCGCGCTGCTGCGCATTCAGCAATCCGTCGCAGAGGGCCTGCACGCCTTGCGCCGTCAGCGTTGGCGCCGCCGCCAGCGGCTGCAGTTCACCGTCGATGCGCAACATCGGCGGATGACCGGCACAAAGGTGCAGATCGGAAGCATTATGCTTTACACTAAGGGCCACGAATTCATCGATATCCATATCACTCTCCCGGGTCAATAATGAGCACTATCCAACAGAACCTGCAGGATGTCAGAAACCGCATCGCGGCCGCCGCGCGAAATTGCGCGCGGGCGCCAGAAGAAGTTGCCCTGCTTGCAGTCAGCAAAACCAAACCTGTGGCGGCGATCGAAGAAGCCATCGCCGCTGGCCAGCGCGCCTTCGGCGAGAACTACGTGCAGGAAGGGGTAGACAAGATCCGGCATTTCGCCGAGTCGCCGCAGGGCGGCGAGTTGGTGTGGCACTTTATCGGCCCGCTGCAATCCAATAAGAGTCGGCTGGTGGCGGAACATTTCGCCTGGTGTCATACCGTGGATCGGCTGCGCATCGCCCAGCGCCTGAGCGATCAGCGCCCGGCCGACCTGCCGCCGCTCAACGTGCTGATTCAAATCAACATCAGCGATGAGCAGAGCAAATCCGGCATCGCGTTAAGCGAGCTGCCGGCGCTGGCCGACGCGATCGCCGCACTGCCGAACCTGACGCTGCGCGGCCTGATGGCCATCCCGGCGCCGGAAGCGGATTATCAGCGGCAGCTGGCGGTATTCAACCGGATGAACGACGCCTTTCTCGCCCTGCGCCAGCGTTATCCGCAGGTCGATACGCTGTCGATGGGCATGACGGACGATATGGCGGCGGCGATTGCCGCAGGCAGCACCCTGGTGCGCATCGGCACCGCAATTTTTGGCGCCCGCGACTACTCGCAGGCCTGACACACAGACGAGGGATTTGATGCAACATCGCAAGATTACCTTTATCGGCGCCGGCAACATGGCGCGTGCAATCATCGCCGGCCTGGTGGCGGGCGGCTATCCGGCCAAATCCATCAGCGTCTGCGCCCCTTCGGCGAAAAACCGTGACGCGCTGGCGGCGGACTACGGCATCGTCAGCAGCGGCGACAACGTCGCCTGCGCGCGTGAAGCCGAGGTGGTGGTGCTGGCGGTCAAACCGCAGATGATGGCCGACGTGTGTCAGCCGCTGCGCGAACAGGTCGATTTCAGCGGCAAGCTGGTGCTGTCGATCGCCGCCGGCATTCAGGTCAGCCGTTTCTATCAACTGCTCGGCGACAAGCTGGACATCGTGCGCATCATGCCCAACACTCCGTCGCTGGTCGGCAAGGGCATGAGCGGGCTGTACGCGCCGGCGCAGGTCAGCCAGCGGGATCGCGATTACACCGGCGATTTAATGGCGTCGGTCGGTAAAGTTTGCTGGGTCGATGACGAAAATGGCATCAACGGCGTGATCGCCGCCGCGGGCAGCGCTCCGGCCTATTTCTTCCTGTTTATGGAGGCGATGCAAAAAGAGGCCGAGCGCATGGGCTTCGACAGCCAGACCGCGCGCGATCTGGTGCAACAGGCCGCTTCCGGCGCCGCCGCATTGGTGGAAGCCAACCCGGATACGCCGCTGGGCACGCTGCGCGAACAGGTGACCTCCAAAGGCGGCACCACCGCCGAAGCGCTGCGGGTGTTCAACGAACGCCAACTGCCGGAAACCGTGGGGCAAGCGATGCAGGCCGCCGTTTCCCGCGCCCAAGAGATGGAAAAATTATTTTAAATAACCGCGAGTTAAGGAGAAGGACCACTTCATGCTAACGCTGACTTTCCTGGTCAAGACCGTTATTGATCTGTACGTGATGGTGCTGTTGCTGCGCATTTGGATGCAGTGGGCGCGCACCGATTTTTACAACCCGTTCTCACAGTTTGTGGTGAAGATCACCCAGCCGGTGGTCGGCCCACTGCGCCGCATCATCCCGTCACTGGGGCCTATCGACAGCGCTTCGCTGCTGCTGGCGTTCCTGCTGATGACCATCAAGTACCCGCTGCTGCTGCTGATTCAGGGCGGCGCGATGTCGCTCAGCCCGTATAACCTGCTGTTCGGCCTGATCTCGCTGGTGAAGTCCGCCGGCTACCTGATCTTCTGGGTGATGATCATTCGTGCGCTGATGAGCTGGATCAGCCAGGGCCGCAGCCCGATCGACTACGTGATGTACCAACTGACCGAACCCTTGATGGCGCCGATCCGTCGCATCATCCCGGCGATGGGGGGCATCGACTTTTCCGCCATGGTAGTGATCCTGATCCTCTATCTGATCAACTACCTGGGCATGGATCTGTTCGGCGAGATCTGGTTCCTGCTGTGAGTGCGGTCACTCCGGTGCTGGACGGGCTGACGATCAGGCTATATATTCAGCCGAAAGCCAGCCGCGACCAAATTATCGGCTTGCATGGCGACGAACTAAAAGTCGCCATCACCGCCCCGCCGGTCGACGGCCAAGCCAACGCCCATCTGATCAAGTTTATCGCCAAGCAGTTCAAAGTGGCGAAAAGCAACGTCACCATCGAGAAAGGCGAACTGGGGCGGCATAAACAGTTACGCATCGTGAATCCGCAACAGATCCCCGCCGTGGTCGCGGCGCTATACACAAAGTAGCTGGAGCCGCAGCAAGGCGGCAAGGGCTTGAGTCCCCAGGAGCTGGGTCACTCCAGTGACTGGGGTGAGAGCGTGCAGCCAACGAGGCTGCGGCTTCAGATACGCAGAGTATCATCGAATAATTTTCAAGGTAGTCACTTATGCAAAAAGTCGTTCTTGCCACCGGTAACCCGGGCAAAGTGCGCGAACTTGCCGACCTGTTGGCCGATTTCGGCCTGGACGTGGTCGCGCAAACCGATCTGGGCGTGGAATCCGCCGAAGAAACTGGCCTGACGTTTATCGAAAACGCCATCCTGAAAGCGCGCCATGCGGCACAGGTCACCGGCCTGCCGGCGATCGCCGACGACTCCGGTCTGGCAGTGGACGCGCTGGGCGGCGCGCCGGGCATCTACTCCGCACGCTATGCCGGCGAAGATGCCGACGATCGGCAAAACCTCGACAAGCTGCTGGCGGCGTTGAAAGACGTGGCGCCGGGCCGGCGCGGCGCGCAATTCCATTGCGTGCTGGTCTATCTGCGCCATGCGGCAGACCCGACGCCGCTGGTGTTCCACGGCAGTTGGGCCGGCGAAATCACTGAGCAGGCCGCCGGTGAAGGCGGCTTCGGTTACGACCCTGTCTTCTACGTGCCGGAGCTGGGCCGCACCGCCGCCGAGCTAAGCCGCGACGAGAAGCGGGCGATTTCGCACCGCGGCAAGGCGCTGAAGCTGATGTTGGAAGCCATGCGCAATGCTTAAGCTGCCCCCGCTGAGTCTCTACATCCATATCCCGTGGTGCGTGCAGAAATGCCCGTACTGCGACTTCAACTCCCATGCGCTGAAGGGTGACGTGCCGCATCAGGAGTATGTCGATCATCTGTTGGCGGATCTGGATGCCGACCTGCCGCTGGCCGGCGGCCGGGAAATCAGCACTATCTTTATCGGCGGCGGCACCCCCAGCCTGCTGAGCGCCGAGGCGATGCAGGCCTTGCTGGACGGGGTGCGGGCGCGCATTCGCGTCGCCGACGACGCCGAAATCACCATGGAGGCTAACCCCGGCACCGTGGAAGCCGATCGTTTCAGCGGCTACCAGCGCGCCGGCGTCAACCGCATCTCCATCGGGGTGCAAAGCTTCAGCGCCGAGAAGTTGAACCGTCTGGGGCGCATCCACGGCCCGGAAGAAGCCAAACGCGCGGCGACGCTGGCGACCGGCCTTGGCCTGCGCAGCTTCAACCTCGATCTGATGCACGGCCTGCCGGATCAGTCGCTGGAAGAGGCGCTGGACGATCTGCGCCAGGCGATCGCCCTCAATCCGCCGCACCTGTCGTGGTATCAGCTGACCATCGAGCCGAACACCCTGTTCAGCTCACGCCCGCCGGTCTTGCCGGACGACGACGCGCTATGGGACATTTTCGAGCGCGGCCACCAGCTGCTGAGCGCCGCCGGATACCAGCAGTATGAAACCTCGGCCTACGCCAAGCCGGGCTACCAATGCCAGCACAATCTCAACTACTGGCGCTTCGGCGACTATCTGGGGATCGGCTGCGGCGCGCACGGCAAGGTGACCTTCAGCGACGGACGCATCCTGCGCACCGCCAAGACCAAGCACCCGCGCGGCTTTATGCGCGGCGACTACATGGACAAGCAGCATGAGGTGGCGGCGGCGGATCGGCCGTTCGAGTTCTTCATGAACCGCTTCCGCCTGCTGGAAGCCGCGCCGCGCGCCGACTTCGTCAACTACACCGGGCTGGCGGAAAGCGTTATTCGCCCGCAGCTGGACGAAGCGCTGGCCAAAGGCTATTTGGAAGAAACCGCGGAGCATTGGCAAATTACCGAGAAGGGCAAGCTGTTCCTCAACTCGCTGCTGGAACTGTTCCTGGCGGACGACGAGTAAAAAAAAAGCGCTGAATGATCAGCGCTTTTTTTCATGTTCAGGCGGCATTATGAGGGCGGTACGTCACGTCGCCCCTTCAGCAATCCCTCAACGGAAACATCCTCGTCCAACGCATCCCAATGGATACCGCGAGCGCTGAGCTCATACCCCGCCCGCTGTTCTTGCGTCGCATTCAACAAACGCGGAAACCAGGCCAGTGGCACGCCAATAATTCGGGCGTCGCTCAGTTCGACCCACATCGTCGCATCGTCAAAGCTGACGCGTTTAGCCGAAATACGCATGCCAAGCCTCTAAAAACAATGCCTGATAGGTATCAACCAGAATTTCGCTTCGCCTCAGCGTCTCTGATATGGATATGCGATATCTATCCGTTACTTCAACGCTTTAAGCAGATCCTTGCGCTGGGTTTCCAGTGCGGTGACGCGGTTGCACACGTCATGACCGAAGTTCTGGAAGTCCTGCTCCTGATTGTTCCATTCGTTCTGGATCGCCTTCTGCAAGCCGCCCAGATTGCCCATGATCGCCTGCAGCGGGTTACCGCCGCTGTTGGCGGCCTGTTTGACGCCCATTTCGTTCAGGCTGTCCTGCAGCACGCCGCCCATGCTCTGCTGCACGATGTTGCGGCCATCCTGTTCCACCTGGTCAATCGCCTGGTGGTGGAAGGTCAGGCCGTCGCTGCGGTGCTCGATGATGCGGTTCATCTGCTGTTTCAGTTGGCCGTTCAGGGTGGTCAGCCGGTTGCGCACGTTGCTGCTGCTGCCCAGCTCTTTAACGATCACTTTATCCAGCGCTGCGCGGGCTTTCTCCAGGTGTTTCTGCGCGCCGTCGTCGATCCACGGCAGTTGCTTGCGCAAGGCGCTCTGGTAACTGAAGGCTTTCTGCCGCTGGCTGTCGTTCAGGCTCAGCGCCTGGCCGTTGCGGATCACGTCGCCATCCGGCGATATTTGCAGGTCGCCGCTGGCGCCTTTCACCTGCACGCTCTGCGGGCTGATGATCACATCGTCCTGGGGTTTAACGCTGCATTGGTACTCGGCGTGGGCCTGCGCGGCAGTCGCCGCCAGCAGCAGTAAGGCTAACCCGGTTTTCTTCAACATAGCTTCTCCTGACTCCCATCCAGACTGGGATTAAAAAATCGAACGACCGATACGTTGAGACAACAGTTCCAGCGCCGCAGTTCCCGCCAGCGAGTTGCCGGAAGCATCCAGTTCCGGCGACCAGACGACGATCGACAGCTCGTCCGGCACGATGGCCACGATACCGCCGCCCACGCCGGACTTGCCCGGCATCCCCACCCGATAGGCGAACTCGCCGGCGCCGTCGTACATGCCGCTGGTCATCATCAGGGCGTTGATCTGCCGGGCCTGCAGCGGGCTGATCACCGCCTCGCCGCTGAGATCGCGGCCGTGATTGGCCAGATAGACGAAGCTGCGCGCCAGTTCCACGCAGCTCATGCGCAACGCGCAGTAGTGGAAATAGGTTTGCAGCACGGTGATGACGTCGTTTTCGAAGTTGCCGAACGACTTCATCAGATAGGCGATGGCCGCATTGCGATCGGAGTGTTCGAACTCGGAGCGCGCCACCCGCAGGTCATAGGCCAGGTCGTCTTCACCGGCCAGCTGACGCACCACCTCCAGCATGCGCTGTTTGGGTGCGCTGAGCCGGGTTTGCAGCATGTCGCACACCACCAGCGCGCCGGGGTTGATAAACGGATTGCGCGGTTTGCCCTGCTCCATCTCCAGCTGCAGCAGCGAATTGAACGGCAGGCCGGAAGGCTCTTTGCCGACGCGCCGCCAGATCTCAGGCTCCTGATAGCGCGTCAGCGCCAGCGTCAGGCTCAGCACTTTGGAGATCGACTGGATGGAGAAGCGCTCCGCGGCGTCGCCGGCCTGGAACAGTTCGCCATCCACCGTACACACGGCGATCGCCAGCCGATCGGCGGGCACTTCCGCCAATGCCGGGATGTAGTCGGCCACTTTCCCCTGGCCAATCAGCGGGCGCACCTGTTGCAGGATCTCTTCCAGCAACGCGTTATCCAATGTTGTTACCACCTCGGTCACACTCCGGGCAAAACAAAGGCGCCGTTAAGGCACCTTAAATCCATCCCCGTCATACTTGAATCCGCATCTGTGTTGGCTGCGAGCGCTCACCCCAGTCACTTACTGAAGTAAGCTCCTGGGGAATCACCCTCTTGCCGCCGTGATGCGAATCCAATTATTTAGGGGGAAATAAGCGGCGCGAAGCCGCGCTCATCGGGCAGCCGCGATCAATCCCACCAGATATCGAACAGATCGCTGACCTTAACATCGGTCAGTTTGCGCGCTTCCAGCCAGTTTTTCACCAGTTCGCGATGCTCGTCGGTGCAGTGGCCGATCTTCTGCAGGCAGATCAGACCTTCCCATTGCAGGTAGCCGCTGCCGTCAAACGCCAGGCCGTTCGGCTCGATCACTTCATCGATGAAGGTATCCAGCGTGCTGTCGATGTCTTCCACCGACGTGCCTTCGGCGAAGCGCCAGGCTACGGAGAAACCCAGCTCCTGAAATTCTTCAATGTGCAACTTTTTACGTAAACGACGACTGCGGTTCTTAGCCATTATTCTTTCCTCTCAAACATCAAGTCCCAAACGCCATGTCCCAGGCGCTGGCCGCGTAATTCAAATTTCGTCAGTGGGCGCGAATCCGGACGCGGCACGTAATCATTATCGCTGGAAAGATTACGGTAGCCTGCGACCCCGTTCATAACCTCTAACATATGTTCCGCATAAGGTTGCCAATCGGTGGCCATGTGGAAGACCCCGCCGGTCTTCAGCTTGCGCAGCACCAGTTCGACAAACGGCGTTTGCACGATGCGGCGCTTATTGTGGCGCGCCTTGTGCCACGGATCGGGGAAGAACAGCTGCACCATGTCCAGCGAGCCGTCCGGGATCATGTTTTCCAGCACTTCAACCGCATCGTGGCACATCACGCGCAGGTTGCTCAGCTTCGCCTCGTGGGCGTCGGCCAGGCAGGCGCCCACGCCCGGCGAGTGCACTTCGATCCCTAAAAAGTTCTGCTGCGGATTGTTGCCCGCCATGGTCACCAGCGAGGCGCCCATGCCAAAACCGATCTCCAGCACCGTCGGCGCTTCGCGGCCGAACAGCGCGGCGAGATCGACAGCCTCAGCCTGATACTCCACGCCCATCACCGGCCAATAGTTCTCCAGCGCGTGCTGCTGGCCTTTGGTCAGCCGCCCCTGGCGGCGAACAAAACTGCGGATACGGCGCATCGCGCGGCCGTTCTCATCAAATTCCGGGGAGATGACGTCATTAATCATAGTGCTTTCTGTCTGTTTGGCTGCCAATTAGGGAAACGCGCATTATGCAAAGATACATTGGTTTAGCAAGTGTTCATCTTCTGTACCCGCCGTGCGGCGTCGGAAAGTTCCGGTTTACAGCACCATGACTCTATGCTGCAATCTCGCTTCATTTTCTGCCGGATAACGACGCTGCTCATGATGCAAGCACAACAATTCGCACAGGTGGTGCTTGACTGGTATCAGCGCTACGGCCGCAAAACCCTACCGTGGCAGCTGGAAAAAACCGCCTATCAAGTATGGCTCTCCGAGGTGATGTTGCAACAGACCCAGGTTGCCACCGTCATTCCTTATTTTCAGCGCTTTATGGCCCGTTTTCCCAACGTGCGCGCGCTGGCGGAAGCCCCGCTGGACGAAGTGCTGCATCTGTGGACCGGCCTCGGCTATTACGCCCGCGCCCGCAACCTGCACAAAGCGGCGCAGACCATTGTCGCACAGCACGGCGGCGAGTTCCCGACAACCTTCGCGGAAATCGCCGATTTACCGGGCGTCGGCCGTTCCACCGCCGGCGCGGTGCTGTCGTTGGCGCTGGGCCAACACTATCCGATCCTCGACGGCAACGTGAAACGCGTGCTGGCCCGCTGCTACGCGGTGGAAGGCTGGCCGGGCAAAAAAGAGGTCGAAAACCGGCTGTGGAAAATCAGCGAAGAGGTCACCCCGGCGCAGGGCGTCGGCCAGTTCAACCAGGCGATGATGGATCTGGGCGCCATGGTCTGCACTCGTTCCAAGCCCAAGTGTGAACTCTGCCCGCTCAACGTCGGCTGTCTGTCTTACGCCAACCACAGCTGGGCCAACTACCCCGGCAAGAAACCCAAACAGACCCTGCCGGAAAAAACCGCCTACTTCTTATTGCTGCAGCACGGCGACCGCGTGTGGCTGGAACAGCGCCCGGCGGTGGGCCTGTGGGGCGGCCTGTTCTGCTTCCCGCAGTTTAGCGCGCGCGTGGATTTGGAACTCTGGCTGCAGCAGCGCGGTCTGAAAGGCAAGCGCCTGGAACAGCTGACCGCATTTCGCCACACGTTCAGCCATTTCCATCTCGATATCGTGCCGATGTGGCTGTCGCTCGACGCGGCGGGCAGCGGCATGGATGAGGGCGCGGGTCTCTGGTAT
Source organism: Serratia sp. CY56464 (assembly GCF_052168435.1). Classification (NCBI taxonomy): domain Bacteria; kingdom Pseudomonadati; phylum Pseudomonadota; class Gammaproteobacteria; order Enterobacterales; family Yersiniaceae; genus Serratia; species Serratia sp. CY56464. The sequence goes on along the minus strand of NZ_JBJNMV010000003.1, from coordinate 321,673 downwards.
AACTTAGCGCAGCCGCCGTCGGTCGGGCTGGCAGCGCCGGTGGATCGCCTGTTGCAACAGCTGGCGAAGCAGCCCCCGATCCAACAAAACTTATATGGCGATAGCGCCATCGACGAGGAATTAGCATGAGCCGCACCATTTTTTGTACTTTCCTGCAGCGCGACGCCGAAGGCCAGGACTTCCAGCTTTATCCCGGCGACGTCGGCAAGCGCATCTACAACGAGATCTCCAAGGAAGCCTGGGGCGAGTGGATGAAGAAGCAGACCATGCTGATCAACGAGAAGAAGCTGAACATGATGAACGTGGATGACCGCAAACTGCTGGAAGAGGAAATGATCAAGTTCCTGTTCGAAGGGCACGACGTGCACATCGAAGGCTATACGCCGCCAAGCGAATAACGCTGTTGGGGCCAGGCGCTGGCCCGCTTCAATCCTCTTATACTTCTTCCAAACGGCTTTAAGATGAAGAAAATTTTAGCTTTGCTCGTAATAGCGCCTTTGCTGATCTCCTGTTCCGGCAAAAAAAGTGAAGAAATCAACGAAGCCTGGATCAAAGACACCAACGGCTTCGACATTCTGATGGGGCAATTCGCTCACAACATCGAGAACATCTGGGGTCTGAACGAAGTTCTGATCGCCGGGCCGAAAGACTACGTCAAATATACCGACCAATACCAAACCCGCAGCCACATCAACTTCGACACCGGCGCCATCACCATCGAGACCATCGCCACCACCGATCCGGCCGCGCACCTGCGCCAGGCGATCATCAGCACGCTGCTGATGGGTGACGATCCGGGCTCCATCGATCTCTATTCCGACGCCAACGATATCCAGATCAGCAAAGAGCCGTTCCTGTACGGCCAGGTGCTGGATAACAAAGGCGCGCCGATCCGCTGGGAATGGCGCGCGGCGCACTTCGCCGATTACCTGCTGCAGACCAAGCTGCAAAAACGCACCTCCGGCCTGCACGTCATCTACTCGGTCACCATCCAGCTGGTGCCGAACCACCTGGACAAACGTGCGCACAAATATCTGCCGATGGTGCGCAAGGCGTCGGAAAAATACGGCGTGGACGAATCGCTGATCCTGGCAATCATGCAGACCGAATCGAGCTTCAACCCCTATGCGGTGAGCGGTTCGGATGCGCTGGGCCTGATGCAGGTGGTGCAGCACACCGCCGGTAAGGATGTGTTCCAGATGCGCGGCAAATGGGGCACCCCGAGCCGCAGCTACCTGTTCGATCCGGAGAACAACATCGACACCGGCACCGCCTACCTGGCGATCCTGCAAAACAACTACCTGGGCGGCATTCAGAACCCGACCTCGCGCCGCTATGCGGTGATCACCGCCTACAACGGCGGCGCCGGCAGCGTGCTGCGGGTGTTCTCCAGCGACAGGACGCGCGCGGTGGGCATCATCAACGGCATGCAGCCGGGCGACGTGTACCAAACGCTGACCACCAAGCACCCGGCCGCCGAGTCGCGCCGCTATCTGGTGAAAGTGAATACCGCGCAGAAGAGCTACCGCAGGAAGTAGCGCTTCCCGCGTGGATGGAAGAAGGGCCGGTGCGAACCGGCCCTTTTTTCATGGCTTGATCATATAGCCGAAGATGCGCTTCCAGCCGTGATCTTTTTTCTCGATGTAGACCCCCTGCAGCTCCGGCGAGAAGCCCGGCAGGCGGTTGATGCCCTCCTCCAGCGCCAGGAAGTAGCGCTGCACCGCGCCGCCCCACACTTCGCCCGGCACCACGCACAGTACGCCCGGCGGGTACGGCAGGGCCCCCTCCGCCGCAATGCGCCCTTCCGCCTGGCCGATCGGCACCAGCTCGACGTTGTCGCGGATAAACTCCACGTTGGCGTCCTGCGGGTTCATCACCACCGACGGGAAATGATCCTGACGGAACATCTCCTTTTGCAGCTGCTTGACGTCAAAGCTGACGTACAGATCGTGCATCTCCTGACACAGCCGGCGAATGCTGTAGCCGCGGTAACGCTGCTCGTTCTTGCGGTACACCGTCGGCAGCACCACGCTCAGCGGCGCATCCTCTTCGACATAACGTTCGAACTGCACCAGCATCTCCACCAGTTGTTCCATCTTGGCCGGGTTCTCCGCCGGGGTCAGCAGGAACAGGATCGAGTTGAGATCGCACTTCTCCGGCACGATGCCGTTCTCGCGCAGGAAGTTGGCCAGAATGGTGGCCGGCACGCCGAACTCGGTGTATTGGCCGGTCGAAGCGTCGATGCCCGGCGTGGTCAGCAGCAACTTGCACGGATCCACCAGATACTGGTCCTGGGCATAGCCTTCAAAGCCGTGCCACGTCTCCCCCGGCACGAAGGTGAAGAAGCGCGCGTCGTTGGCGATCAGATCGGTATCGTAATCCTGCCAGTCTTTGCCCGCCACCTGCAGCGGAATAAACGGCTTCAGCTGCGAGCAGCGCGTGAGCAGCTGTTTGCGCGTCTCGATGCCCAGCTTGACGCAGTCCATCCACATGCGGCGCCCGGCGGCGCCGGCGTGCATCTTGGCGTTGACGTCCAGCGCGGCGAACAGCGGATAGAACGGGCTGGTCGACGCATGCAGCATGAATGCGTTGTTCAGGTGCTTGTGGTTGCAGTGGCGCTTTTGCCCTTTGATGTGGTCGTCTTTCTTGTGGATCTGCGAGGTCTGCGAGAACCCCGCCTGCTGTTTATGCACCGACTGGGTGACGAAGATACCCGGATCGTGCTCGTCCAGCTCCAGCAGCAGCGGCGAGCACTCTTTCAGCATCGGAATAAAGCCTTCGTAGCCCACCCAGGCGGAGTCGAACAGGATGTAGTCGCACAGGTGGCCGATGGTGTCGATCACCTGGCGAGCGTTGTAAATCGTGCCGTCGTAAGTGCCGAGCTGAATGATCGCCAGCCGGAACGGCCGCGCCGCCGCGGCTTTCTCCGGCGCCACCTCGCGGATCTGCTCGCGCAGATAGCGTTCGTCGAAGCAGTGCGCATCGATGCCGCCGATAAAGCCGAACGGGTTGCGGGCGGTTTCCAGATAGATCGGCGTGGCGCCGGCCTGGATCAGCGCCCCGTGGTGGTTGGATTTGTGGTTGTTGCGATCGAACAGTACCAGATCGCCGCGGGTCAGCAGCGCGTTGGTCACCACCTTGTTGGCCGCCGAGGTGCCGTTGAGCACGAAGTAGGTTTTATCGGCGTTGAACACCCGCGCCGCGTGCTTTTGCGCATCCTTGGCCGAGCCTTCGTGGATCAGCAGATCGCCCAACTTGACGTCGGCGTTGCACATATCGGAACGGAACAGGGTCTCGCCGTAGAAATCAAAAAACTGCCGGCCGGCCGGGTGTTTGCGGAAGAACTCGCCGCCCTGATGCCCTGGGCAGGCGAATGTCGAGTTTTCCATCTCGACGTAGGTCTTCAGCGTTTTGAAGAACGGCGGCAGCAGCGCCTGCTCATAGGCGTCGGCGGCGGCCTCCAGCTGCGCCATGTAGAACGGCTTGCTGGCGCCGGCCAGCAGCGCGAAAACCCCACTGACAAACGGCAGATAGTCCGGCGAGAGATGCTCGTCCCCTTCCACCGCCACGAAGGTCGGAATGTCGAACCCCGTCGCCTGCAAACGCGCCAGAATGCCGGCGTTCACGTCGGCGACCGACACCACCACCGCCGCCACGTCGGTGTAGTCCGTCTGCTCTACGCGCACGATCTGGCGCAGCGTCTCAATGGTGGCGACCAGGCTGGCGCTGGTCGCGATTTTCAATTCTTTCATCATGCTGACTCTCAAACGGTGAAGGATGAGGGTGTGCCACCGGCACGGTAATGAGATAACGCGGTTATCCCGGTAAAAGCGATACCCGGGCACGGCAGCATAAGCGGCGTGCGTGACCGGCTCATGATCGGGGATCATCAGGCGGCTATCGGGGGAACTGGTCTTGGCAGCGTCCGACAGGCATCAGTAAAATCAGGGCCGCAGCGCTGGCTTTACGCATGCCTAACAGCGAGCGTCAGGCGTATTCGGGCGGATGACGTGCGGAGGAAACAACGGCGGAACGGTGGCGGCGTCAGATGTCTGGTGCGCAGCAGCGCTTGAGCAACAAAACCAGTCATGCCAATAACCCTCTGGCTTATAAGAAGCGGGAACACCGTTAGCGAACGGAGAGTGCTAAAATTTGCGCAATGATTGCATGATTCGTTGCGGGGTTCAAGCGAGAATAGTCTTGATTGAACGTCCGTTGACCAAGACATAATCCATTGTTATTTAATTGAAAAATAATAAATGGCGCGTTCTGGAGTGGTATAAATACACGTTTTATATGCATATTTATTGAATGAGGATATCCCCCCGTCCCCCGCCCCTCCGGGCTCGCTGCCTGAAAATAGAGCAACCGATCGGCTTTGTGACAGAAAGCGATTGACGCCATCCGGCCAATACGGTTTAATGCGCCCCGTTGCCCGGATAGCTCAGTCGGTAGAGCAGGGGATTGAAAATCCCCGTGTCCTTGGTTCGATTCCGAGTCCGGGCACCATATTCAGAAGAACCCGCCTATGGCGGGTTTTTCGCTTTCTGAGGTACGGACTCTCCATCGAACTGCGTTCGATTATTCGGTCTGAAGACCTCACCCTGCAGGCCAGCGCTCAAGCGCTGTTCAACACGGCGCCAGTGCCGGTTGTCCGAGTCCGGGCACCATCTTCAGAAGAACCCGCCTATGGCGGGTTTTTCGCTTTCTGGGATACGGACTCTCCATCGAACTGCGTTCGATTATTCGGTCTGAAGACCTCACCCTGCGGGCCAGCGCTCAAGCGCTGTTCAACACGGCGCCAGCGCCGGTTGTCCGAGTCCGGGCACCATATTCAGAAGAACCAGCCTATGGCGGGTTTTTCGCTTTCTGAGGTACGGACTCTCCATCGAACTGCGTTCGATTATTCGGTCTGAAGACCTCACCCTGCGGGCCAGCGCTCAAGCGCCACCGCATCATCCGATGGATGTGCAATTTCGCATTACAGATGCCACTTTCACGAAAGGCCCGCCCCCCAATCCCCGACCACCCAAGCGTCAAACGAGCGCACGCCTATTCTCCGTTTATCGAGTGTTTTATTGTCATTCGGTGATGGAATATAGCCACGAACCTATAACGGTATCACTTTGTTAAATCACAACATATTGGATTAAAACTAGGAACATTCCGAATAAAAACAACATTGCTGTTAATTCATTCATATAAGGCTATGCTGAATTTTACCCATTGATAAGACATTTTTAACCTATTCCGCTACCAACGCGAAATAATGGAGAATCCGACGACAATGGCAATTGATATGTATATGAAAGTTGAAGGAATGACGGGTGAGTCCCAAGACAGCAATCATAAAGGATGGACCGACGTACTTTCGTTTAACTGGGGGGCTTCACAGCCAGGAAATATGGCTGTCGGCGGTGGGGGCGGTTCCGGGAAAGTGAATTACCAAGACCTCCGTATTCAAGCGCTTATCGACAAATCTACGCCCGCCATTCTTAAATATTGTTCCAGTGGAAAACATGTCGCGAAAATCGAGCTTTCCGTCTGCAAAGCGGGCGGCAACCAGGTGGAATATTCCAAAATCGTTCTCGAAGACGTGCTGGTGACGCAAACCGATTTTAACGGTGTCGGTCAAAATGATGCGATCCTGGTTGATTACGCCTTCCAGGCGTCAAAAGTCACCATGAGTTACTGGGAACAAGGCAGCAGCGGCACTAAAGGCGCGGAAAGCAAATCTGGTTGGGATATCAAGCAGAATAAAGAGAGCTAAGCGCATTCGGGCACCTAACAATACGTTAATGATCGGGTGATAAAATCATGGCAATGGATATGTTTTTAAAAGTTGAAGGCATTAATGGCGAATCGAAAAATGCGAATCACAAGCAATGGATCGATGTCTTTTCCTTTAACTGGGGCGCACGGCAGCCTGGCAATATGGCCGTTGGCGGCGGCGGCGGTGCGGGTAAAGTAAATTTTCGCGATCTGACCGTACAGGCTCTGATAGATAAAGCGACACCTGCCTTATTGAAATACTGCTCGGCCGGTAAACACCTCGCCAAAGTGCAGTTGTCGCTTTGCAAAGCCGGTGGGCAGGAAGTGGAATATACCCGTATTACCCTGGAAGATGTATTAGTGACTCATACCGACTTCATCGGTGTCGAGCACGGTTCCACGCTAGGCATTGAATACTCTTTTCAGGCCGGTAAAGTATCGATGGAATATTGGGAGCAAGCGAAGCAAGGCAATAAAGGAGCTTCGGTGCAGATGGGCTGGGATATTAAGCAAAATAAAGAAAGCTAATCACATTACGGTGCATATCGTAATGGCGGGGGGATTATGGCATTTCCTAAGTCACATGAAATTTTAGCTCTGACATCGCAACACGAATCGAATAATCGGGTGTCAGCCAACTTTTTGACCCGTGAGATTTTAAATGAGGCTCTGATCCTCGTCAGGTCTCTGTCACCAGAAGAAGTCTTTCGATTAACAAAAACGGAGACCGGACAGATCGCGTTTACGCTGGGCGAACTCAAAGATGAAAACAACCGCCGGCTGACAGCCAATAATATTGAGTCAGGACAACGACCAGGCGGAAGAATTAATCACCTGGATAACCGCATTAATGTCTCTTTTCCCGGAACCTCATGGCAAATGGGGGCACGTGTTCAGCATTTTGAGAATATCGCATCGAGTACCGTCGGCGGAGCCGGACTGGTTTTGATCGCGGGATTATGGACGGGGGCCGGTTCTGGCGTAGGCAGCATTTTAGGCAGAAATGCCGCCCAGCTCGCGGTAGTGACTGGCACTTATTTGGGTAAACGCTTCGTGACCAATAAAACCATGGTCGTGAATCAGATGGCGGCGCATATCAAAAACCTTGCCGATATGTTTAACTCCACCCACAACGCCTTTAATGATTTCAAGTTCGAAAGCGCAGCCAAACGCGCACAATACAGTCCCGACCCTCAGGCAGAGCACCCTATTACTTTTGAACAGAAAGTCACGGATAACAATGCAGTTCCTGCTAATCATACCGCTGCCATTCAGGCTATCGTGCGCCGTTTTGTGACGGGAACCTACCAACGTGTCGATATCGTCGGCCAGGGCGATATGTTTATAAAAGTCTTTTTCAGCGATGGGGAACTGGACATTTCGCAAGCCCAGTATGACTACCTCAGCAATTTGAAGCTCCCGTGATTGATCAACCTGGCAGGTCTTCACGGTTTTGGCGCAACGGTTGTCATTCTGTCCAGCGCGCAAAAATGCCCCGAGCTGACCAAAAGATTTTTATTGTCGGTAAGAATGGTCAATGATGATGACAAGGCAGATTGCCGGATCGGACGCGATCGTTGCGCCAGCGTGGCCAGGTTTTTTCACACTCGGCTCGAGCAAGCGCCCTCTCCGGCCAGCCTTTGTCCGGCATTAATTAAACGAATCCTGACCCCGGTAGTTAACGCGAACCATCCGCGCCCATTAGGGTGATGCAACTCGGGGTAAAATATTGCCGTTCGGGGGGGCAACAAGAGGAGATAAAGGTACAGAAGCGTGCGTATCACCTCAGTGAAAGAGTGTGATACTCTGCCGCAAAAAACAAAATAACACGTTGAATTAAATGATAAAAACCACCTCACAACGCACAAATTTCATAATTTCACTTCCGATTTCATCTTTGCAAAAAGCATCCTGCCTCTAATATCACGTTATTTCACCTTCCCCGCGCCTATTTTAAGGCTATTCTAAGCAACGAATACACCGATCCCGGCAATGCAATGGCATATACACCAGAAAAGCAGATAAGAACTCATACGGTGGACATCCTCCCTGGTGGCCGTTTTCATGGCTTGATGAATCAGGCGGCATCGGATTTTTACTTAGGAATATTCATTAAATACACGCGCAAACCTTCATAGGGATTTTCATGGAAAGAAATACGCCTGTAGCCTTTACCTGATGCGCTACCGAATTCTCAACGGGCATTTAAAAATGCGGCATTTTGGCCCGTACACCGTTTAATTACATTTAATTCGTGAAGCTTACTTATAAGAAAAAGGCAGCCTGGTTGCTATAAGCCACCCTATCTGCAGCCGTATTTCTGGGTATTATTCTCATTATACTGGAGCTTATTAATGAATCAGCGTTTGGATATCATCGGTATTGGCCTTGGCCCATCGAATCTTAGCCTGGCAGCCTTAGGAAGTGAAATAGAGGGATTTACGGGACAATTCCTTGAACGCAAGCCTCACTTCTCCTGGCATCCAGGGATGATCCTGGCGGATTGCAGTATGCAGACCAACTTCTTAAAAGATTTAGTGAGTGCGGTTGCCCCAACCAATCGCTACAGCTTTCTCAACTATCTGGTGAAAAACAGAAAATTTTATCGTTTCCTGACGACGGAGCAGCGCACCGCATCGCGCGAAGAGTTCGCCGATTACCTTACCTGGGCCGCCGCCGGGATGGGATCATTGGCATTCAATCAAGACGTTCAGCGGGTCGAATTTGACGATCGGCAGCGCCAGTTCGTGGTGACCACCTCGAATAAGGTCTTCCACGCCAAACACGTCAGCATAGGTATAGGCAAGAAAATAAAGTTGCCGGATTGCGTGACGACGCAAAGCGATCGCTGTTTCCACGCCAGCGAAATGATGCTGCGCAACCCCGATCTGACCGGGAAACGCGTGGCGATCGTCGGCGGCGGCCAGAGCGGCGCAGATCTGTTCCTGAATATTTTTAAAGGGGAATGGGGCCAGCCGGAGCAGCTCGACTGGATATCGCGCCGCAACAACTACAATGCGCTCGATGAGGCTGCTTTTGCCAACGAATACTTCACGCCCGATTACGTCGAGAGCTTTTACTCACTGGACAGCGCGGCCAAGCGGCATATGCTGGCCGAACAAAAGATGACCTCAGATGGCATCACCAGTGAGTCGCTGCTGGCGATTTATCGCGCCATGTACCACCGCTTCGACGTCCTGCGCGAGAAATTATGGGTGCGCCTGCTGCCCAGCCGTTCGCTGACGGCCGTGAAACACACGCTGGATAACGCCTACCAGCTCGAAACGCGTCATCATCTCGATCACGGCCAGGAAACCTTCAAGGCGGACGTGGTGATCTTTGCCACCGGTTATCAATCGGCGACGCCTGAGTTCCTTGAGCCTTTGGCCCACCGGTTGTTGAAGACTGCGGACGGCGAATACCGCATAGCCCCTGACTTTACCTTTGAGTGGGAAGGCCCAGCGGAGAACTGCTTATTTGCGATGAACGCCAGTATGCATAATCACGGCATTGCCGATCCTCAGCTGAGCCTGATGGCCTGGCGATCGGCCCGCATTCTTAATCGGGCGTTAGAGCACAAGCCATTTGATCTGGGAACAACGCCGACAGCCATTCAATGGCGCAGTGAAAGCGTGCCGCCCGCGTTTTAAATACAAGAACGTCTTAATCATTGTCATTATGCTTTGATGGAATTACGTATATGAAGAGACAATTCAAGAAGTTTATTCTGAATCAGCTGGCCGTATTAGCCCCCGAATTCAAGGCCAGATTGATATACAAAAGGGCATTTGGCAAACCGCTGAATTTACAGTCCCCCTCAACCTGGAATGAAAAGATAAATCATCTTAAGTTGAATGACTACAGTAATAACGCATTAGTGACTCAATGTGCAGATAAATATGCGGTGAGAGAGTACATCAAAGAAAAGGGATGTGAAGAGATTCTTAATGAGTTGTATTTTTCCTGTGATTCAGTGCAGGAAATACCGTGGGAAACGCTGCCTGATAAATTTGTCATCAAGGGAAACCACGGTTCAGGATATAATTTAATTTGCCAAAATAAGCAATCGTTGAACATTAAAAGCGCCTCTCATCTGATCGATGGGTGGATGAAAGACGATTACTGGAAAACCTATGTAGAACTCAACTACAAAGGGATACAAAAAAAGATCATTGGGGAAAAATATATCGAATCGGCCAATGGTCACGGGCCTGAAGACTATAAAATCTATTGTTTCCGCGGTGTGCCTTACTGCACCTTACTGTGCGTCGGCAGGGATACCGGGACGCCAAAATATTACTTCTTCGACAAAGAGTTCAAGTTCCTTTGCTATAGCGAGGACTGCCTGGCATTGAGCCAGGAGGAGATAAACGCTTTCGTGAAACCTGAGGGATATGATGAACTGTTTGAGTACGCCACTCGCTTGTCGGCGCCCTTTGAGTTTGTTCGCGTTGATTTCTACATCTCGCAAGGCCAGATCATTTTTGGCGAGCTGACTTTTACCCCCTCCGCCGGGTTGGATACGGATATTTTGCCGCCGACCGATATTTTGCTTGGCAAGATGCTGACGCTGCAACAGCACTGATTTTCACCGGACGCCCGCAGAGAAGATCGTGCGGCGCAGTATCCAGCGCGAGGAGGAATACCGGCCGGCATGTTCGCAGCCTGCCGGCCGGTATTGCCCTGAGGGTGATCGGGCCAATGACCTCGCTTGTTCATGCCGCCGTTACAGAAAAGCCCCGCCCCCCATCCCTGATAGCCCGCAGCCGACCCAAGAGCAATGCCTCAGCCGGACCACATAACCATTTGAAAAATAATGGCATTAAATAATCAATAAGAATCACTTACATATTTATAATAAAATGTTCTATATGTATAGGAAGCTATAATATAAGATACCGGAAAGTTTCCCTGGTGTTGTTGTGTGTCTTTGCCCTATTTTATAGGGCTTTTTTTGCTAAAAATCGTTGATAACCGTGTATTTCCCCCTCCCTTCGCCATTCCTCGCACCATAAAAATCATAACCATTTCTAATTAATTGCAATCTCGCTTATTCCTGACTTACCAATAATAACAATGAGTTGCTATTAACCCGGCAAAGCAACTGGCGACCCTCTTCCGGGTTTTGGTCGCCATTCGCGGCCGGAATGTCCGCCCTAAAGCTAGGTTTTTGCCGGGCGCGAACGGATGCTACTATCGGCCTTTTTCCGAAGGTGTTAACCCGCATGTTTTTGTCCAACCGGCATTTTATCTCTGCGCTTCTGGCGCTCGCCATCGGCCTTTGGCTACCGGGCTCCGTGCTGGCCAGGCCCGATTTGGAACGCAAGATCGGCGCTACCGTAGCCGAAAGCGATTCTGCGGATTACCGTTTCAGCGACCTGCGCTTCACCTCCGCCGATGGCCGACGGCATTATCGCGTTCGCATCGCCCAACCGCATCGGGCGCCTGAGCCGGACGGCTATCCAACGATTTATTTCCTTGACGGCAACGCGGTGCTGATGGAGTTAAACGCCGCCTTACTGGCCAAATTGGCAGCGGCGAAGCGGCCGCCGGTGCTGGTCATGATCGGCTATGACAACGATCTGCGCATCGATGCCGCCGGCCGCGCCTACGACTATACGCTCCCTCTGCCGGCAGGCATGAAGACACCGCCGCGGTCCGGCGGGGGCGCGGATGCGTTCCTGCAATTGATTGAAACTCGGATCAAACCGGCGATCGCCGCCAGACTGGCGGTCGATCCGCAGCGGCAGACGCTGTGGGGGCACTCTTACGGCGGGCTCTTCGTTCTGCACACGTTGTTTACCCATCCCGCCGCCTTTCAGCGCTATATCGCCGTGGAACCCTCGCTGTGGTGGGGCAATGGCATGATCCTGCAAGAAGCGCAGCAGAGGACGGAACGGCGCGCGACGCCGGCGGTAAGGCTGCAACTGTGGGTTGGCCTGGCGGAACGCGATCGCGCGGCCCCGCCCGGCGTGAAGAGCCCCGCTCTGCCGGCGGACGCAACGCATTTGCTGGCCGAACAGCTGGCGCAGCTCGACGGTTTCACCGTCGGCTATCGGGAATGGCCCACCTTAGGGCACGGCGCCATGCTGGGCGCGACCATCGAGCCGGCGCTGGACAGCGTCATCGCAGAAGACTGAATCCGCGGCTCAGAAGGTATCGGCCACATTTTCATCTGCGGCGCATATCTTCTGATAAGAAGAGTGTTTAATATCTGAGACAGAGAACGGTGGCCGCGGGCGAGCGCGTCAAAAAACAAAGTGGCTCCCCCGTCGGCAAGTGAGCTTGCTCTATCCGGTGGAGCCATACAGTACTGCAGTTTTCCCGGTGGGGCCCTGGTGAGGCGCAAGTAGGAAAAGATGGTGTAAGCAGGGCATTTCAGCGTTTTAATACCGCCTGTTTCACTATTTTCTTCTCCCTGTGGCGCCTATCATAAGCGCCCGCTCACCAGGTGGAAAAGGGTGAAAACCACCCTTGAAATACATTAACGAAAGTGATATTAGAAGCGGTTGGGGCGAAAGCGCCTAGTTCAGTTTTGAATAATTAAATCAGGGAATTATATTAAAAATGAATATTAATATCACCGACAAACCCAACCCGCAGGATGAAGAGTTCGTTATCGACAGCCTTTGGGCGCACAATCATAAAACCCAGCCCGTAGACATTCACCCGCTGTTCCTGACCGTTACCGACGACAGCCAGCAGATCGTCGGCGGCCTGGTCGCGCGCACCTGGTGGGGCGGCCTGGAAGTGCAGTATCTGTGGGTTGGCGATCAATGCCGCAAAAGCGGGTACGGCCGCCAATTGATGGAGCTGGCCGAAGAAGAAGCCCGCAAGCGCGGTTGCCATATGGCCTATGTCGATACCTTCGATTTCCAGGCCAGAGGCTTCTACGAAAAACTGGGCTACCGGGTCTACGGCGAACTGGGCGACTATGCGCATCGCCACACCCGCCATTATCTGGCTAAAAGCCTGTAACGCGGCCTGAGCGGCACAGAGGTGGGTATGGGTTCATCGCATAAAAATAATGAATCTTATTTTAAGGGCCTCATCACCATGATGGAGCACCTGAGCGAACCCTGGGGCATCAAAGATCACCTGTCCCGCCACCTCTATATGAACCGCGCCGCTTATCTCTATACCAATACGCCGCTGAATTTCGACGTCGCCGGCAAATATGACCACGAGTTCCCCGCCGACTGGGCCGACTCCGCCGCCGACTTTATCGAACATGACAAGATGACCGAAGCGGCGCGCGATCGGGTCACGGTCATAGAAACGCACTACTGGTACGGCAAAGACAGCCTGACGCCGTTTATCAGCGAAAAGCTGCCGGTGTACAACGATGACAAACAGGTGATTGGCGTGATCTGGAACGCCAAGCCGATGAACAGCCTGTCGCCGTTGAAGTACATCAACCAGCAAAAACCCAGCGTGTTGACCACCGAAGTCAATAACGAGCTGTTCACCCGTGCCGAACTCGATGTCATTTTCCTTATGCTGCAACGATTTACGGTGAAAGAGATCGCCAAAATCTATAATGTCAGCAATAAGACCATCGAAAACCGCATTTATAACATTTACCAGAAGGCCAACGTGCATACTCAGCAGCAATTTGAGGAATACTGCAAATACGCCAATCTGGATAACTACATTCCCGATCGCCTGATAACCAAAGGCATTCAGTTTATTTGAACCGCAAGGAAGATCTCACCGTGATAAAGATCGAAGATTATCCGCTCACCCGGGTGCCGCAAGATAAACGAGTTTCGTTTTTAAGCGTGGCCATCGTGCATATGGGCATGCTGACCGCGCTGGACCAGTTCATGCTCGGCGCCGTGCTCGGCAACTCCATGACGCTGATCGACGCCTTCACCGCCATTTTCGTCGGCAGCCTGATCTTCGGCGTGGTGACCTTCGGCCTGGGGCTGGCAGGCATGCGCGAAGGCATTTCCGGCAGCCTGCTGGCGCGCTGGTGCGGTTTCGGCCGTCTGGGCTCGGTGCTGATCGGCGTGGTGGTTGCCGTCAGCCTGCTGGGTTGGTTCGGCATTCAGAACGCCATTTTCGCCAAATCGCTCGACTTCGCGCTCGGCAATAAGCTGGGCTTTGGCCTGGCCGCCGGGCTCTCGGGCACGCTGTTGACCATCCTGGTGGCATTCGGCTTCAAGGCGCTGCGCATCGCCGCCCGTATCGCGGTGCCGATGTTCATCATGCTGGTGGCCTATATTTCGGTGACCGCGCTTTCCGGCCATAACCTGCAGGAGATCATCCAGCTGGCGCCGCCGGGTGAACCGCTGACCATCAGCGCCGGCATCACCATCGTCGTCGGCGGCGCCATCGTGGCCAGCCTGATGACCCCCGATCTGACCCGTTACTCCAAAAACGGCAAGCACGTGCTCGGCGTCACGCTCTTCACCATCATCGCCGGCGAGTTCGTGGTGAACGGCCTGGCGATCCTGATCGCCAAAACCCTGGGCACCGCGGATGTGGTCACCATCATGTCGCAAGCGGCCGGCGGCGCCGGTTTGCTGGTGGTGGTGTTCTCCACCCTGCGCGTCAACGATCTCAACCTGTACTCTTCTTCGCTGGGCATCGTCAACGCGGTGGAAGGCATCACCGGCAAGAAGCTGAAGTACACCTACACTACGCTGGTGATCGGTATTCTGGGCACCACGCTGTCGGTGCTGGGCATTCTTGACCGCTTTGTCGACTTCCTGACGGTGCTTGGCGTGGTCTTCCCGCCGATTATCGGCATCATGCTGGTGGACTATTATCTGCTGCGCAGCCATCGCAAGATCCTGGATGAGAGCCGCCGTACCGGCCAGTTGCCGAACGAAACGCCAACTATCGGCTGGGCGGCGATCGTCGCCAGCATCGCCGGCGGCGCCGTCGGCCTGGCGACCGAATGGGGCGTACCGACCATCAATTCCCTGGTCGCTGCCAGCCTGCTGTATTGGGTGCTTAAACTGGTCTTCAGCCGGGCGCAAAAACCGCTGGCATCACAGAAATCGCTCTGATTTTCGTGAACGCGGTAATGCACTCCTCCAGGTCCCGGGGGAGTGTTTGACGCTCGAAAAGGGGATTCAATGCAAAAGAAGGGGCCGATCGCGCAGACAAGCGGCCGTGGTGGTTAGGGTCCCTGGTGTCGGTAGCAAGCTATCCATTTATGCTCAGAGTGTGGCAATGCCCCCTCTGAGCTTTTTATTATAAAAACTGTCGGCTTCCGTATTTTGATCGTAAAGAAAAGCTTCAGCTTGCATGAACAGTAGCCCATGAAATCGGCTTTGGTCAACATAAAAGTAAACATAAAACCGGCTTTTGTGTTCACTTTTCCATAAGTAAAACCTAATCAATTGATTTGCACGGCTTTATCTTTCTCGCAGAGGAAGCAGGCTACCCCCGCTGACATCACTGCGCTAAACGGCTGACGATAAACAATAATTACCACTAATAATCAGTTCGTTACCCGCCCGTCCGCGCCTTTTTATCTGGACAACGCCAATGCGTAAGATATAGTGAAGCCTGCGTAATGTTTGTAAGGACAGCCAATGAAAACCACCAACGCACAGCGCAAAATCAACATCATTAAAAATATTGAATATCTGATGCGTACCCGCGGTGAAACCAAGGCTTCCTTTTCCAATCGCAGCGGCCTGACGCGCACTACCCTCTACAAAATTCTTGACGGAAGAGTGAACAACGTTCAGCAATCCACCGTGAATCGGATCTCCGATTTCTTCGGTGTCTCCTGTGAAGAGATCGAAGATTACGATCTGGAAAAGCTGGAGCTGCTTAACGAAACGCTGTCCACCGAAGGCAACAAGAACCCTTCCGCCATTCCGGTGATCCCGCAGTCGCGCTATCTGGCCGTCTCGCAGCGCAAGATCGGGCAGTTGGTCACTGAGTTCCCTTTGACTTATTTCTTCGGCGATGAGTCGAACATGTTGGCAATGAAAATAGAGACCGAAATTAAAGGGTCATTTATTCCCGGCGAGGTCATCATCATCAAACGCCCGCCGGTACTGATTTGCGATTCGCCTTTGCTGTATCACTCGGGAAAAAGCGGCTTCTTTGTGGTTGAAGACAAAGACAGCGAAAGCATGGACAAACGCCCTCAGGACACCGTGCAATTCCTGGGTTACATCGTTGGAGAAAGGTTATAAATGGAACCGAATCAGAAGTTCAAGCTGTTGGGCTTCACCCGGCATGGCACCATCGCGGCCAATGTCATGGTATTGGCCACCGGCAAAACCATTACCATGGGGCTGAATGAGCTGGCCGACAGCGAAATATCAGAAGATCTGAGCCGGCACGAGCTGCAGGCGCTGTACCGCAAACTCTATGGCGATAACCAACAAAAAACCGCCTACGAGCTCAGCGATCGCCACGAACGCTCCTGGTACGCCTATCTGATTATTACCGTGGCGCTCAGCGTGATTTATATTTTCTCAACGCTGTGCGGCGTCAAACCGATCCAAATCCCGGTACTGAATCTCATCACGCCGCCGGCGATCTTCATTTACCCGCTCACGTTCATTCTGGTGGACATCCTTAACGAATTCTATGGGTTGCGGTTGGCTCGGCGCACCATCATCATCTCGTTTATCGCCAACCTGACCTTCGTTCTGGGAGTCTGGGTGACAACGCTGGTGCCGAGCATTCCGCAGTGGGAGTACAGCGAGACCTACAACGGCATCGTGCACAGCATCATGGCGGTGCTGGTGGCCTCGTCGGCGGCCTATCTGATTTCCGAGAACGTCAATTCCTATCTGCTTTGCAAAATCAAAGAGTTGACCAACTCCCGTTACCTGTTTGTGCGCGTGATCACCAGTACCGTAGTGGCGTCGGCCATCGACAGCGTGGTGTTCTGTACGCTGGCGTTTTACAACGTGCTGAGCTGGGACATCATCAAGACCATGATCCTGTCGCAGTTCCTGATCAAGGTGGTTTACGCCCTGCTGGGCGTCGGGCCGATCTACGCCACCCGCAGTCTGTTTAACCGCTACATCAATACCGAACAAGCAAAGGGCAATGAATATGCATATCCAAAAGCAAGATAAGATCACCCATCTTGGCGCGAACTCCGATTATCCGGATCAATATGCTCCCGCATTGCTCGAAGCCCTGCCGCGCGCGCGCGGCCGCGATCTAATCGGCGTGGACGAGCGGCAGCTGCCATTCAGCGGCTTTGATCTCTGGACCGCCTTCGAGCTGTCGTGGCTCAACGGCAAGGGCAAACCGGTGGTGGGCATCGGCGAATTTACCTTCCCGCACTCTTCTTCCAACCTGATCGAATCCAAATCGTTCAAGCTGTATCTCAACAGCTTCAACCAAACGCGCTTCGACAGCGTGGAACAGGTGAGCGCCGCCATGCAGAAGGATCTGTCGCAGGCGGCCAACGGCCAGGTCACCGTCAAACTCTATCCGGGGCTGGAAGGTTACCCGGCGCAAATCGATCGCCTGCCGGGCATCAACATCGACGATCTGGATATCGCGATCGACGACTTCGCCTTCAAGCCGGAATACCTGAGCGGCGCGGCCGATCAAGGGGAACGCGTGGCGGAGACGCTGTCTTCCAATCTGCTGAAATCCAACTGCCTGGTCACTAACCAGCCGGACTGGGGCAGCGTGGTTATCCGCTATGAAGGCCGCCAAATCGATCGCGAAAGCCTGCTGCGCTACCTGATCTCCTTCCGCCAGCACAACGAATTCCACGAGCAGTGCGTCGAGCGCATTTTCAACGACATCAAGCAGAGCTGCCGCCCGGAAAAACTCAGCGTGTTCGCGCGTTACACCCGCCGCGGCGGCCTGGACATCAACCCCTTCCGCAGCGATTTCGAGACGGCGCCGGCGCTCGGCCGCCTGATCAGGCAGTAAGCGTTACCCCCCAATGCTCCCGCCAGGGAGCATTGTTTCCCTCGCTTTCATCTCCCTGTTATTTTTCGCCATTATCGTCGTCAGCGGCTATCTTCAAAGCACACTGACGGAGATTAACGACGCATGCCTGACCTTTCACGCAGAGATATCCTGCGGGCTGCCGCCATCGGATCGGCATTATCGCTGTTGCCCGCCTCGATTCGCAAAGCGCAGGCCATTCCCGCCAACAACCGCACCGGCACCCTGCGCGACGTCGAACACGTGGTGATCCTGATGCAGGAAAACCGCTCTTTCGATCACTACTTCGGCACCCTGCCGGGCGTGCGCGGCTTCAGCGATCGCTTTACCATCCCACTGCCCGGCGATCGCCTCGTCTGGCAGCAACAGGGTGCCGAACGGCTGGTGCTGCCCTACCATCTGGACAGCAAACGCGGCAACGCCCAGCGCGTCACCGGCACGCCACACTCGTGGGTGGATGAGCAAGCCGCCTGGGATCACGGCCGCATGAGCGCCTGGCCCACCTACAAAACGCCGGCCTCGATGGGCTACTACCGTCAGCAAGAGCTGCCGTTCCAGTTCGCGCTGGCCAACGCTTTCACCCTGTGCGATGCCTAT
Source organism: Serratia sp. CY56464 (assembly GCF_052168435.1). NCBI lineage: Bacteria > Pseudomonadati > Pseudomonadota > Gammaproteobacteria > Enterobacterales > Yersiniaceae > Serratia > Serratia sp. CY56464. The sequence goes on along the minus strand of NZ_JBJNMV010000003.1, from coordinate 303,409 downwards.
CACTGTTCCATCCACGCCGGCACCAACACCAACCGGCTGTTCCACTGGACCGGCACCAACGGCCCGTCCGCCGCCAACGTGGCGGTAGTGGTCAACGAATGGGACAGCCCCGGCCCGGCGGACATCGGCTACCAGTGGACCACCTATCCGGAACGGCTGGAGGCGAGCGGCGTCAGTTGGAAGGTGTATCAATTCCTGCCGGACAACTTTACCGACAACCCTCTGGCGGGCTTTCGCCAATACCGCGCCGCCAGCATTCAAGTGGGCAACCCGGCTCGGCCGCCAAAAGACTTCAACGCCTTCGTGCCTTATCGCGACGAGCTCAACGCGACCGCGCCGCTGTACAAAGGCAACGGCAACACCCTGCCGGCCGCCGACGGCAACGACCTGGACGCCATGCTGGCCGGATTCCGCACCGACGTGCAGCAGGGCAAACTGCCGCAGGTCAGTTGGATCATCGCGCCGGCGGCCTATTCGGAACATCCCGATCCCTCCAGCCCGGTGCAGGGCGGCTGGTTCACGCAAGAGATCCTCAACGCGCTGACCGACAACCCGGAGGTGTGGAGTAAAACCGTGCTGCTGGTCAACTACGACGAAAACGACGGCTTTTTCGATCATATGCCTTCGCCTTCCGCGCCGTCGCTGCGCGAAGACGGCAGCTTCGCCGGTAAATCGACGGTGCCGTTCGATACCGAGATCTTCCAGCACGTGGCGCCGCCCGGCTCGCAAGACCAGCCGCCGCCGGACGGCCGCATCTACGGCCCCGGCCCGCGGGTGCCGATGCTGGTGCTGTCGCCCTGGAGCCGCGGCGGCTGGGTCAATTCGCAGGTTTTCGATCACACCTCGGTGCTGCAATTTTTGGAAAAGCGCTTTCAGGTGCATGAACCCAACATCAGCGCCTGGCGCCGCGCGGTGTGCGGCGATCTCACTTCGGCATTCAACTTTGTCGATCCTAACGGCGAAGCATTGCCGAGCCTGCCCGCCACCAGCCGCCACGCCGCCGACGGCCTGCGCCAGCGTCAGGAACAGCTGCCGCAGGTGCCGCTGCCGCCGCCCGCCCGCCAGCGTTTGCCACACCAACGCCGCCTGGCGCGCCCTTCTCGCGCACTGCCCTATCAGTTGCACGTCGAGGCCAGCGTCGCGACCGAGCAGCACCGCGTGACGCTGAACCTGTTCAATACCGGCGAGCAAGGGGCGGTGTTTCACGTCTACGATCGGCGAGACCTGACGCAAATCCCGCGCCGCTATACCGTCGAGGCCGGCAAGGCGGTCAGCGACGACTGGCGGGCGGAAAATGAGTACCATCTGTGGCTGCTCGGCCCCAACGGCTTTCATCGTGAACTGCGAGGTGCCCTGAGCCGGCCGCAGCCTGAGGTGCGTTTGCGCCCGACGGGCCGCAACCTGCTGCTGCAGTTGAATAACCCGGGCACCGAAGCGATAGCGATCACCCTCGAACGCTGCCCTTACACGCAGCAAGGCCCGTGGCCTGTCACGCTGCCTGCGGGCGGCAGCCACCAGCAAGCATTTGACGCCCGCGCCAGCGGCGGTTGGTACGATATTACGCTGCACAGCGCCGGGGGCTGGCTGCGTCGTCTGGCGGGGCGGCTGGAAGATGGCGAACACAGCGTCAGCGACCCGCTGATGGGCCATGAGTAACTATCGGCACTGTGGGAGTTCAAAAATCGAAAGGATATCGCTTATCATTGCCTTCTCGTTCTTCGCCGATTACCCAAGGATCTTCATGCCCGCTGTTCTTATCGCCAAAGCCGGCCGCTGGTTGGCCGCCTGCGTTTTACTGTTGGCCGGCGCCGCTCAAGCCGCGCCGATCGTCGTCACCGATGTCGCCGGCCGCCAGGTCACCCTGCCGCAACCGGCAAAACGCGTTATCCTGGCCGATGCCCGCGCGTTGCTGGCGCTGAATATTCTGCATCCGCAGGAGCCGCTGAAAAACATCATCGCCTGGGACAACTCGCTGAAGGTCAAAGCGCCGGATCTGGTTGAAGCCTACGCGAAAAAATTCCCGCAGGTCATGCAGATCCCCACCTTCGACAACCCCTACACCAGTGATTTCAGCGTGGAAAGCGCGGTGGTGCGTCAACCGGATCTGATCATTTTCGACATTGGCCTGCTGAGCAAATTGAAAGACAGCGGCGTGCTGACCCAGCTGGAAAAAGTCGGCATCCCGGTGCTGATCATCGATTTTCGCCAACAGCCGCTGACCAACACCATCGCCAGCATGGCGCTGTTGGGTAAAGTATTTGACGAGCAGCCCAATGCCGACGCCTTCATCCGTCTCTATCAGCAGCGCCTCGAGCTGGTGCGGCAGCGGGTCGCCACGCTGAAACCGGAACAGCGCCCCAGCGTCTTCATCGAGCGCAGCGCCGGCATCAAAGGCGAACAGTGCTGCAACACCTTCGGCAAAGGCAGTTTCGGGCAGTTCATCGATACCGCCGGCGGCAACAATATCGGCAGCACGCTGTTTTCAGACATGGGCGGTGAAGTAAACGTCGAACAGGTGATCAGCAGCAACCCGGATTTCTATCTGCTGACCGGCGCCGACTGGAGCCGCGGCCATCGCGGCACGCTGGCGGTGCCGCTGGGTTACGCCACCGATATGGCCACCAGCCAAAAGAAACTGGCGCACCTGCTGGATCGCACCGGCATTAACGTGCTGAAAGCGGTGAAAGAAAAACGCGTGATGGCGATTTATCATCAATTTTACGACACGCCGCTCAACTTTATCGCGGTTGAGGCGATCGCCAAATTCCTGCACCCGGCGCTGTTTAAAGATATTGATCCGCAAGCGGATATCGAAATGGTGCACCGGAAATTCACCGCGCTGGATTACAGCGGCGTCTTCTGGCTTACGCCACAATAACCCCCGCCAGGGCCCGCCAGCCGGGCCCTGTTTCCCGCAGTCATTATTTAGTTGCCTACTTAACTATCCCGTAACAATTTTATTTACTTGCCAATAATTATCATTAAGATTGTCTTTTCTAAAAAAATACATCCGGGTCTGAAACTCTTAAGGCATTATTATGTCACCTCTTTTTCGGCTTTCTCTGCTGACGGCTTCCATCGCCATCGCATTCCCTGTCCTTGCTACTGATAACTCATCTCAGAACGATACCGACACCGTGACCGTCGTCGGCAACTGGCTGGACAACCCTGATACCAGTTCGGTGCTGCTCAACCATCCGGGCGCGCGTTCCATCGTCACCCAGCAGCAAATGCACGAACAGGGCGACCAAACCATCGCCGATAGCCTGCGCGGCGTACCCGGCGTGCAAGTGCGCGACAGCAACGGCACCGGCGGCAGCGACATCTCGCTCAACGTCGGCGTGCGCGGCCTGACTTCGCGCCTTTCTCCACGCTCCACCATTCTGATGGACGGCGTCCCGCTGGCGGTCGCGCCTTACGGCCAGCCGCAGCTGTCGATGGCTCCGCTGTCTATCGGTAATCTGCAATCGGTGGACGTTGTGCGCGGCGGCGGCGCGGTGCGCTACGGGCCGCAGAACGTCGGCGGCGTGATCAACTTCGTTACCCGAGACATTCCCAAAACGTTTGGCGGCACCGCCAGCGTACAAACCCAGGGCGCCAGCCACGGCGGCCTGAAGACCCTGACCAGCGCCTCCGTGGGCGGCACCGCAGACAACGGCCTCGGCGCCGAACTGCTCTATTCCGGCCTGCACGGCCAGGGCTACCGCGACAACAACGACAACACCGACATCGACGATTTCATGCTGAAAACGCGTTATGCGTTTACCGATCGCGACGAACTGTTGGCCAATTTCCACTACTACGACGCCAAAGCCGGCATGCCGGGCGGGCTGAGCAGCGCGCAATACGCGCAGAACCCGTTCCAGTCCACGCGGCCGTGGGACCAGTTCGAAGGCCGCCGCAAGGATATGTCGTTCAAGTACAAACATCAGGAAGACGACAAACAGTTCGAAGTGTTGACCTACTTCACCGACAGCTACCGCGGCAGCAACATCGAATCGGAAGGCACCGGCAAAAACGCGGGCCAGCGGCGCATGGTTTCCTATCCGCGCCACTATTCAACCTGGGCGATCGAACCAAGTTACTCGCAGGTCTTCCGTTTCTGGGATATGGCGCACGAGATCACCCTCGGTTACCGCTACCTGAATGAAACCATGGATGAAAAGGCGTCTCGTTCGGCCTGGTATAACCCGGCGAATATCGGCTCGACGCCGGAGACCCCGGACTATTACCAGCACACCTCTGGCGGCACCGCAGCCAACGCGTTCTATATCGACGACACCATTAACGTCGGCAACTGGACGGTCACGCCGGGCCTGCGTTATGAAAGCATTCGCACCCACGTGGACGATTCGTTCAACAACATCAGCCGCGAGAAAAGCTACAGCGAGCCGCTGCCGTCATTGAACGTGATGTACCACTTGTCCGACGCCTGGAAACTGTTCGCCAACGCCAACACCTCGTTCGGCAGCATGCAGTATTTCCAACTGACCAAAGGCGGCAACGGCAACCAGCCGGCGCCGGGGCTGACGGCGGAAAAAGCGCGCACCTATGAGTTCGGCACCCGCTACGACGACACCGTGGTTAAGGCCGAGGCCACGCTGTTCTACATCGACTTCGATAACCAGCTGCAGTACATCAGCAACGACGTGGGCTGGACCAACATGGGCGCCACCAAGCACAAAGGCATCGAGCTGGCGCTCAGCTACGATCTCAGCGAGCTGAATCGGGCGCTCGACGGCGCCAGCGTCTACACCAGCTATACCTACACCAAGGCCAGCACCGACAAGGGCGACTTCGCCGGTAAAGATCTGCCGTTCTACTCGCGCCAGGTCTATACCGTCGGTACGCGTTACGCCACCGGCAGCTGGGTATGGAATCTGGACGGTTATGCGCAGTCGAAACAGCATTCGCCGGGCACCGGGCCGGAGTACATCACGCAGGAAAGCGCCGATGGCCAGTTCGGCAACATCGCCGGTTACATGGTGTGGAATATGCGCGGGGAATATAACTTCGGGCCGCAGCTGTCGAACCTGACGCTGGGCGCCGGGGTGAAAAACCTGTTCGATCAGCGCTACTTCACCCGCTCCAACGACAATAACTTCGGCAAGTACGTCGGCGAACCGCGCACCTTCTTCGTGCAGGGGTCGATCGCTTTCTGATACCCAGGCCCCCGATGGGGCTTCGGTATCACCGACAATAAAGACGAAACAGGCGCGCCAGGTGCGCGCCCATCGGCGTCAAGGTGGTGTCCTTCCGTTGGATAAGATAAAACGTCGCTTTCGGCAGACGCTCTTCCAGCTCAAGCGGCACCAAATGCTTGCCCAGAATCGGATCCGAAATCACGTCCACCGACAGAATGCTGACAAAATCGCTCTGCGCCACCAGGCTGGTACAGGCCATAAAGGTCTCACAGGTCACGCTGATCGATGGCGCCATGCCCAAGTCCCCGAACAGATCGTGCAATAGCCGGTAATAACTGCCTTTCGGCGTCGGCATGGTCCAGTCGCAGTGCTGCAGCTGTTTCAGCGAGGTCGCCCCCTCCATCGGATGCCCTTTGCGCACCACCACCCGATACTCTTTTTCCATCAGCCGTTCATACTGCAGCTCGTTGTCGAGGCTGCTGGGGTAATAGGTATTGACGGTAAAATCCAGCTCGCCCTGGCGCAGTTCTGGGATCATCGACACCAGTTGCCCCTCGACGATGCGCACCTTCACGTTCGGATACTCACGGTGAAACTGGGTGACCACCTGCGGCATCACGGTGCGCGCAATGCTGCCGCCAACGCCGATATTCACCGTGCCGCCCGCCAACCCCAGCCGCTGCTGAATGTCTTCCTGCGCCACCCGCAGCTCTTCGAGGATCAGGCTGGCATGCTGGAAAAAGTTATCGCCGCAGTCGGTCAATACCACCCCCTGACTGCGGCGAATAAACAGCTTGGCGCCCAGCACCTCTTCCAGCTCCTGAATGGCTTTGGTCAGTGCAGGCTGGGAAAGGCGAGAGGTGCGGCTGGCGGCGCGGATGCTGCCCTGGCGGCTAACGTCCACAAATGCACGCAATTGGTGCAATTTTATCGAGGCTGGCATAGGCGAAAGGCGATAACCGTTATTTATCAATAGCAAGATATTGGCATCTTATTTAGCCAGATTCCATTGTGTACATTCGGAAAAAACATAATAAATAACCAAATTCTTATTTCGCTTAATTAAGCGCATTTTCTGCGCCAATAAGCGCCATTCACGGCAGTTAGTAACCAAATACACCTTTTTACTTGCAAGAGCATCACCGTCTGATTTCAGTTCAGAGCATAACTGCTGCCTGGAGCGATCCAGCGCGCGATAACTTATGAGATATCACTATGACTAATTCGCTTTCGATGTTGGTGGCCGATCTGTACCCGCAATTGCAGGCCTGGCGCCGCGACTTCCACCGCTATGCCGAATCCGGCTGGTTTGAGTTCCGCACCGCCACCCTGGTGGCGGAAGAACTCGATCGGCTGGGTTATCGTTTGCAGCTGGGCCGCGAGGTCATCAAGGCAGAGGCGCGCATGGGACTGCCCTCGTCCGATGAGCTGGAGGCGCAGGAACTGCGCGCCCGCAATCAGGGCGCGTTGGAAAAATGGTTGCCGCACTTTTCCGGCGGCTTCGCCGGCATCGTCGCAACGCTCGATACCGGCCGCCCCGGCCCGATTATCGCCTACCGCGTGGATATGGACGCCCTCGATCTCAACGAATTGCTGGAACCCGAGCACCTGCCGTTCCGTGAAGGGTTCGCCTCTTGCAACAGCGGCATGATGCATGCATGCGGTCATGATGGCCATACCACCATCGGCCTGGGGCTGGCGCACGTGTTCAAAAGCCTGGAGTCCCAGCTTAGCGGCACCGTCAAACTGATCTTCCAGCCGGCGGAAGAAGGCACACGCGGCGCAAAATCGATGGTGGAGGCCGGCGTGGTGGACGACGTCGATTTCTTCACCGCGGTGCATATCGGCACCGGCGTGCCGGCCGGCGAGCTGGTGTGCGGCAGCGACAGCTTTATGGCCACCAGCAAGCTGGACGTTACCTTTCGCGGCGTCGCCTCCCACGCCGGCGCCAAGCCGGAAGACGGTCGCAACGCGCTGCTGGCAGCGGCGCAGGCTGCGCTGGGGCTTTACGCCATCCCGCGCCACAGCGAAGGCAGCTCGCGCATCAATGTCGGCGTGCTGCAGGCCGGCACCGGCCGCAACGTGATCGCCGATCGGGCGTTTATGAAGGTGGAGACGCGCGGCGCCACCAATGAGATCAACGCGTTCGTCTATCAACAGGCGCTGAACGCCATCGAAGGCGCAGCCAAAATGCACGGCGTCGCCTGCGACATCGCGCTGATGGGCGCGGCGCAGAGCAGCAAACCGACCCAACCGTGGGTGGATTACATCCGTCGCCAGGCGCAGCAGATAACCGAGCTGACCTCGGTGGTCGATCGCCGCGAACAGGCTGCGGGTTCGGAAGACGCCACCTACATGATGGAACGGGTGAAATCCCGCGGCGGCCAAGCCTCATATGTCATTTTCGGCACCGAGCTGAGCGCCGGACACCATAACGAGAAATTCGACTTCAACGAACAGGTGATGGCGGTGGCGGTGAAAACGCTGGCGTCGCTGGCGCTGAACCTGCCGACATTCGGGAGCGGAGCATGAGCAACTCAGAACTGCAGGCTTTTATCGACGACTACATTGACCAACGCCAGTCCCGCTTCAGCGCGCTGAGCGACGCGATTTGGGACCATCCGGAAACGCGCTTTAACGAGACCTATTCCGCCACGTTGCTGGCCGATGCGCTGGAACAGGAAGGCTTCTCGGTCGAGCGCGGCGTGGGCGACATCGAGACGGCGTTTATCGCCAGCTACGGCAGCGGTCACCCGGTTATCGCGCTGCTGGGCGAGTACGACGCGCTGGCCGGGCTGAGCCAGCGGTCCGGTTGCGCCACGCCGCAGCCGCTGGTGGAAAACGGCAACGGCCATGGCTGCGGCCACAATCTGCTGGGCACCGCGGCGCTGGCGGGCGCCTTCGCCGCCAAGGCGTGGATGCAGCAGAACCGGCTGACCGGCACCCTGCGCTTCTACGGCTGCCCGGGCGAAGAGGGGGGCTCCGGCAAAACCTTTATGGTGCGCGAAGGCCTGTTCGACGACGTCGACGCCGCCCTCACCTGGCACCCGGAAGGCTTCAGCGGCATGTTCAACACCAGTACGCTGGCCAACATTCAGGCGGCGTTTCACTTCAAGGGCGTCGCCGCCCATGCCGCCAACTCGCCTCATCTGGGGCGCAGCGCGCTGGACGCGGTGACGCTGATGAATACCGGCGCCAACTTCCTGCGCGAACATATCGTGCAAGAAGCGCGGCTGCACTATGCGGTCACCCACACCGGCGGCAGCTCCCCCAACGTGGTGCAGGCCGACGCAGAGGTGTTGTACCTGATCCGCGCACCGCAGCTCGACCAGGCGCAGGACATTTACCAACGGGTGATTAACATCGCCAAGGGCGCAGCGCTGATGACTGACACCCAGATGGAAGTGCGCTTCGACAAGGCCTGCTCCAACTATGTGCCAAACCGCAGTCTTGAACGCGCGATGTATCAAAACCTGTGTGATTTCGGTCTGCCCGAGTACAGCGACGCCGAACGCCGCTTCGCCGAGGAAATCCGCCAGACGCTGAGCCGCGACGATCTGCGCAACGCCAAACTCAACATTGCCCGCACCGGCGGTGCAGCCGGGCGCGAGTGGGTGCAACTGCTGGGAGATAAGGTGCTGATGGACGAGGTCGCTCCTTATGTGGAATCCGACGATCTGCTGTACGGCTCTACCGACGTTGGCGACGTGAGCTGGGTGGCGCCGACCGCCCAATGCTTTAGCCCCTGTTTCGCACTCGGCACTCCGCTGCACACCTGGCAACTGGTGGCGCAGGGCCGCACCGCTATCGCCCATAAGGGCATGTGCCTGGCCGGCAAGGTGATGGCGGCGACCGCCGTCGATCTGCTGAGCGACAGCGCCCTGCTGGCGCGCTGCCGCAGCGAGTTTGAGCGCCGGCGCGCCGAACAGCCGTACCGCTGCCCCATCCCGCAGGGGGTGAAGCCATCTCCATTGAAATAGCATGAACAGACAGGGCCCGGAACACCGGGCCACCGAGCATAATTATAAATAAATCAAATAATAACAATCACACAACAGAGCAAACACAGAGGGTAAAATCATGAGTGAGGCCACAACGCCAATCAATAAAAGCCCCGGACGCGTTTTTTACTGGGTGGAACGCATCGGCAATAAGATCCCCAATCCGTTTTTATTGTTCGTCTATTTGATCCTGGTGCTTATGCTGGCCACCGCGCTGTTTTCCTGGCTCGATGTGGCGGTGAAAAATCCGGCCACCGGCGAGCTCATCAAGGTGAATAACCTGATGAGCGTGGCGGGCATGCAGTGGATATTTCCCAATATCATCCATAATTTCAGCAGTTTTGCGCCGCTGGGGGCTATTTTGGCGCTGGTGATAGGCGCCGGCCTGGCGGAAAAGGTCGGCCTGCTGCAGGCGCTGATGTATAAAATGGCCTCGCGCGTCAGCGCCCGCTACGCCAGCTATATGGTGCTGTTTATCGCCTTCTTCAGTCATATATCGTCGGACGCCGCGCTGGTGGTGATGCCGCCGCTCGGCGCGCTGATGTTTGTAGCGGTGGGTCGCCACCCGATAGCCGGACTGCTGGCGGCGATCGCCGGCGTCGCCTCCGGTTTTACCGCCAATCTGTTGATCGTCACCACCGACGTATTGCTTTCCGGCATCAGCACCGAAGCCACCAAAGCGGTGGATGGCGCGGTTCACGTCAGCGTGATAGACAACTGGTACTTTATGGCCACCTCCGTGATCGTGCTGACCATCGCCGGCGCGCTGCTCACCGACAAGTTTATCGAGCCCCGTCTGCCGAAGTGGCAAGGCGGCGCCGAAGACAAAATCGCAGCGCTGACCCCGCTGCAGAACCGGGGGCTGATGATGAGCGGCATCGCCGCGCTGGTGTTTATCGCCATCATCGCCGCTCTGGTGGTGCCGGAGGCCGCGCCGCTGCGTGACCCGAACACCGGTTCGGTGATCCCTTCCCCGTTCATCAAGGGTATTGTGCCGATCATCATCCTGTTCTTCTTCACCGTCGCCATTACCTATGGCGTAGTCACCAAACAGATCCGGCGGCCGGACGATATTCCCCACCACTTGCTCGATCCGATGAAAAGCATGGCGGGTTTCATCGTGATGGTGTTTCCGCTGTCGCAGTTCGTGGCGTTCTTTAACTGGAGCAACATGGGCAAGTTTATGGCCGTCGGTCTGACCGATATGCTGGAAGCCGCCGGCATGAGCGGCGCACCGGCATTTCTCGGCCTGATGTTCCTCTCCGCCTTCCTGTGCATGTTCATCGCCAGCGGCTCGGCGATCTGGTCAATTTTGGCGCCGATCTTCGTGCCGATGTTTATGCTGCTCGGTTTCCACCCGGCGTTCGCCCAGATGATCTTTCGCATCGCCGACTCTGCAGTGCTGCCGCTGGCGCCGATGTCACCGTTCCTGCCGCTGTTCCTCGGCTTCCTGCAGCGCTACCGCAAAGACGCGCAGCTCGGCACCTATTACGTGCTGATCCTGCCCTATCCCGTGGTGTTCTTCAGCGTGTGGATTTTGCTGCTGCTGGTCTGGTATGCGCTAGGCTTGCCAATCGGTCCCGGCGTCTATCCGAAGCTGGGCTAAACGCCCCGCTATCTCGCCCCGCGCTGGTTCGCGGGGCAGATTCCCTCTTCCCCAAGCCCAGCAGAAAGATTGATCTTCCTCACTGACCAAGCGGCTCTGAGGATTATTTCATTGCCTTGCTAAACCGGTTCTTCTATTTTAGCTCACCATCTGACAACGACAAAAACAGGGATTAAGCATGATGAATCGCGTATGGGTGCTGGGCGACGCCGTGATCGACCTGATGCCGGAAAATGCCAACGGTTATCTCAAATGCCCCGGCGGCGCGCCGGCGAACGTGGCGGTGGGTATCGCCCGCTTGGGCGGCGACAGCGCCTTTATCGGCCGGGTGGGGCAAGACAGCTTCGGCGCCTTTCTGCAGCAGGTGCTGAGCGATGAAGGGGTGGATATCGGTCATATGCGACCGGATCCCGAACACCACACCTCCACGGTGGTGGTGGATCTCGATCAGCACGGTGAGCGCTCATTCACGTTTATGGTGCAGCCCAGCGCCGATCTGTTTTTGCAGCCCGACGATCTGCCGGCTTTCCAACGGGGCGAATGGCTGCACCTCTGCTCCATCGCGCTGTCGCAGGAGCCCAGCCGCAGCGCGGCCTTTACGGCGATGGAACGCATGCGGGCAGTCGGCGGCCGGGTCAGTTTCGATCCCAACATCCGCGAAGAGGTCTGGCGTCAGCCGGAAGCGCTGCGCCCCTGCCTGCAAAAGGCGCTGCTGCTGGCGGATGTGGTGAAACTGTCGCGCGAAGAGCTGGCTTTCATCAGCCACCTTGACGATGTGGAGAACGGCATCCGCTGGATGATGCAAACCTATCCGCTGCGCCTGCTGCTGGTGACGCTGGGCGGCGACGGCGTCTGCGTACACGATGGGCATCGCCTGCGCCATTTCCGCGCGCCGTCGGTCGTGCCGGTCGATACCACCGGCGCCGGCGACGCGTTTGTCGCCGGGCTGTTAGCGGCGCTGGCGCGCCTTCACGCATTGCCGCAGGACGCGCAATGGCCGGCGGTTATCGCCCAGGCTCAGGCCTGCGGCGCGCTGGCCACCACAGCCAAGGGCGCCATGACCGCCCTGCCTCACGCCGAAGAGCTGGCCGCTTTTCTGCGTTGATCCCCTGCATCCACGGCGATCCCCTGGGCGCCGTGGTCTTTTAACCCGCGATTTGCGCGCTCGATCACAATAGCTGAATCGGGTTAGCAAACTTGATTGCCAGTCCGCTCCTCGATCGTTATCTTTCGCCATGAAAAACCGGTTTAGCAATTTAGCAAAAAATAATAACAACCCTTCCCGGATGATAGACGATGATGAAAAAACTCAGCTATTTGGCGATAACAACAGGGCTTTTCCTCTCCACGTCTGCCGCTGCAGCCTCCGGCGACGGCGACATCGAGGCGCGCCTCAACGCGCTGGAACAACGCCTGGCGCAGGCGGAACAGCGCGCCGCTCAGGCTGAAACTCGCGCCACCGCGGCGGAACGCCGGGCGCAACAGCTGGAACTGCGCACCGCCAGCACCGAAAGGCAAACCGCGCAGGTCGTGCAGCGCGCCGCCGCGCTTGAAACGCAATCCTCTCCGACCAGCGCGCTGAAACTGAACGGTTTCAACGATCTGAAACTGTACGGCGACGTGGAGTTCAATCTGGACGGCGCCAGCCGCAGCGGCCAGCTGACGTCGCTGAAAGGCAGCGACCACAAGGACTGGAAACCCGGCAACAAAGAGCGCTGGGACATCAATGGCCGCATTCTGGTCGGGCTGGACGGCTACCGCCGCAATCCGGACGGCAACTTCTCCGGCTTCAGCGTCCAGCCGCTGGCGGACATGAGCGGCAAAATGAACCTGGACGACGCCGCTTTCTTCTTCGGCAATGAAAAGAACTGGCAAACCAAAATCGGCCGCTTCGAAGCCTACGACATGTTCCCGCTGAATCAGGACACCTTCATTCAATACTCCGGCAATACCGCCAACGACCTGTACGCCGACGGCTTCGGCTATATCTACATGATGAAAGAAGGCCGCGGCCGCAGCAGCAGCGGCGGCAACCTGATGCTGAGCAAATACGCCGGGGATGTCTATTTCGAACTGAACACGCTGGTGGAAGACGGCACCTCGCTGTTCCAGGACAACAGCTACCACGGCAATGCGCTGGAAAATAAGAAAAACGTCGCCTATTTGCGCCCGGTGATCGCCTGGAAGAAAGACGCCTTCAGCATCGCGGCGGCGATGGAAAGCAACGTGGTGAATAACGCTTACGGCTATCAGGACAGTCAGGGCCGCTTCGTCGACCAATCCAAGCGCAACGGCTACGGCATGACGATGAGTTGGAACAACAGCGCCGCCAACCCGGATAACGGCGTGGTGGCCAACCTGAGCACCGCCTATCTGGATGCCTCAGGCGAGCAAGACTTCACCGCCGGCGTCAACGTGCTGTGGCGGCGCTTCGAACTGGGTTATATCTATGCCCATAACAATATCAAAGAGTTCAATACCGCCGGGATCGCCGCCGATATCCACAACCCGCTCAGCGAACCGGGCAACTACGACATCCACACCGTTCACGCGTCGTATCAGATACCTAACATTATGAATATGAAGAATTTCAACCTGTATTTAGGCGCCTATGTGTCGCTGCTGGAAGCCAACGCCGCCAACAAGATCGCCAACGGCGACAACGACCAGCGTTACGGCATGCGCGCCAGATTCAAGTATTTCTTCTGACATCGATTCACGGCGCTGCGCCGCAAACTGCGCGGCGGCATTTTTATTTAGCAAGGGGACAACATGGACATTACCGCAACCGCCAACGCGCTGTTGCCGCTGCTCGGCGGTAAAGAGAACATCGCCAGCGCCGCCCACTGCGCCACGCGCCTGCGCCTGGTGCTGGTGGACGACAGCAAGGTGGACAAAGAGGCCATCGGCAAACTGGACGGCGTTAAAGGCTGCTTCAGCAACGCCGGTCAGATCCAGGTGATCTTCGGCACCGGACTGGTCAACAAGGTGCATGCGGAATTCATCAAGGCGGCGGGCGTCAGCGAATCCAGCAAGGCCGAAGCCGCCGATATCGCGGCGAAAAAGCTCAACCCGCTGCAGCGCATCGCGCGCCTGCTGTCGAACATCTTCGTGCCAATCATCCCGGCGATCGTCGCTTCCGGCCTGTTGATGGGGCTGCTCGGCATGGTGAAAACCTACGGCTGGGCCGATGCCAACAGCGCGCTGTTCATCATGCTGGATATGTTCAGCTCGGCGGCGTTCATTATCCTGCCGATTCTGATCGGTTTCACCGCCGCACGCGAATTCGGCGGCAATCCCTATCTGGGCGCCACGCTCGGCGGCATTTTGACGCATCCGGCGCTGACCAATGCCTGGGGCGTCGCCGGCGGGTTCCACACCATGAATTTCTTCGGTCTGGACATCGCCATGATCGGCTACCAGGGCACGGTATTTCCGGTGCTGCTGACGGTGTGGTTCATGAGCCTGTTGGAAAAACGTCTGCGTAAGGTGATCCCCAACGCGCTCGATCTGATCCTGACGCCGTTCCTGACGGTGGTGATCTCAGGCTTTGTCGCCCTGCTGTTTATCGGCCCCGCCGGCCGTGCGCTGGGCGACGGCATCTCCTTCGTGCTCAGCACGCTGATCGCTCATGCGGGGTGGTTCGCCGGGTTGCTGTTCGGCGGCCTCTATTCCGCTATCGTCATTACCGGCATCCACCACAGTTTCCACGCGGTAGAGGCCGGGCTGCTCGGCAACCCCACTATCGGCGTCAACTTCCTGCTGCCGATCTGGTCGATGGCCAACATCGCTCAGGGCGGCGCCTGCCTGGCGGTCTATTTCAAAACCCGCGACGCCAAAATCAAAGCCATTGCGGTGCCTTCGGCCTTTTCCGCCATGCTCGGCATCACCGAGGCGGCGCTGTTCGGCATCAATCTGCGCTTCGTGAAACCGTTTCTGGCGGCGCTGGCGGGCGGCGCGCTCGGCGGGGCCTGGGTGGTGGCCAACCATGTCGGCATGAACGCGGTCGGGCTGACGGCGATCCCCGGCATGGCGATCGTGCAGGCCAGTTCTCTGGTCAGCTATATCATCGGTCTGGCGATCGCGTTTGGCAGCGCCTTTGTCCTCTCTCTGCTGCTGAAATACAAAACGGACGCGCAATGATGGAAGAACTCAGCTTAATCAAACAGGCAATGCGGGCGGTCATGAACGGCCAGCCGCTCGCGCTGCGCGATCCGCACCGCCCGGCCTGGCATCTGGCGCCCAGCGTTGGCCTGCTGAACGATCCCAACGGCTTTATCCAGCACAACGGCGTTTATCATCTGTTTTATCAGTGGAATCCGCTGGGTTGCGATCATCGCAACAAATGCTGGGGACACTGGCAGTCGGCCGATTTGCTGCGTTGGGAGCACCAGCCAATCGCCCTGGCGCCCAGCGCCTGTTACGACAGCCACGGCTGTTACTCCGGCTCGGCGGTGGCGGCGGAAGGCAAAATCACGCTGATCTACACCGGCAACGTGAAATTCCCAGACGGCTCACGCACCGCTTACCAATGCCTGGCTCAGGAAAGCGAACGGGGCGAATACCGCAAGCTCGGGCCGGTGCTGCCGCTGCCGGAGGGCTACAGCGGTCACGTACGCGATCCGAAAGTGTGGCGTCATCAAAATGACTGGTACATGGTGCTCGGCGCGCGTGACTTGCAGGATCGCGGTAAGGTGCTGCTGTTTCGTTCCAGCAATCTGCGTGACTGGCAATCGCTGGGCGAGATCGCCGGTTCCGGTCTGAACGGCTTAGAGGAATTCGGCTACATGTGGGAGTGCCCGGATCTGTTCACGCTGGACGGCGCCGATGTGTTGATCTGCTGCCCGCAGGGGCTGGCGCCGCAGCCGGAACGCTATCTCAACCGTTATCAGGCCGGCTATCTGCTCGGCAAGCTGGATTACCGGCAGGCGGCCTTCAGCCACGGCGAATTCCGCGAGCTGGACGCCGGCTTCGAGTTCTACGCGCCGCAGACGACGCTGGCGGAAGATGGCCGCCGCCTGCTGTTCGGCTGGATGGGCGTGCCCGATCAAGATGAAGAAGCCCATCCGACGCGCCGTTACGGCTGGATCCACACCATGACCTGCCCGCGCGAGCTGTCGCTGCGGCATGGCCGCCTCCACCAGCGCCCGGCGCGCGAGCTGCAACAGCTGCGCGGTGAGCGAGCTGGCTGGCAAGGCCGCGCCGATGACGCCCCCGCCTATGCGCTGGGGGCCGCGGAGTTGCAAATGACGCCGCAGGGCGCGTTCAGCGCAACCTTTGGCGACGCGATGACGCTGAACTGGGACGGCGAAAGGCTGCAGCTGACGCGCACTTCCCTGACCGACGGCCGGCCGGAGCACCGTTACTGGCGCGGCTCGGTCACGCATCTGCAACTGCTGTTCGATCGTTCCAGCGTGGAAATTTTCATCAACCGCGGCGAGGCGGTGATGAGCGCGCGCTACTTCCCGGCTGGTGAGCCGCAACTGCGGCTGTGCGGGAGCGCGCCGCTGGCGTTGGAATACTGGCCGCTGACGCCATGCATGCTAGAATGACGCATCCTCCGATGACTTCAGATGGCGTCAGTGAAAAAAAATAAACGCATTACCATCAGTGACATCGCCACGCTGGCCGGGGTGTCGAAATCGACCGCCAGCCTGGTGCTGAACGGCCGCAGCAAGGAATATCGGGTGTCCGACGACACCCGCGATCGCGTTCTGGCGCTGGCGCACGAACACCATTATCAGCCCAGCATCCACGCCCGCTCTTTGCGCTCCAACCGCAGCCACACGCTGGGGCTGGTGGTGCCGGAGATGACCAACTACGGCTTTGCGGTGATTTCGCGCGAGCTGGAAACGCTGTGCCGTGAAGCCGGTCTGCAGCTGCTGATCGCCTGCACCGATGAAAACCCGGCGCAGGAGATGATGGCGGTGAACAGTCTGGTGCAGCGGCAGGTGGATGGCTTGATCGTCGCCTCCAGCCAGTTGAACGACGCGGAATACCAGAAGATCAACGCCGGGCTGCCGGTGGTGCAGATGGACCGTCTGATCGCCGGCTCTGAACTGCCGCTGGTGATCACCGATTCGGTCAATTCGACTGCTGACCTGGTGGAAAAGGTCGCGCGCCAACATCCGGATGAGATCTATTTTCTCGGCGGGCAGCCGCGCATTTCGCCGACCCGCGATCGCCTCGCCGGCTTCCAGCTTGGCCTGGAGCGCGCCGGCATCACATGCAAACCGGAATGGATCATCAACGGCAACTATCACCCCAGCTCAGGTTATGAGATGTTTGCTCAGCTGTGCGCACAGCTGGGGCGTCCGCCTAAAGCGCTGTTTACCGCCGCCTGCGGCCTGCTGGAAGGCGTATTGCGTTATCTGACTCAGCATCAGCTGATGGAGAGCGACATTCACCTGTGCAGCTTCGACGATCACTACCTGTTCGACTGCATGACGCTGAAGATAGACACGGTCGCGCAAGACTGCCTGGCACTGGCGCAACATAGCTTCGACCAAGTCACCGCGCTTATCGACGAACGGCCGCTGGAACAGAGCGCGCTTTATCTGCCGGGCCGTATCCACTGGCGTCATGCCGGTTCCCGGGCTTTGTTAGCCGGGGAGTGATATCTCAGAATCAATAAAAAAGGGCGCCTGAGCGCCCTTTATCGTTTTGCTGCCGCTACTTGGCGGCGCCCTCCATGCCCACCAGCCCCACTTTCAGGTAGCCGGCTTTACGCAGGGTGTCCATCACGCTCATCAGCGTTTCATA
The DNA here is from genome assembly GCF_052168435.1 of Serratia sp. CY56464. Lineage (NCBI taxonomy): Bacteria > Pseudomonadati > Pseudomonadota > Gammaproteobacteria > Enterobacterales > Yersiniaceae > Serratia > Serratia sp. CY56464. The sequence continues at coordinate 285,896 of NZ_JBJNMV010000003.1, read as the reverse complement.
GTCCACGCTCTTGTCCGCCTGGAAGAAGATGGTGGTTTCTTTGTTAGCCTGGGTACGTTGATCCAGCACCGAAGTCAGCTGATCGGCATTCACCGGCTGATCGCCGACGTAGAGCTGCTTGTCGGCCTTCACCGACAGGAACACCGGTTTTTCCGGCCGCGGCTGCGGCTTGGCGGAAGAAGCCGGCAGATCGACGCGGATATCTACCGTTGCCAGCGGCGCGGCCACCATAAAGATGATCAACAGCACCAACATGACGTCGATAAACGGCGTCACGTTGATTTCATGCAGTTCGCCGCTGTCGTCCAGATCTTCATTTAAGCGCATCGCCATGACTCACCCCGCCCGCAGTTGGTGCGCGTGCTGTGAGCGCTTGGCTTCCGCCGTCGCGGCCAGATCCAGATCGCGGCCCTGCAGCAGCATGACCTGCGCCGCCACGTCGCCCACCTGGGCGCGATGGCCGCTGATGACGCGGGCGAAGATGTTGTAGATAACGACGGCAGGGATCGCCGCCACCAGGCCCAGCGCGGTCGCCAGCAGCGCTTCCGCGATGCCCGGCGCCACAACCGCCAGGTTGGTGGTCTGCGAATGGGCAATGCCGATGAAGCTGTTCATGATGCCCCACACGGTGCCGAACAGGCCGACGAACGGCGAGATGGCGCCGATGGTGGCGAGGAAGCCGTTGCCGCGGCCCATGTTGCGGCTGTAGGCCGCCACGCGGCGCTCGAGGCGGAAGCCGGTGCGCTCTTTGATGCCGTTGTTGTCGTTGGATTCCGCAGACAGCTCCAGCTCGTTTTGCGCATCGTTCAGCAATACCGCGCTGACGCTCTCCGGGGCGAAGTTTTGCGCCAGCTCGGAGGCTTCATCCAGCGAGCGCGCTTCGGCCAGCGCCAACTGCTCGCGGCGCAGACGGCGCTTGGCGCGCAGCAGTTCGCTGCCTTTGGAGAACAGAATGGTCCAGGTCACGATCGAGGCCAGCACCAGGCCGATCATTACCGCTTTCACCACCGCGTCGGCGTGCTGGTACATGCCCCAAACGGACAGGTCCATGCCGCGGGTTTCCGGTGGCTGGATCGTTGGCGCCGGATTCACCGGCGTGATGCTCTCCGGCGCGGCGGCTGCCGCAGGTGCAGGCGCGGTGGTCGGCGCAACGCTTTCGGCAACGGCCGGATTGCTCGCCGGCGCGGCCTGCGCGCTGCCGGCCAGCCCCACGACCAGCACCATAGAAGCCATCAGGCTGCGGCCGAAGGCCTTGCCCCACTGCGCCCGGCCCTGGCCGAACGATCCTTGATTTAAATTCTTGCCAGCCGTTTTCACGCTGTGCCTCCACCCATTACCGATCAAAATTAAGGAATAATTCAGCGTGCGATCATATCAAACCAACCGGGGATTGATAGTAGTTCTCATTATTATTTACCAAATAAACGAGAAAATTTTAGCCAGCCCCGCCATAAAGCGCCAATCTGCGTCCGTTCACCGCCAACTGCCCCTTTTATAGGGTTATTTCGTTACTTTTCTCCCACAACGACGCAACAACGCCGCGCTGCCGAACGGCGTCTTGACCGATGAATGGGCTTCTCTCTCGCACCACGGCAGAAGGATGAGGCGAGAAATGCGCGCCCGACAGACAATTATAGCCGTTTCTATATCTGGAAGTTAAAACGTCTGGATGGCTATATTAACTCATGTTAACGTAAGGGCTATCGCAAACGGGCACGTGCAGAGCAACCAGAGGTGAGCCAGGTACCATGACGTCAAAACATATCGAAACCACGCTGATCGGCGCCGGCCGCAGCCAGCGTTACACCCAGGGCTCCGTCAATCCCGTCACGCAACGCGCCTCTTCTTTGGTCTTCGACTCCGTCGCTGCCAAAAAACACGCCACCGCGCAACGCGCCCACGGCGAGCTGTTTTACGGCCGACGCGGCACCCTGACCCACTTCGCCCTGCAGGATGCGATGGTGGAGCTGGAGGGCGGCGCCGGCTGCGTGCTGTACCCCTGCGGCGCGGCGGCGGTGGCCAATGCGATCCTGTCGTTCGTCGGCGCCGGCGATCACCTGCTGGTCACTGGTTCGGCGTACGAACCGACCCAGGATTTCTGCACCCATATCCTCGGCCGCATGAACGTCAGCACCACTTATTTCGATCCGCTGATCGGCGCCGATATCGCCACGTTGATCCAACCCAACACCCGCGTGGTGTTCCTGGAATCCCCCGGCTCCATCACCCTGGAAGTGCAGGACATTCCGGCGATGGTGCAGTCCATTCGCGCCGTGGCGCCGGAGGTGGTGATCATGATCGACAATACCTGGGCGGCGGGCGTGCTGTTCAAGGCGTTGGATTTCGACATCGATATCTCCATTCAGGCCGGCACCAAATACCTGATCGGCCATTCCGATTACATGCTCGGCACCGCCGTCGCCAACGCGCGCTGTTGGGATCAACTGCGCGAGTACTCCTATCTGATGGGGCAGATGGTGGATGCCGACACCGCCTACATGGCGAGCCGCGGCCTGCGTACCCTGAGCGTGCGCCTGAAGCAGCACGAACGCAGCAGCATTGAGGTCGCCAACTGGCTGGCCGAACGGCCGGAGGTGGCGACGGTCAATCACCCGGCCCTGCCCAGCTGCAAGGGCCACGAGTTCTATCGCCGCGACTTCAGCGGCTGCAACGGGCTGTTCTCCTTCGTGCTGAAAGAGCGGCTGGATGATGCGCAGTTGGCCGCCTACCTGGACAACTTCAGCCACTTCAGCATGGCCTACTCCTGGGGCGGCTTCGAGTCGCTGATCCTGGCCAATCAGCCGGAAGAACTGGAAGCGATCCGCCCGGCGGGCGGCGTCGATTTTTCCGGCACGCTGGTGCGGTTGCATATCGGTCTGGAGAACGTCGAAGACCTGATCGCCGATCTGGCGGCCGGCTTCGATCGCCTCAACGGCGTGCGCTAAGGCGGATTCCGATAATTTTCTTCGTCTCGTTTAATGTCGGCTTAAGCTATTAGCGGTACACTAACCGGGTAACTGTCAGATACGGTAACCGCCGCATCCTGGAGAACGTGACCCCGGGCGCAACCGGCATGCAACAGGACATAAAATGGATGTATTACGAGAGATTATTCATGCGCTTTGGCAGCAGGACTTCATCGCCCTCGCCGATCCAAGCGTAATTTGGGTGGTTTACGCCGTACTTTTCACCACTCTGTTTTTGGAAAACGGACTGCTGCCCGCCTCCTTCCTTCCCGGTGACAGCCTGCTGCTGCTGTCGGGCGCGCTGATCGCCAAAGGCGTGATGGGCTTTGCCCCCACTCTGCTGATACTGACCGCCGCCGCCGGCCTCGGCTGCTGGCTGAGCTATATCCAGGGCCGCTGGCTGGGCCACACCGGCCTGGTGAAGAGCTGGCTGCTGCAACTGCCGGCACAGTACCACCAGCGCGCGCACAACCTGTTCAACCGCCACGGGCTGACGGCGCTGCTGATCGGCCGCTTCCTCGGTTTCGTGCGCACCCTGCTGCCGACCATGGCCGGCATTTCCGGGCTCAACAGCTCGCGCTTCCAGGTGTTCAACTGGCTGAGCGCGGCGATCTGGGTCTGCGCGCTGGTCGGCCTCGGCTACGCGTTCAGCCAAATCCCTCTGGTGAAACGCTATGAAAGCCAGGTGATGACCGGCCTGATGCTGCTGCCGCTGCTGCTGCTGTTCGTCGGCCTGCTGGGCGCCATGCTGGTGATCTGGCGTAAAAAACGCGCCGCCTCTTCCTGAACCGGGCGCGCTACAGCGCCTTCTCGACCAACGCCAGACTGGCAGGCAGTTTGTTCACCAGCGTATCCACCGCCAGCCGCACCTTCAGCGGCAGGTGGGGCGTGTGCGGCCACACCGCATGCGCTTCAAAGGCGGCGCCCGGCCGATCGCGCAGCAAGCGCACCAGCGCCCCGCTCAACAACTGCTCACGCACCAGCCAGCACGGCAGCCAGGCAATGCCGAAACCCGCCGTGGCCGCATCCGCAATCGCCTGCATGTCGTCCATTTGCAGCCGGTTATTCGGCATCACGTCCTGCGGCTTGCCGTCGCTATCCAATACCAACCAGCTGCGCCGCGCGCCGGCGCGCATATAGGTCACCGCCTCATGCTGCGCCAGTTGCTCGATGCTGTGCGGTTCGCCGCACCGCTGCAGATAGGCCGGCGAGGCGCACAGCGCCATGCGGTGATCGCCGATGCGGCGCGCCACCAAGCCGCTGCTGTTGGCCAGCGTACCGTTGCGAATCGCCATATCGAAGCCGTCCTCAATCAGGTCCACCACCCGATCGCTGAACGACAGCTCCAGCTCCAACCCAGGATGCTCGCGCGTCAGTTCGGTCAGCAGCGGCGCAATGCACATGCGGCCAAACAGCACCGGCATCGACACCCGCAGCCGGCCGCTGACCTGTCGTTTCCCCGACTCCAGCAGCGTTTCCGCGCCACGGATCTCCTCCAGCGCCCGCAGGCAGCGCTCATAAAACAGCGCACCGTCGTCGGTCAGGCTCTGGCTGCGCGTGGTGCGATGAAACAGCCGCACCCCCAGCCGCTGTTCCAGCCGGGCGATGGTTTTGCCGACCGCCGAACGCGAAAGATGCAGCCGACTGGCCGCCAACGCAAAACTGCCCGCCTCCACGGCGGTAACGAATACCGAAATGCCGCTCAACCGATCGCTCATGATTTGTCGCTCTGAAAGAAACAATCTGCGGAAATCTTATCGCCACTGGCGAACCTCTATCAACGATATTATCGGCAGGTCTGTTAATCGCTGACTTTGGAGAACATCATGACCAATACAATGCAACGCTGGACGATGAGCGCCCTGGGGCGTGAGCACCTGCAGCTGAGCGCAAGCGCCATCCCACAGCCGGGGCCGCACGAAATCAGAGTGAAAGTGAAGGCTGTCTCACTCAATTACCGTGACAAATTGATGATTGAAAGCGGCATGGGGCTCACGCTGCCGCAGCCGTTCACGCCCGCCTCGGACATGGCCGGCGAGGTCGATGCCATCGGCCCCGGCGTCAGCCGCTTTCAGCCCGGCGCGCGCGTCATTTCCACCTTCAGCCCCGGTTGGCTCGACGGCGAGCAAAAACCCTACGGCGATGCGCGCCGGGTGCCTTATCACACCCTCGGCGGTTTTTATCAGGGCGTGCTGGCGGAATACGTGATAGTGCATGAAGATTGGCTGGTGGCGGCGCCGGCGTCGCTGGACGATGTTCAGGCCAGCACCTTGCCGTGCGCCGGGCTGACCGCCTGGTTCGCACTGGTGGAGCAAGGCAGGCTGCGCGCCGGCGACTCGGTATTGGTGCAAGGCACCGGCGGCGTGGCGCTGTTCGCGCTGCAGATCGCCAAAGCGCACGGCGCCGAGGTGTACGTCACTTCCGGCAGCGACGAAAAATTGGCGCGCGCCAAGGCGCTGGGCGCCGACCGCGGCATCAATCGCCTGCATGGCGACTGGGTGGAGAAGGTCTATCAGCTGACCCAGGATCGCGGCATCGACCATGTGGTGGATACCGTGGGCGGCACCAACCTCGGCAATTCGGTGCGCGCCGTGGCGGTGGGAGGACGCATCTCGGTAATAGGCATCCTGGAAGGCAACGAAATTTCCGCCCCCGCCGGCCCGCTGCTATTAAAATCCGCAGTGATTCAGGGCATCGGCGTCGGCCACCGCCGCGCGCTGGAAGACCTGGTGCGCGCCGTGGACGCCGTCAACCTGCAGCCAGTGATCGACCAGGTATACCGCTTCGATCAGTTGCCGCAGGCGCTGGATCACCTCGATCGCGGGCCATTCGGCAAGATCGTCTTAACCCCATAAATGCGGCTCAGCCCTCCAGCAACAGCGGGTTGGCCTCGCGCAGCCGGGCGACTTCATCGCTCGGCGTCATGCCGAACAGCCGTTTGAACTCGCGGCTGAACTGCGACGCGCTTTCGTAGCCGACGCGGATCGCCGCCGTGCTGGCCTTCAGACCGTCATGAACCATCAACAGTCGCGCCTTATGCAGCCGGTACGACTTCACGTACTGCAGCGGCGAGGTGTTGGTCACCGCCTTGAAGTTGTGGTGGAACGCCGAGACGCTCATGTTGACCTCGCTGGCCAACTGCTCGACGTTGATGCTGTCGGCATACTGATGTTCGATACGCCGCAGCGCCTTGGCGATCTGGCTGAAGTGGGTATGCCGATTGACCAACTCCTGCAGCGACGCGCCGCAGGCGCCGCGCAGCACATAATAGAGAATCTCCCGTACGATCTGCGGCCCAAGCACCCGGGCGTCGAGCGGATTGGCCATCACGTCGAGCAGACGCTCGGTGGCGCACAGCAACTCTTCCGTCATTTCCGCCAGGTTCACCCCGTTGCTCTCCGCGCGCGGTTGCATCAGGTAGTCGTCATCGCCGATGTCGATCAGCAAGTCCTGCAGCATTTGGGTATCGATATTGACCGCCAACCCAACCAGCGGCAGTTCCGGGCTGGCGAAGGTTTCGCATTCAAACGGCAGCGGCACCGTCATCAGCAGGTAGTTGCGCGGATCGTATTGGAACTTCTTATTGCCGCAATAGCCGACCTTGTGCCCCTGAAAAACAATGACGATCCCCGGTTCATACATCACCGGCTGACGCGGGCTGTGGCGATCGACATACAAAATCTTCACCCGCGGCACCGGCGACGGCGTGTAGCCGTTGCCGCTGGCGATAGCCATCGCCTGGCGCGCCATGCGGCTGCGCAGCGCATCGATTTCAATCACGGAAACACCCTCTTACAGTCAGAACGATTCGGCATAAATCATAATTTAAAACTCGCCATTTCTACAGCCATTTGTAGAAATAGGCAAGAACCAAACAGGAATGTGCATTGTGCGTTGCCGCCCGGTTCCTGACAATACGGGCCAGACACCTTTGCGCCACTTTGGCGCCCGCCTGACAGAAAGAGAGAAATCAACCATGCACAACTTCATTCTGCATACCCCAACCAAAATCCTGTTCGGCAAGGACCAAATTGCCGACGTGGCCGGCCAAATCCCGGCGGACGCGCGCATCCTGATCACCTACGGTGGCGGCAGCGTAAAGAAAAACGGCGTGCTGGATCAGGTGCATAGCGCGCTGGCCGGCCGCGACGTGCGGGAGTTTTCCGGCATCGAGCCTAACCCGACCTACGAAACGCTGATGAAAGCGGTCGAGGTGGTGAAAGCGGAAAACATCGATTTCCTGCTGGCGGTCGGCGGCGGTTCGGTGGTTGACGGCACCAAGTTCATCGCCGCCGCCGCCCGTTATACGGCCAGCAACGACGCCTGGCACATTCTGCAGACCGTCGGCAGCCACATCGCCGACGCAGTGCCGATGGGCTGCGTGCTGACGCTGCCGGCCACCGGCTCCGAGTCCAACAGCGGCGCGGTGATCACCCGCAAAAGCAGCGGCGACAAGCAGCACTTCTTCTCGCCGCTGGTGCAGCCGCGCTTCGCCGTGCTGGATCCGGTGGTGACCTACTCGCTACCGCCCCGCCAGATCGCCAACGGCGTGGTCGACGCCTTCGTGCACACCCTGGAGCAGTATCTGACCTACCCGGTCGACGCCAAGGTGCAGGATCGCTTCGCCGAAGGCCTGCTGTTGACCCTGCTGGAAGACGGCCCGCGCGCACTGGCCGAGCCGGAGAACTATGCGGTGCGCGCCAACGTGATGTGGAGCGCCACCATGGCGCTGAACGGCCTGATCGGCGCCGGCGTGCCGCAGGACTGGGCGACCCACATGCTGGGCCACGAGCTGACCGCCATGCACGATCTCGACCACGCGCAAACGCTGGCCATCGTGCTGCCGGCGCTGCTGCACGAGAAGAAAGCGCAGAAGCGCGAAAAACTGCTGCAGTACGCTGAACGCGTCTGGGGCCTGCGCGAAGGCAGCGAAGACAGCCGGATCGACGGCGCCATCGCCGCCACCCGCGCCTTCTTCGAACAGATGGGCGTGCCGACCCGCATGGCGGATTATCAGCTCGACGGCAGCAGCATTCCGGCGCTGCTCGACAAGCTCCATCAGCACGGCATGACCGCCCTGGGCGAGCATCAGGACATTACCCTGGACGTCAGCCGCCGCATTTATGAAGCGGCGCGTTAATCGCAAAACGGCGATTTTTTGCTAGGCTTTAGTCTCCGCCAGCCATTTTTCGCCGCATCCTGCGCCCGGCCGATCACCGGGCGCAGTCGGGCGCTTCAGCGCCGCCGATCGTTTCGCACCACTCGTCTTACCGCTCATTCGCAGGGAGAGCGGGGAGAAAATGGCCCTCCCGCCACCGCTGAAATTAGGCTGGCAAACCCGGCAACCGCCCATTTTGCCAACTAGAATTTATCTATAGCCGTTTCGGCGCCGCAGGCGCCGCAATCCGTACACAAGGAGATGCGCATGACAACGCAACAACCCATCATCAAACTCCACGATGGTAATCTGATGCCGCAGTTGGGTCTCGGCGTTTGGCAGGCGAGTATTGAAGAGACCACCCGCGCGGTGAGCAAAGCGCTGGAGATCGGTTACCGCTCCATCGACACCGCCGCGATTTACAAGAACGAGGAAGGCGTCGGCGCCGCGCTGCAGTCCAGCGCGCTGCCGCGCAGCGACCTGTTCATCACCACCAAGCTGTGGAACGACGATCAGGGCGATCCGCTGGCGGCGCTGGAAACCAGTCTGGAAAAGCTCAAGCTGGACTATGTGGATCTGTATCTGATCCACTGGCCGCGCCCGCAGCAGGATCAATACGTCTCCGCCTGGCGCGAGCTGATCAAGCTGCGCGAACAAGGCCTGGTGAAAAGCATCGGCGTATGCAACTTCCATACGCCGCACCTGCAGCGTCTGTTGGATGAAACCAACGTGGCGCCGGTCGTCAACCAGATCGAGCTGCACCCGCTGCTGCAACAGCGCCAGCTGCGCGCCTGGAACGCCACGCACCATATCGCCACCGAATCCTGGAGCCCGCTGGCGCAAGGCGGTGAAGGCGTGTTCGACCAGCCGCTGATCAAGGCGCTGGCCGAAAAATACGAGAAAACCCCGGCGCAGATTGTGGTGCGCTGGCACCTGGACAGCGGTCTTATCGTCATCCCGAAATCGGTCACGCCGTCGCGGATTCGCGAAAACTTCGAGGTGTTTGATTTCAAACTCGATAAAGATGAACTGGGCGAGATCGCCAAGCTGGATGTCGGCAACCGCCTCGGGCCGGATCCGGATACCCTGTAATCTCCCCCCAAGCCCTCTCCGGCCGGAGGGGGCTTTTCCTTCCCGCACATTGCTCCTTTGCGCCGCCTGACGTTATGATGACGACGCCGGAGGCTCCGCCCGCCGGTTAACGCCGTTAAAAAACAGACAAGCACGGAGCACCATGAAATTCTCTTTCTCACACGGGTCACGGCTGGGCATGCTTTGCGTCATGCTGGTGCTGGCGGGTTGCGCCGGCAAGAAACAGCGCGTCAGCTACGATCGCCACGCCTTCGATAGCGCCATCAAAGACGCCGCCAGCGAATACGGCGTAGATGCCAAGCTGATCACCGCCATGATCCAGGTGGAGTCCGGTTTCAACCCCGCCGCAGTGAGCAGATCCAATGCGATCGGCCTGATGCAGCTGAAAGCCGATACCGCCGGCTGCGACGCCTATCGCTACAAAGGCAAACGCGGTTGCCCGGACGATGACGATCTGCGGGATCCCGACACCAATATCGATCTCGGCGCCGCCTATCTGGCCACCTTGCAGAAACAACAGCTTAAAGGGATCGCCAATCCCGTCACGCTGCGCTACGCCACCATCATCGCCTACGTCAACGGCACCGGGGCACTGCTGCGCACCTTCTCCAGCAACCGTCAGCAGGCCATCGCGATGATTAACAACCTGTCGCCGGAGGCCTTTAACTGGCACGTGCGCAAATACCATCCCGCGCCGCAGGCGCCGCGCCATTTGATGAAAGTGGAAGCCGCGTACGAGCAGCTGTGACGCTCAACAGTGAAAAGGAGAACCCGGGGGTTCTCCTTTTTGTTTACGCATGCGGTGCGGCCGTTACGGCTTGGCTTTGCGAATCGGTTTGCGCGGCGGCCGGTTGGACGGCGTGCGCTGCCGATTGATATCGGTATGTTTGGTCAGCGCCGGCCGGGTATGGCGCTGCAGCCGTTTCGCTTCGCGCTGTTCGTCGATGCTCGGCGCCGGCACCAGACAATCGCGGCGGCTGCCGATCAGGTGCTTCAGGCCCATCTCTTCCAGCGCGGCGCGGATCAGCGCCCAGTTGGCCGGATCGTGGTAACGCAGCAGCGCCTTATGCAGGCGGCGCTGGCGATCGCCGCGCGGCACCACCACGTCTTCGCTCTTGTACCCCACCTTGCTCAGCGGGTTTTTGCCGCTGTAATACATGGTGGTGGAGTTGGCCATCGGCGAAGGATAGAAGTTCTGCACCTGATCGAGGCGGAAACGGTTCTTCTTCAGCCACAGCGCCAGGTTCACCATGTCTTCATCGCGGGTGCCCGGGTGCGACGAGATAAAGTATGGGATCAGGTACTGCTCTTTACCCGCCAGCTTCGAATAGTGATCAAACAGCTGCTTGAAGCGATCGTAACTGCCCATGCCCGGTTTCATCATCTTCGACAACGGGCCTTCTTCGGTGTGCTCCGGCGCGATCTTCAGGTAGCCGCCGACGTGGTGGGTCGCCAGTTCCTTGATATAGCGCGGATCTTCCACCGCCAGATCGTAACGTACCCCGGAAGCGATCAGGATCTTCTTGATGCCCTCCAGAGAACGCGCGCGGCGGTAAAGCTTGATGGTCGGCTCGTGGTTGGTATCCATATAGGTGCAGATCTCCGGATACACGCACGAGGCGCGGCGGCAGGTCTGCTCAGCGCGCGGGTTGGTGCAACGCAGCATATACATGTTGGCGGTCGGGCCGCCCAGATCGGAGATCACACCGGTAAAGCCCGGCACCTTGTCACGGATCTCTTCGATTTCGCGAACGATCGAATCTTCCGAACGGCTCTGGATGATGCGCCCTTCATGCTCGGTGATCGAACAGAACGAACAGCCGCCGTAGCAGCCGCGCATGATGTTCACCGAGAAACGGATCATGTCATAGGCCGGAATGCGATCCTGACCGTAGGACGGGTGCGGTACGCGTTGATAAGGCAGGGCGAAGACGCTGTCCATCTCCGGCGTGGTCAGCGGGATCGCCGGCGGGTTGATCCACACGTAGCGATCGCCGTGTTTTTGCATCAGCGCGCGGGCGCAGCCTGGGTTGGTTTCATGGTGCAAAATGCGCGAGGTGTGCGCATACAGCACCTTGTCGCCCTTCACTTTCTCGAAGGACGGCAGCAGCACGTAGGTCTTCTCCCACGGCTTCGGTTTGGCGGCGCGCACGGTGACAGGCTTGGCTTCCGGCTCTTTCGGCTTGGCGCCGTCGGCGCACGGCAGATCCTCGCCGTACGGGTTCGGAATAGGTTCGATGCGGCCCGGCTTGTCGAGGCGGGTGGAATCCACGCCGCTCCAGCCCGGCAGCGCTTCTTTGCGCATCACCGCGGTATTGCGAATATCGTGGATATCGCCGATCTTCTCACCGGCGGCCAGACGGTGCGCCACTTCCACCAACGGACGCTCGCCGTTGCCGTAGATCAGCATGTCGGCTTTGGAGTCCACCAGCACCGAGCGGCGCACGGTATCCGACCAGTAATCGTAGTGGGCGATGCGACGCAGGCTGGCTTCGATGCCGCCCAGCACGATCGGCACGTCTTTATAGGCTTCTTTGCAGCGCTGGCTGTAGACCAGGGTGGCGCGATCCGGCCGCTTGCCGCCGACGTTGCCGGCGGTATAGGCATCGTCGTGGCGCAGTTTGCGATCGGCGGTGTAGCGGTTGATCATCGAGTCCATGTTGCCGGCGGTGATGCCGAAGAACAGGTTCGGTTTCCCCAACCGCATGAAGTCTTCTTTATTGCTCCAGTCCGGCTGCGCGATGATGCCGACGCGAAAGCCCTGCGCTTCCAGCATGCGGCCGATGATCGCCATGCCAAAGCTTGGGTGATCGACGTAGGCGTCGCCGCTGATGATGATCACGTCGCAGCTGTCCCAGCCCAGTTGATCCATCTCTGCCCGCGACATCGGTAAAAACGGCGCGGTGCCAAAACATTCGGCCCAATAGGGCTTATAGGAAAACAGTTCACGATCGGGTTGGATCAGGCTGGTGGTGCTCATTCTGCTGCTCTTTTTACAGGTTAATTAATCGCCGGGCGGCGATTATACGCACTAGCAGCAAAAAGAGCATGGTTATTTCGCTAACCGTTCACTTCGAATTCATAAACGTCGCTGCGGCACAAGATATCGCTGAACTCCAGCGCCTCACCCTGAGCGTTGCGGCTGGTTTGGATGATGTGCAACAACGGCGCGCCGCACGGCACGTTGAGCAGTTCGGCGACCTCGTCGCTGCAGGACACCGCCTTCAACAGAAAGTGTTTATCTTCAGGCACGATGCCGCGCGATTGCCATAGCGCATACAGTGAATGCTCCAGCTGCGCCGGTTCGGGCAAGAAGCGCGGTGGTATATAGGTGGTTTCCAGCGAGACCGGGCTGCCGTTCAGCAAGCGTAACCGCCGCAGTTTGATCACTTCATCCCCCTCCGCCAGCCCCAGCGCCGCCGCGGCCTTGGCCGGCGCGCCGACTCGGGTGCGCAGCAGCCATCGATTGCTGACGCGGCTGCCGTGACGCAGCGCCTGAGCGGTGAAACCGCTGTCCTTATCGAGGGAATAACCAATGCGCATCGCCACGCGGGTGCCGCCCCCCTGCTGCCGTGAAATCAGCCCTTTATCCTCCAGCAGCTTCATTGCCTTGCTGACGGTGACGCGCGACAGCGCCAGCCCCTCCGCCATCTGCCGTTCCGGCGGCAGAAATGCCTCCGCCGCCAACACCTGCTGCCTGATCGCGGTTTCTATCGCCGCCGCCAGCTGAATATAACGCGGCGCCACCGCCCCCTGCGCCAGATGACCACGCAGCCAGGCCATAAAATCCGTCATTCGCCCGCCCTCTTGCTTATGCCATTCGTCTGAGTCTCATTGTTATCCTATCGCCTGTCCGGCGATAGGCACCTCACTTTAACTAAAATATCGCTAATGCTTTCAGAGTGGCATCACAATTTTTGCCTAATGGACTTTCATTGGATCTAGATCGCGCGTAATCTGTGCTTATTGATGTTGATACATCAATAGCACCAACACCAGGGACCCACTTTAAAAACAATAAAAAACCCGCTGCCAGCCCTAAAGAATACCCTTGATGGCCGGCAGCGGGCCTATACTGCCGGCGCAAACGGCCGATAATAAGCAACGGAGCTAATGGATAGCCTGCTCACGGCTCATCGCCGCATCACAGGATCCCATCGCGGAGGGCGAAGCGGATCGATGTCGGCAAATAGAAACGTTCCCGCTTCGCCAATCCCCGCTGCAGCCCCACTCTTTGACTACACTCATTGGCGCCGTGCGGCCGACGTGCCTCACCCGATAAGGCGGATACCGCCCTCATTTTGACAGACCCGGCGGCGTCAGCCGCTACACACTGCGCGGAATCGGCGTCTTCACCAACAGCGGGACAGCCGGCCTCAACCGCGCCAACGGAATCGATTTTCAGTCAACTGCGGCGGCCCTCGCGGCCCTGCGCAACAGGGATCATTTGCTATGACCGATATCAATCGCAATGAAGCATGGAAGGTAGAAAGCACCGGTATCGACCGGGTGCCGGACGCGGAACAGACCGGTAAGCCCATCGAGCTGTTTTGGATCTGGTCGGCGGCCAATATCGGTATTCTCGGCGTGGTGTACGGCGCCATCATCGTCGGCTTCGGCTTATCCTTTCTGCAATCGGTACTCGCCGCGCTGGTCGGCGTCGCCAGCTTCGTGCTGGTCGGCCTCACCAGCTTCGCCGGCAAGCGCGGGCGCACCTCTACGCTGACGCTCTCGCGGGTGATTTTCGGGCTGAAGGGCAACGTGGCGCCCACCCTGTTCAGTTGGATCAACCTGATGGGCTGGGAAGCGGTCAACGTGATCACCGGCACCCTGACGCTGGCGGCGCTGTTCGAGGCCTTCGGACTGGGAACCAGCCACCTGTTGACCGCGCTCAGCCTGCTGCTGTTCGGCGGGCTCACTGTCGTCGTCAGCCTGCTGGGGCAAAATACCGTGGTCTGGATGCAGAGCTGGTTCAGCCGCATCTTCGGCACCATGACGCTGATCGTGGTGCTCTATATCCTGTTCAACACCGAGTGGAGCCAGGTGCTGGCGCTGCCTTCCGGCAGCTGGTTGACCGGTTTCCTGCCGGCGGTATCGGTGATCGCCGCCGGCACCGGCATCAGCTGGGCAATCGCCGGCGCCGATTACAGCCGCTATCAAAGCCCGAGCTCGTCGAGCAAAGGCATTTTCGCCGCGGTGATGGGCGGTGCCTGTTTGCCGCTGATGCTGCTGATGCTGGCCGGTATTCTGCTTTCCGTGCAGCTCCCCGATCTGGCCAGCGCCGCCAACCCCATCGCGCTGATAGGCTCGGTGCTGCCCGCCTGGATGGCCATCCCTTATCTGCTGGCCGCCACCGCCGGCATCGTCACCATCGCGGTGCTCAGCCTGTATTCCGCCAGCCTTAACCTGCTGACCATCGGCGTGCAGGTCAAACAATGGCTGGCGATATCGATCGACGCCGTGGTGGTGCTGGGCATCGCCCTGTATGTGCTGTTCATCTCCGGCGATTTCATGGGGCCGTTCATCTCCTTCCTGGTGTTCTGCGGGGTGTTTCTGGCGGCCTGGGAGGCAATTTTCCTGCTCGATTACCTGTGCCTGCGCCGCCGCCACGGGTATGATGGCAACGCTTTGTACGGCCTGCATGGCCAGAACCGCGGCGTGCGCAAAGCCCCGCTGTTTTGCTGGTTCCTCGGCGCCCTGTGCGGCCTGCTGGTCACCAAAACCGGTTTTATCGACGGCCCGCTGGCCAAAGGCTTGTTCGCCGACTCCAGCCTGGGGCTGTTTGTGTCGTTTGCGGTGAGTCTGATCGCTTACGGTCTGTACCTGACCCAACGCAGAGAACATCAATGAATGAGTGGGAAGCTGTAA
Organism: Serratia sp. CY56464; assembly: GCF_052168435.1. NCBI lineage: Bacteria > Pseudomonadati > Pseudomonadota > Gammaproteobacteria > Enterobacterales > Yersiniaceae > Serratia > Serratia sp. CY56464. The sequence goes on along the minus strand of NZ_JBJNMV010000003.1, from coordinate 270,812 downwards.
CACCTGTCCTGGTGATTGGGGGCGCGGTCGGCGATCTGGTGATGACGCTGCCGCGCCTGCCGATCCGCGGTGAAGATATCGAAGCCCTGCCGCAGGCGCGGCAAATCGGCGGTTGCGCGTTCAACGTGGCGCGCGCGCTGACGCGCCTTGAAGCGCCGGTGATCAACGGCATGCCGGTCGGCAACGGCGAGTGGGGCGCGGCGATCGAAGCCGCCATGGGCGAACTGGGGCTGGAGGTGCTGTTGCGCCACGGCCAGATGGACAACGGCTGGTGCCTGGCGCTGGTGGAGCCCGACGGCGAACGCACCTTTATCACGGTGTCCGGTTGCGAAAGCCAATGGAATAAAGCGCAGCTGGCGACCCTGCCGCTGACGGAACACACGCTGATCTACGCCAGCGGCTACGAGCTGGCGGGCGAAAACGGCGAAGCGCTGCGCGAGTGGCTGACGCGCATGCCGTTCGACCAACCTCGCCTGATCGATCCCGGCCCGCGCATCGCCCAGCTCAGCGAAGATTTCTTCGCCATGCTCAGCGACAGCCACACTCTGCTGACGCTCAACCGCGACGAAGTGGCCACGCTGTGCGGCGCCGGCGACGCCGTGGAGGCCGCACAGCGCTATGCCGCCGCCCGTAATCTGACGCTGATCTGTCGCCTGGATCGCGACGGCGCGTGGATCTGCGACGGCCGCACGCCGCCGCTGCACATTCCGGCCTATCCGGTAGAGGTCGTTGACACCATCGGCGCGGGCGATGCCCACTGCGCCGGTTTGCTGGCGGGCCTGTCTGCCGGCTGGCCACTGCCGCGGGCGGTCGATCTGGCCAACCGGGTCGCCGCTTGCGTGGTGGCCAGCCTCGGCGCCGCCAATCCGCCGGACTGGCAGCAGCTGCAGCAGCGCTTCCCGCAGGCCTGACGTTTCAGGGCGCAGCCAGCTGCGCCCCCTGCCTTACTGCGCCGCCGCCGCGCTCTCCTGCGGCGGGTGGCGGTAGTTGAAGCTCAACGCGAACACGATCCCCAGCACCAGCGTATACAGCGCAAACACCAGCCAGATGCTCTGCCAGTCTTTCACGCCGTCATGGCTGAAGAAGTCCACCACCTCGCCGCTGGCGAGCGCCCCCAGATAGGCGCCCAAACCGTTGACCATGGTCATGAACAGCCCCTGCGCGCTGGCGCGGATGCGGTGATCGGCCTCTTTCTCGACGAAGATGGCGCCGGAGATATTGAAGAAGTCGAAGGCGCAGCCGTAGACAATCATCGACAGCAACAGCAGCACGAAACCAAAGCCGACCGGCGTGCCGTAAGCCAGGAACAGAAAGCGCAGCGTCCAGGCCGCCATGCTGATCAGCATCACCTGCTTGATGCCGTAACGGCGCAGGAAGAAGGGAATGGTGAGGATAAAGAACACTTCGGAGATCTGCGACAGCGACAGCAGCACCGCCGGATACCGGACGCTGAGGCTGTCCTGATACAGCGGATTGAGCGACAGATCGTGCAGGAACGGGTTGCCGAAGGTATTGGTTATCTGCAGCGCCGCGCCAAGCAACATGGCGAACAGGAAAAACAGCGCCATGCGCCGCTGGCGGAACAACACCAGCGCATCCAACCCCAGCACGCTCACCCAGCTTTTCGACTCGGCCGCGCGGTTGGTCGGGCAACGCGGCAGCGTCAGCGAATAGGCGGACAGCAGCAGCGACGCCGCAGAAGCCAGATACAGCTGCAGATTGCTGAGCTCGATGCGGCTGAAGCCGACCAACCACATCGCCAGAATGAATCCCACGGTGCCGTACACCCGCACCGGCGGAAAGTCCCTCACCGTGTCAAAGCCGTGCTTTTCGAGGCAAAAATAGGAAATGGCGTTGGAGAGCGCGATGGTCGGCATATAGACCATGGCATTGAACAGCATCACCCAGAACATCAGCATCGGTTGCTCGACCTGCGCCGCGCAGTACAGCGCCAGCGCCCCGAGCAGGTGGCACAGCGCATACAGATAGTTGGCCTTCATCCACCGATCGGCGATGATGCCCGCCAGCCCCGGCATGATCAGCGCGGCGATGCCTTTGGCGCTGTAGACCATCCCCACCTGCATGCCGCTGAAATGCAGCGTGTTGATCATGTAGGAACCCAGCGTCACCAGCCAGGCGCCCCAGATAAAGAACTGCAGGAAAATCATGACTTTTAATCGTGTTTTTATCGCCATCGCCATCACCTTGTTATTATGCTTTCAACGATGATTGGTGCGGCGGGCCCCCTGCAGCCCGCCGCCGGTTTGCTTGCGGTGTTACAGCGTTTTGAACAGCTCGCGGATCAGGCGCATGAAATCGTCCGCCGCCAGCGCCGCGCAGCTGAGCGTTTGTTCGTGGGAAAGAGGCGTATCCGACAGCCCTTCGGCGTAGTTGGTCATCGCGGACACCACCAGCACCTTGAGACCGCAGTGGCGCGCCGCCAGGACTTCCGGCACGATCGACATGCCCACCACGTCGCAGCCCAGGGTCTGCATCATGCGGATCTCCGCCGGCGTTTCGAAATTCGGCCCGGTGTAGGCGGCGAATACCCCTTCCGCCAGCGGAATGCCCGCGCTTTCGGCCACCGCCGCCAGCCCGGCGCGCAGATCGCGATCGTAGGCGTTCGCCAGGCTGAAGAAGCGCGGCCCGAAGCGATCGTCGTTGGCGCCGACCAGCGGCGATTCCGGCATGAAATTGATGTGATCGGTAATCGCCACCAGGCTGCCCGGCGCCACCGAACGGCGCAGCGAACCCGCGGCGTTGGTCGCCAGCAGGAATTCGCAGCCCAGCAGTTTGAAAGTGCGCACCGCGGTGGTCATCACCTGCATGCCACGCCCTTCATAGAAATGACCGCGCCCTTTCATGCACAATACCGGCACGCCCTCCAGCTTGCCGGCGACCAGCTGCCCGGCGTGGCCGGCGACGCCGCTCACCGGAAAGCCCGGCAGCTCCGCGTAATCGAGGGTGACGGTTTCGGTCATCACCTCCGCCAGGGCGCCAAGCCCGGAGCCGAGAATCAAGGCCGCTTTCGGCTGGAAACCCGGCAGGCGCGCGCGGACGATGTCGGCGCAGGTAAAAGCATCTTCTTGATTAAACATCGTATTCTCTCTTTCAGCGGGGGATAATAAGCCCCATAGTAGAGAGCGAGGCGCGGCCGAGACCAATACATTCTTGGCGGCCGATTTATTCCATTTACCTATAAGTTGAGCTGCGTCACAAGGAGGCGATACCCCGGATGAACCCGCCCCAAGCCCTGCCCGATCCCGGCCGGATTAACTTCCGCCTGCTGCACTATTTCCGCGTGGTGGCGGAAGAGATGAACTTCACCCAGGCGGCGCGGCGGCTGAATATGTCACAGCCGCCGCTCAGCAAGCACATCAAGGAGCTGGAGAGTCAGCTCGGGGTGGTGCTGTTCAAACGCACCACCCGCTCCATAACGCTGACGCCGGCCGGCCGCACGCTGCTGCGCAACGTCGAGCGGCTGCTGGATCAGGCCGACAGCGCATTGCATCAGGTGCAACAGATGGGGCGTGGCGAAGGCGGCCACATGGTGGTCGGCATGGTCGGCACCTCGGCCTGGGGCGGCCTGATCGCGGCGCTGCGGCGATTCAGCGAGCGGAGCGCCGGCGTCACCTGGTCGTTGAACGAGCTGACGCCCAGCCAGCAAATCGCCGCGCTGCAAAAGCGGCATATCGACATCGGGGTCTGGCGAGAGGCGCAGCAGCAGACGCTGCCGGGGTTAACCTGCCAACGGTTGGCAAGCGAGAGCATCGCCGTGGTGTTGCCGCTCGATCATCCGCTGGCGCAGCAGGAAAATATCCCGCTGGCGGCGCTGCAGAACGACAGCTTCATCGTGCTGCCGCCGCATGAGGCCAGCCTGGGGCTGTATCTGCACAATCTGTGTCTGCAGCAGGGATTTTTGCCGGACGTCGCCTATCAGGTCAACGAACCGCAGACCCTGCTGGCGCTGGTGGCGGAAGGCTGCGGCATCACGCTGCTGCCGGACAGCTACGGCCGCATCCCGTGGCCCGGCGTACGCTTTTGCCCGCTGCAACAGGCGCCGCCGGCGGATCTGTACGCGGTGTATCGCGCCGACAGCGTCACGCCGGTGGTGCAGGCCTTCCTGGAAATGCTGCGGGCGCCGTAAGCGGCCCGCAGCGCAGATTACATCGTCGGCTGCACCATCAGCTGGCCGGCGGTGCCGCGATCGGCCATCTCCAGCGTCTGGCTGTAATACAGGAACGGGAAGTGTTCGGAGGTAGGTTGGTTGAAATACACCAGCAGCTCGACGTCGCCATCGACCCAGACGGTGTCCTTCCAGCCGCGATCTTCCGCCATCGGCTGCGCGCCGTTGACGCGTTTGATCAGGAACTGCACGCCCTGAATATGGAACGCCTGCGGCGTATCCGCATGAATGTTCCAACGTTCCCAGGTGCCTTGCTGTGCCTGTACGTCGATGCGGTTCATGTCCCAAATCGCGCCGTTGATGCCGACGCCGCCGTCGCCCAGGCGGAAATCGCGGGTGCGGCTGGCGCTGCCGTCCAACAGCTGATCCGCCAGCAGGCGCATCGGCAGGTTGTCGGTCACCAGCGGCAGCAGGCCGGTCGGGCGCAGCGTCAGCACCTGGGTGGACACCAGAATGCTCGACGGCTCGAACAGGCCGCGCAGGCGATCCATGATGCCCGCCGCTTCACCGGCGGTGATGGTCACCTCTTCGCCCTTCGACATGTCGATCAGCACTTCCCGGCGTTCGCCAGGCGCCAACGACAGCTGCTGCACCGCGACCGGCGCAGGCAGGAAGCCCTGATCGCTGGCAATCACGTTGAACGGCCGCCCGTCGCTGAGCTGCAGGGTATAGCGGCGCGCGTTGGAGGCGTTAAGCAGGCGCAGACGCACCCAGCCGCGCGACACGTCGACATACGGGTTTTGCACGCCGTTGACCAACAGCGTATCGCCGACGAAACCGCCCTGCGACGGTGCATCGTATTGCGGTGTGCCGAAGTTATCGAAGCGTTTGTCCTGAATGATCAGCGGGAAATCGTCGACGCCGTAGTGGTTGGGCAGCGGCAGCGCTTTGCTGACGGCATCTTCCACCAGCCACAGCCCGGCCAGCCCGTTGTAAACGTGCGGCGCCATACGGTTCGGCGTGTTGGCATGGTACCAGCAGGTGGCCGCCGCCTGACGAATGGGCAGCACCGGCGACCAGTCGACGTTAGGCGACATCATGCGCGGCGCGCCGCCCATCAGCGTGCCTGGCACCTGCAGACCGCTGACGGTCATCGCTACCGGCTCCTGCAGGCGGTTGCTGTAGATCAGTTTGACGTCGTCACCGCTGTAAACCCGCACCGTCGGCCCCAGGTACATGCCATTGATGCCCCACACCGCCGCTTTGCGGTTATCCATAAACGCCCAATGGGCGCGCTGCAAGGTCAGGAACAGCGGCTGACCGCGGCGAGACTCCAGCAGCGGGGGAATGGGTAACGGGGTCTGCGTTCCGCTCGCCTCAGCCCTCAGCGGCACGGCGCCCGCGCACAGCGCCAGGCCCGATGCCTGTAAAAACTGACGTCGACTGAGTGACATATTTTCTCCATGAAAAGCAATAACTAAACCGTGTGCAAAACCCAAACGCCCGCCAATCAAGATTAGCAGGCGTTCAGGCGTTAACGGCGCTGAACGCCAATTAAAACCCTATTCTTTGAAGCCGGTAGACTCTTATTTTTTGGCGGCGTTGCGCTGGGCGACTTCGGCGTCCAATTCGGCGATTTTCGCCTCCATCAGCTCACGGCAATGGGCCGCCAACTCACGCACGTTTTCTTTGCCGTATTTGCTGGTATCCACCGGCGCCAACATCTCGACGATCACATGACCGTTATTCCAGCGATTAAGATTTATATTACCGCTGGTGGTTGATACACAGATCGGCACAATCGGCACGCCGGCGGCGATGGCCGCGTGGAACGCGCCGGTTTTAAACGGCATCAGACCGCGACCGCGGCTGCGGGTCCCTTCCGGGAACATCCAGATCGAAATGTCTTTCTTTTTGAACTGCTCCGCCACCTGGGCGATGGTGCCGTGCGCCTTGGCGCGATTATCACGATCTATCAGCAGATTACCGGTCAGCCAATACAGCGGGCCGAAAAACGGGATCCACACCAGACTTTTTTTACCGACGGTCACGGTGCGCGGCTGCACGATATTGGAGGCCGTCACCATGTCGTAGTTATTTTGGTGGTTGGCGATATAGATGCAGTTGCCATTGTTGGCCGCATCGGCCGGCACGCGGGTTTCAACCTTGATGCCGAACAGCGTCGACAGGCGGCCGAAAAGATGGCCGAAGGTCGCCACGTGGCGAGGGTTGCGCGGGCTGAACAAGCAATAAACAGAACCGAAAATACACACCAGAATACAGAAAAGAGTGGCGAGAACGGCACGCAAAATCAATAACATAACAACCTCATTAGCACACTGCCAACGCAGTTTACTTCGCTGCGCAGATTCCTTTACTCATTATTTGCCGGCCAGGCGGTAAGCACGCCGATGTCGCCTGCATTTCTCGCTATTTTCCTGCCAGGCGGCAGTACGCACAATAATTTTATGCGCAGAAATGTTAACTATTTGGAAAATAAACGCCAGCAAAAATAAATAAGGCGGCCACAGCATGCTGCGACCGCCCTTTAACGCCGGCGCCAACGCTTACTCTTCGCTGTCGCCTCCCGACGCCCGCACCGGCGCATCCACTTCGACGCGATCGATGCGCTGCAGGCCACGCGGCAGCTGGGTGCCCTTGCGGCCGCGCTCCGCGCGGAACTTCTGCAGATCCTCCGGACGCAGCGTCAGCTTGCGTTTGCCGACGTACAACGTGACGGACGCCTGCGGCGGCAGCACGAACAGCCAGGCCAGCTTGTCTTCACCGGCTGCGGCCTGCGCCGCCGGAATGGAGACGATCTTGTTGCCCTTGCCCTTCGACAGTTGCGGCAGATCGGCGACCGGGAACATCAACATGCGCCCGGCGGCGGTGATCGACAGCAGCATATCTTCTGCGCCGTGAATTTCCATCGGCGGCAGCGCTCTGGCGTTGTCCGGCAGCGTGATCATCACCTTGCCGGCGCGGTTGCGCGCCACCAGATCGTTAAAGGTGCAAACGAAACCGTAACCGGCGTCGGACGCCATCAGCAGTTTTTGATCGTCGGCCGCCATCAGCACCTGCTCAATGGTGGCGCCCGGCGGCGGCGTCAGCTTGCCGGTCAACGGTTCGCCCTGCCCGCGCGCCGAAGGCAGCGTCATCGGATCGAGCGCATAGCTGCGCCCGGTAGAATCGATGAACACCACCGGCTGGTTGCTCTTGCCGCGCGCCGCGCCGCGGAAGCTGTCGCCGGCCTTGTAGCTCAACCCTGCCGGATCGATGTCGTGGCCCTTGGCGCTGCGCACCCAGCCCATTTCCGACAGCACGATGGTCACCGGCTCGGACGGCACGAAATCGTGCTCGCTCATCGCCTTGGCTTCCGCACGCTCGGTCAGCGGCGAACGGCGATCGTCGCCGTAGGTTTGCGCGTCGGCCTGGATCTCTTTCTTAATCAGCGTATTCAACTTGCGCTCGGACGCCAGCAGCGCCTGCAGTTGATCGCGCTCTTTCGCCAGCTCGTCCTGCTCACCGCGGATCTTGACCTCTTCCAGCTTGGCCAGGTGACGCAGTTTCAGCTCGAGGATCGCTTCCGCCTGGGTATCGGAGATGCCGAAACGCTGCATCAGCACCGGCTTCGGCTCATCCTCGCTGCGGATGATGTGGATCACCTCGTCGATATTGAGGAACGCCACCAGTAAACCTTCGAGGATATGCAAACGCTTGAGCACCTTCTCGAGGCGGTAGTTCAGGCGGCGGCGCACCGTATCGCGACGGTAGGCCAGCCATTCGGTGAGGATCTCCACCAGCCCTTTGACCTGCGGGCGGTTGTCCAGACCGATCATGTTCATGTTGATGCGGTAGCTGCGTTCCAGATCGGTGGTGGCGAACAGGTGATTCATCACCTGCTCCAGATCGATGCGGTTGGAACGCGGCACGATCACCAGACGCGTCGGGTTCTCGTGATCGGATTCATCGCGCAGATCCTCGACCATCGGCAGCTTCTTGGCGCGCATCTGGCTGGCGATCTGCTCCAGCACCTTGGCGCCGGAGACCTGATGCGGCAAGGCGGTGATCACCGCGCTGCCGTCCTCTTTCTTCCACACGGCGCGCATGCGCACCGAGCCGCGGCCGCTCTGGTAAATTTTGCGAATTTCATCGCGCGGGGTAATGATCTCGGCTTCGGTCGGGAAGTCCGGCCCCTGCACGAACTCGAGCAGGTCATCGAGCGAGGCGCCCGGCTTGTCGAGCAGCGCCACCGCCGCAGCGGCGACTTCGCGCACGTTGTGAGGCGGAATATCGGTCGCCATGCCGACCGCGATGCCGGTGGTGCCGTTCAGCAGGATGTTCGGCAGACGCGCCGGCAGCATCTTCGGCTCTTGCAGCGTGCCGTCAAAGTTCGGGATCCAGTCGACCGTGCCCTGGCCCAGTTCGGCCAGCAAGACCTCGGCGTATTTGGACAGGCGCGATTCGGTATAACGCATCGCCGCGAACGACTTGGGATCGTCCGGCGCGCCCCAGTTCCCCTGGCCGTCCACCAGCGGATAGCGATACGAGAACGGCTGCGCCATCAGCACCATGGCTTCATAACACGCGCTGTCGCCGTGCGGGTGGTATTTACCCAGCACGTCGCCCACGGTGCGGGCGGATTTCTTGAATTTGGCGCTGTTGGTCAGCCCCAGTTCAGACATGGCGTAGATGATGCGGCGTTGTACCGGCTTCAAACCGTCGCCAATGTACGGCAACGCCCGATCCATGATGACGTACATGGAATAGTTCAGATAGGCGTTTTCAGTGAATGTGTGCAGCGGTAAACGCTCTACACCGTCATGAGTCAGATCACTCATTACTCAATTATCCTCAGACCGTGGCTTGGCAATCCCTTGGACGACAAAAGGCATCGCTTGTCGATTCTGCCCGCGATAGTAACCCATCTGCGGGGTAGCTGTCACAGTTGGCGCAAGGATCGCCGCCGGCGGCCGGTTGCGCGATGCGGTTTATGCAAAATTTCGCTACCTGGCGGCCTCTTTATTGACTGGCAGTCAACACTGTTGTGCGCTGGATCGCATTTTTACTTGCCTGACTCACGATTACACTCGTCACCAGCGAGATGGTTTCCGCCTTTTCAGCGGGAAGCATGCCATATCTTAACTCTGACGGGAGCCGCGAAAGATGAGCAATATCCTGATTATCAACGCTAAAAAACAATTCGGCCATTCCAACGGCGAACTCAACCAAACCCTGAGCGACGTGGCGGAAGGCTTCCTGCGCGATCTGCAGCACGATGTGCAGGTCACCGTGGTCGACGACGGCTATGACATCGAAGCCGAAGTACAGAAATACCTGTGGGCCGACGCGGTCATCTATCAGATGCCGGGCTGGTGGATGGGCGAACCTTGGATCCTGAAAAAATACATCGATGAAGTGTTCACCGCCGGTCACGGCAGCCTGTATGCCAACGACGGTCGCTCTCGTTCTGACGAAAGCAAAAAATATGGCTCCGGCGGCCTGATCCAGGGCAAAAAATACCTGCTGAGCCTGACCTGGAACGCCCCGATGGAGGCCTTCACCGATCCCGATCAGTTCTTCCACGGTATCGGCGTCGACGGCGTTTACCTGCACTTCCACAAGGCCAACCAGTTCCTGGGAATGGAAGCGCTGCCGACCTTTATCTGCAATAACGTGATAAAACAACCGGATATCGAAGCGGACATCGCACGTTATCGCGAGCATTTGGCGAAAATTTTTGCTTAACTGACGCAGAACATTCTCATCAACGAGGCAGACATGATCACCGTAATCGCAGAAATCAAAGTGAAACCCGGCCACCGCGCCACCGTACTGCAAGCCATTGAAAAACTGGTGCCGCTGGTGCTGGCGGAAGACGGCTGCGGCGAATATACGCCGATGGTCGACAGCAATACCCAGGCACCCTGGCAGAAACGGTCGCCGGATTCGGTGTTCATGCTGGAGAAATGGGAAAGCATGGCGCATCTGGAAAAACACCTGGCCATTGAGCACATGCTCAAACACCGCGAGACCATCAAGGACAGCGTGCTGGACACCGAGATCTACATCCTGGAAAACGCCCTGTAAGCTCCGCCTTATAACGTCTGCGCGTCGATGTGCGCGCTGACGTAGTCAAGAAAACAGGTGATGCGCGCCGCCAATTGCGTATTGCGGTAATACACCGCATTGATCGGCTGGCGCACGTCCAGCGTCTCCTGCTCCAGCAACGTCACCAACTTGCCGGCTTCCCGATCGCGGCGGGTCATAAAGTCTGCCAGCTGTACGATCCCCTCGCCCCGCAGCGCCAATTGCCGCAACGTTTCCCCGCTGGACGCAGAGATCGTCGGCGTGATGGTGAAATGCGGCGCCTGGCGATAGCGCAACGGCCACTGGTTAAGCGACTCCGGCTGGGTAAAACCGAGCAGACAATGCCGATGCAACTCCTCCACGCTCTGCGGCGTGCCGTGCTGCTGCAGATAAACCGGGCTGGCGAGGATGCGCAGCCGGCTGGCTCCCAGCGCGCGCGCATGAATGGTCGAATCACGCAACGCACCGATGCGAATGGCGATATCCGTGCGTTTTTCCAGCAGATCGATAATCAGGTTGTCGGTGTTCAGCTCGAGCGAAATTTGCGGATAACGTTCTCTAAACCCCGCCACCAGCGGCACGATGACGTGCTCCATAAAAGGTGCGGCCGCATTGATCCGCAGCCGCCCGGCGGGCATTTGCCGGCGCACCGCCATTTGCTCTTCGGCATTTTCCACCGAGCTGATGATCGTACGCGCATGGTTCAGGAAGCTCAGCCCCTCTTCGGTCAGCTCCAAACGACGCGTCGTGCGGCGCATCAGGGTGGTATCGAGCTTATTCTCCAGGCGGCTGAGCGCGCGGCTGATGCCGGATGTTGTCTGGCCGAGCTGATCGGCGGCGGCGGTGATGGAACCGCTGTCGACCACCGAGGTGAACGCCAGCAATTCTTCAAGCGTGATCTTCATGCATTCCGGCCCAGGTTATCGGGCGCCGCATGAACGCCCTGCGGGAAAGCCGGCCCGGCGTTTCACCGGGCCAGGGTCAGGCTCAGACCGCCAATTCGGCCATGTCGCCCTTGTCTTGCAACCAGTTGCGGCGATCTTCCGAACGCTTCTTGGCCAACAGCATGTCCATCACCGCCAGCGTCTGATCGACGTCATCCTCCGCCACCGTCAGTTGCACCAGACGGCGGGTGTTCGGATCGAGGGTGGTTTCGCGCAGCTGCAGCGGGTTCATCTCGCCCAGCCCTTTAAAGCGCTGCACGTTCGGCTTGCCCTTCTTGCGCTTCAGCTGTTCCAGCACGCCGGCTTTCTCTTCTTCATCCAGCGCGTAGAACACTTCTTTACCGAGATCGATGCGATACAGCGGCGGCATGGCGACATAGACGTGGCCGCCTTTCACCAGCGAACGGAAGTGGCGCACGAACAGCGCGCACAGCAGCGTGGCGATATGCAAGCCATCGGAATCCGCATCCGCCAGGATGCAGATTTTGCCGTAGCGCAATTGGCTGAGATCTTCGCTGTCCGGATCGATGCCGATCGCCACGGAAATGTCGTGCACTTCCTGCGAGGCCAGCACTTCGTCCGAGGACACTTCCCAGGTATTCAGGATCTTGCCCTTCAGCGGCATGATCGCCTGATACTCGCGATCGCGCGCCTGCTTGGCCGATCCGCCCGCCGAATCCCCTTCCACCAGGAACAGTTCGGTCATGGCCAGATCCTGCGAGGTGCAGTCCGCCAGCTTGCCCGGCAGCGCCGGCCCGCTGGTGAGCTTCTTGCGCACCACTTTCTTGGCCGCGCGCAGGCGGCGCTGGGCGCTGGAGATCGCCAGCTCGGCCAGCTGTTCCGCCGCCTGAACGTTCTGGTTCAGCCACAGGCTGAAGGCGTCTTTCACCACGCCGGAAACGAAGGCCGCGCACTGACGCGAGGAGAGACGCTCTTTGGTCTGCCCAGCAAACTGCGGATCCTGCATCTTCACCGACAGCACGTAGGCGCAACGATCCCAGATATCCTCCGCCGACAGCTTCACGCCGCGCGGCAGAATATTGCGGAATTCGCAGAACTCGCGCATCGCGTCCAGCAGCCCCTGACGCAGGCCGTTGACGTGAGTGCCGCCCTGCATGGTCGGGATCAGGTTGACGTAGCTTTCGGTCAGCAGCTCGCCGCCTTCCGGCAGCCACAGCAGCGCCCAGTCCACCGCTTCGGTGTCACCGGCGAAATTGCCGACGAACGGCGCTTCCGGCAGGGTTATCAGGCCGTTAACCGCTTCCATCAGGTAGTCGGTCAGGCCGTCCTGGTAGCACCAGCGCTGCTCGGTGTTGTTCACCTTGTCGATGAAATAGATCTCGACGCCGGGGCACAGCACCGCTTTGGCTTTCAGCAGGTGAGTCAGGCGCGATACCGAGAAACGCGGGCTGTCGAAGAACTGTTCATCGGGCCAGAAGTGCACGCTGGTGCCGGTGTTGCGTTTGCCGCAGGTACCGGTCACCGTCAGATCCTGCACTTTGTCGCCGTTTTCGAAGGCGATGCCGTAGACGTTGCCGTCGCGGCGCACGTTGACTTCCACCCGCTTCGACAGGGCGTTGACCACCGAGATGCCAACGCCGTGCAGGCCGCCGGAGAACTGGTAGTTTTTATTCGAGAATTTACCGCCGGCGTGCAGCCGGCACAGGATCAACTCAACCGCCGGCACGCCCTCTTCCGGGTGGATGTCCACCGGCATGCCGCGGCCGTCGTCGATCACTTCCAACGACTGATCGGCGTGCAGGATCACGTCGATGCGCTTGGCGTGACCGGCCAACGCTTCGTCGACGCTGTTATCGATCACCTCTTGGCCGAGGTGGTTTGGGCGCGTCGTGTCGGTATACATGCCGGGACGACGGCGCACTGGTTCTAGACCGCTGAGTACTTCAATGGCATCAGCGTTATAGCTGGATTGAGTCATCGTTGATTATTTTTTCGTGGTTAAAGGGAGGTGCCGGAACGGTCCGTCAGACCGCGTTTAGCCCTAAAAAATCCACAATCTGGGGGAAGTAGTGCTCGAAACCGACGAAGGCGTGGTTTCCACCCGACTCCACCGTTTGCCGACACGCGGTGTAATACGCCACTGCCTGGCCGTAATCGAGAATTTCATCGCCCGTTTGCTGCAGCAGCCAGATTAAATCCGGCGACTCCAAAGGATCGATCTGCATCACTTTCAGATCGTAAACGTGCCGAGACTCTAACACATATTGCTGGCCGGTGTAGGGGTTCTCGTTGGCGCCGAGATAGTCGACCAGCAGCTCAAACGGCTTGACCGCCGGGTTGACCACCACCGCCGGCAGGGAAAAACACTGCGACAGCCAGGTGGCGTAATAGCCGCCCAGCGACGAGCCGACCAGCCCGAGCGTTTGCCCGGCGCGTTCCAGCACCAGATTTTCCAGCATCTCGGCGGCCTCCGCCGGAAAGGCCGGCAGCTGCGGCACCAGCATCTCGATATCGGGATGGTGTTCGGCCAGCCAGGCCTTGAAGGCCACCGCCTTGGCCGACTGCGGCGAGCTGTTGAAACCGTGCAGGTAGAGCAGTGTCGAAGGCATCAGTATCCATCCGAGTCCATATCGGGGCGGAAATCGTCGTTTTCCAGGCGGAACACCTGCGTCTCGACGCGACCGTCCGGCAGCAGATCGAGGTAGCGCCAGCCGGGGGAAACGTCGTCGATGGTGAAGTTCGTGCAGTGCGGCTTGAATTGCACGCAGGTAGACGGCGTCGCCAACAGGCGCCGACCCTGCCATTCCAAATCCAGATCCTGGTGAATGTGCCCGCACACCACGGTATTCACTTTCGGATAACGCAGCAGGATTGCGCCCAGCATATGCGGGTTGCGCAGGCTGTGCTGATCGAGCCAGGTGCAACCGGAAGGCAGCGGATGATGGTGCAGCAGCAGCAGCGTATAGCGCTCGGGGTGAGCCTGCAGGCAACGCTCCATCCACTCCAGCTGGTATTCGCTCAATTCGCCGTGCGGCACGCCGAACACCTGGCTGTCCAGCATCAGCACTTGCCAGTTATCACCCAACAGCACCTGTTTGGAAGGCGCAATGCCCGCGGCGGCCAACGCGTCGACCATCGCCGGTTGAAAATCGTGGTTGCCCGGCAGCCACACGCAGGGGGCCGGCAGTTGCGCGATGCCGGCGGCGAAGTGGCGGTACGCCTCTTGCGAATGATCCTGCGCCAAATCTCCCGTGGCGACGATCAAATCGACGTCGCGGCGCTGCGCCTGGATGGCGTCCAGCACCGCGTGATAGCTGCGATAGGTATTGATGCCGAGCAACGTCTCGTGTTCGCCGGCAAAAAGGTGGGTATCTGTTATTTGTAGAATCCTGACCGCGGCCCCACTCGCCACGGGCAGTTTAAACAGGCTTTCCAAATGGTGTCCTTTGTTATTTCAGTCTGTCTAACAAACCGGAACCGCCATCGCTCCATGCGCCAAACAGTAGCGCAGCCAATCAGCAAGAAACTGGTTAATTTGATGCTTTTCGTCGCGTTGATGCAACTTTTTATTAGGATAATCATAACGCGCTTTAAAGCGGTAGATCTGCTGACTGGAACACACTTCCGCAACCATGGCGTCATGGTACAACCGCACCGTCATCGCGGGCAGGCTCCAGTAGCTGACCGCCGGAAAGATCTGCTCGATCTCCACCAGCGACGTGTAACGCGTGGACTCAACGATGGTCAAACGATAGCCGGCGCCGTTCACCTGATAAGTCACCGTTTCGCCCGCTTCGTCGTTGCGCGGCAGCAAGCGGCGCAATTGCGCGAAGTTGGTTTCGCACAATCTCATCATTTCGGGGAAATCAGGGGTATAGCGCTGTTTCATTAGTTGGCCCACTCTTTTCTCAACGATTCATGGTGCAACGCCAGCCATTGCAATGCAATCACTGATGCGGCGTTATCGATCGCGCCTTCCTCAACCCAGCGGTAAGCCTGTTCGCGGCTGACCACATGGACGCGGATGTCTTCATGTTCTTCCGCCAGGCCGTGGATGCCCTCGGCGGTGCCGGCGTCCACTTCGCCGACCATGATCGACAAACGTTCGCTGGTGCCGCCGGGGCTGGCTAGGTAGCTCAGCACCGGTTTGCAGCGCCCGACCACCACGCCGGCCTCTTCCTGCGCTTCGCGGCGGCATACGTCCTCGACGCTTTCACCGGTTTCGATCATACCCGCCACCATTTCCAGCAGCCAGGGCGAATTACTGGTATCGACCGCGGCGATGCGCAGTTGTTCAACCAGCACAACCTCGTCGCGCACCGGATCGTAGGGCAGCAGCACCGCCGCATGGCCGCGTTCGAAAATTTCACGCGTGATTTCAGGGCTCATTTCACCATTGAACAACCGGTGGCGAAACCGGTATAAATTGAGTGAAAAAAAACCACGGTACAGCGTCTCGCGTGCAATAATTTCTACATCTTTTTTATCGAAAGTAACGGGCGACGGCTGCGAACGGTTCATGCGCGAATTCTCCTGCTTGAGTATGCCGATAAAATAAACGGTTTTGATGACAGAAACAGCGGGACTCTCCGCCGCGGCTTTATGTTAGGCTGTTTTTCGCCGCCGGATGCGGCACGTTTGTGCGCTCGCAGGTAATAGCGGGAAACAATCCGGATTGTCAGCCATAATATCAGCTGCAGTCGACCCGGGCAGTACGCCAAGGTAAATGGGCGGTCTGAAAGGTAAAAGTTACGTGAGATGGCACATTCAGCCACCTGATGCGTACCTCAGACTCTGCTAGAATCGGCAACTATTTCGTCTATCGTCAGCGCTAACATAGCAATATTGCTGCACAACAAGGAATGCAAATGAAGAAACTGCTCCCCCTTCTTATCGGACTGAGCCTGGGCGGCTTCAGTGCAATGAGCCAGGCAGAGAACCTGCTGCAGGTCTACAAACAGGCCAGGGAAAGTAACCCGGATCTGCGCAAAAGTGCAGCTGACCGCGACGCCGCATTCGAAAAGATCAACGAAGCGCGCAGCCCGTTGCTGCCGCAGCTCGGCCTGACCGCCGGTTACAACTACACCAGCGGGTATCGAGACAGCCGCGACACCCATAGCGATAGCACAAGCGGCTCGCTGGCGCTGACGCAAACCATCTTCGACATGTCGAAATGGCGCCAACTGACGCTGCAGGAAAAGACCGCCGGCATCTCCGACGTCACCTTCCAGACCGCTGAGCAACAGCTTATTCTCAACACGGCGACCGCTTACTTCAACGTGCTGAAAGCGATCGATACGCTGTCCTATACCCAGGCGCAGAAAGACGCGGTGTACCGCACGCTGGATCAAACCACCCAGCGCTTCAACGTGGGTCTGGTGGCGATCACCGACGTGCAGAACGCCCGCTCGAACTACGACACCGTGCTGGCGGCGGAAGTCTCCGCCCGCAACGATCTGGACAACGCGCTGGAAACGCTGCGTCAGGTCACCGGCACCTTCTACCCCGAGCTGGCCTCGCTGAACACCGATCGCTTCAGCACCCAACGCCCGGAAGCGGTGAACAACCTGCTGAAAGAAGCGGAAGCGCGCAACCTGAGCCTGCTGTCCGCCCGCCTGAGCCAGGATCTGGCGCGCGAACAGATCCGCGCCGCGCAGACCGGCTATATGCCGACAGTGGACTTCAGCGCCTCCACGGCGATCTCCAACAACAATTACGGCGGCTCACGCAACACCACGCGCGACGCAGACCTCGGTGAAAACAAAGTGGGTCTGAGCTTCAACCTGCCGCTGTACAGCGGCGGCGCGACCAATTCGCAGGTGAAACAAGCGCAGTACGGCTTCGTCGGCGCCAGCGAGCAGTTGGAAAGCTCACACCGCAGCGTGGTGCAGACCGTGCGTTCGTCGTTCAACAACGTTAACGCTTCGATCAGCAGCATCAACGCCTACAAACAGGCGGTGATCTCCGCGCAAAGCTCCCTGGACGCGATGGAAGCCGGTTATCAGGTCGGTACCCGCACCATCGTCGACGTGCTGGACGCCACCACCACGCTGTATAACGCCAAACGTCAGCTGTCCGACGCGCGTTATACCTATCTGATCAACCAACTGAACATCAAGTCGGCGCTCGGCACGCTGAACCAGAACGATCTGCTGCTGTTGAACGGCGCGTTGGGCAAACCGGTATCGACCGCGCCTGACGCCGTCGCACCGCAGAATCGCGCGCAGGACGCCTATGCGGACGGCTATCAGGACAATGCGCCGATGCAACAAACTGCGGCGCCGGCACCGGCGGCCACTCGCGCATCTGCGCCAGCCGTTACCACCAGCCAACCGGCTCGCAACAGCGGCAACCCATTCCGCAACTGATGCGCGCACGCTGACAAACACGGGGTCCGGCCTGCGCCGCGCCCCGTTTTTTTTGTCCCGATTTTCCCCGCTTCTGCCCGCCGCCTCACAGCCGCCGCCGCGTCAGGTGGTATCATCGTCACTCTCGTTTTCGCAGTCTGGATGAGGTTCGATGGACAACGATTCACGCTGGCAGCGTCTGATTAACGACGGCGAATTGCCGCCGCCGCTGCGCCCGACGCCGGCGGTGTACGCCTCCTGGCTGCGCTGCCGCAGCCTGATGCAACCCGATGTCTGGCAAGCACCGCACCGCGCTCAGGGCGCCACCTTCGAATCGATTTGCCGCCGCAAGAACGATCTGCTGACGCTCGGCCAGGCGGCGCTGGAAGACGCCTGCGAATACATGGAGCCGCGTCGCTGTCTGTTGATGATCTTCGACGAGAGCGGCTGCATGCTGTGGCGATGCGGCGACGCCCAAACCTGGGAGCTTTTGCAGCAATTGGGGTTCGCCCCCGGTGCCTACTGGGCCGAGGGGCAGATCGGCACCAATGCTCCGGCGCTGGCGGCGGCGGAAGGCCACCCGGTACGAGTGAGCGGTGAAGAGCACGTGCGCCGGGCGCTGCACGGTTGGTCATTCTGCGCGACGCCGGTCTACGACAACAGCGGCCGCCAGCGCGGCTCGATCGCGCTGGGCTGCCTGCTGGCCGACTGTGCCGCCGGCGATCTGTCGCTGACGCTGGCCATCGCCCGCGAAATCGGCAACTCGCTGAACGCCGACGGCCTGCTGGCGGAATCCAACCGCCATCTGAATCAACTTTACGGCCTGCTGGACGGCGTGGACGACGGCGTCATGGCCTGGGATCACCGCGGCTACCTGCAATACATCAACCAGCGCGCCGCCGGCCTGCTGAAGCTGGACGAACAGCAGAGCCAGGGCAAACCGCTGGCGCAGCTGTTGACGCTGCCCGCCCTGCTCAAGCGCGCCATCGCCGACCGGCAGCCGCTGCAACACGTCGAAGTCACCTTCGAAAGCCAGCGGCAGTTTATTGCCGCTTTGCTGACGCTAAAGCCGATTTTCGACGGCGATCGCTGCAGTTTCATCGCCCTGCTGCACCCGCTCGAGCGGCTGCGCCAGTACGTCAGCAGCCAGTTGGGGCGCGTCAGCCACAGTTTCGAGCAAATGCCCTCCGCCTCGCTGGAAATGCGGCGGCTGATCCGTTACGGCCAGCAGGCGGCCAAGGGCCAGCATCCGATCCTGCTGCGCGGAGAGGAAGGGGTTGGCAAAGAGCTGCTCAGCCAGGCTATCCACAACGCCGGCGAACGCGCCGCCGGGCCGTATATCGCCCTCAACTGCCAGCTGCTGCCGCAGGCGCAGGGGCTGCGTGAACTGTTGGGCAGCGACGCCAGCGAAGAAGAGGCGGGCCAGCTCAGCAAATTCGAATTGGCCAACGGCGGCACGCTGTATCTCGAACA
Organism: Serratia sp. CY56464; assembly: GCF_052168435.1. Lineage (NCBI taxonomy): Bacteria > Pseudomonadati > Pseudomonadota > Gammaproteobacteria > Enterobacterales > Yersiniaceae > Serratia > Serratia sp. CY56464. Next base: position 251,871 of record NZ_JBJNMV010000003.1, on the reverse strand, counting down.
GATCGAATACCTGCCGGCGGAGATGCAGTCGGCGCTGCTGCAGGTGCTGAAAACCGGCGTGGTGATCCGCCTCAATTCCAGCCGGGTGATCCCGGTCGATGTCCGAGTCATCGCCGGCAGCGCCGCCGACCTGCCGCTGCTGGTGCAGCAAAACCGCTTCCGCCGCCAGCTGTTTTACAGCCTGCAGGCGTTCGAGATCCAGATCCCGCCGCTGCGCCAGCGGCTGAGCGATATTCCGCTGCTGGTCAAACACCATCTGCGCACGCTGGAGCAGCATTTTCAGTGTCGCTTCCGGGTGGATGACGAGGTGATGGCCCAGTTGGCGCTTTATCTGTGGCCGGGCAACGATTTGGAACTGAAAGGGGTGGTGGAGCGCGCGGCGATGATTTGCCACGGCCACCACATCCAGTTGGCGGATCTGCCGGCGCACCTGCTCGGCCAGCCGTCGCTGCTGGAAAGCGATCCGCCGCCCGGCGCGCCGCTGTTGACGCTGACGGACATGGAACGCCAGGCGATCCTGCGCGCGGCGACCGTCAGCCGCGGCCAGGTGACGGAGATGGCGCAGCTGCTGGGCATCGGCCGCACCACGCTGTGGCGGAAGATCAAACAGCACGGGATCGACATCCGCCAGTTCAAGCTGCGCGCTTAGTGGCTGAGCTGCAATACCCCGCGCGCGGCGTCCAGCATCGCCTTCTGTCCGCTGCGGGTTTTGCTCAGGCAATCCTGCATGCCGACCACCATCGGAATGCCCATCGCCTTCGCCAGAATGGCGCTGTGCGACAGGGCATTGCCGCCGCTCAGACAGATGCCGAGCACCAGCCGGCGATCGAGCATCACCACCTCCGAAGGCATCAGTTCGTCCATCACCAATATTGACGGTTCTGCGAGCGCAATAACCGGCAGCGGCAGCCTCTGTAGATGGCACAGCGTGCGGCGCAGCATGTCGCGCACGTCCAATTCGCGCGCCCGCATGTAGTCGTCATCCAGCTCGCGGTACTCTTCGGCGATCGCCTCCAGCACCTGCCGCCAGGCCTGCTCGGCGCTGCACAGCTGTTGCGCGATGCGGGTGTAAGCCGCCTGCTGCAGATCCGGATCGTCCAGCAGCATGCTGTGGGCGCCGAAGATCGCCGCCTGCGGCTTGCCGATCAGCGTGCCGGTGCGTTCCGCCAGCCGGTTCAGATCGCTCAGCGTGTGCTGTAACGCCTCCCGCAGGCGTTGCTGTTCGCCCAGCACCTCGTCCGCGCCGATACGCCGATCGGCGGTTGGCGGCCAGAAGCTGTGGGCCTGAAACACCGGCCCGCTGGTGACGCTTTCCGCCACCGGGATACCGTGCAGCGAAGGCTGCTGCCGCTCGGAGACCGTCTCGCCAAAATGTTGTTCCGCCAGCGCTTTGAACGCCGCCAGCGCCTCGTCCGCCTGCGCGCCGTCGGCGATCAGGCGAACGGTGTCGCCATGACGCACCTGCAGCAGCGCCAGCTGATTGAGACTGCGCGGATCGACGCACTGCCCCTGCTTCTCCAGCACCAGCTCGGCCTTGAACGGCGCCAGCGTCTCGACCAGCCGCGCCGCCGGGCGCGCATGCAGCCCGTGCGGGTTCTGCACCGTCCAGGTTGCGCTTTTGCCCTGCGCCAGCGGCAAGGCCACGCTTTTCGCCGTCGGTGAAGCCTCGCCCAGCTGTGCCTGTTTGGCCTGCAGCGCCCCCTGCGCCTCCGCCACCACCTGCTCCAGCGAGGCGCCGGAGTTGGCGGCCACCACCGCCGCCAGCGTGCCTTCAACCAGCGGCGCCGAACACAGCCGCACTTTGGCGGCCAGATCCGGATCCAGCAGATCGAGCGCGGTTTCGGCACTGAGCAGCGCGCTGCCCAGATCCATCAGCACCAGAACGCCGTCGCCGTCGGCGACCGCTTCGATCGCCTCCATCACTTTGACCGCGTCGGTGCCGATCGGGTGCTGCTCGTCATCCACGCCCGCCGCCAGCGCCAGTTTGCAGCCGTCGCCGCGCATCATCTGCCGCGCCAACTGCTCAACGCCGCGCGCCAGCAACGCGCTGTGCGAAACCACCACGATATTAATCATCTCGCCTCCTGCTAACTGCCGGCGACCTCGGCCAGCGTTTTCATCATCAACATCACCGAAGTGGCGCCGGGATCCTGGTGGCCGATGCTGCGCTCGCCCAGGTAACTGGCCCGCCCTTTGCGCGCCTGCATGATGATGGTGCTCTCCACCGCCCGCTCGGCGCTGTCGGCGGCGCGCTGCAGCGCCTCCGCCACGCTCAGGTTCTGCTGCGCGGACTGGCCGAGACTGTCCACCACCGGCCACCAGACGTCGCACATGGTCTTGTCGCCCGGCTCCGCCTTGCCGCGCATCACCACGCCTTCCACCCCTTCCTGCATCACCTGATGCAGCTCCGCCAGATCCAGGCTCTGCTTGGCGTTCGCCGCCTGCGCCGCGCGGATGAAGAAGGTGCCGAACAGCGGACCGCTGGCGCCACCCACGCTCGACAGCAGCGTCATGCCGGTGTTTTTCAGGATAAAGCCGATATCCTTGTCCGCCACCGACGGCAGCTTTTCCACCACCTTGTTGAAACCGCGATTCATGTTCAAACCGTGGTCGGCATCGCCGATCTCGGTGTCCAGCTGGGTCAGAAAATCGCGCTCCCGGCTGAACACCTCGCCGCAACGCATCAGCCAATCGACAACCTGTTGTTTGGTCAACGCCATGATTCCTCCTCAGCAACCCCAACGCAGCGCAGGCGTTTTCACCGGCGCATCCCACAAGGACAACAGCTCGTCGTCCACGTTCAACAACGTGATGGACACCCCCTGCATATCCAGCGAGGTGCAATAAGAACCCACCAGGTTGCGTTCAATGATGATGCCCGCCTCGGCGCAGCGCTCCGCCAGCCGATGGTACACGCCATACAACTCAGACAATGGCGTGGCGCCCAGATTGTTGACCAGCGCGATCACCCGATCGCCGCGCGTCAGCGGCTGCTTGGTCTGCATCTCGTCGCGCCACTCGCCCTGCTGACGATCCCAGACGCGGATCGCGCGCTGATAGTGCCCGTGGTCGATCAACGTATGGAACATGTCGTCCACCGCCGCGTTGAGCGTGGTGAACGGGCGGCGCGCAATGCCCGGCTCGCCGTGAATGCCGACGCCGAACTCCATTTCGTTCTCCGCCAGGGTGAACGACGGCTTGCCGGCGGCCGGCACGGTACAGGCGCCCAGCGCGATGCCGATTGAATGCCCGTGGTTGTTGATGCGATGCCCCAGCGTCACCACGCCGTCCAGATCGTCGCCGCGCGCCGCGGCGGCGCCCAGCAGTTTCTCCATCAGCACGGTGTTGGCCACCCCGCGCCGCCCGGCAGTAAACAGGCTGTCTTTGACCGCCACGTCGTCATCCACCAGCACCGTCGCCACCGCGACGCCGCTGTCGTGCAGCAGCTCGGTGGCGGTTTCGAAGTTGAGCACGTCGCCGGTGTAGTTCTTGATCAGCAGCAGCACCCCGGCGCCGCCGTCGATCGCCTGACCGCACTCGTACATTTTATCCGGCGTCGGCGAGGTGAAAATCTCGCCCGGACAGGCGCCGTCGAGCATCCCTTCACCGACGAAGCCGCAGTGCATCGGCTCATGGCCGCTGCCGCCGCCGGACAAGATCGCCACCTTGCCCGCCACCGGCGCGTCGGCGCGGGTCACGAACACCGGATCCGCGTGCACCAGCAGCTCGGGATGGGCCTCCGCCAGCCCCTGCAATTGCTCTTCCAACACCGACTCGACCTGATTAATCAGTTTTTTCACGATGGTTTCCTCTGTAAGAACAGGGGCGCGGCGCACCGCGCCCCAACGGTATCAATGACGCTGCAACCAGGCGGCGCCCAGCCTATCCGCCGTCAGGATCGCCGCCTGCACGCCCGCAGGGGTGACCTTGAACGGCATGTTGTGAATGGTTTCACCCGCGGCGCAGCTGGCCTCGGCCACCGCCATCATCTTCGCCGCCGCATCGCCGGTGACGCCCATCTGCGCCAACGTGATCGGCAGGCCGATGTCATGACAAAACGCCAGCACGGTTTCAATCTGCGCCATCGGGCTGTTCTGCAGCATCAGTTGCGCCAGGGTGCCGAACGCCACTTTCTCGCCGTGATACAGGTGGTGACACTCCTCCAGCACGGTGAAACCGTTGTGAATGGCGTGCGCCGCCGCCAGCCCGCTGCTCTCGAAGCCGATGCCGCTCAGATACGTATTGGCCTCAATGATGCGTTCCACCGCTTCCGTCACCACGCCGGCCTCGACCGCCAGCTTGGCCTTCACCCCTTCGGCCAGCAGCGTGTCGTAGCACAGCCGCGCCAGACTGAGCGCCGCCAGTGTCGATTTGCCGCCGGCCATGCTGGTGGCCTGGGCGTCGAAACAGGCCTGCGCTTCGAAATAGGTGGAGAGCGCGTCGCCCATGCCGGCCACCAGCAGGCGCACCGGCGCGTTGGCGATGATGGCGCTGTCCATCACCACCATGTCCGGGTTGCGCGGGTAGATCAGGTATTCGGCGAATTCGCCCTGTTCGGTGTAGATAACCGACAGCGCGCTGGTCGGCGCATCGGTGGAGGCGATGGTGGGAATGAGCACCACCGGCAGCCGTTGGTAGTGGGCGACGGCCTTGGCGGTGTCGAGCGTTTTACCGCCGCCGACGCCGATCACCCCGCGGCAGCCATGGGTCTGCAGCTCGCAGCCAAGCCGGTCTATCTCTTTACGGCAGCACTCGCCGTTGAAGCGGGCCGCATGATGTTTCACGCCGTGCTGCCGCAGGCTACCCATCAGGGTGTCGCCCGCCAGCTGCATCACGAAGTCGTCGGCGATCACGAAATAATGGTCGGCGAGGGATTTGGCGTATTCGCCGACGGCGGCCAGCGCATTGGCGCCCTGAATGTATTTGCCTGGTGACTGGATGATTCTCAACATAACCGGATCCTTGTAGGGAGTTGGCGATGGTACGTTCAGATATCAGGTGATGACGCGCCGACTTCGCCGCCGGCTTGTTGTTGTGCTTCGACTATGAGCGCCTGCCGCCCACCTGGCGAGCCACGCGATTTTTGTTCCATTATGGAACATCATCATAGCGACAACGTTTCATGATGAAACGCCAACGCGCGTTTTTTCGCCGCGAAAGCGAACTGGCGCACACCCCAACGTATAACTGCGTAAAGAGTCGATTCTGCGGGCGTTTCAGCTTTAATTTTGACCATGTTTCCCCTATCCTTAGCGCCACTACTGGGAAAGGGCGAAAACAGCCCGCATGATGGGATTGATAACGATGAAACGGACAAAAAACATCAACCAAGAGACGTTCCGCAAATCCTGGCGCAGCTACCGTGTCGCGCCCGTGGCTTTGGCGATCAGCGCCGTCTTTATGCTGGCCGGCTGCGAGAAGAGCGATGAAACGGTCTCCCTGTATCAGAATGCCGATGACTGTTCGCGCGCCAATCCTTCGATGAGCGAGCAGTGCACCACCGCCTACAACAATGCCCTGAAAGAAGCCGCGAAAACCGCGCCGAAATACGCCACTCGCGAAGACTGCGTCGCCGAGTTCGGCGAAGCGCAGTGTACCCAGGCTCCGGCACAGGCCGGCATGGCGGCGGAATCACAAAGCAGCGGCAGCTTCTGGATGCCGCTGATGGCGGGCTATATGATGGGCCGCCTGATGGGCGGTTCCGGCTTCGCGCAGCAGCCGCTGTTCACCTCCAAGAACGCCGCCAGCCCGGCGAACGGCAAGTTTGTCGACGCCAGCGGCAAGAGCTACGGCCCGGCCACCGCCGGCGGCCGCACCATGACGGTGCCGAAAACCGCCATGGCGCCGAAGCCTGCGGTCACCAATACCGTGACCCGCGGTGGTTTCGGCGAGACCGTGGCCAAGCAGACCAGCATGCAGCGCAGCAGCGCCACTTCCAACTCCGGCTCTCGCAGCATGGGCGGTTGATGCATGAAACGTATTGCTATTACCGAGCGCCCGGACTGGCGTGAAAAAGCGACCGAGTTCGGTTTTCGTTTCCACACCATGTACGGCGAGCCGTACTGGTGTGAAGACGCCTATTACCAGTTCACGCTGGCGCAGATTGAAGAGATCGAAAGCGCCACCGCCGAGCTGCATCAGATGTGCCTGCAGGTGGTGGAAAAAGTGGTCGGCAGCGACGAGCTGATGGCCAAGTTCTGCATCCCGAAACACACCTGGGAGTTCGTGCGCAGCTCCTGGCGCACCAACCAGCCGTCGCTGTATTCGCGTCTCGATCTGGCCTACGACGGCGTCAACCCGCCGAAGCTGCTGGAGAACAACGCCGATACGCCGACCTCGCTGTATGAAGCGGCCTTCTTCCAGTGGCTGTGGCTGGAAGACCAGATCAATGCCGGCAAGCTGGATCCGCAATCGGATCAGTACAACAGCCTGCAGGAGAAGCTGATCGAGCGTTTCGGCGAGCTGAAAGCGCACCACGGCTTCGGCCTGCTGCACCTGGCGTGCTGCCAGGACAGCGAAGAAGATCGCGGCACGGTGCAATATCTGCAGGACTGCGCGCAGGAAGCCGGTCTGCCGACCGAATTCCTGTTCATGGAAGAGATTGGCCTTGGCGAGAAAGGCCAGTTCACCGATCTGCAGGATCAGGTGATCGGTAACCTGTTCAAGCTATACCCGTGGGAATTCATGCTGCGCGAGATGTTCTCCACCAAGCTGGAAGACGCCGGCGTGCGTTGGCTGGAGCCGGCCTGGAAGAGCATCATCTCCAACAAGGCGCTGCTGCCGCTGCTGTGGGAAATGTTCCCGAACCACCCTAACCTGCTGCCGGCTTATTTCGCGCAAGACGATCATCCGCCGATGGATCATTACGTCACCAAACCGCTGTTCTCGCGGGAAGGCGCCAATATCCAGATCGTCGAAAACGGTCAGGAAGTGGCGCGCGTCGATGGGCCGTACGGTGAAGAAGGCATGATCGTGCAGCAGTTCCATCCGCTGCCGAAGTTCGAAGACAGCTACACGCTGATCGGCAGCTGGCTGGTGAACGATCAACCCTGCGGCATCGGCCTGCGCGAAGATCGCGAACTGATCACGCAGGATCTGTCGCGCTTCTATCCGCACACTATTCTCGGCTGATCGCCCCGCTGAAAGCAAAAACGCCAGTCTCTGACTGGCGTTCTTTCTTTACCCCACCTGTACCGACAGCATGCTCAGCGCCCCCATTTCGATACCGTCGATCGGCACGCTGATGGTCTCTTTTCCATCCCAACCGCCAAGCACATACAGCAACGGCAGATAGTGTTCCGGCGTCGGATTCGACAACGCCGCGCCCTCATGGCGCATGAAATCCACCAGCGGGTGATTATCGCCCCGATAACGCAGGTTATCCCGGACAAAGTTATTGAACGATTCCGCCCATGGGTAGGCGCTGGTATCGCCCTGCCATTTTACCATGCGCAGGTTGTGCACCACGTTGCCGCTGGCGACGATCATCACGCCCTCATCCCGCAGCGCCGCGAGTTTGCGGCCCAGCTCATAGTGGTAAGCCGCCGGCTGCGTGCCGTCGACGCTGAGCTGCACCACCGGGATATCGGCATTGGGATACATCTTGATCAATACGCCCCAGGTGCCGTGATCCAACCCCCACTCGCCGAGATCCGCCGTTACCGGCACCGGCGCCAGAATGTGCTGCAGCTGCGCGGCCAGCGCGGGAGAGCCTGGCGCCGGATAACGGGTATCAAACAGCGCCTGCGGGAACCCGCCAAAGTCGTGAATGGTTTTGGGTTTTTCCATCGCGGTGACCGCAGTGCCGCGGGTATACCAATGCGCGGAAACCGCCACGATCGCCTTCGGGCGCGGCAATGACTCACCCAACGCACGCCATGCCCGGGTGTAACGGTTGTCTTCCAGCACGTTCATCGGGCTACCGTGGCCAAGAAACAGTGCCGGCATACGAGAGGTGTTCATAGAGGGATCCTTAGTTCAAATTGTGCTATGCCGCTACATTACGCGCTTTGCCGCAGCAACACAGCCGGATAACCGTGATGAAGATATTCAATAAATTTGAATTAAAAGTAGAGAAATACGCCGGTCAACAGAAAGATAAAAAAATCATATATTTCAATAAAATAATAAGATCAGTGAATACCATGACATTACTGCCACACAGATCCAATTTGTGAACAATTTATGTATTTTTTGTTAACAAAATCTATACACTCCTCCTCTGCCGACGGGAGCAGGCAACGCCGTCGCGCGATGGGAATTACGTCTCACCAAGGAGGAATTCATGTTCAGACTCACACTGGCAACCCGCCTGGCGCTTTCCATGTTCTTACTCGCCGGCTGGACGGCAACCACCGGCGCGGCGGACAACGCGCAGCTGACGCAGCGCGAAGATCCTTACTTCCTTCAGGCGCAAACTCAGCTGCAACAGCGACTGAAACAAACCCCAAACACCAACCGCGCCAAAAACGTCATTCTGGTCGTCGGTGACGGCATGGGGTTTTCCACCGTGACCGCCGCCCGCATTTTTGAAGGGCAGCAGCGCGGCGTGGACGGCGAATCCAACGTGTTGGCCTGGGAGGCCTTCCCCTATCTGGCGGCGGCCAAAACCTACTCCGCCGACGCCCAAATCACCGACTCTGCGCCCAGCGCGGTAGCGATGACCACCGGCGTCAAAACCATCAACGATCTGATGGGTCTCGATCATACGGCTACCCTCAACAACTGCGAGGATCAGCAAACCAAGGCCGTCACCACGCTGTGGGAGATGGCCGCAACGCTCGGCATGTCCACCGGCGCCGTGACGACCGCCACCATTACCCACGCCACGCCGGGCGCCACCTATGCCCATATCGCCAATCGCGACTGGGAGTCTGACGCCAAAATGCCGGCAAATGCCCTGGCCGCAGGCTGCCGCGACATCGCGCGCCAGTTGGTGGAAATGAAGTACGGCAACGGCCTGAACGTAGCGATGGGCGGCGGGCGCGCCAACTTCCTGCCCGACAGCGTGAGCGATCCGGAATACCCCGGCAAGAAAGGTGCCAGAAAGGACGGCCGCGACCTGACGCAGGTCTGGCTGCAACGCTACGGCGAGCGCGGGCAATACGTCTGGAATCAAGCGCAGTTCAACAAAATCGAACCGGGCAACGTCGACCATCTGCTGGCTCTGTTCGAGCCGTCGCACATGAACTTCGAGCACGACCGGCGACAAGACGCGGCGGGAGAACCCTCACTGGCGGAAATGGCCGGCAAGGCCATCGATATTCTGTCCAGGAATCCTGAGGGTTATCTGCTGTTGGTGGAGGGTGGGCGCGTCGATCACGGCAGCCATAACGGCAACGCCTACCGCACGCTGAGCGACGCGGTCGCCCTGAACGAAGCGGTGAAAACCATCGTCGATAAGGTCGATCTGGACGACACGCTGGTGATAGTGACCGGCGATCACAGCCACACGCTGACCATCGCCGGCTATGCCAAGCGCGGCAATCCTATCCTCGGCATTTCCGTCGGCGTCGACGGCAAACCTCGGCTGGGCAGCGACGGCAAGCCCTACACCACCCTCGGTTTCGCCAATGGCCCCGGCGGCGCGATCCCGCTGACCGAGCGCCCGGCATTGACCATGGAGCAAACCACCGCGCCCGACTTTATTCAGCCGGCACTGGTGCCGCTGAACAGCGAGACGCACGGCGGGGAAGATCTCGGCATCTACGCCATCGGCCCCTGGGCGCATCTGTTCCAGGGCACGGTGGAGGAGAACTACACCTTCCACGTGATGAATTACGCCAGCCGCATCGGCGAACGCCTGTCAAAACGGTAGCCACAAAAAAAGCCGCTTTACGCGGCTTTTTTTATCGTTGAAAGCGGCCGGCTATCAGCTGGCTTTTTTCTCGTGCGCCTGGCGGTAGGCCACCAGATCTTCGATGGTCAGCACCACCATGTCGTGCTGTTTGGCGAAGGTGATCACTTCAGGCGCGTGCGCCATGCTGCCATCGTCGTTGGTCAGTTCACACAGCACGCCGGCTGGTTTGAAACCGGCCATGGAAACCAGATCGATGGTCGCTTCGGTGTGGCCGCGACGGCTCAACACACCGCCCGGCTGCGCGCGCAGCGGGAACACGTGGCCCGGGCGGTTCAGGTCGCTCGGCTTGGCGCTGTCTGCCACCGCCGCACGGATGGTGGTCAGGCGATCGGAAGCGGAAACCCCGGTGGTCACGCCCTGCGCCGCTTCGATGGTCACGGTGAAGGCGGTCTGGAACTGGCTGGAGTTATTGGTCACCATCATCGGCAGCTCAAGCTGCTGACGGCGTTCTTCGGTGATGCACAAGCACACGATACCGCTGCCGTGGCGAATGGTCAGCGCCATCTGCTCAACGGTCATGGTTTCCGCGGCGAAGATCATGTCACCTTCGTTTTCACGGTTTTCATCATCGAGCACCATTACGCCGCGCCCGTTGCGCAGTGCGTCGATCGCGCGTTCAACGCGTTCTGTTGGCGTGCCGAAGTCTGAAAGTAGCGTCTGATTCATGGTAAAAAACCTCATTAAAAATTATGGATTACCAGAACCAGGGCGATCTTGAGGAGTAGCTAGCAATAGCTAAAAAAATAACGCAAGCGGGCGCATGCCCGGCAGATACCGTTACTCTCTCCCATCCGGACTATAACCGTCGGCCCCGGAATTACACCGGATCTGCTGACCTCTAACCGGCCTTTACAGGCTGGCTGAGCGCTCGCGGGCTTTCACCGTAGAAGGTGATTTACCGCCGGTGGGGACTTTCACCCCGCCCTGAGAATAAGCAAGATGACTATAACGCTAATGGGTAGGCAGGGCAATTGGCAAAAGCACAATTCGGCCACGTACGGCGAATGCGCTTAATGGTTTATCCGACGGGCAACTCGCATTACACTAAGCGGCAGCTATTAAACTCTGAAAGGGATACGCCATGATTGACCCGAAAAAAATCGAACAAATCGCACGCCAGGTTCATGAGTCCATGCCTAAAGGCGTTCGTGAATTCGGGGAAGACGTTGAGAAAAAAATCCGTCAGGTGCTGCAGTCGCAGCTGACCCGTCTGGATTTGGTTAACCGCGAAGAGTTCGACGTGCAGACTCAGGTGCTGTTGCGCACCCGCGAGAAGCTGGCGCTGTTGGAGCAGCGCATGGCCGAGCTGGAAAGCAAGCTGAGCGCGGCGCCGGCCGCCAAGCAGGAAGACGAATAATTCCCGCCAAGGGCGCGCACCGCGCGCCCTTGTACTTTACGTCGCCCGGCGTTAGCCGCGCCCGTCTTTGATCGCTTTGATGATGTTGGTGGTCGACAGGCCGTCTTCAAAGTTCAGCACTTTGACATCGCCGCCGTTGGCCCACACCTCCGCACTGCCGGCAATCTCTTCCGGCTTGTAATCGCCGCCTTTCACCAGCAGATCCGGCAAGATGTCGGCGATCAAGCGCTGCGGCGTGTCCTCTTCGAACGGCACCACCCAATCCACCGCTTCCAGCGCGCCCAGCACGATCATGCGGTTCTCCAGCGCGTTGACCGGGCGTTTTTCCCCTTTCAGGCGTTTGGTCGACGCATCGCTGTTCACCGCAACGATCAGGCGATCGCCCAGCTTGCGGGCGTTGGCCAGATAAGAGACGTGGCCGGCATGCAGAATGTCGAAGATGCCGTTGGTCATCACCACTTTCTCGCCGCGCTGACGCGCCTGCGCCACGGCGTTTTTCAACTGCGCTTCGGTCATCACGCCAAAGCCGGTTTCGGCGCGGCCGCGCACCGCGTTTTCCAGCTCGATGGGCGACACGGTAGACGTACCGAGCTTACCCACCACCACGCCGGCGGCGGCGTTAGCAAGGAAGCAGGACTCTTCCAGCGAGTTGCCGGCGGCCAGCGAGGCGGCCAATACGCCGATCACGGTGTCGCCGGCGCCGGTCACATCAAACACTTCCTGCGCCTGAGTCGGCAAGTGCAGCGGCTCAACGCCAGGCTGCAGCAGCGTCATGCCGTGTTCGGAGCGGGTAACCAGCAGCGCCGACAGCTCGAAATCCGCCACCAGCTTCATGCCGCGTTCCACCAGTTCCGCCTCATCCTTACAGTGGCCCACCACCGCTTCGAACTCGGACAGGTTCGGCGTCAGCAGCGTCGCGCCGCGATAGCGCTCGAAATCGGAGCCTTTCGGATCGATCAGCACCGGCACCTTGGCGGCGCGCGCCAGCTGGATCATGCCCTGCACCTGGCTGAGCGCCCCCTTGGCGTAATCGGACAGCACCAGCGCGCCGATCTGCGGCAACGCCTGCTGAATGCGCTCCAGCATCGGCTGCGGATCGACGTTGGAGAAGCCTTCTTCGAAGTCGAGACGGATCAGCTGCTGGTTGCGCGACAGCACGCGCAGCTTGGTGATGGTCGGATGGGTCGGCACCGAGACGAAGTCGCAGCGCACGTTGACTTCATTCAGTTTGGCGCTCAGCGCCCGCGCCGCATCGTCGATGCCGGTCAGACCCACCAGGCGGGAAGTGGCGCCCAGCGAAGCGATGTTCATCGCCACGTTAGCCGCGCCGCCGGGACGCTCTTCGATGGTATCGACCTTGACCACCGGCACCGGGGCTTCCGGTGAAATGCGGCTGGTCGGCCCATACCAATAGCGATCCAACATGACGTCACCGACCACCAGCACACCGGCGCGGCGAAAATCAGGCAGCGTAACTTTCATCCGATAACTCCAAAAAAGAACAAAATTTTAGTGGCGCAGATATTACCACAGACCGCCGGAATACCCGCAAAAAGGTATCAATCCAGCCATTTGGCCCAGCTGGCGCGCACCTGCTCGCGCTCGGCGGCAAACAGCTCGCTGTCGACCTTGCCGGAATGCTCCTGCAGCGCCAGGTGGTGGATCTCGTCGCGCATGGTGACATAAGCCTGGGTCAGCGCGCGCGCCTCCTCTTCCGGCATGATGTCGTAATTGGCCATCAGCTCGAAGATGCGCACATTGTCCGACCAACGCGTCAGGCGCGGTTCACCCGGCGCATAGCGTAAGACCAGATATTGGGCGATAAATTCGATGTCGGTAATGCCGCCCTCATCAGCTTTGATATCAAACAGATCGCGCTGCTTGTTGCCGAGATGGTTGCGCATCTTTTCGCGCATCTCGCGCACTTCGCGCTTCAGGGTCTCCGGATCGCGCGTTTTGCACAGGATCTCGCGCCGGATCGCGTCGAACTGCTGATGCAGCGCCGGGTCGCCATGCACGATACGCGCGCGCACCAGGGCCTGATGTTCCCAGGTCCAGGCTTCATTTTGCTGGTAGTCGGCGAACGCCTCGACGGTGCTGACCAGCATCCCCGCGGCGCCGGAAGGCCGCAGCCGCGCGTCCACCTCATACAGAATGCCGGAAGAGGTGCGGGTGCTGAACAGATGCATCACCCGCTGCGCCAGCCGCAGGTAGAACTGGCGGCCGTCGATGCAGCGATCGCCGTCGGTCATCACCTCCGGCGGGCAATCCAGCAGGAACACCAGATCGAGGTCGGAACTGTACCCCAGCTCCCAACCGCCCAGTTTGCCGTAGCCGATTACCGCAAAGCCGCGCCCCTCACGCTCCTGCAGATGGGTCGGCTGGCCGTAGCGCGCCACCATGTCGCTCCAGGCCTGTTGCACCACCGCGTCGATGATCGCCTCCGCCAGATAAGTCAGGTGATCGCTCACTTTCATCACCGGCAGCGCGCCGGCGATATCCGCAGCGGCGATGCGCAGCTGCTGCGCCTGTTTGAACTGACGCAGCGCCTCCAGCTTTTGCTCTTCGTCGTCTTCCGGCACCCGCAGCAGATATTGCCGCAGCTCGCTGCGGTAGGCGTCCAGCGCCACCGGCTGATACAGCGTGGCCGGATCCAGCAGTTCGTCCAGCAACAGCGGGTAACGCGACAGCTGGTTGGCGACCATCGGCGACGCGGCGCACAGGCGGATCAGATGACTGAGCGCCGCGTGGTACTCCACCAGCAGCTCGAGGTAGGTGGTGCGGGTGACGATGCTGAGCAGCAGCTGCGCCAGCCGCACCAGCGCGGTCGGCGCGTCCTGACGCGGGCACACCTCCGCCAGCAGGCGCGGCATCAGCTGATCGAGCACGTCGCGGCCCCGCGGGCCGATGGTGCGCTTGTCGACGTCGTGGCGGAAATCGGCGATGGTGCGCAGCATCTGTCGGCGCCCCTCTTCGTCGAGATGCGGCGTCAGCGGCGCCAGCTCGTTCTCCTCCAGCGCGTCCTGCCACAGGCTGTGGTAGTGCTGGTAGTCGGGATCTTCACCGACATCCGGGCTATCGTCGCCGATCAGGTCGTCGAACACCGCGCGCACCGCCTGCATGTGCGCGTCCAGCGCCGCTATCAGCGCCGGCCAATCCGCCAATCCCATGCCGTAGGCCAACCGCGCCTGATCGAGCGCCTCCTGCGGCAGCGTCTGGGTTTGCTGATCGCCGATCGCCTGCAACAGGTTCTCCAGCCGCCGCAGGAACAGGTAGGCGGCGCTCAGCGCCCGCACCTGCTCGGCCTCCAACAGCCCCAGCTCACCCACCGCCTGCAGCGTCGGCAGCAGCGAACGCCCTTGCAGCGCCGGTTCACGGCCGCCGCGGATCAGCTGGAATACCTGAGTGATGAATTCGATTTCTCGAATGCCGCCGGCGCCCAGCTTGATGTTGTCCTTCAGACCGCGCCGCCGCACTTCACGGGCGATCATGCCCTTCATGTTGCGCAAAGATTGGATGACGCTGAAATCGATGTAGCGGCGGAACACGAACGGCCGCAGGGTTTTGCGCAGCTCCTGGCTATAGGCGTCTTCCGCCCCGCCCATCAGGCGCGCCTTCACCATCGCATAGCGCTCCCAATCGCGCCCCTGCTCCTGATAATAATCTTCCAGCGCCGCGAAGCTCATCACCAACGGGCCGCTGTCGCCGAACGGCCGCAGCCGCATGTCCACGCGATAGACGAAGCCGTCGATGGTTTGCTGATCCAGCGCCTTGATCAACCGCTGGCCGAGGCGGGTGAAGAACTGGGCATTGTCCAGTTCGCGCCGTCCGCCCTGGGTCTGGCCGTTCTCCGGGTAGGCGAAGATCAGATCGATATCCGACGAGAAATTCAACTCGCCGCCGCCCAACTTGCCCATGCCGAGGATCAACAGCGGCTGCGGCTCGCCTGCGGCGTTGCACGGCGTGCCCCATTCGCGGCAGCATGTTTGGTACAGCCAGTCGCGCGCACTGACGATCAGCGTTTCCGCCAGTCCGCTCAGCTGCAGCAGCGTTTCTTCGGTCGAACACAGCCCCTGAGCCTGCGCCCAGGCGATGCGTACCAGCGTTTCACGGCGAAACAGACGCAGCGTGCGCATCAGCTGCGCCTCGTCGCGCACCTCTTCCAGCTCGTCCTGCAGCCAGGCGGCATAGTGCTGCCACTCGCCGGGCGCCGGCGGCTGTTCGCGCAGCGTCGCCAGCCAGGCAGGCTGAGCGAGCAGCGCGTCGCTGACGAAATCGCTCGACGCCAGCACCCACTGTTCCTGCTCGCTAAAGGCGCAGTCCGCGCCGTGAACTTCCTGAAAACGCTGCACAATCTGCTGTGCCTGAGCCTGTAACGCGGCTGAAAGTGGCGACATAGTGTATGACCCGTTCTGCGGCCCACGGCTGGCGGGCCGGCTTGATTAACGAAGCGCGCCGTTTAACCAGAATGGCGCATGCGATAAGGCCTGTTTGCGGCTGGCTTCATACCAGCCCTGACGGCGCTCGCTCAGCGCCGCCTGCAGCTCGCGCCAGGCCTCGATATAAGGCCCGGTCTGCTCGTCGGGATAAGCGCCCGACAGCAGGACCAGCGCCGAAATCTGACGCGTCAGGCGCGGCAATTGTTCCTGATATTCATCTTCGTTCAGCGTACGGCTGAAGGCCTCTTTCAGCTCTGCGCCGCTGCGCCCCAGCATGATGTCGCTGAAGCGTTTGAAAGAACCATCCAGCTTGGCCTGTGCTTTGGCGTCGATAAACGGTCGCCAGGCGCCGCTCACCAGCCATGATGTGAGCGCCAACTTACATTGCAGGTAGACCGCGCTGTAGCACAGGGTCTCTGGTTGCGCGGTTTTGTCCGCCAACAGCGGTTCGAGCTCGGTCAGGCGGGCGCGCATATCGGCGCTGGCCTTGCGCGGCACCAGGCCGCCGAAGATCACCAGCGCCTGGCGGATCGTTCCGACCGCCTCAATCACCGAAGCGCGCGCCTGCGCGTCGCCGCGCAGCCACAGCTCTTCATGGTACTGCCAGTGGCTGAGCGCCAGCTCGAAGGCGGCGATCATCCCCTGCTCTACGGTCGCCTTCGCCGCCGGCTTCAGCACCCGCAGCGGACGCACCTCACGCGGCGGATTGCCCTGCGCCAGGTGGTAACCGCGCGCCGCCTTGCTCAGGCTGCCCTGACGCAGCCCGTCGTGCGCCGCCAGCTCACCGGCCAACGCCAGCAGATCGGCGGTATTGCCTTTCAGCAACTCCAGTTCTATCTCACTCAGGGCTTCGCTGAGATCACCGGCGCGCACCTCACCCTGATCCAAGCCAATCTCTATCTCGCTTTGGCCGTAAGTAACCACCCACTTCTCACGCACGAAATCAGTACGGAACAGCGGTTGCAACGCCTGCTGCAGCGCCGCGATATCGCAATCCTGCGGCCAGATGTCGGCAGGGAACTGCTCCAACGCCAGCTGCGGCTCGGCGATAGCGACATTGTATTCCGGGCGCTGGTGCAGGCCGCCCACCACTTTACCGGCGGTTTTGATGGTCATCTCAAAGCGATCGTCGAAACCGCGAATGCGCAGCCCCATGTCGTGACGGCGCAGGAAGTTGTCGGCCGTTTCGAAGTAAATGTTGGTCAGCTTTTGCGGCGCGGAATGCTGATGCGGCCAGGCGGCGAGCCAGTGTGGCAGAGCGGCCACCGCTTGCGGCGCGGCGATGAATTTCAGTTCAATTTCAACGGTCATAATTCTTTAACACCAATAAGTTACGCATTCGCGTCGGTTTCAGCGCGGCGCGCTCGGCCCACCGTATGCTGCCCACTGACGCACAGTTGTCATTATCTTACCGCGATTCCCGGCGCCTTAACCCTGCTAACTGTAGAAAAAACCTGTTACGTTATAAAACGCTGCGCAACTCACAGAATCAGCCACAGTAAGATAGTTCTCATTCCGGTTTTGGCGTTGCGTCGTCAGACTGAACCCTCTACTATCGTTCCATAAATTCACCCAGAAACGATGAACTAATGCAGAAATTACGCCTGATTTTCCTTGCCGCGCTGAGCTTCAGCATCACTTGGGCCGCACATGCCGAAGATAAACGCTATATCTCCGATGAGTTAAGCACTTACGTCCATAGCGGCCCAGGTAATCAGTACCGTATTGTCGGCACTCTGAACGCCGGTGAAGAAGTGACCTTGCTGAGCGTCAACGACAGCACCAATTACGGCCAGATCCGCGATCCGAAAGGCCGCACCACCTGGATCCCGCTCGATCAGCTCAGCCAGACGCCAAGCCTGCGCACCCGCGTGCCGGAGCTGGAACAGCAGGTGAAAACCCTGACCGACAAACTGGCCAACATCGATAACACCTGGAACCAGCGTACCTCGGAAATGCAGGAAAAAGTCGCGGGCAGCGACAGCACCATCAGCAGCCTGCAGAAGGAAAACCAGGATCTGAAAAACCAGCTGGTGGTCGCGCAGAAGAAGGTCAACGCCGTTAACCTGCAGCTCGACGACAAGCAGCGCACCATTATCCTGCAGTGGTTCATGTACGGCGGCGGCGTTGCCGGCGTCGGTTTGCTGTTGGGCCTGCTGTTGCCGCACCTGATCCCGCGTCGCAAGAACAACAATCGCTGGATGAACTGATTTCAGTATCGTTCAGTTTGAGTATGGGCGCCTGCGGGCGCCTTTTTCATTGGCGCCGACATCCCGCGGCCAATTCATGTAATCTGATAGACAGGGCCTTACACGATATTCAGGAGTCAACAGTGCAGATTTATCTGGTCGGCGGTGCCGTTCGCGACAGCCTGCTCAACATTCCGGTGGTCGATCATGATTGGGTGGTGGTGGGCGCCACGCCGGCGGAGTTGTTGGCGTTGGGCTACCAGCAGGTCGGCAAAGATTTTCCGGTGTTCCTCAATCCCGATACCCACGAGGAGTATGCGCTGGCGCGCACCGAGCGCAAATCCGGCCAGGGGTACACCGGTTTTACCTGCTATGCCGCGCCGGACGTGACGCTGGAAGACGATCTGCTGCGGCGCGATCTGACCATCAACGCCATCGCCCGTTCCGCCGAAGGGGAACTGATTGACCCTTACGGCGGCGTGGCCGATCTGCAGGCGCGCGTGCTGCGCCACGTTTCCGACGCGTTCGGCGAAGATCCGCTGCGCGTGCTGCGCGTGGCGCGATTCAATGCTCGCTTCGCTCATCTGGGTTTTCGCATCGCCGACGAAACGCTGGCCCTGATGCGCCGGATGGCGCACAGCGGTGAACTGGCCGCGCTGACCGCCGAACGCGTCTGGAAAGAAACTGAAAAAGCGCTGCAAAGCCAGAGCCCGCAGGTCTATTTTCAGGTGCTGCGCGACTGCGATGCGCTGGCGGTGCTGTTCCCGGAAATCGACGCGCTGTTCGGCGTGCCGGCCCCCGCCAAGTGGCACCCGGAGATCGACACCGGCGTACACACGCTGATGGCGCTGGCGATGGCCGCCCGCCTCACGCCGGAGGTGGACGTGCGCTTCGCCACGCTGTGCCACGATCTTGGCAAAGGGTTGACGCCGAAAGCGTTCTGGCCGCATCACCACGGCCACGGCCCGGCGGGCGTACGGCTGGTCGAGGCGCTGTGCCAGCGGCTGCGGGTGCCCAACCCGGTGCGCGATCTGAGCAAGCTGGTGGCCGAGTACCATGATTTGATCCACACCGTGAACAAGCTGCGGCCGGAGACCCTACTGAAGCTGTTCGACGCCATCGACGTCTGGCGCAAGCCCCAAAGGCTGGAGCAGATGATCCTGACCAGCGAAGCGGACGCGCGCGGCCGCACCGGCTTTGAGGAGAATCCTTATCCGCAGGGCGACTATCTGCGCCAGGCGTATCAGGTGGCGAACGCGGTATCGATTAAAGAGGTGGTAGCCAGCGGGCTGCAGGGCACCGCGATCCGCGATGAGCTCAAACGCCGTCGCCAGCAGGCGCTGGCCGACTGGAAGCTCAACCAAACCATCCTCAACGATCAGGCATAAAAAAACCCCGCAGAGCGGGGTTTTTTCTTGCCATCGTGCTTACAGGAATACCATGTAAACCACGGCCGCCACGATAAAGCGGTAGATGGCGAACGGCACGAACGAGATGCGTTTGATCAGCGACAGGAAGGTCTTGATCGCAATCAGCGCCACCACGAAGGCAGTAACGAAACCGACGGCGAACATCGGCAGATCGCCCCAGGTCAAGAAGTGCAGGCTCTTGTACAGATCCAGACCGCTGGCGCCAATCATCATCGGCACCGCCAGGATGAAGGAGAACTCGGACGCCGCATAACGGTTTACGCCCACCAGCATACCGCCGGCGATAGTGGAACCCGAACGGGAGAAACCCGGCCACAGCGCCAGGCACTGGAAGCAGCCAATCATGAACGCCTGGCGGTAGGTGATGTCATCCAGCCCTTCCGCTCTCGGTTTCTTCGGCTTCAGCCATTCCGCCGCCAGCAACAGCAGGCCGCCGACGACCAACGCGTACATCACGTTTTTCGGCGCGAACAGCGATTTAATCACATCGTGGAATACCAGACCCAGCACCACCGCCGGGATCATCGCCAGCAGGATATGCCCCAGCTTCAGTTGGCCGCTGGTTTTGCCCTCGTGCTCCACTGGCTTGCCGCCGAAATGGATGCCGATCAGGCCGAACAACCGGCGCCAGAACATCACCACCACGGCCAGGATCGACCCCAGTTGGATGATGACTTCAAAGGTTTTGGCTTTGTCGCCGGTAAAACCCAGCCACTCGCCAACGATAATCATATGCCCGGTGGAAGACACCGGCAGAAATTCGGTTAACCCTTCGACAACCCCAAGAACAAACGCAATAAACAGTGAATGCATGTCAGCCATGTGCTTCGCTCACCCCATAAAATAACGGCCATCACATAAAAAAGCGGCAGTGCTTAAAAGACAATGCCGCTAAAACAATTCTCAGGATTAAGACCAGTTTAACGGTCTTTCGTTGCAAGCAGATGACATAAAATCATGCGGGACGAGTGCCGCGCTCAATGATCACGCCGACCCGATTGGCATGTGCTACAGCGCCCGGTTTGCTGACCTTAATACGGACCCACGGGGAATTGAAGCGCTGAAGCAAAATTTCGGATATTTCCTCCGCCACGCGCTCCACCAGCGCGAAGCGGTTCGACTCAACATGCTGGATCACGGCGTCGCTGACATCGGCATAGCTCAGACAGTCATTTACATCGTCGCTGGCGGCGGCCGGCCGGTTATCCCAGCCCATTTCGATATCGAACACCAGCTTCTGACGAATGCCCTGTTCCCACTCATAAACGCCAATGGTGGTAATTACGGTAAGCTCTTCAATAAATACGATATCCATCACGTCATTCTCTGTTTTTGGCCTTGCCGGATACCACTTCCAGCGGAATGTGCGTATTATCCATAGATGTTGCGAGTAAAACGACCATTATTAAACGGAACCGCGTTATGAGTGCTACCGCGCTTGGCATGATTATCTTCGCGTATCTGTGCGGCTCGATTTCCAGCGCGATCCTGGTTTGCCGGATCGCCAGGCTGCCGGATCCGCGTGAACATGGCTCAGGAAACCCCGGGGCGACCAACGTCCTGCGCATCGGCGGCCGGCTGGCGGCGGCGGCGGTGCTGGTGTTCGATATTTTGAAAGGGATGCTGCCGGTCTGGCTGGCCTACAAACTCGATGTGCCGCCGCTGTATCTCGGCCTGACGGCGATCGCCGCCTGCCTGGGGCACATCTATCCGGTGTTCTTCCACTTCCGCGGCGGTAAAGGCGTGGCGACCGCGTTTGGCGCCATCGCGCCTATCGGCTGGGATCTGACCGGCCTGATGACCGGCACCTGGCTGTTGACGGTGCTGCTCAGCGGCTACTCTTCGCTCGGCGCCATCGTCAGCGCGTTGATCGCCCCGTTCTACGTCTGGTGGTTCAAACCGCAGTTCACCTTCCCGGTAGCGATGCTCTCCTGCCTGATCCTGATGCGGCATCACGACAATATTCAGCGCCTGTGGCGCGGCCAGGAAGGCAAGATCTGGGGCAAGTTCCGCAAGAAGAAAAACGACGCGGATGAGGATAACGGCGACCAGCCGAGAGAAGAATAACAGAAGGGCCGGATAATCCGGCCCTTTGTTTTATACCGCAGGCAGTTCCGCCAGCGGCCAGCGCGGCCGCACGGAAACGCTCAGCGCCGGGTTGGCGCCGCTCTTCAGGCGCACCATGCCGGCATAGGCGATCATCGCGCCGTTGTCGGTGCAAAATTCCGGGCGGGCATAGAACACTTCCCCGCCGCGCTTGTGCATCATCTCCGCCAGTTTGGCGCGCAGCGTGCGGTTGGCGCTCACGCCACCGGCCATCACCAGGCGTTTGAAGCCGGTCTGCTCCAACGCGCGTTTGCATTTTATCGCCAGCGTATCCACCACCGCATCCTCGAAGGCGCGGGCGATGTCGGCACGCGTCTGATCGTCGTTGCCGTTGGAGCGAATGGTGTTGGCGGCAAAGGTTTTCAGCCCGGAGAAGCTGAAGTCCAACCCCGGACGATCGGTCATCGGCCGCGGAAAGGTAAAACGCCCCGCCGTGCCCTGCTGCGCCATCTTCGACAGCATCGGCCCGCCGGGATAATCCAGGCCGAGCAGCTTGGCGGTTTTGTCGAACGCTTCGCCGGCGGCATCGTCGATCGACTCGCCCAGCAGTTCATATTCACCGATGCCGGTGACGCTGATCAGCTGAGTGTGGCCGCCGGAGACCAGCAGCGCGACGAACGGGAACGCCGGCGGGTTATCTTCCAGCATCGGCGCCAGCAGGTGGCCTTCCATGTGGTGCACCGGCACCGCCGGCACGTTCCAGGCGAACGCCAGCGCACGCCCCACGGTAGCGCCGACCAGCAGCGCCCCCACCAGGCCCGGCCCGGCGGTGTAAGCCACGCCGTCGATATCGGCCGGGGTCAGGTTGGCCTCTTTCAGCGCCGCCTGAATCAGCGGCACGGTTTTGCGCACGTGATCGCGGGAGGCCAGTTCCGGCACTACGCCGCCGTAGTCGGCGTGCAGCTTCACCTGGCTGTATAATTGGTTGGCCAACAAACCGGTTTCATCGTCATACACTGCAATTCCGGTTTCATCGCAGGACGTTTCTATACCCAGTACTCGCATTACATTTCCCATCATTCACGTGCGGCCGCCAGTCTACCACATTCCGCCGCATTTACCGCCGATGCGGCGCATCTTGTCACCGGCTTGCGCCTATGTCGATGATTCATCCAGAAAATGCCCGAGCGATTAAACACGAGCATTTTTTTCTGATTAGTCTATAATCAGCGCCCGGTGCAAAATTGCGCACGTTGCGGCAGAGCGACGCGGGTTTCAATTTGCTGTGATGCTTTACAAAGCAGCATCCATTGGAGTAAAATTCCGCACCATTTTGAAAAGGCTGGCGCTTGGCCAGCAGCAAACCGAATTTTATTGAGGTGAGAGGCACATGCCGGTAATTAAAGTACGTGAAAACGAGCCATTTGACGTTGCTCTGCGTCGTTTCAAACGCTCTTGCGAAAAAGCGGGTGTTTTAGCTGAAGTTCGTCGTCGTGAGTTTTATGAAAAACCAACTACCGAACGTAAACGCGCTAAAGCTTCTGCTGTGAAACGTCACGCGAAGAAACTGGCTCGCGAAAACGCACGCCGCACTCGTCTGTATTAATTCTTCGGGGGCAACCCCACCGCGTGAATTTCTGATTTTCAAAATCGCGCAGACCGAGTAGTTGCATACGAAGGCCGTGCTTTCCGAAAGGAATGCGCGGCTTGTTCTCGTTTATAGGCTAATGAAGTAAGGGCTTATGGCTGGACGAATTCCGCGCGTATTTATCAATGACTTGCTGGCTCGCACCGACATCGTCGATTTGATCGACGCCCGCGTGAAGCTCAAGAAGCAAGGCAAGAACTATCACGCGTGCTGTCCGTTCCACCACGAAAAGACGCCTTCCTTTACCGTTAATGGCGAAAAGCAGTTTTATCACTGTTTTGGGTGTGGTGCGCACGGCAACGCCGTCGACTTTTTGATGAATTACGACCGACTCGAGTTTGTCGAAACCATCGAAGAACTGGCGACCATGCACGGGCTGGAAGTGCCTTACGAAGCGGGCACCGGGCCAACCCAGATCGAGCGCCATCAGCGCCAGAGCCTGTACCAACTGATGGAACAGCTCAGCGCGTTCTATCAACAGTCACTGCAGCAGTCCTCCGGGGCGCCGGCGCGCAGCTATTTGCAGCAGCGCGGATTGAGTGACGACGTTATTCGCCATTTCGCCATCGGCTTCGCGCCGGCGGGATGGGACAACGCCCTGAAGCGTTTCGGCCGCGACGCCGACTCGCGCCGCGCATTGAACGATGCCGGCATGCTGGTGACTAACGATCAGGGGCGTTCGTACGACCGTTTCCGCGAACGGGTGATGTTCCCCATCCGCGACAAGCGCGGGCGCGTGATCGCCTTCGGCGGCCGCGTCCTGGGCGACGGTATGCCGAAGTACCTGAACTCGCCGGAAACCGAAGTTTTCCATAAGGGCCGCCAGCTGTACGGCCTGTATGAAGCACAGCAGAACCACCCTAACCTGCAGCGGCTGCTGGTGGTGGAAGGGTATATGGACGTGGTGGCGTTGGCGCAATTCGGCATCGACTATGCCGTCGCCTCGCTCGGCACCTCGACGACGGCGGAACA
This sequence comes from Serratia sp. CY56464, assembly GCF_052168435.1. Taxonomy (NCBI): domain Bacteria; kingdom Pseudomonadati; phylum Pseudomonadota; class Gammaproteobacteria; order Enterobacterales; family Yersiniaceae; genus Serratia; species Serratia sp. CY56464. The sequence continues at coordinate 227,931 of NZ_JBJNMV010000003.1, read as the reverse complement.
CATTCAGCTGTTGTTCCGCGCCACCGACAACGTCGTCTGCTGTTACGACGGCGACCGCGCCGGCCGCGAAGCGGCCTGGCGGGCGCTGGAAACCGCGCTGCCATACCTGAATGACGGGCGCCAGCTGCGGTTCATGTTTTTGCCCGACGGCGAAGACCCGGACACGCTGGTGCGCAAGGAAGGCAAAGAAGCCTTCGAACAACGAATGGAGCAGGCGCAGCCGCTGTCCACGTTCCTGTTCGAAAGCCTGCTGCCGCAGGTGGATCTGAGCAGCCCGGACGGGCGCGCCAAGCTGAGCACGCTGGCGCTGCCGCTGATTACTCAGGTGCCGGGCGAAACGTTGCGCTTGTACCTGCGCCAGGAGCTCGGCAACAAGCTGGGGCTGCTGGACGACAGCCAGCTCGACAAGCTGATGCCCAAGCAGGCTGAAAATGCGAATCCTTATCAGGCGCCCCAGCTAAAACGCACAACCATGCGTATACTGATAGGGTTACTGGTGCAAAATCCGCAGTTGGCTACACTTATCCCTTCGCTGGAAGGGTTGGAGCAGACCAAACAGGCGGGATTGCCGCTGTTCGTCGAACTGGTGCAGACCTGTTTGGCGCAGCCGGGCCTGACGACCGGGCAATTGCTGGAGCTGTATCGCGACAACAAATTCAGCCAGCAGCTTGAAACCTTGGCGACATGGAACCATATGATCGTTGAGGACATGGTCGAACAGACCTTTTTGGATACGTTGGCCAGCCTGTACGACTCGGTGCTCGAGCAACGGCTGGAAACGCTGATCGCCCAGGCCAGAACGCGCGGTCTGAGCGCGGAGGAACGTGAAGAAGTCCGTTCTCTCAACCAGGTTTTAGCGAAGAAAAACTGAATACCAAACGGCTTAAGTGCCGATAATTGCGAGGGCAGAGCCCTGCACAGTGCCGCCATAGTGGGCCGCGGCGATAACGAAAACGCCCCAAATGCTATTGTTGGCGGTTTCGCCGACCGACACCAACCTAAATACTCTGAAGTGTGGATACCGTCTTATGGAGCAAAACCCGCAGTCACAGCTGAAGCTACTTGTCACCCGTGGTAAGGAGCAAGGCTATCTGACCTATGCTGAGGTCAATGACCATCTGCCGGAAGATATCGTCGACTCCGATCAGATCGAAGACATCATCCAGATGATTAACGACATGGGCATCCAGGTGATGGAAGAAGCACCGGACGCCGATGACCTGCTGCTCGCCGAAAACTCGAACAGCACGGACGAAGATGCGGAAGAAGCCGCCGCACAGGTTCTGTCCAGCGTGGAATCCGAAATCGGCCGCACCACCGACCCGGTGCGCATGTACATGCGAGAAATGGGTACCGTCGAACTGCTGACGCGCGAAGGCGAAATCGACATCGCCAAACGCATCGAAGACGGCATCAACCAGGTGCAGTGCTCGGTTGCCGAATACCCGGAAGCCATCACCTACCTGCTTGAGCAGTACGATCGCGTCGAAGCAGGTGAAGCGCGCCTGTCCGATCTGATCACTGGCTTCGTCGATCCTAACGCGGAAGAGGACATCGCCCCCACCGCGACCCACATCGGTTCTGAACTGTCGAGCGAAGAGCAAGACGACGACGAAGAAGATGAAGACGACGAAGACGACGACACCGAAGACGATAACAGCATCGATCCTGAGCTGGCGCGTCAGAAGTTCGCCGAGTTGCGCGATCAGTATGAAGCGACGCGTCTGGTGATCAAGAAAAACGGCCGCAGCCACGCCAGCGCCGCGGACGAGATCCTGAAGCTGTCTGAAGTGTTCAAGCAGTTCCGCCTGGTGCCGAAACAGTTCGACTTCCTGGTCAACAGCATGCGCACCATGATGGACCGCGTTCGCACCCAGGAACGCATCATCATGAAGCTGTGCGTTGAACAGTGCAAAATGCCGAAGAAAAACTTCGTCACCCTGTTCGCCGGCAACGAAACCAGCGACTCCTGGTTTGAAGCCGCGTTGGCGATGGCCAAGCCATGGTCGGAAAAGCTGAAAGACGTTGCTGAAGACGTGCAGCGCAGCCTGCAGAAACTGCGTCAGATCGAAGAAGAGACCGGCCTTACCATAGAGCAGGTCAAAGACATCAACCGTCGCATGTCGATTGGTGAAGCGAAAGCCCGCCGCGCGAAGAAAGAGATGGTTGAGGCCAACCTGCGTCTGGTTATTTCTATCGCCAAGAAATACACCAACCGCGGCCTGCAGTTCCTGGATCTGATCCAGGAAGGCAACATCGGCCTGATGAAAGCGGTAGACAAGTTCGAATACCGCCGCGGCTACAAGTTCTCGACGTACGCCACCTGGTGGATCCGTCAGGCTATCACCCGCTCCATCGCCGACCAGGCGCGCACCATCCGTATTCCGGTGCATATGATTGAGACCATCAACAAGCTCAACCGTATTTCGCGCCAGATGCTGCAAGAGATGGGCCGCGAGCCGACGCCGGAAGAGCTGGCCGAGCGCATGCTGATGCCGGAAGACAAGATCCGCAAAGTGCTGAAGATCGCCAAAGAGCCAATCTCGATGGAAACGCCGATCGGCGACGACGAAGATTCGCATCTGGGCGACTTCATCGAGGATACCACCCTCGAGCTGCCGCTGGATTCCGCGACCTCGGAAAGCCTGCGTTCCGCCACCCACGACGTGCTGGCCGGCCTGACCGCGCGCGAAGCGAAAGTGCTGCGCATGCGTTTCGGCATCGACATGAACACCGATCACACGCTGGAAGAGGTAGGCAAGCAGTTTGACGTTACCCGTGAGCGTATTCGTCAGATCGAAGCCAAGGCGCTGCGCAAGCTGCGTCACCCAAGCCGCTCCGAAGTGCTGCGCAGCTTCCTGGACGACTAAGTCCGGCTGTCGCACCCAAAACAAAAACCCCGGCAGGCCGGGGTTTTTTTATGCCTCAGAACATGCCGTTGCCGCTGGCAGTTTTCTCCGGCACCGGCTGCGTCACGTCCCAGTGTTCAACGATCTTTCCGGCGCTGTCCAGACGGAAGATATCGACGATCGCCGCGGTTTTACCGGCCTCGCGCCCGCTGACTTCCACATGCAAAATCACGAAGTCGCCGTCGACGAACGCCTGTTTCACTTCACTGTGCGAGTTGGGGTAGCGCGTTTTCAGCAGCTCGACAAATTGACGAAAACCCGCCACGCCGTCTTTGGCATTGGGGTTATGCTGTTTGTATTGTTCGCCCAAAAACGGCCGCGCCGCCGCAAAATCCTTGTTGTTCAGCCCCTGCCGATAAAACTCCAGCACGTTCTGCTTGTTGCGCGCCTCCTGCGGCGAATGCCCCGCCTGTGCGGCGCCGGTCACCAACAGCAGCGCCATCAAACAGCCTTTCATCATCGATGTCATCGCACACTCCCCTTATCTCATTGCAGCGCCAGGAACAGCTCGCGATAGCTGGCGGTCAGTTGCTCCAGCGTGGCGCGATTCAATCCGCTGGGGTTGGGCAATACCCAGACCTCGGTTTGCCCCAGCATCATCGCCTGCTTGCCCCAGGGCGCGTTTTTCACCCCGAAGGCGGTGGTGAACGCCTGCTTGCCCAAGATCGCCAGCGCGCGCGGCTGATAGCGCAGGATCTTCTCTTGCAGCGCCTCACCGCCGCTGCGCAACTCGTCGCGCGACAGCTCGCTGGCCGCCACCGTCGGGCGCGCCACCAGCGCGGTAATGCCGCAGCCGTTGTCCTTCAGCTGCTGCCACTGCTCCGGCGCCAGCTGGCTCTCGGTAAAGCCGGCCTGATGGATCACCTTCCAGAAGCGGTTGCTGCCGTTGGCAAAAGGATAGCCCTGATGGGCGGAAGAGAGGCCGGGGTTGATGCCGCAAAACACCACCCGCAGATTGGGCGCCAGAAGTTCCATGAGTGTCGTGAGTCCATTGCAGGGATTTACTGCGGTTATCGCAAAATCCGTCAGCAATTACAACAGGCTAGAACTGCGCAGAAAAGCAACATACGGGCGGGTAACAGTAGACCGATGCTTAAGGATTCCCTATAATCTCGCGGCTTGGCCCCTTAGCTCAGTGGTTAGAGCAGGCGACTCATAATCGCTTGGTCGTTGGTTCAAACCCAACAGGGGCCACCAAATTATCAAGGGGTTACGTTAACAGCGTAGCCCCTTTAGTTTTTTCTGCGGCGCAACCAGGCGTTCGCCTCTTTTGCAACAGAACGCAAATTTCATTCGCCCCCCTGCCGCCTCTAGCGTGAATTAACATCCTCACCGGCCTCGCTATTTTGCGCGTCGAATGCAGTTCTCGCCGCATCAATATCGGCAATATGTTCATTCGCCCAGGTTCCCAGCGCGATGACGGGTACGGTCAATGAGCAACCGAGCGGCGTCAATTCATATTCGACGTGCGGCGGCATGACGGCAATAACTGTCCGCTTGACTAACCCATCTCGTTCCATATTGCGCAGGCACAGCGTCAGCATCCGCTGAGATATTCCATTGATTGTACGCTTTATTTCAGTGAATCGGCGTGGCCCGTTCGCCAAGAGCATAATGATCAGGACACTCCACTTCTCACCAACGCGCGCCAATACCTGGCTGATCTTTTGGCAGTCGGCATGTCTTAAATCTCGAGGTTGATCAGTCACATTCATGATACCGGGTTCTCCTAATGTGCCTTATTGTCTGCCATTTTAGGGCATGGTTATATTGTTATCCCTGGTTACCATTTTATACCTAAGGATTTCACCATGACACTGCTTCATATCGATTCCAGCATTCTCAACGAGCGGTCGGTAAGCCGCCAGCTCACGGCGGCGATCGTCAAACACCTTTCTGTTGCCGAGCCGGACGCCAGGATCATCCACACCGATCTCGCCGCCGACCCGATTAACCACCTTTCCAGCGCCGAATTTTTGGCTCTGCAGGGCGTGGAGCCGCAAGACGAGCACGTCAAACAGGCCGTTGCCCGCAACGCCAAACTCGTCGACGACTTCCTTGCCGCCGATGTCATTATCGTCGGTGCGCCTATGTATAACTTTACGTTGCCCACTCAGCTGCGCGCCTGGCTTGACCGACTTGCAGTGCCAGGCAGAACTTTCCGCTATACGGAAAACGGCGCTGAAGGCCTCGCCAAGGGGAAACGCGTTATCGTTGCTTCCACCCGCGGTGGCCTGTACGGCGAAGGCACGCCACTGGCCTTCCTGGACCATCAGGAAACCTATCTGCGCAGTTTCTTCGGCTTCCTTGGCATTACGGACATCACCTTCATTCGAGCAGAGGGACTGGCACTCAGCCCGGAAAACCGCACTGTCGCCATCGATGCGGCGGCGGCTCAGATTGACGGCCTGACCGCTTAATCGAGCCTGTTCGGCACAGCGATAGCAGGCTCGCGGCCAGTCCCTTTTTTGGGCTGGCCACCGGCGATGCAATACCGCTCAATCCTATGGCTGTGCCGCGTTCCCCGGAATTCGTTCGCACCGGATTTGTAAACTGGAGATTCAATCATGAACACCACGTTAACCTCGCCACTCGCGCCCAACCCGCGGCGTATTACACAACGCACCCGAGGCCAAGGCCACGGCCCGATCACCCGGCTGATGAGCCCTTCCGACCTGGGTCAGGTGCTTAAACCCTTCGTATTCCTCGATCTGTTCGATGCGGATCAGCGCACCATGGCAATGCTGGCCAACATGCCGCTGCATCCGCATTCAGGCATAGCCACCGTGACCGTACCGCTCGAAGGCGCTTTTCATTACGAAGATCCCGCCAGCGGCGCTGTCGGGACGCTCGGCTATGGCGCGGTGGAGTGGGCGCGGGCGGGCGGCGGCATGTGGCACGGCAAAGAATTGTCCGCCACGGATACGCCGCGCATCCAGGGATTCCAGCTCTGGCTGGCCTTGCCCGCCGAACTGGAAAACGGTGAACAGGAAAGCCGTTATATCGAAGCCCGGAACATGCGCCAAATCGGGCCGGCGCATGTCATCATTGGCAACCATGAAGGCGTGCAAAGCCCGGTGCCCGCGCAGGAAGGCATCAATTACTTGCTCGTCACACTCAAACCGGGCGAACGCTGGACTTATCGGCCGCCAGCGCATCATTCTGTCGGCTGGATCGCACTGGCCAAAGGCCGTCTCAGCGCCGGCGCTCCTGTCGACGCGGGCGAAATGGTGGTCTTCGAACCGGGGGAAATGCCCATTGCACTTGAAGCATCCGGCAATGAAGATGCCGTATTCGTTCTCGGCTCAGCCGTGCCTCACCCGCACCCGCTGCACCTCGGCGCCTATTCGGTACATACCTCAGCACCCGCGTTGGAAGCCGGTGAACGCCGCATCGCCGAACTGGGGCGCAGACTTGAAGAGGCCGGCGAGCGACGGACGGCTTCAGGCACGATCCCCGTCTTTCGATGACGTTGACGGTGCGGTCGCCATCTGTGGCGATAAATCCAGGATGCGCCAATCACGCATGCCCGGCATGTCCGGCCGCTCACTGACGATGCAACGTGATATTATTCCCCATCACTTCTCTGCCATCAGATAAGGCCCCTGCATGATCGTCAACTGCGACCACGACAACCTCGACGCCTGGCTGGCGCTGCGCTCAGCGCTGTGGCCCACTTGTCCGTTGGAAGAGCACCGCGCGGAGATGCGCGAAATATTGGCTTCGCCGCATCACACCGCGTTTATGGCGCGGGGGCTGGACGGCGCTTTCGTTGGCTTTGCCGAGGTCGCGCTGCGCCACGATTACGTCAACGGCTGCGAATCGTCGCCGGTGGCGTTTTTGGAAGGGATTTACACCGTCGAATGCGCCCGTCGCCAGGGCTGGGCCGCGCACCTGATCGCGCAGGTGCAGGAGTGGGCGAAGCAACAGGGGTGCAGCGAGCTGGCGTCGGATACCGACATCGCCAACCTGGACTCCCAACGCCTGCATGCAGCGCTGGGCTTTGCCGAAACGGAACGGGTGGTGTTTTACCGCAAAACGCTGGGCTGATCAGGCAATCTTGCTTTGCCGCTGATGCGCCAGCTGCTCGGCGCGCAGCAGGATCTCCTGCAGATCGTCCTCGTCGATATCGAACAGATCTCCCTCCATCAGCGCCTCGTGCAGATCGGCGCGGGTGATGGAAACGGCATCGATCGGCAGATTGGCCGGTTTGGCCTCCGCCGGCGCCAGCGCGTGCGGGTAGCGCCGCCCGGCCAGGTTATTGAACAGAATGGCCAGCGCCGCCAGCAGCACCGAGTTCAGCAGCACCGGGTACAGCACAAAGTGGTAGCCCATCTGGTGAATGCCGGGGCCGCCGAGGATAGCGGTCAGCGCCACCGCGCCGCCGGGTGGATGCAGGCAGCGCAGCTTGAACATCAGGCCGATGGCCACCGCCGCCGCCGCGCCGCAGGCCAGGCCGGGATCGGGGATCAGCAGACCGGCGCTGACGCCCACCGTCGCCGCCAGCGCATTGCCGCCGACGATCGACCAAGGCTGCGCCAACGGGCTGTTGGGCACGCCGAACAGCAGCACCGCCGAAGCGCCCATCGGCGCGATAAACCACAGGTTCACCTCGCCCAAAATAAAGTGGCTGATCCAGCCGGCGAGCATCAGCCCCAAACCGGCGCCGACGCTGGAAATCAGCATCTCTCGTTTGCCCACCGCCAGCGGGTGCGGCCACAGGCGCGCGCATCCCACTTTCACCCGTTCTATCCACTGCGTCTTCATGTTACCCAATACGGCTCAATTCACGTGTTGGCAACAAATATATCACATCATCCTGAAGGAACTCACGGCGCCGTAAACCGCGCCGTCCAAGAACTTTTAGGCTAACAGATTGATTTTTAGCCTCCCCTCAACAATGATGAATGTTCCCCCCTTAACCCCGAGGAAACGCCGATGTCTCAACCGATCACCGAGCTTTATACCGACAGTGAATTTTTCAGCCCGTACGCCATGTCCGCCTTTGTCGTGCTGACGGAAAAAGGCATTCCGTTCACCGTGAAGCCGGTGGATCTGGCGAAAGAAGAGAACAAAGAGGCGGCCTACGCGGCGCTGTCGCTCACCCGCCGGGTGCCGACGCTGGCGATCGGCGAGTTCCAGCTGTCGGAGTCTTCGGCGATCGCCGAATACCTGGAAGACATCCACCCGGCCCACGCCGTGTATCCGCGCGACGTGAAGCTGCGCGCCAAGGCGCGCGAGATCCAGGCCTGGCTGCGCAGCGATCTGCTGCCGATCCGCGCCGAGCGTTCGACCGAAGTGGTGTTCAACAACGGCAAGTTCCCGCCGCTGTCCGAAGCCGCGCAGGAGGCCACGCGCAAGCTGATCGCTGCCGTGGAAAAACTGCTGAGCCACGGGCAGGATAATCTGTTCAGGGAGTGGTGCATCGCCGACACCGATCTGGCGCTGATGCTCAACCGGCTGGTGATGCACGGCGATCCGGTGCCGGAGCGCGTGCGCCACTATGCGCACAAGCAGTGGCAGCGCCCGTCGGTGCAGGCCTGGCTGGCGTTGTCGGAAAAACGGCGCGCCTGAGAAAAAAATCGGCGGCCACGACGCCGCCGTTCTCAATGCCGAGAAACAACATCACTGCTTGAGGGAAGGCAAATCACCATCCAGAGGGCAGATAGCCTAACAATGAAGCGATGGCGTACACCGCGCTGGCCAGGTACAGCAACACAATGCTGACCTGCAGCAGCGGGTGCGTGATCCAGTTGCACTGCCAGCGCGGGGTCTGGTCACCGTGTTTGCGCGCGCCGCGCAAGATCAGCATCGGCATGATCGACAGGATCACCCCGCTGAACACCCCGGCGAAGTAGAGCGCGTTGACGAACGACACCAGCCCGCTGTAAGCCAGCGCGAACGGCGGCACCACCACCAGCAGCAGCACGCCGAAACGGCGCAGCGGCAGCTCGTCGTTGCCCAGCCTAAACTTGTCGAAAATATTGGTCAGAAAACTGCCGCCCAACCCCCAGTACGAGGTCAGCATCGCGCACAGCGCGAAGATGTTGGCGGAGAAGAACGCCCACTGCCCCAGCGCCTGGCCCCAGGAAATGGTGGCCACATCGGAGATGTCATCCAGCCCACTGAGCGCAATCACCGACATCGGCACCGCCGCCAGCAAAATGAAGGTCACGACCATGCCGACGATGATCGCCTTCGGCAGTTGTTCCGGCTTGTCGGCGAAGCCGCGCGCCATCTCCGGCACGATGTACTGCGCCGAGAAGCAGAACACCACCACGTTGAACACCGGCACCATATAGCGCCAGTCGCCGTCCAGCAGGTTGCGCATCTGGGTGGTGTCTTTCAGCAGCGTCGCCGCCACCAGCGCGGTCAACATCACCACCATGCCGATGCTGATGAACTTCTCGCCGCGGCCGATCGCTTTCAAACCGAGGTACAGCACGCCGGCGGCGGGCACGAAGAACAGCAGGCTGCCCAGCGCCGGCGAGATGCCAAACAGCGATTGCAGCAGCTTACCGCTGCCGGTCATGTAGGCGGTAAGCGCCCCGACGCTGTTGACGCACACCGAAGCGAACATCAGCCAGGCGCCCAGGCCGCCGACGTAGCGCTTCGCCAGTCCGCTCAGCTGCAGATGCGCGCGGGTGCGCAACGTAGATTCGGCAACGTACAGCATGGTGATGGTGGTCAGGCTCCCCACCAGCACCAGCCAAAACAGCAGCGGCAGAAAGCCGGCCTTGCTGGAGGCATAGGCGATGGAGAGCACCCCGGCGCCGATGTTGGTGCCGACGATCATCGCCACCCCTTCGAGGAAACTTAACGATTTGGCGGGTGCAGGTGCTCGCACCCCGGCGGCAAGCGCCGGAGAAACAGAGATATTATCAGACATGCATCATCCTTTATCGCCCGGCGACGCTGGCCGCCGGGATGGGTTAACGTCCTGACGCTCAACGGCTCACATCGATACACAGGTATTTCAGCTCCAGATATTCTTCTATCCCGTAGCGCGATCCTTCACGCCCGAGCCCTGACTGTTTCACGCCGCCGAACGGCGCCACTTCGTTGGAAATCAGCCCGGTGTTGATGCCGACCATGCCGTACTCCAGCGCTTCCGGCACGCGCCACTGGCGCGCGGCGTTCTGCGTGAACAGGTAGGCGGCCAGGCCGAATTCGGTGTCGTTGGCCATGGCGATGGCTTCCGCCTCGTCATGGAAGCGGAACAGCGGCGCCACCGGCCCGAAGGTCTCTTCTTTGGCGAAGCGCATCTTCTGCGTTACGCCGGTCACCACCGTCGGCTGGAAGAAGGTGCCGCCCAGCGCGTGCGGCTGGCCGCCGGTGGCGATCTGCGCCCCTTTGATCAGCGCGTCGTCGATATGGCTCTGCACCTTCGCTACCGCATCGCTGTCGATCAGCGGCCCCTGGGTGGTGCCTTCCTGGCTGCCGTCGCCGACGTTCAACTGCTCGACCGCCGCCACCAGTTTCTCCGCCAGCCGCTCGTAGATGCCGTCCTGCACGTAGATGCGGTTGGCGCACACGCAGGTCTGGCCGCTGTTGCGGAACTTGGAGGCCATGATGCCCGCCACCGCCGCGTCCAGATTGGCGTCGTCGAACACGATGACCGGCGCGTTACCGCCCAGCTCCAGCGACAGTTTCTTGATGCTCGGCGCGCACTGCGCCATCAGGATGCGGCCGACCTCGGTCGAGCCGGTAAAGCTCAGCTTGCGCACCACCGGGCTGTCGCACAGCACCTTGCCCACCTGCGCCGCTTCGCCAGTCACCACTTGCAGGACGCCGGCGGGAATGCCGGCGTCCTGCGCCAGCTTGGCCAGCGCCAGCGCGGTCAGCGGCGTTTGCTCGGCCGGTTTGACGATGATGGCGCAACCGGCCGCCAGCGCCGGCGCCACCTTGCGGGTGATCATCGCCGCCGGGAAATTCCACGGGGTGATGGCCGCGCACACGCCGATCGGCTGCTTCACCACCACCAGGCGCTGCGAAGCCTGCGGCGCCTGCAATACCGCGCCGTCCACCCGCTTGGCCTCTTCGGCGAACCAGGTGATGAACGACGCGGCGTAGGCCACTTCGCCGCGCGCTTCCGCCAGCGATTTGCCCTGCTCGGCGGTCATCAGCTGCGCCAGATCTTCCTGCGCGGCCAGCACCTTGTCGGCCCAGGCCAACAGCAGCGCGGAACGCTGCTTGGCGGTCAGCTGTTTCCAGTCGTTTTGCGCCCGCTGCGCCGCCGCGATCGCCTGCTGGGTTTCCTCTTCGCTGACCAGCGGAATGCTGGCCAGCTCGGCGCCGGTGGCCGGGTTGATCACCGCTTCGCGCTTGCCGCTCAGGGCATCGCACCATTCGCCGTTGATCAGACACTGGCTGCGCAACAGCTCGGGATTGTTCAATTTCATGCCGTTCGCTCCTTAGTGGGCCAGCGCGCGGGACAGGATGCCCATCGCCTTGGTGAACTGATCGTCCGGAATGGTCAGCGGGTAGAGGAAGCGGATCACGTTGCCGTTCACACCGCAGCTCAGCAGCAGCAGCCCTTCCTCCATCGCCTTCTGCTGCACCTGACGGGTGATCTCCGCCGAAGGCTTGCCGGTAGCCGGATCGTTGAACTCCACCGCCACCATCGATCCCTGCGCGCGCACATCGGCGATCGCCGGGCTGGTTTTGCGCGCCTGCTGCAACACTTCCACCAGGTGCTGCCCCAAGCGCTCGGCGCGCTGGCACAGCTGCTCTTCTTCGATCACGTCCAGCACCGCGTGCGCGGCGGCCACCGCCAGCGGGTTACCGGCATAGGTGCCGCCCAGCCCGCCCGGCGCCGGCGCGTCCATCACCTCGGCGCGGCCCGCCACCGCCGACAGCGGCATGCCGCCCGCCAGGCTTTTCGCCATGGTGATCAAATCGGGCTTAACGCTGTAGTGCTCCATGGCGAACAGCTTGCCGGTACGGGCGAAGCCGGTCTGCACTTCGTCGGCGATCAGCAGGATGCCGTGCTGGTCGCACAGCGCGCGCAGCGCCTGCATGAAATCGGCCGGCGCCACGTTGAAACCGCCCTCGCCCTGCACCGGCTCCAGCACAATGGCCGCCACCTGCTTGGGATCGATATCCGCTTTAAACAGGCGATCCAGGCTGTTCATCGCGTCTTCGGTGGTCACGCCGTACAGCGCGTTCGGGTACTGGCCGTGGAACACCGAGCCGGGGAATGGGCCAAAGCCCAGTTTGTAAGGCGCCACTTTGCCGGTCAACGCCATGGTCATATAGGTGCGGCCGTGGAAGCCGCCGCCGAAGGTGATCAAGCCCGGACGGCCGGTGTAAGCGCGGGCAATCTTCACCGCGTTTTCCACCGCTTCCGCGCCGGTGGTGAAGAAAGCGGTTTTACACGGACCGGCGATCGGCGCGCGTTGGTTGATGCGCTCCGCCAACGAGACATAGCTTTCGTAAGGAACGATCTGATAGGCGGTGTGGGTGAAGGCCTGCAGCTGCTTTTCAATTGCGGCGATCACTTTCGGGTGGCGATGGCCGGTGTTCAGCACGGCGATCCCCGAGGCGAAGTCGATCACTTCCTTGCCTTCCACATCCCACAGCGTAGCGTTCTCTGCGCGCTCGGCGTAAAAACCACACATCACGCCCACTCCGCGCGGGGTGGCGTCCTGACGGCGTTGGTTCAATTCTGCGTTTTTCATGCTGTTCTCTCCGGTCGGTGCCAGTTACACGTTTCGTTCACATTCGTGAAACAATGACGTTTATTTACACAGGATGTGGCCCTATAATCGAGTGCCAGTTACGAATAATTGAGGGATCCAATTGCGCTCATTGAGTGGTGATCTGTTGCTACAGCGCCTCGGCGAACAGCCCGATGACAAGCTGCACAAGCGGCTTTACAACGCGATCCGCACCAGCATTCTCGATGGCAGCCTGCCGCCCTCCAGCCGCCTGCCCGCCTCGCGCGATCTGGCGCAGGAGCTCAGCCTGTCACGCAACACCGTGTTAACCGTTTATGAACAACTGCTGGCGGAGGGCTACGTGTCGGCGCGCGCCGGCAGCGGCACCTTCGTCGCCGACACGGTGCCGGACAGCTGCCTGTCCACCGGCGGCGCTCCGGCGGACGGCAGCGGGCAACCGCGGCGCGTCGAACTGTCGGAGCGCGGCGCCACGCTGCTGCACCACGCCAGCGCCAGCCCCAAACAGTGGGGGGCGTTCATTCCCGGCGTCCCCGACGTCAACGCCTTTCCTCATCAGCTGTTCAGCAAGATCCAGGCGCGCCTCAGCCGCCGCCCGACGCCGCAGCGGCTGACCTACAGCAATCAGGGCGGCAGCCCGGAGCTGCAGCATGCGTTGGTGGAGTATTTACGGGTGGCGCGCTCGGTGCGCTGCTCGCCGGAACAGATCCTGATCACTGAAGGCATCCATCAGGCGATCGATCTGGTGACGCGCATGTTGTGCAATCCGGGGGATGACGCCTGGATCGAAGAGCCGGGCTATTGGGGGATCCGCAATATCCTGCGCATCAATGCGCTGAACATCTGCCCGCTGACGGTGGACGAGGCCGGGCTGGTGCCGCCGGAGCAGCCAACGACGCCGCCCCGCCTGATTTTCGTCACCCCGTCGCACCAATATCCGCTCGGCTCGGTGATGAGCCTGGCGCGCCGCCAACGGCTGCTGGCGCTGGCGCGGAACGCCGGCGGCTGGATCGTCGAGGACGATTACGACAGCGAATTCCGCTTTTCCGGCCAACCGATCCCGGCGCTGCAGGGGCTGGAAGCCGATGCGCCGGTGATCTACATCGGCACCTTCAGCAAAACGCTCTACCCGGCGCTGCGTCTCGGCTATGTGGTGTTGCCGCCGCCGCTGGTTCAGGCGCTGAAAACCGCCCACGCCGAGCTGTACCGCGGCGGGCACCTGCTGATCCAGAGCGCGCTGGCGGAGTTTATTCAGGCGGGGCACTACACGGCGCATATCCGTCGCATGCGGCTGCTGTACGCCCGGCGGCGCGCCTTCCTGACCGGATTGATCGAACAGCACCTCGGCAAACAGGCGCTCAGCGAGTTCAACAGCAACGCCGGATTGCACCTGATCCTCAACCTGCCGGACGAGGCCGACGACGTGGCGATCGCCGCCGCCGCCGGCGCGCAAGGGGTGCTGGTGAGGCCGCTGTCGCGCTACTACATGCTGCCCAACCGCCGGCGCGGCCTGCTGATGGGCTTTGCCTGCGTGCCGGAAGAGCAAATGGCCGCCGCCTTCACCCAACTGCTGGCGTGCATCAACGCCCCGCACTAAGTCAGCGCGCCGCCCGCCTGCCTCACCAGGCCTGAAACCGCCAGCCGTTCGCCTGTCGGTGCAGGCGGTGCGTGGGCCGCAACGCCTGCAGGAAGTCTTCGTCGTGCGACACCACCAGCATCGCGCCGGGGAAATCCGCCAGCGCGGTTTCGATCGCCAGCGACGACGCCAGATCCAGGTGGTTGGTCGGCTCGTCGAGCAACAGCAGCTGCGCCGGTTGTCGCCGCCAGAGCGCACAGGCCAGCGCCGCCTTCAGCCGTTCTCCGCCGCTCAGCGAGCCCAGCGGCAACGCGATGCGATCCGCGCCAAGCTGCAGCTGCGCCAGCCGGGTGCGCAACGCCCCTTCCGCCAACGGCGAATCCTGCATCCCCAGATGTTCCATTACTGACAGGCCCGGATCGAGCTGCGACAGGGTTTGATCGAGGTAGGCCGTCGACAGCGGGCAATGACAATGGCCGGAAAGCGCCGCCAACTGACCGAGAACGGTCTTCAGCAAGGTGGATTTGCCGCAGCCATTGGGGCCGGTCAACGCCACGCGCATCGGACCGTCGATCCGCAAATCCAGCGGCGGCGCGCTGACGAACGGCAGCTGCAGCCGCTCGAGCACCAGCACCTGCTTGTTTGCGTTCACTTCACTGCCGGGCAGCGCCAGCAACACCGGCTGTTCCTCTTCTACCCGCTGATAGGCTTCGCGCACTGCCGCATCGAGGCTGTCGCGCCGATCCTGATGCTGTTTGCGCAGCGTGCCGAGGCTCTCCTTCGCCGCCGACTTGTAGGCCACCCGTTCGAAAGAGGCGATATTCAGCGTATCGACGACGCGCAGCGTTTGCGCCGAGCGCCGCTGGCTCATGTCGTGCTCTTTCTGTTGGCGGGCGCGGGTGCGGCGGCGCTCCTCGCGCGCATGTTCCAGATCGGCGCGCGCCGCCTGCTGCTCCGTATCGCGCTGGCGCCGGTAGTCATCATAGTTGCCGCCGTAGCTGCGCAGTGCGCCGGGCGTCAGTTCGACGATGCGCTCCATGCGCGCCAGCAGCTGCCGGTCATGGCTGGCGATCAGCAACCCGCCTCGCCACTGATCCAGCTGTTGATACAGCCAGGCGCGCCCGGCGCTGTCGAGGTGGTTGGTCGGTTCATCCAGCAGCAGAAAATCCGCCTCGCCCAGCAAGGCACCGCACAGGGCCGCGCGCATCCGCTCGCCGCCGCTCAGCGAACTGGCGGATCGCAACGGATCGAAGGCCGGCAGCCCGGCGGCGGCGAAGGCGTTTTGCAGGCGATCGTGTAGATCCCAGCGCCCTTCCAGACGATCGATATCGTCCGCCAGCGGCCGCCCCTGCTCGAGACGCGCCAGCGCGGCGAACGCCTCACCATAGCCCAACAGCTGGGCCAGCGTGGTGTGCGGCGCGATCTCCGGTTGCTGTGCAACGTAAGCTACTGCGGCATGAGATTCGATGTGCCCGTTGCCCGGTTGATCCAGCCCGGCGATCAGGCGCAGCAGCTGGGTTTTGCCGACGCCGTTGCGCCCCACCAGGCCGCAGCGCTGCCGGTCGAAAGCAAGATCCAGCGGGCCGAACAGCGTTTCGCCGTCAGCAAATTGGCAGGTCAGTTGATGTAAAACGAAATAAGGGGACTGCGCTAAATGAGCCATAAGCACTCCTGAATGAGATCAAAACATCCCCACAGGGCGCGAGAGCGCACAGCGTGGGACACGATATCAACAGGTGTGGGTGTTCATTTTCGGTAATGGCTCCGCAGAGAGAAGGAATTTGCAACGCGTAAAGGCTAACCGATCTTTTGTTCGTTATGCAAACAGAGTCTGAGATTCATGACATCTATCACATTCGGCGCAACGCAGATTCCCAAGCGGCGCGACAACGGCTAGATTTATCTCATCCGACCACTTGTGTTCACATAATAATAACAGATGCTCATCCCCAATCGCTTTCAACCTGCAGCTAGGCGGCAAGTTCGGGCGTTCCCAGGAGCTTACTCAAGTAAGTGACTGGGGCGAGCGAACGCAGGCAACAACGCTGCAGGTTGAAAGAGGCGGGGGATGAACGATGGAGAGTGCAATGAGCAATTACCCTCACCTGCTGGCGCCGCTGGATCTCGGCTTCACCACCCTGAAAAACCGGGTGCTGATGGGATCGATGCATACCGGCCTGGAAGAGTTGCCCGACGGCCCGCAGCGCCTGGCCGCGTTCTATGCCGAGCGCGCCGCCGCCGGCGTGGCGCTGATCGTCACCGGCGGCATTGCCCCGAACGAACAGGGCGTGGTGTTTCGCGGCGGTTCGATCCTCAACAGCGAAGCGCAATTGCCTCACCACCGCCCGGTAACCGAGGCCGTCCACCGGGCGGGCGGAAAAATTGCGCTGCAGATCCTGCACACCGGCCGCTACAGCTATCAACCCAAGCTGGTGGCCCCTTCCGCGCTGCAGGCGCCAATCAACCCGTTTACGCCGAGCGCCCTGAGTGAAGCGGAGATCGCGCAGACCATCGCCGACTTCGCCCGCTGCGCGGCGCTGGCGCAGCAGGCCGGCTACGACGGCGTTGAAGTGATGGGTTCCGAAGGCTACCTGATCAACCAATTCTTGACGACGCGCACCAACCAGCGCGACGACCAATGGGGCGGCAGCTTCACCAACCGCATGCGGTTCGCCGTCGAGACCGTCAGGGCGGTACGCCAGGCCGTGGGCCCGGAATTCATTCTGATCTACCGGCTGTCGATGCTTGATCTGGTGGAAGACGGCTCCAGTTGGGAGGAGATCGAGCAGCTGGCGCTGGCGATCGAACAGGCGGGTGCCACGATCATCAATACCGGCATCGGCTGGCACGAAGCACGTATTCCGACCATCGCCACCATGGTGCCGCGCGCCGGATTCAGCTGGGTGACCCGCAAGCTGATGGGCAAGGTCAGCATCCCGCTGATCACCACCAACCGCATCAACGATCCGGCGGTGGCCGAGCAGGTGCTGGCGGACGGCTGCGCCGATATGGTGTCGATGGCGCGCCCGTTCCTCGCCGACGCCGCCTTTGTGCAGAAAGCCGCCGAGGGGCGCGCCGACGAGATCAATACCTGCATCGGTTGCAACCAGGCCTGTCTCGACCAGATCTTTGAAGGCAAGCTGACTTCCTGTCTGGTCAACCCGCGCGCCTGCCGTGAAACCGAAATGCCGCTGACGATGGCGGAAAAACCGAAAAAACTGGCGGTGGTCGGCGCCGGCCCCGCCGGGCTGGCGTTTGCCACCACCGCCGCCAGCCGCGGCCATCGGGTGACGCTGTTCGACGCCGCCGAGCAGATCGGCGGCCAGTTCAACATCGCCAAGCAGATCCCCGGCAAGGAAGAATTCCATGAAACCCTGCGTTACTTCCGCCGCCAGCTGGCGCTGCGTGAAGTGACGGTCAGGCTGGGCGTCAAGGTCGAAGCGGCGGATTTAAGCGAATTCGATGAGGTGATCCTCGCCTGCGGCATCGTGCCGCGCACCCCTGATATTCCCGGCATCGGGCACGCCAAGGTACTGAGCTATCTGGACGTGCTGCGCGATAAAAAACCGGTCGGCCAGCGGGTGGCGATCGTCGGCGCCGGCGGCATCGGCTTCGATACCGCCGAGTACCTCAGCCAGCACGGCGTGTCCAGCAGCCTGGATCAGGCGGAATTCAATCGCGAATGGGGCATCGACGGGCGCCTTGAGCAGCGCGGCGGGCTGGCGGAGCAAGGGCCGCAGGCGCCGCGCGCCGCCCGGCAGATCTACCTGTTGCAACGCAAAACCAGCAAAGTGGGCGAAGGCCTGGGGAAAACCACCGGTTGGATCCACCGCGCCAGCCTGGCGATGCGCGGCGTGAAGATGCTCAACAGCGTCAGCTATCGGCTGATCGACGACGAAGGGCTGCACATCACCCGCGCCGAGCAAGACAGCTGCCTGCCGGTGGACACGGTGGTCATTTGCGCCGGGCAGGAACCGCGCCGCGAATTGCAGCAGCCGCTGCTGGCGATGGGGAAAACCGTGCATCTGATCGGCGGCGCCGACGTGGCCGCCGAGCTGGACGCCCGCCGCGCGATCGATCAGGGCACGCGGCTGGCGATGGCGCTGTAAAAAAGGGGCGCCCGGCGCCCCTGATATTGATGACAAACCGCATCCCCATGCAGGGTTGGCAGAGAGCAGCGAAAAGAAAACAAGGAAAATCAATTTATTGATTTTCGGCTGATAACCACAAAGAGGGAAAAACCACGCTTTTTCCTCCTTTGTCTACAGACTGAGGGGCGCCCGGCGCCCCTTGTTATTCACGCTCAGCGACGCGCGCCGGATTTCACCGCTCGAAGGATCACGAACTTCTTGTTCGAGGCCACCAGCGTGCAGTTGCCGAACAGGCGCTTGAGTTTCTGATGGTAGTCGAGGTGACGGTTGCCGACGATGCGCAATTCGCCGCCCACCTGCAGGCAGCGCTTGGCGTCGCAGAACATCTGCCAGGCGGTGTGATCGGTAATGGCGTGTTGCTGGTGGAACGGCGGGTTGCACAGCACCGCCTGCACGCTTTCGCGCTCGATGCCCGCCAGCGCGTTGTTCACCTCAAACTGACAGCGATCCAGCTCTTGCGGCAGGTTGTGCTCCACGTTCAGCTCGCTGGAGGCCACCGCCATGTAAGACTCATCGACAAAGGTCACCTGCGCTTCCGGGTTTTGCGCCAGCGCCGTCAAACCAATCACGCCGTTGCCGCAGCCCAGATCGACGATATGGCCGTTCAGGCCGCGCGGCAGATGCTCCATAAATAGGCGCGCGCCGATATCCAGGCTGCCGCGCGAGAAGACGTTGGCGTGGTTGTGGATCAGCCAATCGGTGCCGTCCAGCGTCCAGTTGGTGGTTTCCGCTGCCGCCGGCGGAACGATGTCCGCCGCCTGGCAGAAGATCAGGCGCGCCTTCTTCCACGCCAGGCTGGTGCGCGTTGGGCCCAGCACTTTTTCAAACAGCTGCATCGTCGAGGTGTGCACGTCGCGCGCTTTGGCGCCGGCAACGATCAGCGTGTCTTCGGTCACGACGTGGCGCAGCGCGCGCAGCTGCTGTTCCAGCAGCGCCAGCGCTTTCGGCACGCGAATCAGCACCACCGCCGGCGCCGCCGGCAGCTCGGCCAGGCTGTCCAGCAGCGTGACCTGCTCGGGATCCAGACCGTTGAGCTTGAGGTTGTGGCGCGTCGCCAGCTGGCTCATGTACGAATCGCTGACGCTGTAAGGGCGATGCGCGTGCAACGCACAGGCCAGGGTGCCGAAGTTATCGTTGAAAATCAGCACCGGGCGGCCGCCGATATCTACGTTTTCAAGCTGTTGCAGCAGATATTCGTCCGCCGCTTCCCACGCCTGCAGTTGGGTGGATTCTTCCTGTTGGGGATAACGCTCCAGCTCAAGTTGCTGTGTTCCCAGATCGAGTTGGCTCATTGCCCCTCCTGACTGATAAAATTTGGGCTGTTTATCCCCTAAAAACGCCCGTCAGTAAAATGTTTTTTCGGATAAATTGCGTATGTCAGGATTTGAGCGAAAAAACAGCATAGAATGACCGGCTGAATGGCCGTTGATACGGAACAAGAATGTCTGAATTGACCTACCTGCAAGGCTACCCGGCGCATCTGCAAAGCCAGGTGCAACAACTGATCCATCAAAACCGGCTGGGTGACGTGCTGCTGCAGCGCTATCCGCAGGTGCACGACTGCACCACCGACAAGTCGCTGTATCAGTTTACCGTCGATCTGAAAAACCAGTATCTGCGCAACGCCCAGCCGCTGAGCAAGGTGGCCTACGACAGCAAGATCCACGTCATGAAACATGCGCTGGGCCTGCACACCGCCATCTCGCGCGTGCAGGGCGGCAAGCTGAAGGCCAAGGCGGAAATCCGCGTGGCGACGGTGTTCAAGGTCGCGCCCGAGCCGTTCCTGCGCATGATCGTGGTGCATGAGCTGGCGCATCTGAAAGAGAAAGATCATAACAAGGCGTTCTACAGCCTGTGCTGCCATATGGAGCCGGATTACCACCAGCTGGAGTTCGATACCCGGCTGTATCTGACGCACCTTTCGCTGTTCGGCGAGCTGTATGCATAGCGAGTGAGGGCGTGATAATCTGCGGTTTTAGGCTGGACCGGAGCTCGCTATGATTCGCTTTGCCGTTGTCGGCACCAACTGGATTACGGAACGTTTTATCGATGCCGCCCATGAAAGCGGCAAACTCAAGTTGAGCGCCGTGTATTCACGCTCCCTGGAACAGGCGCAGGCGTTTGGCGCCAACTATCAGGTCACGCAGTTTTTCGACTCGCTCGAGGCCATGGCCCAGTCCGATGCCATAGACGCGGTGTATATCGCCAGCCCCAACTCCCTGCACTGCCCGCAATCGCTGCTGTTCCTGCGCCATAAAAAGCATGTGATCTGCGAAAAACCGCTGACCTCCAACCAGCGCGAAGCGGAACAGGTGGTAGCCTGCGCGCGGGAAAACCAGGTGGTGCTGTTCGAGGCGTTCAAAAGCGCCTATCTGCCGAATTTTCTGGCGCTGCAACAGGCATTGCCGAAAATCGGCCGGCTGCGCAAAGCCTTCATCAACTATTGCCAATACTCTTCGCGCTACCCGCGCTACCTGGCCGGCGAGAACCCCAACACGTTTAATCCGCAGTTCTCCAACGGCTCGATCATGGACATCGGCTACTACTGCCTGGCCAGCGCGGTGGCGCTGTTCGGCGCGCCGCAGTCGGTGCTCGCCAGCGCCACGCTGCTCGATACCGGTGTGGACGCCCACGGCACCGTCTGCCTGAACTACGGCGATTTCGACGTCACGCTTTCCCATTCCAAGGTCAGCGACTCGGCGATCCCCAGCGAGATCCAGGGAGAAGAAGGCACGCTGATTATCGACAAAATCTCCGAGTGCCAGGGCGTGGCGCTGACGCCGCGCGGCGGCAACCGCCAGGATCTGAGCCAGCCGCAGCACATCAACACCATGCTGTATGAGGCGCTGGCCTTCGCCGAGTTGGTTGAGAAGCGTCAGGTGGAACATCCGGGGCTGGAGAATTCGCTGATCGTCGCCCGCCTGCTGACCGATATCCGCCGCCAGACCGGCGTCGTCTTCCCCGCCGACGGAGAATGAGATGAAACCGCTGCTCGTGATGCAAACCGGCGACGCGCCGCAGGCCATTCGTCAGGAATTGGCAAACTTTGAAGGCATGTTCCTGCAACAGGGCAATATCGACGCCGAACGCGCGCACATCGTGCATCTGCCCGCCGGCGAACGGCCGTTGCCGCCGGCCGCCTATTGCGGCGTGGTCATCACCGGCTCGCCGGCGATGGTGACCGAACGGCTGCCGTGGAGCGAGGAGGCCGCCGAATGGCTGCGTCAGGCGATGGCGATCAAACTGCCGCTGTTCGGCGTCTGCTACGGCCATCAGCTGTTGGCCTACGCGCTCGGCGGCGAAGTGGGTTACCACCCGCAGGGCATGGAAGTCGGCACGCTGGAGATCGAACTGCTGCCCGCCGCGGCCGACGATCGGCGGCTCACCCTGCTGCCGCCGCGCTTCAAAGCCAACCTGATCCACTCGCAGAGCGTGCTGACGCCGCCCGCCGGCGCGCAGACGCTGGCGCGTTCGCAGCAGGACGCGCACCAGATCCTGCGCTATGGCGATCATGCCCTGACCACCCAGTTCCACCCGGAATTCAACGGCGCGGTGATGAGCCAGTATCTGCAGTGGCTCGGCCAGCTGCATCCCGAGCAGCAAGCCCGCTACCACCAGCAACAACAACAGGTTAGCGACACGCCGTTCAGCCGCCTGCTGCTGCAGGGATTCGTCGTCAGCCTCGGTGCGCAAAAAGCGATGGCCGGCTAACGCGATTCACGTTGACCGCCGACACATTTTGCATTACTTTCTGCTCTGCAAAGGGGAGTAACTTCATTGCCGGTCAATCGTCATTACGATGCGCAAGCATCCGGTTACCGGGCAACCTGATGTCAAAGGTGTAACCACCTTCATCAACGTTGTAAGTGAGACCTTGCCGGAAGGCGAGGTTTGCTTGCAGCGTTCACAGAGCGGCTGGCGTCTTCCGACGTTGGCCGTTTTTGTTTTTGAAGGATACCTCTGATGATGAATTCCGTTGGCACACCGTGGTTATGGGGCAGCTTCGCCGCCGTCATAGTCGTGATGCTCGCAATCGATCTCCTGTTGCAGGGCCGTAAAGGCGCGCACACCATGACTATGAAGCAGGCCGCCAGTTGGTCGCTGGTGTGGGTCAGCCTCTCCCTGCTGTTCAACTTCGGTTTCTGGTACTACCTGAATGAAACCGCCGGGCGCGCCGTCGCCGATACCCAGGCGCTGGCCTTCCTGACCGGTTACCTGAT
Source organism: Serratia sp. CY56464 (assembly GCF_052168435.1). NCBI lineage: Bacteria > Pseudomonadati > Pseudomonadota > Gammaproteobacteria > Enterobacterales > Yersiniaceae > Serratia > Serratia sp. CY56464. The sequence goes on along the minus strand of NZ_JBJNMV010000003.1, from coordinate 205,398 downwards.
CGAAAAAGCGCTGGCGGTGGATAATGTGTTCGTCTGGCTGATGCTGTTCAGCTACTTCGCCGTGCCGGCCAACCTGCAACGGCGGGTGCTGATCTACGGCGTGCTGGGCGCAATCGTGCTGCGCACCATCATGATCTTCGCCGGCAGCTGGCTGGTCAGCCAGTTCCAGTGGCTGCTGTATCTGTTCGGCGCTTTCCTGCTGTTCACCGGTATTAAAATGGCGCTGGCGAAGGAAGATGACTCGGCGATCGGCGACAAACCGCTGGTGAAATGGCTGCGCAGCCGCTTGCGCATGACCGACAGCCTGGAAGGCGAGCGTTTCTTCGTGCGCCGCAACGGCATCCTGTTCGCCACCCCGCTGGTGCTGGTGCTGATCCTGGTGGAACTGAGCGACGTGATTTTCGCGGTGGACAGCATTCCGGCGATCTTCGCCGTGACCACCGATCCGTTCATCGTCCTGACCTCTAACCTGTTCGCCATCATGGGTCTGCGCGCCATGTACTTCCTGCTGGCCAACGTGGCGGAACGTTTCTCGATGCTGAAATACGGCCTGTCGGTGATCCTGGTGTTTATCGGTATCAAGATGCTGATTATCGACTTCTTCCACATCCCGATCGGCATATCGCTCGGCGTGGTGGCGGGCATCCTGACGCTCACCTTGCTGATCAACGCCTGGGTCAATCGCCGCAACGATCGCCTGGCGAAGAAATAACCATAATCTGTTATCCGGGGCGCTAGCCGCCCCGCGATTGTTTGGCAATTCCCCCAAAACGCCAAACGTTATTGCGATCACACAAATGTAACCAGTATGTTATCAAGTGTTGATCCGCGCTCAGAATTTCACCCTCGCCTCTTTCCAACCTCATTCGATTGCTGAATACTGATTTGGCAAACACACTTAGTTACAGAATCATATAAAGCTGCCCGGCGTCGTTCCCGCCGCGGCGGCCAGATAACATCAGGAAGAAAGCACTATGCAAAAACTACTACAAAAGATCACGCAGGGCAGCCTGGTCAAACAAATCATGGCCGGCCTGGTGGCCGGCATTCTGGTGGCGCTGGTTTCGCCGGCGGCCGCGGCGGCCGTCGGCCTGCTCGGCACCCTGTTCGTCGGCGCGCTGAAGGCGGTAGCGCCACTGCTGGTGCTGATACTGGTGATGGCCTCGATCGCCAACCATAAACAGGGGCAGAAAACCAACATTCGCCCCATCCTGTTCCTCTACCTGCTGGGCACCTTCGCTGCGGCGCTGGTGGCGGTCGTCGTCAGCTTTATCTTCCCTTCCACGCTGGCGCTGACCACCGGCGCAACCGACATCACCCCGCCGGGCGGCATCGTGGACGTGATGAAGGGCCTGTTGATGAGCGTGGTGGCCAACCCGTTCCATGCGCTGATTAACGCCAACTACATCGGCATTCTGGCGTGGGCCGTCGGGCTGGGGCTGGCGCTGCGCCACGCTTCCGAAACCACCAAGGGGCTGATCAACGACATGTCCCATGCGGTCACGCTGGTGGTGCGCGCGGTGATCCGCTGTGCGCCGCTCGGCATCTTCGGCCTGGTGGCCTCCACGCTGGCGGAAACCGGCTTCGGCGTGCTGTGGGGCTACGCCCAGCTGCTGATGGTGCTGCTCGGCTGTATGCTGCTGGTAGCGCTGGTGCTCAACCCGCTGATCGTGTACTGGAAGATCCGCCGCAATCCGTATCCGCTGGTGTTCGCCTGCCTGCGCGAGAGCGGCGTGACCGCCTTCTTCACCCGCAGCTCGGCCGCCAACATCCCGGTAAACATGGAGCTGTGCAAGAAGCTGAACCTGAATGAGGACACCTACTCGGTTTCCATTCCGCTGGGCGCCACCATCAACATGGCCGGCGCGGCGATCACCATCACCGTGCTGACGCTGGCGGCGGTAAACACGCTGGGCATCGCGGTAGACGTCCCGACCGCCCTGTTGCTGAGCGTGGTGGCCGCCCTCTGCGCCTGCGGCGCCTCCGGCGTGGCCGGCGGCTCGCTGCTGCTGATCCCGCTGGCGTGCAACATGTTCGGCATTCCGAACGACGTGGCGATGCAGGTGGTGGCGGTCGGCTTTATCATCGGCGTGCTGCAGGATTCGGCGGAAACCGCCCTCAACTCCTCCACCGACGTGCTGTTCACCGCCGCGGCCTGCCAGGCGGAAGACCAGCGGCTGGCGAACGAAGACCCGCTGAAGGTGCGTTAACCCCGCCTTGCCTCATCAAAAAGGCGCTCCCTCGAGCGCCTTTTTTTATCAGCCTTACAGCGTCACCCCGCTTTTAAATATCGCCAGCTCGCGGAAGTCGTTGGTTTCATTACGCGCCGGACGCCCGTTGGCGATCTCGACAATCAGGTCGATGAAGCGGCTGAGCAACGTCTCCATCGCCACGCCGTGAACCAGGCCGCCGGCGTCGAAATCGATCCAGTGCGGTTTCTTCGCCGCCAGCTCGCTGTTGGTCGCCAGCTTCACCGTCGGCACAAAGCCGCCGTACGGCGTGCCGCGCCCGGTGCTGAACAGCACCATATGACAGCCGGCGCCGGCCAGCGCGCTGGTCGCCACCGCATCGTTGCCCGGCGCGCTGAGCAGATTCAGCCCCGGCACGCGCAGCCGCTCGCCGTATTTCAACACGTCCACCACCTGGCTTAGCCCCGCCTTTTGGGTGCAGCCAAGCGACTTCTCCTCCAGCGTGGTGATGCCACCGGCCTTGTTGCCCGGCGACGGATTCTCATAAATCGGCTGCTGATGGGCAATGAAATAGCGTTTGAAATCGTTGATCATGTCGACGGTTTTGCCGAAGGTCTCCCCATCGCGACAGCGGCTCATCAGAATGCGCTCGGCGCCGAACATCTCCGGCACTTCGGTCAGCACCGTGGTGCCGCCGTTGGCGATCGCATAATCGGAGAACCGCCCCAGCAGCGGGTTGGCGGTGATACCCGACAATCCGTCCGAACCGCCGCACTCCAGGCCGAACTTCAGCTCGCTCAGGCGGCCCGGCTCGCGGCGATCGTGGCGCATCTCCCGGTACAGCTCGTGCAACAGCGCCAGCCCGACTTCCACTTCGTCGTCCTGTTGTTGGCACACCATAAAGCGCAGCCGCCGCTCGTCCTCTATCCCCAACGTGGCGCGAAAGGCATCCACCTGATTGTTCTCGCAACCCAGCCCGATCACCAGCACCGCGCCGGCGTTGGGATGGCGCGCCAGATTTTGCAGCATGATGCGAGTATTGGCATGATCCTGCCCCAGCTGCGAGCAGCCGAACGGATGGCTGAACAGGTGAACGCCGTCGATCCCGTCCGCCTGCGTTTGCTGCAAAAAGCGCTGTTGGATCTGACGGGCGATGCCGTTGACGCAGCCGACGGTCGGCACGATCCACAGCTCGTTGCGGATCCCCACTTCGCCGCCGGCCCGGCGGTACAGCTGCACCTCGCGATCCGCCGCCTGCGGCGGCAACGTCGGGAACTGCGGCTGGTAACGGTAGCTGTCCAGATCGCTCAGGTTGGTTTTGACGTTTTGCGAATGAATGTGCTCCCCAGGCGCAATGGCCGCGAGCGCATGGCCGATCGGCTGGCCGTATTTGATGATGTCTTCGCCCTCGGCGATCGGGCCGAGCGCAAATTTGTGCCCGCGCGCCACCGGCTGCGCCAGTTGGATGACCGCGCCTTCCAGCTCAACGCACTCTCCGGCAGCCAGATCGCGCAGCGCCACCGCCACGTTATCCTGCTCATGAATCTTTATCGTACTTTGCATAAACCGGTCCCGGATAACGGCTACGCCAGTTCAATGGCGAAATAGTCTTTGGCGTTGTCGAAGCAGATGTTTTTCACCATCTCGCCCAGCAGCGCGATATCCGCCGGCGCTTCGCCGTCCGCCACCCAACGACCGATCATCTGGCAAAGGATGCGGCGGAAGTATTCATGGCGCGTATACGACAGGAAGCTGCGACTGTCGGTCAGCATGCCGACGAAGCGGCTCAGCAGCCCGAGCTGCGCCAGCTGCGTCATTTGGCGCTGCATGCCGTCCTTCTGATCGTTGAACCACCAGCCGGAGCCGAACTGCATCTTGCCCGGCGTGCCTTCCCCCTGGAAATTGCCGATCATGGTGCCGATCACTTCGTTATCGCGCGGGTTGAGGCAGTAGAGAATGGTTTTCGGCAGGCCCCCCTGCCGCGCCTGGGCATCCAGCAGCCGCGACAGCGGTTCCGCCAGCGGCCGATCGTTGATCGAGTCGAAGCCGATATCCGGCCCGACGGCGGCCAGCATGCGGCTGTTGTTATTGCGCAGCGCGCCGATGTGATACTGCTGCACCCAGCCGCGGCGCCGGTATTCGCCGGCCAGGAACAGCAGCACCGCGCTTTTGAACTGGGCGCTCTGTTCCGGCGTCGGCAGCTCGCCGTTCAGGCGGCGCAGCAGGATCGCATCCAACGTCGCTTCATCGGCCTCGCCGAACACCACCACGTCCAGCGCATGATCGGCCACCTTGCAACCGTGGGCGGTGAAGTGATCCATGCGCTTGTACAGCGCGTCGCACAGCGTGCTGAAGCGGCCGATGGCGGTGTCCGCCGCCGCCTCCAACTGCCGCAGATAGTCGTTGAAGCCGGGCGCATCGATGGTGAAAGCCTTGTCCGGCCGCCAGCTCGGCAATACCTTGATATCGAAGCCACGATCGTCGGCGATCGCCCGATGGTGGCGCAGATCGTCGATCGGATCGTCGGTGGTGCCGACCATTTTCACGTTCATCTGCCGCATGATGCCGCGCGCGCGAAACGCATCCTGCGCCAATAGCGCATTACCGCGCTGCCAGATCTCATCCGCCGTGGCCGGCGACAGCAGCGTGCCGGTGATGCCGAACGGCCGACGCAGCTCCAGATGCGTCCAGTGATAGAGCGGGTTGCCGATGGTGTGCGGCACCGTGGCGGCCCAGGCGTCGAATTTCTCGCGATCGCCCGCATCGCCGGTGCATAACCGCTCCGCCACGCCGTTAGTGCGCATCGCCCGCCATTTGTAGTGATCGCCCCGCAGCCAGATATCGTACAGGTTGCTGAAGCGGGTATTCTCCGCGATCTGCTGCGGCGGCAAATGGCAGTGATAATCGAAAATCGGCTGCGGCGCCGCATAATCGTGATACAAGCGCCGGGCAAATTCGCTGTCCAGCAGGAAATCTTCGCTCAAAAACGTCGCCATCTCGGGCTCCTTACTTGCCGTGCGGCACGGGGTTCGAATCACAAAAGTTATCACACCAATTTTAACTAGCGTCCAGCAGATTTTTCCCGACGTCTGCCGTTCATCCTCTCTCCACGCCCTTTTTCGCTCAATTTACCGGCAAAAATGCCCTATTTCACCGGCCACAGTATCGCTCAGGCGAATAATTCCTTTTGTGATATCACTCAACTTTTAAACCTGTATGACAGGTTATTGTCTCGCCAGCCGCATCGACGGCCACACCTTCAAACGGGGAGACATTTCGGATGCGTAAAATTAAAGGGTTACGCTGGTACATGATCGGACTGGTGACCATCGGCACCGTGCTGGGCTACCTGACCCGCAACGCCATCGCCGTCGCGGCGCCGACGCTGGAAGATACGCTGCACATCACCACCCAACAGTATTCCTATATCGTCGCCGCCTATTCCGCCTGCTACACCGTGATGCAACCGGTGGCGGGCTACGTGCTGGACGTGCTGGGCACCAAGGTCGGTTACGCCATGTTCGCCATTCTGTGGGCGCTGTTCTGCATGGGCACCGCGCTGGCCAACAGCTGGGGCGGCCTGGCGCTGGCGCGCGGCGCGGTCGGCATGGCCGAGGCGGCGATGATCCCCGCCGGGCTGAAGGCCAGCAGCGAGTGGTTTCCGGCCAAAGAGCGTTCGATCGCCGTCGGTTATTTCAACGTGGGTTCATCGATCGGCGGCATGATCGCCCCACCGCTGGTGGTATGGGCCATCGTGGCGCACAGCTGGGAAATGGCGTTCATCATCACCGGCGTGCTGAGCCTGATCTGGGCCATTTGTTGGCTGCTGTTCTACAAACACCCGAAAGATCAGAAGAAACTGAGCCAGGAAGAGCGCCGTTACATCCTCGAAGGCCAGGAAGCGCAGCACCAGACCTCTAACGCCAAAAAGATGTCCGCCTGGCAGATCGTGCGCAACCGCCAGTTCTGGGGCATCGCGCTGCCGCGCTTTCTGGCGGAACCGGCCTGGGGCACCTTCAACGCCTGGATCCCGCTGTTCATGTTCAAGGCCTACGGTTTTAATCTGAAAGAGATTGCCATGTTCGCCTGGATGCCGATGCTGTTCGCCGATCTCGGCTGCATCGTCGGCGGCTACCTGCCGCCGCTGTTCCAGAAGTATTTCAAGGTTAATCTGATCGTCTCACGCAAGCTGGTGGTGACGATGGGAGCGGTGTTGATGATCGGCCCCGGCATGATCGGCCTGTTCACCAGCCCTTACGCGGCTATCGCGCTGCTGTGCGTCGGCGGCTTCGCCCATCAGGCGCTGTCCGGCGCGTTGATTACCCTCTCTTCCGACGTATTCGGCCGCAATGAGGTGGCGACCGCCAACGGGTTGACCGGCATGGCGGCCTGGACAGCCAGCACGCTGTTCGCCCTGGTGGTCGGCGCCCTGGCGGACACCCTCGGCTTCAGCCCGCTGTTCGCCGCGCTGTCGGTCTTCGACATTCTCGGCGCCATCGTCATCTGGACGGTGTTGCAAAACCGCCCGGCCGCCGAAACGCAGCCGGCCACGCTGCAGCCTGCCCCGGCGCGCAGCTGATCCCGCCGCCCGGCCGCTGCGCGCCGGGCCTCTTGCTCCTCTGGCAGCGGTGCCGAATAAGTGGTATAACAAATCCGATGGCCACGCGCCCCTTCCCACCGCACCGTATAGAGCATTCACTATGGAATTCACCGAAACCAGACGCCTGTATCAGCAACTGGCCGCCGAGCTCAAGCAACGCATCGAAAGCGGCCGCTACCCGGTAGGCGACAAGCTGCCGGCCGAGCGATACATCGCCGAAGAGATGAATGTCAGCCGCACCGTGGTGCGCGAAGCGATCATCATGCTGGAGGTGGAAGGCTATGTGGACGTGCGCAAAGGATCCGGGATCCACGTGGTGTCCAACCAGCAAAAGCACCTGGTGGTGCCGGGCGACAGCATCGAGTTCGCCACCGCCGGCCCGTTTGAGCTGCTGCAGGCGCGCCAACTGATAGAAAGCAACATCGCCGAATTCGCCGCCACCCAGGTGACCAAACAAGATATCGTGCAGTTGATGGAGATCCAGGAGCACGCCCGTAAAGAGGATCGCTTCCGCGACTCGCAGTGGGATCTGAAGTTCCACGTGCAGGTGGCGCTGGCCACCCAGAACACCGCCATGGCCACCATCGTGGAAAAAATGTGGGTGCAGCGGGTCAACAACCCTTACTGGAAAAAACTGCATGAACATATCGACGAACGCTCGATCGCCAGCTGGTGCGACGATCACGATCAGATCCTCAAAGCGCTGATGCGCAAAGACCCTTACGCCGCCAAACTGGCGATGTGGCAGCACCTGGAAAACACCAAACAGATGCTGTTCAACGCCACCAGCGATGACTTCGAATACAACGCCGATCGCTACCTGTTCGCCGAGAATCCGGTGGTGCATCTGGATGGCGTGAACCACGAGCCGAAATAGCCACGGCGGTCAAAAACCGTCGGCTTATGTCAGGTAATGTAAAATCCGCTGAATCGATGCCGGAACCGCCGTTTGCCGTGTACTATTTCACCGTCGGCAACGTAGATTTCCCTGTTGCCAATCGTGCTATTTTGGTAGAGTTAGCCCACTTTTTTACCCATTGCTGCGGGGGCGGGACGCGAATAAATGCGCTGGTTGTTTGCCATGCTGATTGCTGTTTTCTGCTGGACCGGTTCGGTCTCCGGCCAACAGCTATGCGTGGCGTCACCCAAGCCAACCCCCAGCGCGCTGAGCAGCCTGCCGCTGCTGGCGGAGCCGGCGCTTTCCCCCTATGATCATGTGTATCGGGCGCCGGCCGAAGCGCGCCGCAAAGCCCCCGGTAAGTTGCCGCTGCTGCTGCCCAGAGCGCACTCTTTCTCCGGTTCGCTGCTCGCATCCTCCCTGCCGGCGCCGGTCTATACCCTGGCCGCAGAGCCGGGTTACCGAATTCGCTTCCCCCGCCAGGACACCCCGGCCCCCAACCGGCTTGCCCAGGTCGACTGGATGCTGGACGCTTCCAGGCAACAGAGTCGCCAGGCCGGTTGGAAAGAAAGCAACATGCAGTACCGTGGCACGCTGACTTACCACCTATGACCGGTGTCGCACCGCTTAGAAACCTTAAAGCAACGCCGTTTCATCGTTATCAGCACTCAGGATCGCCGCGCGCTTTCAGCTCACGCCCGCTCCGCCGCTGAGATAAAAATAAACAATGACGTTTTAGGAACACCGGATGGACATCATTAAAGAACTGATACATGCCTTATGGCAGCAGGATTTTGAGACGCTGGCGAACCCTTCGTTGGTGTGGACCCTCTACATCCTGCTGTTCATGATCCTGTTTTTGGAGAACGGCCTGCTGCCGGCCGCTTTCCTGCCGGGTGACAGCCTGCTGATCCTGGTCGGCGTCCTGATCGCCAAAGGCACCATGGGCTTCCCATTGACCATCGTTATCCTGACCGTCGCCGCCAGCCTGGGGTGCTGGGTCAGTTATATACAAGGCCGGTGGCTCGGCAATACGCGAACGGTGCAAGGCTGGCTTTCGCATCTGCCGGCTCACTACCATCAACGCGCTCACAACCTGTTCCACCGCCACGGCCTTTCCGCCCTGCTGGTCGGCCGCTTCCTGGCCTTCGTGCGCACCCTGCTGCCAACCATCGCCGGCCTGTCCGGCCTGAGCAACGCGCGCTTCCAGTTCTTCAACTGGATGAGCGGCCTGCTGTGGGTCTTGATCTTGACGACGCTGGGCTTCGCCCTGGGGAAAACTCCGGTGTTCCGCAAGTATGAAGATCAGCTGATGTTCTGCCTGATGATGTTGCCGCTGGTATTGCTGGTGGTCGGGCTGGTCGGCTCGTTGATCGTGTTGTGGCGCAAGAAGCGCGCCAACAGCCAGAACCCGGGGAAAGGGGCGTGACAGCAAAGCGCCCGCGCTGGCAATACGTCCTGATGATCGCGCTCGCCCTGCTGGCGTTGGCGACGCTGTTGGTGCCCTGTATGGTGCGCACCGAGAGCGAGCTGCGCATCCGCGCCAGCCAGCAAGGGCTGTCGCTGCCCGACGGCTTTTATGTCTACCAGCGCCTGGATGAACGCGGCATCCGCATCAAAAGCATTACGCCGGAAGGCGATGGCCTGGTCATCCGTCTGGATTCGCCGGAGCAGCAATTGCTGGCGCGCGAAGCGTTGCAAACCATTCTGCCGCCCGGTTACCACATCGCATTGAGCGAGTCCCCCGTGCCGTCGCATTGGGTGCGCGAATTTGCGCGTTCCCCGCTCAATCTGGGATAATCCCCCTTCATATGAAGGGGTTTCCTTTCATTGCCATTATCTTCATTTTCATTCGCATCGATTAGCTCAAGAATTAATCAGTCAGCACTGGGTCACGGCTGATTCTTTGGGGGCTCGCCGGTTTCATGACTATGCTGAAGGGTAACTTCAGCCGGCGATGAACGCCCTCCTCTCGTGCTGCCGCCTTCGGCAGCCAGGAAAGCGGATGCCTGTTCAGGCATCTCATGAAAAGGAACTGAAAGATGAAATTACGCCACTCACTGTTACTGCTGTTGCCACTCTGCACGCTGCCGGCGCTCGCTTCGGCCGCTGAGGGCGGCTGCGCCGCCAAAGCGCAAGACATCCAGCAGCAAATTGACTACGCCACCCAACACGGCAACACCCGCCGCGTAGAAGGGCTGAAAAAAGCGCTGAGCGAAGTGCAGACCCACTGCACCGAAGCCGGCCTGCAGGCCGAACGCCAGAAAAACATCGCAGAGAAACAGCGCAAGGTCGACGAGCGCCGGCAGGAGCTGAAAGAAGCGCAGCAAACCGGCAAGCTGGACAAGGTCGCCAAGAAACAGCAAAAGCTGACGGAAGCGCAGACTGAGCTGAAACGCGCCCAGGCGGAATAATTTTTATACCAGCGGATTTGTCGATGAGAGCCCCATCGTACGGGATTTCTTAAGCATATGGAATTGATGTCTGGTGTTATCTGCTGACCATCACCCCTTTGCTCCGGCGAAAAAATCCGCTATGTTAAAAGTCTGTCGAAATAAACGTTAAGGAATAATCACATGGCACATGATTCAAATGCAGAAAACTTACGCGCTGAACTGAAGTCCTTAGCCGATACGCTGGAGGAAGTGCTGAACTCCTCCACCGACAAGCCGAAAGCCGAGTTGGAGAAGCTGCGTTCGAAAGCGGAAGGCGCGCTGAAAGAGACCCGCGCTCGCCTGAGCGACGCCGGTGACAAGCTGGCTTCGCAAACCAAACAGATCGCCGGCCAGGCCGACGACTACGTGCGCGACAACCCGTGGACCGGCATCGGTATCGGCGCGGCGGTCGGCGTGGTGTTGGGCGTGCTGCTCGCGCGTCGTTAATCATGGCTGAACAACCGCAAGTTCGCGCGCAGGGCCCCGCCAAAGGGGTCCTGGATATCGGTCAGCGCATCATCACGATCCTGGTCGGCATGGTGGAAACCCGTGTCCGGCTGGCGGTAGTCGAGCTGGAAGAGGAGAAAGCCAACCTCATTCAGCTGCTGATCATGGCCGGCATGACGCTGCTGTTCACCGCCTTCGGTTTGATGAGCCTGCTGATCCTGATCTTCTGGGCCATCGATCCGGTCTACCGGCTGGTGGCGCTGGGCGCAACAACCGGCGTGCTGCTGTTCCTGGCCGTGGTCGGCACCATCTGGACGCTGGTCAAGGCTCGTCGCACCACGCTGCTGGGCGCCACGCGCAAGCAGTTGGAACTCGACCGCGCCGAACTGGAGCGCGAACCATGAGCCGCCGCCGCTACCTGGAATGGAAAAAAGAGAGACTGATTCGCCAGATCCAGCAACAGCGTCTGGATCTGGCCGAACACAAGTCTTTGTGGCTGGAAAAGACCGAACGCATTGACCGCGGCTGGCAGACAGTGTTTGGCCTGCGCCGCTATCTGGTACTCGGTTCCAGCGTCATGGCGCTGTACGGCATCCGCCACCCCAGCAAGATGATCCGCTGGTCGCGTCGTGCTTTCGGCGCCTGGAGCGCTATTCGACTGTTTAAAAAGACGTTTTCCTCCAAGTAAGCCACTTAGCCTTTCCTTCAAACCTCCTGTTGCTCTGCCCGAATTTTCTCCCTTGATACAACGCGTCTAACCCCGGGGCCGGGCAACCTGCTGATCGGCGGTATTTTATTAGCACGCTAAAGATTCAGATTTTTTGAAAAATTACGACAGTTTTACTTGCTAACAACCTGAGCACTTCCCGCTTAACATTCACTCCATCAATACGATACGGAGCGGACAGGGTCAGAGACCCGCTACGCCGCCCGTTGATATGACTACCGCCGAACAGGCACACAAAAACACTTTGGAGTAGATGATGAAAAAATTAGAAGATGCAGGTTTGCTGGTTGCTCGTATCCTGATGCCAATCCTGTTTATCGTGGCAGGCTACGGCAAAATGGGTGACGCTTACGCCGGAACTCAACAGTACATGCAATCGATGGGCGTGCCTGGCTTCTTGCTGCCGCTGACCATTCTGCTGGAGTTTGGCGGCGGTCTGGCGATCCTGTTCGGCTTCCTGACCCGCACCGTGGCGCTGTTCACTGCCGGTTTCACCATCCTGACCGCGCTGCTGTTCCACACTGATTTTGCGGAAGGCGTAAACCAGCTGATGTTCATGAAAAACCTGACCATCGCCGGCGGCTTCATCGTGTTGGCGGTCGCAGGCCCGGGCGGCTTCAGCATCGACCGTCTTCTGAACAAGAAATGGTAATCTAAACTGTCATTCAGGGCCCGGCATGCCGGGCCCTGTCGTTTTTCACTCGGACACCAAGGAGATTCCCATGGGACAACTCGTCGATGGCGTTTGGCAAGACATCTGGTATGACACGAAATCTACCGGCGGCCGTTTCAAACGTTCAACCGCTCAGTTTCGCAATTGGGTGACCGCCGACGGTCAGCCCGGCGAACACGGCGCGGGCGGCTTCCAGGCCGAAGCGGGCCGTTATCACCTGTACGTTTCTCTCGCCTGCCCCTGGGCGCACCGCACGCTGCTGATGCGCAAATTGAAAGGGCTGGAGCAGATCATTCCGGTCTCGGTGGTGCACCCGCTGATGCTGGAAAACGGCTGGACCTTCGGCCAGGATTTTCCTGAAACCACCGGCGATCCGCTGTATCACGCCGACTTCCTGTACCAGATCTACCTGCGGGCAGACCCGCACTACAGCGGGCGCGTGACCGTGCCGGTGCTGTGGGATAAACAGCGGCAAACCATCGTCAGTAACGAATCCGCCGACATCATCCGCATGTTCAACAGCGCGTTTGACGGCGTCGGCGCTCGGGCTGGGGACTACTACCCGACCGATCTGCGCGGCAAGATCGATGAGCTGAACGGCTGGATTTACGATCAAGTGAACAACGGCGTGTACAAGGCCGGTTTCGCCACCAGCCAGGAAGCCTATGACGAAGCGGTCAACGGGGTATTCAACGCGCTGGAGCGCCTTGAGCAGATCCTGGGGCAACATCGCTACCTGACCGGCGATCGGCTGACCGAAGCCGACCTGCGTCTGTGGACCACGCTGGTGCGTTTCGATCCGGTGTACGTCACCCACTTCAAGTGCGACAAACACCGCATCAGCGACTATCTGAACCTGTACGGCTTCCTGCGCGACATCTATCAGATGCCGGGCATCGCCGAGACGGTCAGCCTGCCGCACATTCGCAACCACTACTACCGCAGCCACGCCACCATCAACCCGCACGGCATCATTTCCATCGGGCCGGCGCAGGATCTGGACGAGCCGCACGGCCGCGACCAGCGCTTCGGTTAAGGCGAAAAAAATCCCCTTGCCGCCCGGCAAGGGGATGTCATCCCACCGACGTTAACGTTGCGCGAACAGGCGCGGGATTTCGCGCAGGAACCAGGCCTTCGCCTCCCCCATGCTGTCGCGCCGCCAGGCCATAATGATGTCGGCTTCGCGGCTGTATTCCGGCCCCACCACGCGCAGCCGGCCGGCTTCGATATCTTTCTCCACCATCGGATACGGCATGGTCGCCACCCCCAACCCGGCCAGCAGCGCCAGACGTTTGTCTTCAATGGTGCTCACCGTCAGGCGCTGTTGCTTGTCCAGCAGCTGTACGGTCAACACCGGGCGCTCGCGAGCGGTATCCGCCACCGCGATACCGCGGTATTTCACGCGGGTCACCTCGGACAACGGCTCCGGCTCCTGGTGGATAGGATGATCCGGCGCGGCGACATAAACGCTCATGACCTTGTACAGTTTGCGGGTGTTGATCTCCGACGACGCGCGAAAATGCATGTCCGGCGCGATCACAATGTCGGCGCGCCCCTGTTCCAGCCGCTCCCAGGCGCCCGCCAGCACTTCGGTGAAAATCGACACCTGGGTGTTGGCCTTCAGCGCCAGCTTGTCCACCAGCGGGAACAGCAGGCTTGGCGGCGACAGCGCTTCACTGACGATGGTCAGGTGGGTTTCCCAACCGCGCGCCAGCGCCTCGGCGTCGGTGGTCAGCTTATCGGCCGCCTCCAGCAGCACCCGCCCGCGCTCCAGCAACATGCGCCCGACGTTGGTGAACTTGGTGCGGTGGCCCGAACGGTCGAACAGCACCACGTCCAATTCTTCTTCCAATTTTTGCATGGTGTAGCTGAGCGCCGACGGCACCCGGCCCAATTCGTCGGCGGCCGCGGCGAAACTGCCACGCCGGTCGATCGCATCCATCACTCTCAGCGCCTCAAGCGTGAGCGCCCGATCTCTGGCCATCACATCCCTCTGTCAGGAAATTTGAATATGCCGACCAGATTAACTGGCTAACAATCCGACGTCCAGATGCTTACCATTTGGATAATGAATTTAGAGAGCCGATTGCCATGATTACATGCAGAACAGCACAACAATGCGGGCAAGCTGACTTTGGTTGGCTGCAGGCTCGCTACACCTTTTCCTTTGGTCACTACTTCGATCCCAAACTGATGGGCTACGCCTCGCTGCGGGTGTTGAATCAGGAGGTGCTGGCACCGGGCGCGTCGTTCCAGCCGCGCACCTATCCCAGCGTGGATATCCTGAACCTGATCCTGCAGGGCGAGGCGGAATACCGCGACAGCGACGGCAACACCGCGCGCGCCAAAGCCGGCGAGGCGCTGCTGTTGGCCACCCAGCCGGGCCTGAGTTACAGCGAACAGAACGTCAGCAGCGATACGCCGCTGACCCGCCTGCAGCTGTGGCTGGACGCCTGCCCGGAACGCAACAACGAGCGGGTGCAGCGCCTGGCGCTGCCAGCGGCAGGCAACCTGCTGCTGGCCTCGCCGGACGGCGCGCAGGGCAGCCTGCAGCTGCGCCAGCAGGTTTGGATCCACCATCTCGATCTGCAGTCGGGCGAAGAACAAACGCTGACGATTAACGGGCCGCGCGCCTATTTGCAGTCGATTCACGGCACCATCGCCGCCACCGGCGAGCGCCACGAGGAACAGCGTCTGACCTGCGGCGACGGCGCCTTCGTGCGTGAGGAGAATCGCCTGACGATCCGCGCCGAGACGCCGCTGCGCGCGCTGCTGATTGATCTGCCGGTGTAAGCCGGCCGGAAAACGAAAAAACCCGCGCAACTGACGTTGCGCGGGGTTTTCTTTTGTCGAGGGAGTTGACCGGTAAGCCGGGTTCTGTCGTGGACAGTCATTCCTCTAGGCCAGCAATCGCTCACTGGCTCAAGCAGCCTACCCGGGTTCAGTACGGGCCGTACCATGTGAACCCCTATTTGGCCTTGCTCCGGGTGGAGTTTACCGTGCCACGAACTGTTGCCAGCCGCGCGGTGCGCTCTTACCGCACCCTTTCACCCTTACCTGATCCCGCTTGCGCGGGCCATCGGCGGTTTGCTCTCTGTTGCACTAGTCGTAGGCTTGCGCCTCCCAGGCGTTACCTGGCACCCTGCCCTATGGAGCCCGGACTTTCCTCCCCTCCATCTGTCTCCCCGAAGAGGACGGCAATGAAGCGGCGACTGTCTGGTCAACTCCGGCGCGGATAGTAGCGTCGCGACGGCGGCAGGTCAACCGCTTTACGGCTGTTGTTGCTCCAGCGCGTGCTTATACAGCGCATTTTTCTTCACGCCGTGGATTTCCGCCGCCAGCGCCGCCGCCTTTTTCAGCGGCAGCTCTTTTTGCAGCAGCGCCAGCGTGCGCAGCGCCTCGAGCGGCAGCGCATCCTCCTGCGCCTTGTGGCCTTCGACGATCAGCACCATCTCACCGCGGCGGCGCACTTCATCTTCCTGCACCCACGCCAGCAGCTCGCCCACCGGCGCGCCGTGGATGGATTCCCAGGTTTTGGTCAGCTCGCGCGCCAGCACCACATAGCGCTGCGGGCCCCAGACGGTGACCATGTCCTGCAGGCTTTCCAGCAGGCGATGGGTGGATTCGTAGAAAATCAGCGTGCGCGGTTCCTCCGCCAGCGCCATCAGCGTATCCTTGCGTCCCTTGGTTTTCGCCGGCAGGAAGCCTTCGTAGCAGAAACGGTCGGAAGCGACGCCCGCGGCGCACAGCGCGGTGGTGGCGGCGCACGCGCCCGGCAGCGGCACCACGCGAATGCCGGCCTCACGGCAGCGGCGCACCAGGTGATAACCGGGATCGTTGATCAGCGGCGTGCCGGCGTCGGACACCAGCGCGATGCTCTGGCCTTCCTGCAGTTTCGCCAGCAGCTGATCGGCCTTTTGCTGTTCGTTGTGATCGTGCAGCGCGAACAGACGCGCATTAATCGCGAAGTGTTGCAGCAGCAATCCGGTATGGCGCGTGTCTTCCGCCGCGATCAGATCAACGCTTTTCAGTACCTCTAACGCACGGTGGGTGATATCGCCCAGATTGCCGATGGGGGTGGGCACCACATACAGCGTTGATGCAGAAATGACTGATTGTTGGTGTTGATTCATTGTTTCATCCGGGTTGCCGATTTAATATTGAGCATCTTGAAAAAAACATCACTGGATACAGTATGCTTTCCTCAACATTCGTTCGTACCAAAGCAGGGCGTTCCAAGCCTGTCCGACTTACCGCAGTCATCGCGGCCGCCCTTTTCCTGGCAGGCTGTCCAAGTCGGGCCCCGCAAACGCCGCCCGCCAATATACAGGACGAAGCGAGCGCCAGCTCCGATTACTACCTGCAGCAGTTGCAGCAAAGCAGCGATGATAACAAGGCTGACTGGCAATTACTTGCTATTCGCGCCTTGCTGCGTGAGGGAAAACTGCCGCAGGCCGGCGACCAGTTGAATCAGTTGCCGAAAAACCTCAGCGGCGCACAGCAGACTGAACGCCAGTTGCTGACTGCCGAACTGCAGATCGCCAACAAGAGCTACGTCAGCGCCCGCAGCACGCTGGGCCACCTGGACAGCGGTGCGCTGTCGCCGAATCAGAAGGTGCGCTACTACCAGGCGCAGATCGCCGCCAACCAGGGCAAAGCGTCGCTGCCGCTGATCCGCGCCTATATCGCTCAGGAGCCGTTGCTGACCGGCAAGGCGCACCAAGACAACCTGGATCAAACCTGGCAGGCCCTGCTGCAACTGCCGCCGCAGGAGATGAACAGCCTGGTGATCAACGCCGACGAGAACGTGCTGCAAGGCTGGCTGGATCTGCTGCGCGTCTATCAGGACAACAAGCAGGATCCCGATCTGCTGAAGGCCGGCATCAAAGACTGGCAGAACCGTTATCCGAAGAACCCGGCGGCCAAAACGCTGCCGGCTCGCCTGAACCAGGTGCTGAACTTCACCCAGGCCTCCACCTCGAAAATCGCCCTGCTGCTGCCGTTGAACGGCCAGGCGAAAGTGTTCGCCGACGCCATCCAGCAAGGCTTCGAAGCGGCGAAAAACGGCGGCTCCATGCCGGCGCCGCAGCCTCAAGCCGCGCAACCGGCCAGCACGCCGGCTCAAACGGCGCCGGCCGATCAGGCCACTACGGGTGACATCAACGCCAACGGCGCTGTCAGCCCTTCGGCGCAAGAGAGCCAGCCCGCCGTGACCGCCGCGCAACCCGCTGCGCCGTCCAGCGCGCCGATAACGCCGCCGCAGGCCGCCAACGCGCAGGTCAAAGTGTACGATACCACCAGCCAGCCGCTGGCCGCCTTGCTGAGCCAGGCGCAGCAGGATGGCGCCACTCTGGTGGTCGGGCCGCTGCTGAAAGAGAACGTCGATCAGTTGTCCGCCAGCACCACCACGCTGAACGTGCTGGCGCTCAACCAACCGGAAACGCCGAAAGACAACCTGAACATCTGTTACTTCGCCCTGTCGCCGGAAGATGAAGCGCGCGACGCCGCCCGCCACATCTGGGAACAGCAGAAGCGTCAACCGCTGCTGCTGGTGCCGCGCGGCGCCTTCGGCGATCGCGTCGCCAGGGCCTTTAACCAGGAATGGCAGAAGCAAGGCGGGCAAACCGTGTTGCGCCAGGACATCGGCTCGGCCGGCGAGCTGCGCCAGATGGTGAACAGCGGCGGCATCCGCATGACCGGCACGCCGATGTCGAGCGCCCCGGCGCCGCAGAGCGTCACCATCGCCGGGCTGACCATTCCTGCGCCGCCGAGCGACGTGCCCGCCGCCACCGGCGGCAGCGTCGACGCGGTGTACATCGTCGCCACGCAGTCTCAGCTGACGCTGATCAAACCGATGATCGACATGGCCACCAGCTCGCGCGGCAAGCCGGCGATGTACGCCAGCTCGCGCAGCTACCAGGCCGGCGCCGGTCCGGACTTCCGTCTGGAAATGGAAGGCCTGCAGTTCAGCGACATCCCGCTGCTTGCCGGCTCAAACCCTCAACTGTTGCAGCAGGCCAGCGCGCGTTTCCGCAACGACTACTCGCTGGTGCGCCTGTATGCAATGGGGATGGATGCCTGGACATTGGCCAACCACTTTGCTGAAATGCGCCAGCTGCCGGGCTTCCAGGTTTCCGGCACCACCGGCACGCTGAGTGCGTCGCCGAACTGCGTGATCAACCGTAAGCTGCCTTGGCTGCAATACCGTCAGGGCACGGTCGTTCCAGTCTCTTGAACCCACGCGCCTCAGGGGCGGGCTATGAGTTACTGGCCCGCCGTCACCTGGAACACGCCGGGCTCACCTTCTGCGCCGCCAATGTCGCGGTGCGCGGCGGTGAGCTCGACCTCATCATGCGCGACGGCACCACCTGGGTGTTCGTCGAAGTGCGCTACCGCCGCAACGACGCCTTCGGCGGCGCGGCCGCCAGCGTCACCTTTCGCAAACAACAGCGGTTGCTGCACGCCGCCGCCGTCTGGCTGGCGGGGCGCGGAGCCAGTTTTGACACATCATCTTGCCGTTTTGATGTTTTGGCCATTACCGGTAGCCA
Source organism: Serratia sp. CY56464 (assembly GCF_052168435.1). Lineage (NCBI taxonomy): Bacteria > Pseudomonadati > Pseudomonadota > Gammaproteobacteria > Enterobacterales > Yersiniaceae > Serratia > Serratia sp. CY56464. Next base: position 186,881 of record NZ_JBJNMV010000003.1, on the reverse strand, counting down.
GTTAGAATGGATACCCAACGCCTTCAATGCGGATTAATCGGGGTTTTACGGCGCAGACCGGCCCTTTGACTTAGTGGATTAATACAACGTGCTGGATAGAATTAAAGTCTGTTTCACCGAAAGCATCCAAACCCAGATCGCGGCGGCGGAAGCACTGCCGGACGCCATTTCCCGCGCTGCGATGACGCTGGTTCAATCCTTACTCAACGGCAACAAAATCCTGTGCTGCGGCAACGGCACCTCGGCAGCCAACGCGCAGCACTTCGCCGCCAGCATGATCAACCGTTTTGAAACCGAGCGCCCCAGCCTGCCGGCCATCGCTCTCAACGCCGACAACGTGGTGCTGACGGCAATCAGCAACGATCGGCTGCACGACGAAGTGTACGCCAAGCAGGTGCGTGCGCTCGGGCACACCGGCGACGTGCTGCTGGCGATTTCCACCCGCGGCAATAGCCGTGATATTGTGAAAGCGGTCGAGGCGGCCGTTACGCGCGATATGACCATCGTCGCGCTCACCGGCTACGACGGCGGCGAGCTGGCCGGGCTGCTCGGCCAGCAGGATGTCGAAATCCGCATCCCGTCGCACCGCAGCTCGCGCATTCAGGAAATGCATATGCTGACCGTAAACTGCCTGTGCGACCTGATAGACAATACGTTATTCCCTCACCAGGACGATTAAGGAACTGAGATGAAGCTAAAAGCCACATTTGCAGTGCTGTCCAGCGCCCTGCTGTTGCAAGGCTGTATCGCCGGCGTCGTCGTCGGCAGTGCGGCCGTCGCGACCAAAACCGCCACCGACCCGCGCAGCGTAGGGACCCAGGTGGATGACGGCACGCTGGAAGCCAGGGTCGAAAGCGCCCTGAGCAAAGACCAGCAGTTGAAGAAAGATGCCCGGGTGGTCGCCACCGCCTATCAGGGCAAGGTGCTGTTGACCGGCCAGTCGCCTAACGCCGATCTCACCGCGCGCGCCAAGCAGATCGCCATGGGCGTGGAAGGCACCACCGAAGTGTATAACGAAATCCGTCAGGGCACGCCGGTCAGCCTGAGCACCGCGTCCTCCGACACCTGGATCACCACCAAGGTGCGTTCGCAGCTGTTGACCAGCGATACGGTGAAATCGTCCAATGTGAAGGTCACCACCGAAAACGGCGAAGTGTTCTTGCTGGGCCTGGTCACGCAGCAGGAAGGGCAGTCGGCGGCGCAGATCGCCAGCCAGGTCAGCGGCGTGAAGCACGTCACCACCGCCTTTACCTACGTGAAATAATCCGCCTGGCGGGAGCGGCGCCGTGCCGTTCCCGCCCGTTTAATCCAGCTTGTTCTCGCGTAAAAACGCTTCCCCGCCCAGTTGCCGCATCTGTCGCATGATCCACTGTTGACGCTGCACCACATAGCCGGACGGCGCATCGGCCCTGAAGCGATGCGGATTCGGCAATACCGCCGCCAACAGCGCCGCTTCGGCCGCGCTCAGACGTTTGGCCGGCTTATGGAAAAAGCGCTGTGAAGCCTCTTCCACGCCGAACACCCCATCGCCGAACTCGACGATGTTCAGGTACACCGTCAGAATACGCCGCTTGGTCCACACCAATTCGATGCCCGACGTCAGCCCGGCCTCCAATCCTTTGCGCAGCCAGCTGCGGCCATCCCACAAAAACAGGTTCTTGGCGGTTTGCTGCGACAGCGTGGACGCGCCGCGGATGCGCGTCGGGCGCTTCTCGTTGTGGCTGAGCGCCTTTTCAATGGCCGCCACGTCGAAGCCCCAATGGTCTGGAAACTTCTGATCTTCCGCCGCCATCACCGCCAGCGCCATTTGCGGCGAGATGTCGTCCATCGACACCCAGTCCGAATGGGCGACATAGCCGAAGTCGCCGCTCAGCCAGGCGCTGACCTGCCGCTCCACCATCACGGCGGAAAACGGCACCGGTAGGAAGGCAAAGAGCACAATGGCCAACACCCACAGGCCGATAATCGCGATGACGCCGCGCTTCAGCCAATACCACGGGCGCAGCCGCCGCCATCCGACGAGCGATTTTCTCATTCAGCCAGTTCCAGCACCCGCGCCACCAGCTTATCGATGCCCAGGGCCGCCTGCGCGATAGACGGCGCCAGCATATAGGCCGGCGTGGTCACGATCTTATGTTCGCGATCCACCACGATGTCGTCCACCGGGCAAATTACCGGTTCGCCGCCCATGGCGTCAATCACTTCCCCCAGATCCGGATCGTTGCCAATGGTGAGCCGCGCTTGTTGATCCAGCAGCTTCGGCAACAGCGCCGGCGCGATGCACATCAGGCCAATTGGTTTGTTGGCCTTATGCATCTCGCGCGTCAGGCGCGCCAAATCTTCATCGACCCAACATTCCGCGCCGGCTTCGGCGAAATTGCTGAGGTTCTTGGCGGCGCCAAAGCCGCCGGGCACGATCAGTGCATCCAGCTGCGCGGCCTCCGCCAGCGCCAGCGGCTGCACCGCACCGCGGGCAATGCGCGCCGATTCAATCAGAACATTGCGCGACTCCGCCGCCTCCTCACCAGATAAGTGATTAATAACATGGCGTTGTGGTTTGTCAGGCGCAAAGCACACCGCCTGGGCGCCGGCACGATCCAACGCCAGCAGCGTCAGCACCGCTTCATGGATCTCCGTACCGTCATAAACGCCGCTGCCGCTGAGGACTACACCCACCTTTTTCATCACTCTTACTCCTGTCGCTGCTGTCAACTGGTTCGTGCTCGGAGTTGACAAACACTAATCTACATCACACATTTTAATGAATCTTCTAACAAGAGCGCTTACATTTGCTATGTTGTTGGCTGTATGATGTTTAGGAATTCGCAACAACCTGCTCGACCAGAACACTGAAACCAATACGCAGGTTCACAATTTCCCTGGTGTTGGCGCAATATTCGCGCACCCCGGCTTAGGTCGGGGTCATTTTTTTTCAGCGTTCTCAACCCAAGCCCGCAGTACCTGCACGTCGTTGCGCCACTCTTGTTTCAGCTCATCCACCCAATCCTGCACGTTATCCCACCAGGCCGGCAGCGTCGGCGTTTGAATCTGCTGCGCCAGCTGCTGCAGATGGCGCAGACCGACCGAACCGGCGGCGCCCTTGATCTTATGCCCTTCCTCAGTGATGCCTTTCTGATCGCGCGCCGTCATGTTGGAGTCCAGCACCGCCAGATAGCCCGGCATCATCTGTTCGAACATCTCCAGACTTTGGTGGATCAACTGCGGGCCAACCAGATCCATGTACTGTTCCAGCATCGCGGTATCGAGTAACGACTCATTAATCTGCATCGCCTTGTGCTCCGTTTTCTTTGAAGTGTGAGAAGGTTGATGATCCCAATAGTGTTTGATGACCTTGGTCAGCGCCGGCACCGACAGCGGCTTGCTCAGCACATCGTCCATGCCCGCCTCGAGATACTCTTTTTTGTCTTTCAGCACGTTGGCGGTCAGGGCCACCAATGGCGGCAGCGCCTGCCCGGCATAGCGCTCGCGCAGCGCCCGGGCGATGTCCAGCCCGGTCATGTCCGGCAGTTGAATGTCCAGCAGCACCAGATCGAACTCGTCCGGATCGAACATCGCCAGCGCATCGTGGCCGTTCATCGCCACGTCGACGCTGTTGCCCAGCTTCTCCAGCACCGAGCGCGCCACGATCACGTTCAGTTCGATATCCTCCACCAGCAGGATGTGCAGCGCCGGCAACGGCAGCGCCTCTTCTTCCGGCGCCGCGCTGACGGCTTCCTGCACCGCCGGCGCCTTGATGGTTAAGGTAAAGCAAGAACCGTGCCCTTGTTCGCTGCGCACGGTAATGTCGCCGCCCATGCTCTGCGCCAGCCGCTTGGAGACCGCCAGCCCGATGCCGGTGCCGGTGGCCGGGCGGCCGCCGCGCTGATCTTTCACCTGGTAATACATGGCGAAGATCTTGTCCTGCTCGTCCTGCGGGATGCCCATGCCCGAGTCTTCCACCTCGAACACCAGTTTCTCCTGCGCCTCGCGCCGCACGCGCACCACAATTTGCCCCTGCTGGGTAAATTTCACCGCGTTGCCGATCAGATTCCACAAGATCTGCCGCAGGCGGGTGCCGTCGGTCACGATCTGCTGCGGCAGCGGCGTCTGCGGCTCCATGACGAACTGCAGCCCTTTCGGCTGCGCCAGCAGGCCCGAGAGGTTCTCCAAATCCGCCAGAAAACCGGTGAAGTCCACCGGCTGGTTGTCGAGCTGCACCTTGCGCCGCTCAAGCTTGTCCATTTCGATAATGTCGTTGAAGATATTGCCGAGGGTGATGGCGCTGACGTGGATGGTCTTCAGGTATTTCAGCTGCTCGTCGTTCAGCTCGGTATCGAGCAGAATGCGGCTCAGGCCGACGATGCCGTTAAGCGGCGTACGCAGCTCGTGGCTGATGGTGGAGATAAAGGTGGTCTTCTCCCTGCTGGCGTTCTCCAGCGCGTCCTGGTAGCGCTTACGCTCGGTAATATCGCGGCCGAAGCCCATCAGCCCGTGGCGTTTGCCTACCCGGTCGTAAAACGGCACCTTGCGCAGCTCGAAACAGGCCTTGCGGCCGTCGGGATACACCAGCCACTGTTCGTAGGTCAGCGAGACGTTGTGGCGGAACACCTTCTCGTCGGTCTCAATGACCTTTTCGGCGATCTCCTGGCCGTAGACGTCGAACGGCGTCAGGCCAATCAGCTGCTTCTCGCTTTTGCCGGTCAGCAGCTCCATCGCGCGGTTGCAGCCGGAAAACTCTTTGTCTTCGTTGCGGTAGTAGACCAGATCCGGCGAGGCATCGAGGAAGGAACGCAACAGCGCCGATTGCTGGCCCAGCTCAATCTGCGCCAGCTCGCGCTGTTCCATCTCTTCGGTCAGCTTTTCCATCACCTGCAGGCGCTCTTCTTCCGCCTTGATACGGTCGGCGATCTCCTGATTCAGCTGGCTGATATTGTCTTTGAGCTGCTGATTGAGCTCCAGATCGCGGTGGCGCATCTCTTCGAGCTTGTCCACCAGCCGCGCCAGCCGTTGGCGCGACTCTTCCAACTGTTCCACCACCACCGAGAGAAAATAGACCGCCCACGGGGTGATCAACAGGCCGAAGAAGATCGAACGCACCACGTCGATGCTTTCAACTTCGCCGCGCAGCAGCATGGTCACCGCCATCTGCACCACCATCGCCAGCACCACCAGCGCCGAGGCCAGCAGCAGCGAGAAGCGCACCAACCCCAGTTTCACCATTAAATCAACGTAGTACTGGGCCAACACCCGGATTTGCTTCATAGCGGCTCCCTTCAGACACAATCTTTTGAATCATACCGTAAAACAGCGGTGAGATAAGGCGGCAAACGCCGAAGTGTGGCAAAGATTGCACTTCAGAGCGGCATGCCGGGCCGGTAGCGCCGTTTTTCATCCAGCGCGCTGCCCTGCCCGCCGTGCCGTTGCAGATAAGCGCCGACCGCCTGCATGCCGCTCCAGCGGTTTTCGCACCACAGCGGCGCCAGCAGCGTCGGCCGCCGGGCGCTGGCGGAAAGACGGTGGTACACCACCTCGCCCGGCGTATGGCGGATCATCTCCCCGGCGCTGGCGGCGTAATCCTCCAGCACCAGTTCGGGCAACCGCCCGGCCTGCCACGCCCGCCCCAGGATACTGCCGGTGACGACGTGCAGCGGATGCAGCTTGATGCCGTCGACGCCGGTCTCCGTCACCCGCTGCAGCGTGAGCAGATGATCGCGCTGGGTTTCTCCCGGCAGCCCGACGATCAGATGGCAGCACACCTTCAGCCCGCGCTGCCGGGCCAGCCGCGCAGTCTGCTGATAACAGCGAAAATCATGGCCGCGGTTGATGCGCTTCAGTGTTTTATCATGCGCCGTCTGTAGCCCCAGCTCCAGCCACACCTCATAGCCTTGCTCGCGGTATCCCGTCAACAGATCCAGCGCGGCGGCCGGCACGCAGTCCGGCCGGGTGCCGACGCACAGTCCGACCATGACGCTCTGCGCCAACGCCTGCCGATACATCGCCTCCAGCCGTTCAACCTCCGCATAGGTGCTAGTATAGGCCTGGAAATAGGCCAGATAGCGCCGCGCCCGATCGACCCGCGCAGCCTGCTGCGCCAGCTGTTCGGCGATGCTCTGGCTCTGCATCGCCTCATCGGCAAACGAGGCGACGTTGCAGAACGTACAGCCGCCGCGCCCCAACGTGCCGTCGCGGTTAGGGCAGCCGAATCCGCCGTGCAGCGTGAGTTTATGGATCTTTTCGCCATAGCGGCGCTGGAGATCCGCGCCAAACATATTGACTAATTGCGGCAACTGCATAATCTTGGTGGTTCTCTGCGTTCAAAGCCGCGATGCTAATAAGAAACGGTTTTTCCCGCGATGACAGAGATCAACGCTTTCCCCGCAAGGCGCCACCAGGCATAACTATTCATCATAAATGCAAATCAATTCACTATAATTCTGATGAATTATTCTAATCGTCACGCAACCGTTAACGGCAATATGACAACACGGTGAAAAATAGTCATAAACATCAGCTAAGCAATATCTTATAGAATAAAATTCTGGCATTAACCCCCGCACTAGCATGGTGCAGAGATTAAGGGGTTGCACTATAGTGAGACAGCTCACACTTCTGCGGGGATCGGCGTTGCCCCACGATAGTGCAAAAATGCATTAAAACACTTATTTTTCAAATAAATAAACATCACCAATTCGATAAGAATCTATCTTAAGCCCACATTTGACCTGCGAATTCTTTCTCGCTAAGTTGGAAGTCCGCTGGAAGCTTTCTGGACGGGCAAACGTCTCGTCATATTTATGCAGTAATTGAAGACTCCCTCTTAAAACAAGTCCTATACCACTTGTGAGACCGTCACGAGAGGCCATTGATGGAGGGCGGAAAAGCAGATTGGCGGGGTTAACTTGCTGATTGGACTTCTGCCTGAAATTGGGAAGCCCCCTCGCAGTAGGTTGTGAGAGTCACGCAGAGCCTGGGGAGGTTCACGATATGTTGTACGATAAATCCCAAGAGAGGGACAACTGTGGTTTCGGCCTGATCGCCCACATAGAAGGCGAACCTAGCCACAAGGTGGTGCGCACCGCCATTCACGCGCTGGCCCGCATGCAGCACCGCGGCGCGATCCTCGCCGACGGCAAGACCGGCGACGGCTGCGGCCTGTTGCTGCAAAAACCCGATCGCTTCTTCCGCATGGTGGCGGAAGAGCGCGGCTGGCGTTTGGCCAAGAACTACGCCGTCGGCATGATGTTCCTCAGCCAGAATGAAGAGGAAGCGCGCCTCAGCCGCCGCATCGTGGAAGAAGAGCTGCAAAACGAAACGCTGTCGATCGTCGGCTGGCGTGAAGTGCCGACCAACCCGGACGTGCTGGGTGAAATCGCCCTCTCTTCCCTGCCGCGCATCGAGCAAATCTTCGTTAACGCCCCGGCCGGCTGGCGCCCGCGCGATATGGAGCGCCGCCTGTTCGTGGCGCGCCGCCGCATCGAGAAACGGGTGCAGGATGACAGCTTCTACGTCTGCAGCTTCTCCAACCTGGTGACGATCTATAAAGGCCTGTGCATGCCTGCGGATCTGCCGCGCTTCTATCTCGATCTGGCGGACCTGCGCCTGGAGTCGGCCATTTGCCTGTTCCACCAGCGCTTCTCCACCAACACCGTGCCGCGCTGGCCGCTGGCTCAGCCGTTCCGCTACCTGGCGCACAACGGCGAAATCAACACCATCACCGGCAACCGCCAGTGGGCGCGCGCCCGTACCTATAAATTCCAAACGCCGCTGATCCCGGATCTGCAGGCCGCCGCGCCGTTCGTCAACGAAACCGGCTCCGACTCCAGCTCGCTGGACAACATGCTGGAGCTGCTGCTGGCGGGCGGGATGGATCTCATCCGCGCCATGCGCCTGCTGGTGCCGCCGGCCTGGCAGAACAACCCCGACATGGACGGCGATCTGCGCGCCTTCTTCGACTTCAACTCGATGCACATGGAGCCGTGGGACGGCCCGGCCGGCATCGTGATGTCCGACGGCCGCTACGCCGCCTGTAACCTCGATCGCAACGGCCTGCGCCCGGCGCGCTACGTGATCACCAAAGACAAGCTGATCACCTGCGCCTCCGAAGTCGGCATCTGGGATTACCAGCCGGATGAAGTGGTGGAAAAAGGCCGCGTCGGCCCCGGCGAGCTGATGGTGATCGACACCCGCAGCGGCCGCATTCTGCACTCGGCGGAAACCGACAACGATCTGAAAAGCCGCCACCCGTATAAAGAGTGGATGGAGAAAAACGTCAAACGCCTGGTGCCGTTCGAAGATCTGCCGGACGATCAGGTCGGCAGCCGCGAGCTCGACGACGCGCAGCTCGAAACCTACCAGAAACAGTTCGGCTACAGCAGCGAAGAGCTGGATCAGGTGATCCGCGTGCTGGGCGAGATTGGCCAGGAAGCCACCGGCTCGATGGGCGACGATACCCCGTTCGCCGTGCTCTCCAGCCGGCCGCGCATCGTTTACGACTACTTCCGCCAGCAGTTCGCGCAGGTCACCAACCCGCCGATCGATCCGCTGCGCGAAGCGCACGTCATGTCGCTGGCCACCAGTATCGGCCGTGAAATGAACGTGTTCTGCGAAGCCGAAGGCCAGGCGCACCGCCTGAGCTTCAAATCGCCGATCCTGCTGTACTCCGATTTCAAACAGCTCACCACGCTGGAAGGCGAATACTATCGCGCCGAGACGCTCGATCTGACCTTCGATCCGCAGCAGCAGGATCTGGAGCAAACCATTCGCGCCCTGTGCGACGAAGCGGAACGCAAGGTGCGCGAAGGCGCGGTGCTGTTGGTGCTGTCCGACCGCGCCATCGCGCCCGGCCGCCTGCCGGTACCGGCCCCGATGGCCGTTGGCGCCGTGCAGACCCGGCTGGTGGAGAAAAGCCTGCGCTGCGACGCCAACCTGATCGTTGAAACCGCCAGCGCCCGCGATCCGCACCACTTCGCTGTGCTGCTCGGCTTCGGCGCGACCGCCATCTACCCGTATCTGGCCTATGAAACCCTGGCCAAACTGGTGGACAGCCAGGCGATCGACAAGAAATACCGCGACGTGATGCTGAACTACCGCAACGGCATCAACAAAGGCCTGTACAAGATCATGTCCAAGATGGGCATCTCGACCATCGCCTCTTACCGCTGTTCCAAGCTGTTCGAAGCGGTCGGCCTGCACCGCGATCTGGCGGATCTGTGCTTCCAGGGCGTGGTCAGCCGCATCGGCGGCGCCAGCTTCAGCGACTTCCAGCAGGATCTGCAGAACCTTTCCAAGCGCGCCTGGCTGAAACGCAAGCCGCTGGAGCAAGGCGGCCTGCTGAAGTTCGTGCACGGCGGCGAATACCACGCCTACAACCCGGACGTGGTGAACTCGCTGCAAAAAGCGGTGCACAGCGGCGAGTACAGCGACTACCAGGCCTACGCCAAGCTGGTGAATGAGCGGCCGGTCGCCATGCTGCGCGATCTGCTGGCCATCACGCCGAAAGGCGAACCGATCCCGGTCGATCAGGTCGAGCCGGCGGAGTCGCTGTTCAAACGCTTCGACACGGCGGCGATGTCGATCGGCGCGCTGAGCCCGGAAGCGCACGAATCACTGGCGATCGCCATGAACGGCCTCGGCGGCTTCTCCAACTCCGGCGAAGGCGGCGAAGATCCGGCGCGCTACCGCACCAACAAGGTGTCGCGCATCAAACAGGTGGCCTCCGGCCGCTTCGGCGTGACGCCGGCCTACCTGGTGAACGCCGACGTGATCCAGATTAAGGTGGCGCAAGGCGCCAAGCCGGGCGAAGGCGGCCAGTTGCCGGGCGATAAAGTCACCCCGTACATCGCCAGACTGCGTTACTCGGTGCCGGGCGTAACGTTGATCTCCCCGCCGCCGCACCACGACATCTACTCGATCGAAGATCTGGCGCAGCTGATCTTCGATCTGAAGCAGGTCAACCCGAAGGCGGTGATCTCGGTGAAACTGGTGTCCGAGCCGGGCGTGGGCACCATCGCCACCGGCGTGGCGAAAGCCTATGCCGATCTGATCACCATCGCCGGTTACGACGGCGGCACCGGCGCCAGCCCGCTGTCCTCGGTGAAATATGCCGGCTGCCCATGGGAACTGGGCCTGGTGGAAACCCAGCAGGCGCTGGTGGCCAACGGCCTGCGCCACAAGATCCGTCTGCAGGTGGACGGCGGTCTGAAAACCGGCGTGGACATCGTCAAAGCGGCGATCCTGGGTGCGGAAAGCTTCGGCTTCGGCACCGGGCCGATGGTGGCGCTGGGCTGTAAATACCTGCGCATCTGCCACCTCAACAACTGCGCGACCGGCGTTGCGACTCAGGACGACAAGCTGCGCCGCGATCACTACCACGGCCTGCCGGAACGCGTGACGAATTACTTCCAGTTTATCGCGCGTGAAACCCGCGAGATCATGGCGCAACTGGGCGTGAGCCAACTGGTGGATCTGATCGGCCGCACCGAGTTCCTGACCGAGCTGGACGGCATTTCCGCCAAGCAGAACAAGCTGGATCTGTCGCCGTTGCTGACAACCGCCACGCCGCATCCGGGCAAAGCGGTGTACTGTACCGAAAGCAGCAACCCGGCGTTCGACAAGGGTCTGCTGAACAAAGAGTTGCTGGCGCAGGCGGAACCGTACATCGAAGCGAAGCAGGGTAAAACCTTCTACTTCGACATTCGCAACACCGACCGCTCCGTAGGCGCCATGCTGTCCGGCGCGATCGCCAACGTACACGGCGATCAGGGGATGGCAGCCGATCCGATCAAGGCGCACTTCTCCGGCACCGCCGGGCAGAGCTTCGGCGTATGGAACGCCGGCGGCGTCGAGTTGACCCTGACCGGCGACGCCAACGACTATGTCGGCAAAGGCATGGCCGGCGGCAGCATCGCGGTGCGTCCGCCGATCGGCTCCGCCTTCCGCAGCCATGAAGCCAGCATCGTCGGCAACACCTGCCTGTACGGCGCCACCGGCGGCAAGCTGTTCGCCGCCGGCCGCGCGGGCGAACGCTTCGCGGTGCGCAACTCCGGCGCCATCACCGTGGTGGAAGGCATCGGCGACAACGGCTGCGAATACATGACCGGCGGCATCGTCTGCGTGCTGGGTAAAACCGGCATCAACTTCGGTGCCGGCATGACCGGCGGCTTCGCCTACGTGCTGGACGAAGACGGCGAGTTCCGCAAGCGCGTAAACCCGGAGCTGGTGGAAGTGCTGGATGTCGATCAGCTGGCGATCCATGAGGAGCACCTGCGCGGCCTGATCACCGAACACGTGCAGGCGACCGGCTCTTCCCGCGCGGAAGAGATCCTGGCCAACTGGCCGGAGTGGGCGCCGAAGTTCGCCCTGGTCAAACCGAAGTCCAGCGATGTCAAAGCGCTGTTGGGTCACCGTAGCCGTTCCGCAGCCGAGCTGCGGGTGCAGGCGCAGTAAGAGGTAGGTCATTAATGAGCCAGAACGTTTACCAATTTATCGACCTGCAGCGTGTTGATCCGCCAAAGAAACCGCTGAAGATCCGCAAAATCGAGTTCGTCGAGATCTACGAACCGTTTTCGGAAACCCAGGCCAAGGCCCAGGCGGACCGCTGTCTGTCCTGCGGCAACCCGTATTGCGAGTGGAAGTGCCCGGTGCACAACTACATCCCGAACTGGCTGAAACTGGCCAACGAAGGCCGCATCATGGAAGCGGCGGACCTGGCGCATCAGACCAACAGTCTGCCGGAAGTGTGCGGCCGCGTATGCCCGCAGGATCGCCTGTGCGAAGGCTCCTGCACTCTGAACGACGAGTTCGGCGCGGTCACCATCGGCAATATCGAGCGCTACATCAGCGATAAGGCCATCGAAATGGGCTGGAAGCCGGACATGTCTCACGTACAGCCGACCGGCAAGCGCGTGGCGATCGTCGGTGCCGGCCCTGCCGGGCTGGCCTGCGCCGACGTGCTGACCCGCAACGGCGTCAAAGCGGTGGTGTATGACCGTCATCCAGAGATCGGCGGCCTGCTGACCTTCGGCATCCCGGCTTTCAAGCTGGAAAAGGAAGTGATGGTCAAACGCCGCGGCATCTTCAGCGAGATGGGCATCGAGTTCCAGTTGAACACCGAAGTGGGCAAAGATGTCAGCATGGAGACTTTGCTGAGCGAGTACGATGCGGTGTTCCTCGGCGTCGGCACCTATCAGTCGATGCACGGCGGCCTGGAGAATGAGGAAGCGCAGGGCGTGTACGACGCGCTGCCGTTCCTGATCGCCAACACCAAGCAGCTGATGGGGTATGAAACCGATCAGCACGAGCCTTACGTCAGCATGGAAGGCAAACGGGTGGTGGTGCTGGGCGGCGGCGATACCGCCATGGACTGCGTGCGCACCTCGGTGCGTCAGGGTGCAACGCAGGTCATCTGCGCCTACCGCCGCGACGAAGCCAACATGCCGGGCTCCAAACGCGAAGTGAAGAACGCCCGGGAAGAAGGGGTGGACTTCCAGTTCAACCTGCAGCCGCTGAGCATCGAACTGAACAGCGCCGGCCGCGTGGCCGGAGTGAAAATGGTGCGCACTCAGTTGGGCGCGCCGGATGCCAATGGCCGTCAGACGGCGGAGCAGGTGCCGGGTTCCGAACACGTGATCGACGCGGACGCGGTGGTGATGGCGTTCGGCTTCCGCCCGCACCGCATGGACTGGTTGGCGGCACACGACGTGCAGCTCGATAAACAGGGCCGCATCCTGGCGCCGGAAGGCAGCGACAACGCGTTTCAGACCAGCAACCCGAAAATCTTCGCCGGTGGTGACGCAGTGCGCGGATCTGACCTGGTAGTGACGGCGATCGCCGAAGGCCGTAAAGCGGCAGACGGCATCATGAACTACCTGGAAGTGTAAACCTTCCGTACCATCAGAGGCTCGGCATATTGCCGGGCCTCTGTTTTTAGCCTGCCACGCTTTGTAACAACCTCCCCTCTCCCCACCGCCTCAACGCGCTATAGTATTGAGTTAGCACCATTGCGGGGCGCGGCTGCGCCTGACACCGAGATAAGGATAGCGAACATGAAATGCTCCATTTCCCTGTTGGCCGGCGCGCTGCTGGCCGTCAGTTTCAGCGCTTCAGCCATGGCGCTGGATTCGCAGGAGGTTGGTTACAATATCGAAGCGCGCGGCGCACGCCCGGTCGTGGCGCAGTTGGGCAAGGCCGGGCAGTTCGGCGCCGTGGAAAACAGCATCCGGCTGGGGGACGACAGCTGGATTGCCCTGGCGCCCAAGTTGGCCGGCGGCGGCAATGCCGGCTTTACCGCCGGCATCAAATCGGCCCTCTCCGCGGCCCTGATCTACAATCCGGCGGCGGTGTTGCAGGCGCTCAACAAAGGCAACGATCTGCCGCTCAATGACATTTGCACCGCGCCGCCGGAGGTGCAAGGCGACACCGCCATCACCAGTTTCCGTGAGCGCGCAACCCACGCCCTATCTACCGTGCGCGTAGGCGATCTCAGCGCGCCGCGCGACGCCTGCATTGCCGCCTTGAAAGGCTGAGCGCGTCTGCCGGGCAAAAAAAAAGCACCCCCATGGGGTGCTTTTTCGTTTGTTCTCACGGGGTTATTTCACCACGCGCAGCGCCGGGCGGCCACCGCGCGGCGGCTGTGGCGGTTCGTCATCCGGGCCGTTGTCTTCCGCGGTATCCGGGCGATCGCCGTCGATCACCGACATCAGGGTTTCCGAAGGGATCGTCTCATTGTCCAGACCTTCGAACACGCCTTCGCTTTCGTCGTAGGCGGCTTCCGGTTCGAACATCGTGCCGGCGCCGTTTTCACGCGCATAAATCGCCAGCACGGCGGCCATCGGCACCGAAACCTGACGCGGCACGCCGCCGAAGCGCGCGTTGAACTGCACGTCTTCGTTACCCAACGCCAGGTTGCCTACCGCGCGCGGCGCGATATTCAGCACGATCTGACCATCGCGCGCGAACTCCATCGGCACCTGCACGTCCGGGCGAGTCACGTCGACCACCAGGTGCGGCGTCAGTTGGTTATCCAGCAGCCAGTCGTAGAACGCCCGCAGCAGATACGGGCGACGCGGCGTCATCTGAGACATGTCCATCGCGCTTAGCCCCGGGTCTGCAGGCGCATTTCACGCTCGGCTTCGGTCAGGGAAGCCAGGAAGGCGTCGCGTTCGAAGACGCGGGTCATGTAGCCTTTCAGCTCTTTGGAACCGGCGCCGCTCAATTCGATGCCCAGCTGCGGCAGACGCCACAACAGCGGCGCCAGGTAGCAATCCACCAGGCTGAACTCTTCGCTCATGAAATACGGCGCCTGACCGAAGATAGGCGCGATCGCCAGCAGCTCTTCGCGCAGTTGGCGACGGGCGGATTCCGCTTCCTGGCCGCTGCTCTTCTCGATCTTGTCCATCAGCGAGTACCAGTTCTTCTCGATGCGCAGCATCATCAGACGGCTCTCACCACGGGCAACCGGGTAAACCGGCATCAGCGGCGGGTGCGGGAAGCGCTCATCCAGATATTCCATGATGATGCGGGATTCATACAGGGTCAGTTCGCGATCGACCAGCGTAGGCACCGTCTGGTAAGGGTTGAGGTCAATCAGATCTTGCGGCAGGTTATCCATTTCGACCTGCTCGATCTCGACGCTGACACCTTTCTCCGCCAGTACGATACGTACTTGATGGCTAAAAATGTCGGTCGGGCCAGAGAACAGCGTCATTACCGAACGTTTGTTGGCAGCGACAGCCATGAAAACCTCCAAGTTATCTAGAAAATACTGCGAATAGCCAACTGACAGGCTGCTATCCTGAATAATCTTGCCGCAGGCCGGCAGCACGCAGCGCGACCCGAGCCCATAAAAAACCGGCCCAGGAGGTCAACTGCACGGCGAACAGGCGCAAAAGTGGGTGATAGTTTACCAGATTCTGCTTGTTTTGTGGGGACGGTGCGGCGAATTCATGTTGAATTGTCTGATATGCCACAGATTTTAGTCGGGGACGGCGGATTTCAGGCGTAAAAAAACCCGGTGAAGCACCGGGTTTTTTGCGTAAATCGCACTGCCGAAGCAGCGAAAATTAACGCTTGGAGAACTGCGGACGACGACGTGCTTTACGCAGACCGACTTTCTTACGTTCAACCTGACGAGCGTCACGGGTGACGAAGCCAGCTTTACGCAGTTCAGAACGCAGAGTCTCATCGTATTCCATCAGTGCACGGGTGATACCGTGACGGATAGCGCCAGCTTGACCGGAGATACCACCACCTTTAACGGTGATGTACAGGTCCAGTTTGCCAACCATGTCGACCAGTTCCAGCGGCTGACGAACTACCATGCGGGCAGTTTCGCGACCGAAGTACTGTTCCAGGCTGCGCTGGTTGATAACGATGTTACCGTTGCCCGGCTTGATGAAGACGCGAGCGGCGGAGCTTTTGCGGCGACCAGTGCCGTAGTATTGATTTTCAGCCATTGCCATTAATCCCGATTAAATGTCCAGAACTTGCGGTTGCTGTGCCGCGTGATTGTGCTCGGTGCCCGCGTAAACTTTCAGTTTACGGAACATAGCACGACCCAGCGGGCCCTTTGGCAGCATGCCTTTAACCGCGATTTCAATCACGCGCTCAGGACGGCGGGCAATCATCTCTTCAAAGGTCGCTTGCTTGATACCACCGATGTGGCCGGTGTGGTGGTAGTACACTTTGTCTGTACGCTTGTTGCCGGTTACAGCAACTTTGTCAGCGTTCAGAACGATGATGTAATCACCGGTATCCACGTGCGGGGTGTATTCCGCTTTATGCTTGCCGCGCAGGCGACGAGCCAGTTCAGTAGCGAGACGGCCTAAAGTTTTACCATCTGCATCAACAACGTACCAGTCGCGTTTTACGGTTTCTGGTTTAGCTGTAAAAGTTTTCATTAGAAAGCTTACCCAATAATTAGTTACACGTTGGTGAACACCCAAACGCTCGAAAACAGTTGAGGCTCACACGACCATACAAGTCCAGCAAACCTACCCCTTCGAATAGCCATTGCCGGCACTATAAAGTTTTTGGGAAAAAAAACTTTGTTGTAACGTGGGGTCGCAAGATTATAGAGAAGTCGCTCACAAAGATCGAACGGTTTTTGAATGGAAAATAAATTTATCGCCGGCGGCGGACAACCGGCGATAGGCCCGGCGGGCTCAGGGCAGATGCGGCAGCTTGAGGTACTCTTCGCTCTGCATTTCCTGCAGGCGCGACAGGCAGCGCTGGAATTCAAATTTCAGCTGCACCCCCTGATAGATCTCGAACATCGACGCTTCGGCGCCGATCACCAGCTTGATGTGCCGCTCGTAGAATTCATCCACCAGCGCCAGGAAACGGCGCGCGGTATTCTCTTTCAGCGGCCCCATCACCTGCACATTATACAGGATCACGCTGTGGTACAGCCGCGACAGCGCGATGTAGTCCAGCTGGCTGCGCGCCTCTTCGCACAGCGTGTGGAAATCCACCGCCAGCACGCCGTCCACCGAACGGATCGCCTGCAGCGGCCGATGGTTAATCTGCAGCACCGGCGCGTCCTCCCCCGCCTTGCCCGCCAGCTTGACGAACATCCGATCCAGCGCCTCGCGCGTCTGGTCGCTCAGCGGCGTCAGGTAGAGGTGCGCCTGGGTCAGGGTGCGCAGACGATAGTCGATGCCGGCGTCGACGTTCATCACGTCGCAGTACTCGTTGATCAGATCGATAGCCGGCAGGAAACGCGCCCGCTGCAGGCCGTTGCGGTACAGATCGTCCGGCGGGATGTTCGACGTGGCCACCAGCGTGATGCCGCGCGCGAACAGCGCCTGCAGCAGCGTGGCCAACAGCATGGCGTCGGTGATGTCGGAGACGAAGAATTCGTCGAAGCACAGCACGTCGGTCTCGGCCTTGAAGCCGTCGGCGACGATTTCCAGCGGGTTTTCCCGCCCCTGCAACTCGGTCAGCTCTTCATGCACCCGCAGCATGAAGCGGTGGAAGTGCAGGCGCATTTTGCGATCGCCCGGCAGACTGTGGAAGAACATATCCATCAACCAGGTTTTGCCGCGCCCGACGCCGCCCCACATGTACAGCCCCTGCACCGGGCGCTGAGGCGCCGTTTCGCCGCCCTTGCCCAGCAAGCGGCTGAGCTTGCCGCGCAGCCCGCCGGCCGGCGCGCTCGCCGCCGGCTTTTGCAGCAGAGCCTGATAAATGCGATCCAGTTGAGTGACGGCCCGGCGTTGAACCTCATCGGCCTGATATTCCCCCGCCTCCAGCGCCTGCTGGTAGCGAGATAACGGTGATAGTGCCTGCATCTGTTCGATGTTCCCTAAGAACGCTTAGAAATTATTTAGCCAACGTTGGCGGCAAGTTGATGCCGATTCGCACCGTTATCGCCACAAATGCCCGCTGCGGGCGCCGCTGAAAACCCTGTGAAAACCAGGTGGAAGCGCATCAGGATTCCACTCGGACAAGGTTAACGGTTATAGTGGATATTATTAAGTGAAAAATCCCTGCGGAACAACGAAGTCAAAATAGGAGTCATCATGACCTGGGAGTATGCGCTGATTGGTTTGGTCGTCGGTATCGTGATTGGTGCGGTGGCGATGCGTTTTGGCAACCGTAAATTACGTCAACAACAAGTCCTGCAGAACGAGCTGGACAAGAGCAAAACCGAGCTGGAAGAGTACCGTCAGGAGCTGGTCGGCCACTTTGCCCGCAGCGCCGAGCTGCTGGACAACATGGCGCGCGATTATCGCCAGCTGTATCAGCACATGGCGAAAAGCTCCAACAACCTGCTGCCGGATCTGCCGATGCAGGAGAACCCGTTCCGCTATCGCCTGACCGAAGCGGAAGCGGACAACGATCAGGCGCCGGTGGAAATGCCGCGCGACTATTCTGAAGGGGCCTCCGGCCTGCTGCGCGGTCAAAGCGCACGCCGCGACTGAATTCTTTCTTCGCCCGCGGGGCCACCCGCGGGGTTAATCCCGTTTACGCCATATTGACCTTCCTTCGCATTACCTTTACTGAACTTTGCACGCAAATTCACGGTCTTACCCTTCACTATGACAAGGCGATTGCCTTATCATCAAATTTTCATCGGCAGGTATTGAGAGAGTTATCATCAATGAAGAAAAAGTCGTTAATTCTTAGTGCATTGGCAATGAGCCTCGGCCTGGCGCTCAGCGCCGCACCGGCGGCCAACGCGGCCCTGCCCGTCGCCGTGCAGGGGCAGCCGCTGCCGAGCCTGGCGCCGATGCTGGAAAAAGTCTTGCCCGCCGTAGTGAGCGTGCATGTCGCAGGCACCCAGGTGCAGCGTCAACAGCTGCCGGAAGAGCTCAGACGCTTCTTCGGCCCCAATTTCCCCGGCCAACAGCAGAGCTCCCGCCCGTTTGAAGGGTTGGGATCCGGCGTGATCATCGACGCCGCCAAGGGCTACGTGCTGACCAACAACCACGTCATCAACAACGCCGACAAAATCCGCGTGCAGTTGAACGACGGCCGCGAGCTGGACGCCAAGCTGGTCGGGCGCGATGAACAATCCGACATCGCCCTGCTGCAGCTCAGCGATACCAAAAACCTGACCGCCATCAAGATGGCCGATTCCGACAAGCTGCGCGTCGGCGACTTCGCCGTGGCGGTCGGCAACCCGTTCGGCCTGGGCCAAACCGCCACCTCCGGCATCATCTCGGCGCTGGGCCGCACCGGCCTGAATCTGGAAGGGCTGGAAAACTTCATTCAGACCGACGCCTCCATCAACCGCGGCAACTCCGGCGGCGCGCTGGTTAACCTGAACGGCGAACTGATCGGCATCAATACCGCCATTCTGGCGCCGAGCGGCGGCAACGTCGGCATCGGCTTCGCCATTCCGAGCAATATGGCGCAGAACCTGAGCCAGCAGCTGATCGAATTCGGCGAAGTGAAACGCGGCCTGCTTGGCATCAAGGGCAGTGAAATGACCCCGGACATGGCTAAAGCCTTCAACACCGACGCGCAACGCGGCGCCTTCGTCAGCGAAGTGTTGCCGAAATCTGCCGCCGCCAAGGCCGGCATCAAAGCCGGGGATATTCTGGTTTCCGTCGACGGCAAACCGGTGAACAGTTTTGCCGAACTGCGCGCCAAGGTCGGCACCACCGCACCGGGCAAAACCCTCAAGGTAGGCCTGCTGCGCGACGGTAAACCGCAGGAAGTCTCGGTCACGCTGGACAACAGCGAGAGCGCCTCGACCAACGCCGAAACGCTGTCGCCGGCGCTGCAGGGGGTATCCCTCAGCAACGGCGCGCTGCCGAGCGGCGACAAGGGCGTGAAGGTGGAGAACGTGGATAAAGGCTCGACGGCGGCGCAAATCGGCCTGCAAAAAGGCGACGTGATCATCGGCGTCAACCGCCAGCGCGTAGACAGTATCACCGCACTGCGCAAGGTGCTGGAAGCCAAACCACCGGTGATGGCGCTCAATATCGTGCGCGGTAACGAAACCATTTATCTGCTGCTGCGTTAATTTGTGCAAAAACCGGGCTCGGTGACATACTGCGCCCGGTTAACTCATGCTATCCTCCGAACATCGTTCACCACACCACGAAAACTCCATGTTTGCTAAGCTCTTGCGTTCTGTCGTTATCGGTCTCATCGTTGCCGGCCTGCTATTGGCCGCTCTGCCCATGCTGCGTTCTTCCAACGGTCTGTTTGCAGAGAAAACCGAGAATACCAGCGACGAAACGCCGGTGAGCTACAACAAGGCGGTGCGCCGCGCCGCCCCTGCCGTGGTGAACATCTACAACCGCAACCTGAACGGCGCCGCCAACGTGCTGTCGCTCGGTTCCGGCGTGATCATGAACGAACGCGGCTATATCATCACCAACCGCCACGTGATCAAAGACGCACAGCAGATCACCGTGGTGTTGCAGGATGGCCGCCGTTACGAAGCGCTGCTGGTGGGCTCCGACGGCCTGACCGATTTGGCGGTGCTGAAGATCGATCCCGGCAACCTGCCGGTGATCCCGACCAACAAAAACCGCGTTGCCCACGTCGGCGATGTGGTGCTGGCGATCGGCAACCCGTATAACCTGGGGCAGACCGTCACTCAGGGCATCCTCAGCGCCACCGGGCGCATCAGTATGAGCACCACCGGCCGGCAGACGTTCCTGCAGACCGACGCCTCAATCAACCGCGGCAACTCCGGCGGCGCGCTGGTCAACTCGCTGGGTGAGCTGATCGGTATCAACACCCTGACCTATGACAAAATCACCGACGGCGAAACGCCGGAAGGGCTGGGCTTTGCGATCCCGATCGAACTGGCCACCAAGATCATGGACAAGCTGATCCGCGACGGCCGCGTTATCCGCGGCTATTTCGGTATTCAGGGCAAGGAGATCATTCCGCTGCGCTCGTCCAATTCCGGCATCGATCGCCTGCAGGGCATCATCGTGACCGAGATTACGCCGAACGGCCCGGCGAACAACGCCGGCTTCCAGATCAACGACATCATCATCAACGTGGATAACAAACCGGCGGTGTCCGTGCTGGAGACCATGGATCAGGTGGCGGAGATCAGACCGGGCACCGAGATACCGGTTATCGTGCTGCGCGACGGCAAACGCATTACGTTGAAAATGACGGTGGGTGAATTCCCGGAAGACAGCAATTAAAAAAGGGCCGGCATTGATAGCCGGCCCTTTGCTATTCATCCTGCCGACGCAGCCGCGCCGGCGCTAATGACTTACTCGCCTTTCACGCGTTCGATGTTCGCACCCAGCGCGCGCAGCTTGTCTTCAATACGCTCATAGCCGCGATCGATGTGATAGATGCGATCGACGACGGTCACGCCGTCGGCGATGCAGCCGGCGATCACCAGGCTGGCGGAAGCGCGCAGATCGGTCGCCATCACTTGAGCACCGGACAGCTGTTCAACGCCATGGCAGATCACGGTGTTGCTCTCGATCTCCGCGTGCGCGCCCATGCGGATCAATTCCGGCACGTGCATGAAGCGATTTTCGAAGATGGTTTCGGTGATAACGCCAGTGCCTTCCGCCACCAGGTTCAGCAGGCTGAACTGGGCCTGCATGTCGGTCGGGAAGCCCGGGTGCGGCGCGGTGCGCACGGTGACCGCTTTCGGGCGTTTGCCGTGCATGTCCAGGCTGATCCAGTCTTCGCCCACTTCGATATCGGCACCGGCTTCGCGCAGCTTGGCCAGCACCGCATCCAGCGTGTCCGGACGGGTGTTGCGGCACATCACTTTGCCGCCGGAAACCGCGGCGGCGATCAGGAAGGTGCCGGTCTCGATGCGGTCAGGCAGCACGCGGTACACGCCGCCGCCCAGACGCTCGACGCCCTCGATGGTGATCTTGTCACTGCCGGCGCCGCTGATCTTCGCGCCCAGCGTGTTGAGGAAGTTGGCGGTATCGACAATTTCCGGCTCACGCGCGGCGTTTTCGATAACGGTGGTGCCGGTCGCCAGGGTCGCGGCGCTCATGATGGTGACGGTCGCGCCCACGCTCACCTTGTCCATGACGATGTGCGCGCCCTTCAGACGGCCCTCGACGGACGCCTTGACGTAGCCTTCTTCCAGCTTGATCTCGGCGCCCAACTGCTCCAGGCCGGTGATGTGCAGATCGACCGGACGCGCGCCAATCGCGCAGCCGCCCGGCAGGGAAACCTGGCCACGGCCGAAACGCGCCACCAGCGGCCCCAGCGCCCAAATGGAAGCGCGCATGGTTTTCACCAGATCGTAAGGGGCGCAAAACTCGTTCACGCCGCTGGCGTCCACGAAGACCGAACCGTTGCGCTCAATCTTGGTACCCAACTGGTTGAGTAGTTTAATGGTGGTGTCGATGTCCTTCAGCTTGGGGACATTCTGCAGCTCGACCGGCTCTTCCGCCAACAGGGCGGCGAACAGGATCGGCAGGGCGGCGTTTTTGGCCCCGGAAATAGACACTTCACCGCTCAGGCGGGTCCGACCCTGCACACGAAATTTATCCATCTGACTACTCTCTGTTATCTAATCTGAAGCTGCCCGCCCGGCAGGGCAAACAGCCTTAAAATCCGTTGAGTTTGCGGTCTCGCTGCCACTCTTCAGGGGTGTACGCCTTAATAGACAAGGCATGAATGCGGTTGTCCGCAATGTATTCCATCAGCGGTGCGTAAACCGTCTGCTGTTTTTTGACGCGGCTCATGCCGGCGAACAGTTCACCGACCACAATCGCCTGAAAATGGCTACCGTCGCCCGTCACATGTACTTCATCCAGTGCCAATGCCTGCATCAGCACGTCTTTAATCTCGTTGGTTTCCATAGTATCCAGTTCTGCCGCTAAAGGATCATAAACAGCCTAGTATCTTAGTGGAATACGATGTTTTCTTAAACTAAAGAAAAAGCCCCTGCATAACAGGGGCTTTGTATCGTTTTGCCACGCAAGAGCGGCGTAAAACGCCGCTAACCGGCGGTATCGACAGGCATTATCGCCTGCAGGTTGTAGAGCGCGATCAGCGTTTTCAGGCGCTCGGTGGCGCCGAAAATTTTCAGCGCTACGCCGCGCTCGCGCTGCTCTTCCTGCAGATGCAGCAACAGCGCCAGCCCGGCGGAGTCCACGCGCTGCAGTTGCGCCACGTCGATCGCGGTTTTATCCGCCATCAGCGCGTCGCGCTGCCGCCACAGCGGCTGCAGCGTTTCCCGATCCAGTTCACCGCGCAGGATCAGCGTCTGCTGCTCTGATTCGAAGCTGAGCGCTGCCGACATCAGTTTTTCTTGTCCAGCGTGATAGGCTGCGCGGCGGCGGCCTGCAGCTGTTTGGTCAGGCCGTCGATGCCCTGAGTACGCAGCGTAGACGCCCACTCATTTTGCTTGGTGGTGATCATGCTGACGCCTTCGGCGATCATGTCATACGCCTGCCAGTAGCCGGTTTTGCTGTTCTTGCGCCATTGGAAATCCAGACGCACCGGCGGACGGCCACCGTTGTCGATGATGGTGACGCGAATAGCCACGATGTCGGCATTGCCCAGCGGCTGTTCAGGCGCGATCTGGTAAGTCTGGCCGTGATACATCGCCAGCGCCTGGCCGTAAGCCTGCTCCAGGTAAGCCTGGAAGGCGGTGAAGTAAGCTTCGCGCTGCGCAGGCGTTGCCTCTTTGTAGTAACGCCCCAGCACCAGCGCGCCAGCGTATTTCACCTGCACGAACGGCATCAGTTCCTGATGCACGATGGCACGCAGGTAGTTCGGGTCCTGCTTGATCTTCGGCTGTTCGTTCTTCAAACGGCTGAAAGTCTTCTGCGCCGCTTCTTGCATCATGCTGTAAGGATTGGTTTGGTCGGCTGCGCTCGCCAGCGGTGCAACCACCAGCAGAGCCACCATCAGTAAACGTTTAAACATGCAGGTATCCTCTCTTAATGATTTGGAACAGCGGGTTGCGGTGCGGCGCCGGCAGCCGGCTCAGCGGCCGCGTCTCCCGATTTGGCGCTGTCCTGACCGCCGCTTTTATACAGGAACTGGCCGATCAGGTCTTCCAGAACCATGGCTGATTTGGTGTCCTGAATGGTGCCGCCATCTTTCAGGATGGTGGTGCCCATATCAGGATCTTCGAAGCCCACGTTAAGCGCCAGATATTGCTCGCCCAGCAGGCCGGAGGTGCGGATCGCCAGCGAGCTGGTATCCGGGATTTGGTCGTACTTTTTCTGGATATCCAGCGCCACGCGCGGCGTGTAGGTTTTCGAATCGAGTTCGATGTCCGCCACGCGGCCGATCACCACGCCGCCAATCTTCACCGGCGAACGCGGTTTCAGGCCGCCGATGTTGTCGAACGTCGCGTAAATGCGGTAGGTCGGCTCGCTGCCGATCGATTTAAGGTTCGCCACCTGCAGGCAGATAAACACGATGGCGCACAGCGCGATCAGCATAAATGCCCCAACCCAGATTTCACTCTTCTTCGTTTGCATCGAATCAATTCCCAAACATCAGTGCGGTCAGCACGAAATCCAATCCCAACACCGCCAGTGACGAATGCACCACGGTACGCGTCGTCGCCCGGCTAATCCCTTCAGAGGTAGGCACGGCGTCGTACCCATTGAAAATGGCAATCCAGGTTACGGTAATGGCGAATACCACGCTTTTGATCAGGCAGTTGAGCAGATCTTTTTTCCACTCCACGGCGCCCTGCATCGCCGACCAGAAGAAGCCGCTGTCGATGCCTTTCCAGTCCACGCCGACCACCGAGCCGCCCCAAATGCCGATCGCCACGAAAATGATGGTCAATAGCGGCATGCTGATCAGCCCGGCCCAGAAGCGCGGCGCCACGATGCGCCGCAGCGGATCGACCGCCATCATTTCCAGGCTGGAGATCTGCTCCGTCGCCTTCATCAGGCCGATTTCCGCCGTGAGCGCGGAACCGGCGCGGCCGGCGAACAGCAGCGCCGTGACCACCGGCCCCAGTTCGCGCAGCAGCGACAGCGCCACCATCATGCCGAGGCTGGCCTCGGCGCTGTAGGTGGTGAGCACGATATAGCCCTGCAGGCCCAGCACCATGCCGATAAACAGCCCGGAGACCATGATGATCAGCAGCGACTGCACGCCGACGCTGTAGAGCTGTTTCAACAGCAGCGGCCACTGCTTGCCGGGTTCCGGCCGGCCAATCAACGCGTTGAACAGCATCAACCCCGCGCGGCCGAAGCTGGCGCTGGTGTTGATGCCACTGCGCCCCAACGACGCTAACGCTCTTAATAACATGAGCTTATTTACTCCCTAAGCCTAGCAGTTCGGTCTGATAATCCCCGGCCGGATAGCGGAACGGCACCGGCCCATCCGCTATACCATCCAGGAACTGGCGCACGCGCGCATCAGGATTGTTCTGCAATTGCTGCGTGGTGCCTTCGGCGATCACCCGGTGGTCGGCCACGATGTAGGCGTAGTCGGCGATGCTCAGCACCTCCGGTACGTCGTGCGACACCACGATGCAGGTAATGCCCAGCGCATGGTTCAGCTCATCGATCAGCTTGACCAGCACTCCCATGGTGATCGGATCCTGGCCAACGAAAGGTTCGTCGAACATGATCATTTCCGGGTCCAGCGCGATCGCGCGCGCCAACGCCGCCCGGCGCGCCATGCCGCCGGAAAGCTCGTTGGGCATCAGCTGAGCCGCGCCGCGCAGCCCCACCGCTTCCAGCTTCATCAGCACCGTGCTGCGCAACAAAGGCTCCGGCAGGTTGCTGTGCTCGCGCAGCGGGTAGGCCACGTTTTCGAATACGGTCAAATCGGTAAACAGCGCGCCAGACTGGAACAGCATGCTCATTTTTTTGCGCGCGTCGTATAACTGACGGCGGGACAACGCGGGAATGTTGTCGCCGTCGAACCAAATCTCCCCGCTGTCCGGCGCCAGCTGGCCGCCTATCAGGCGCAGCAGCGTGGTTTTGCCGATGCCCGATGGCCCCATGATCGCCGTGACCTTACCGCGAGGCACCGTCAGGTTGATGTCTTCAAATATCCGTCGGTCGCCGCGCGAGAAGCTCATGTCGCGCACTTCGACCAAATTATCTGCCTTTTGGAGCATGTTAATGGACCCTTTACGACTCATCTTTTGCTGAATCTACCCGTGATGTTAAAGCAATGGGCGCAATCCGTCTCATCTTTACAAAAACTTACTGCCATTTCGCAACCAATGGTGCCATTGGTTTTACTTTTCCGCGCCACCCGGTCAAAATTGGCGCCATAACGAAAAAAAACGAAACTGTTCAACTATTAGCCGGGGAAAACCGTTGCTGCGGCTCAAACGCGCGCAACGGAGGGCAAGCAATACCGCCGCATTGACGGCTTTAACCAACGAACCGGGATAATACCCGACAAAGGACCCTGCATGTTTCTCGCGATAGCATTATTAATCGTTGGTTTATTTCTACTGGTGTACGGTGCAGACCGCTTAGTTTATGGTGCTGCCGTGATTTCCCGCTCGCTCGGCGTACCGCCGTTGATCATCGGCATGACCATCGTCGGCATCGGCACTTCGCTGCCGGAGCTGATCGTGTCCACCACCGCCGCGCTGAACGGGCAGATAGATATGGCCGTTGGCAACGTAGTCGGTTCCAACATCACCAACATTTTATTGATCCTGGGCGTGGCGGCGTTGATTCACCCGCTGGCCGCGCGCTCTGAGATACTGCGGCGCGAACTGCCGCTGATGTTAGCGGTCACAGTATTATGCGGTTTCGTGTTGATGGACGGCACCCTGAGCAGGCTGGACGGCGTGCTGCTGCTGGCCGCCGCCGCCGGCTTCATCCTGCTGATGCTGAAAATCGCCCGGCTGGCGCAGCGCGAGGGCAGCGACAGCCTGACTATGGAGCAGATCGCCGAGCTGCCGCAGGACAGCAGCAATACCGTGGCGGTGCTGTGGCTGGTGCTGGCGTTTATCATTCTGCCGCTCTCTTCCAGAATGGTGGTCGATAACGCGACGGTGATCGCGCACTATTTCGGCCTGAGCGAACTGGTGGTCGGTTTGACCATTATCGCCATCGGCACCAGCCTGCCCGAACTGGCCACCTCCATCGCCGGGGCGCTGAAGGGCGAGGATGATATGGCGATTGGCAATATCATCGGCTCCAATATTTTCAACACGGTGATCGTGCTGGGCGTACCCGCCCTGCTGTCGCCGGGCAGCGTAGACACCGCCGCCTTCCAGCGCGATTACTGGGTGATGCTGGCGGCCAGCGTGCTGCTGAGCGTGCTGTGCATCGGCCGCAAACATCGCATCGGCCACCTGGCGGGCGCGCTGTTATTATGCGGCTTTATTGCGTATCTTGCGGTGCTGTTCTTTAACCCTTTCAGTACTTTCGGCTAAACCGACGGGAATGAGTATGTCGAACATTGAGTTGCAACCGGGCTTCGATTTTCAACAGGCCGGTAAAGAAGTGCTTCAGATAGAGCGTGAAGGGCTGGCCCAGCTCGATCGCTACATCAACGCAGACTTCACCCGCGCCTGCGAAACGATCGCCGCCTGCGGCGGCAAAGTGGTGGTGATGGGCATGGGCAAATCCGGCCATATCGGCTGCAAGATCGCCGCGACCTTCGCCAGCACCGGCACGCCCTCATTCTTCGTTCATCCGGCGGAGGCCAGCCATGGCGATTTGGGCATGGTCACCCCGCAGGACATCGTGCTCGCCATCTCCAACTCCGGCGAGTCCAGCGAGATCCTGGCGCTGATCCCGGTGTTGAAACGCCAACAGATCACCCTCATCTGTATGACCAACAATCCGGAAAGCGCGATGGGTAAAGCGGCGGATATCCACCTGTGCATCAAGGTGCCGCAGGAAGCGTGCCCGCTGGGGCTGGCGCCGACCACCAGCACCACCGCCACGCTGGTGATGGGCGATGCGCTGGCCGTTGCGCTGCTGAAAGCGCGCGGTTTCACGCCGGAAGATTTCGCGCTGTCGCATCCGGGCGGCGCACTCGGCCGCAAACTGCTGCTGCGGGTTAGCGATATCATGCACAGCGGCGATGAAATACCCCACGTCAGCGCCGACGCCTCGTTGCGCGACGCGTTGCTGGAAATTACCCGCAAAAATCTGGGCCTGACGGTGATCTGCGACGATTTGATGAAAATCGCCGGCATCTTTACCGATGGCGACCTGCGCCGGGTGTTCGACATGGGCATCAACCTGCACGAGGCGAAGATCGCCGATGTCATGACGCCGGGCGGCGTGCGGGTGCGCCCCAACCTCCTGGCGGTCGATGCATTGAACCTGATGCAACAACGCCACATCACCGCGCTGCTGGTTGCCGATGGCGACCAGTTGCTGGGTGTGGTACATATGCATGACATGCTGCGCGCCGGCGTCGTTTAATTAAGGAATAGAACGGAATGGGTATGGTAGAAACCTGCTACGGGCCGGTAGAACAAGAGGTTATGGCGCGTGCCGGGAACATCCGCCTGTTGATTTGCGACGTTGACGGCGTGCTGTCGGACGGCCTGATCTTCATGGGCAACAACGGTGAAGAACTGAAGGCGTTCAACGTGCGCGACGGTTACGGCATCCGCTGCTTGAAAACCTCGGACATCGAGGTGGCGATCATCACCGGTCGCTCCGCCAAGCTGCTGGAAGATCGCGCGCAGACGCTCGGCATCACCCATCTGTATCAGGGGCAATCCGATAAGCTTTTGGCCTTCCGCGAACTGTTGGATAAACTGTCGTTAACGGCGGATCAGGTCGCCTATATCGGCGATGACCTGATCGACTGGCCGGTGATGGCGCAGGTCGGCCTGGCGGTCGCGGTGGCGGACGCCCACCCGCTGCTGACGCCGCGCGCCCACTACGTCACCCGCATTGCCGGCGGCCGCGGCGCGGTGCGCGAACTGTGCGACATCATTCTTTTGGCTCAAAATAAGCTGGAGGACGCCAAAGGGCTGTCGATATGAGTAAAACCAAACTGTGGATCACCATCCTGTTGACGGTGATCGTTCTGGCGCTGATCGGCTGGAACATGACGGACTTCAGCGACGACACGGCCCCTGGCCCGGTCAACGATCAGGATCCGACCTACCAGAGCCAGCACACGGTCACCGTGGTGTACAACCCGGCCGGCAAGCTGAATTACAAACTGGTGGCGGAAGACGCGAAGTATTACACCGCCGGCGAGCTGAGCTGGTTCACCCAGCCGGTGATGACGCTGTTCGATGAGAATGCGGTGGCCACCTGGTCAGTTCGCGCCGATCGCGCCAAACTGACTAAAGACCGAATGCTGTATCTGTATGGTCACGTCGAGGTGAACAGCCTGACCACCACCTCGCAGCTGGAAAAAATTAAGACGGACAACGCTCAGGTAAACCTGGTCACCCAAGACGTCACCTCCGATGACGAAGTCACGCTTTACGGGACCAATTTTACCTCTAACGGCATGAAAATGCGTGGGAACCTGCGGACCAAAACCGCTGAGCTGATTGATAAGGTTAAGACCAACTATGAAATTCAGAACCAAAAAACAACTCCGTAACCTGTTGCTCGGCAGCTTAGTTTTGGCCGCCAGCGCCCCCGCTCTGGCGCTGAAATCCGACTCCAGCCAGCCGGTCAGCATCGACTCGCTCAAGCAGTCGTTGGACATGCAAAGCAACGTCAGCACCTTCACCGACAACGTGGTGATCAAACAGGGCACCATCGATATTCGCGCCGACAAGGTGGTCGTCACCCGCCCGGGCGGAGATCAGAATAAGACCTATATTGAAGCGTTCGGCAACCCGGTAACCTTCTACCAGATGCAGGACAGCGGCAAGCCGGTCAAAGGCCACGCGCAGAAAGTGCGTTACGACGTGGCGACCCAGCTGGTGACCCTGACGGGCAACGCCTATCTGGAGCAGCTCGACAGCAACGTGAAAGGCGATCGCATCACCTATCTGGTGCAACAGCAGCAAATGCAGGCGTTTAGCGATAAAGGCAAACGCGTGACAACGGTTCTGGTACCGTCGCAGTTGCAAGACAAAAACGAGCAAAAAAAGAGTAACTAATCACTTATGGCAACACTCATCGCAGAAAACCTGGCGAAAGCCTACAAGGGCCGTAAAGTTGTCGAAGACGTCAGCCTGAAAGTGAAATCCGGCGAGATCGTCGGCCTGCTCGGCCCGAACGGCGCCGGTAAAACCACCACCTTCTACATGGTGGTCGGCATCGTGCCGCGCGACGCCGGGCGCATCGTGATCGACGAAGAAGACATCAGCCTGCTGCCGCTGCACGCCCGCGCGCGCCGCGGCATTGGTTACCTGCCGCAGGAAGCGTCGATCTTCCGCCGCCTGAGCGTGTACGACAACCTGATGGCGGTGCTGGAGATTCGCCCCGACCTCACCAGCGAACAGCGCGAAGACCGCGCCAAAGAGCTGATGGAAGAGTTCCATATCTCCCATCTGCGCGACAGCCTCGGCCAGGCGCTGTCCGGCGGTGAACGCCGCCGCGTCGAAATCGCCCGCGCGCTGGCGGCCAACCCGAAATTCATTCTGCTGGACGAACCCTTCGCCGGGGTGGATCCGATTTCCGTTATCGACATCAAAAAAATCATCGAGCACCTGCGTGACAGCGGCCTGGGCGTGCTGATCACCGACCACAACGTGCGCGAGACGCTGGACGTGTGTGAACGCGCCTACATCGTCAGCCAGGGCAAACTGATTGCCCACGGCACGCCGGATGCTATTCTGGCCGACGAGCAGGTTAAACGCGTTTATCTGGGCGAAGAGTTCCGCCTCTAAGCGCCGGCGCGCCCTGCGGGGCGACACCGTTAACGGAAGTAGACAGAAAACTATGAAGCAAGGTTTGCAACTCAGGCTCAGTCAACAGCTGGCCATGACTCCTCAGCTCCAGCAGGCGATCCGCCTGCTGCAGTTGTCCACGCTTGAGCTTCAACAAGAGATCCAGCTGGCGCTGGAGAGCAATCCGCTGCTTGAACAGACCGATCTGCACGACGAAATCGACGCCAAAGAAACCCAGGAGACCGAGGGGCTCGATACCCGCGAGGCGCTGGAACAGAAAGACATGCCGGAAGAGCTGCCGCTGGACGCCACCTGGGATGAGATCTACACCGCCGGCACGCCGTCCGGCACCGGCACCGACTACAGCGACGACGAGCTGCCGGTCTATCAGGGCGAGACCACCCAAACGCTGCAGGATTACCTGATGTGGCAGGTGGATCTGACGCCGTTTTCCGATACCGACGCCGCCATCGCCACCTCCATCGTCGACGCGGTGGACGACACCGGCTATCTCACCGTGCCGCTGGAAGACATTCTGGAAAGCCTGGGCGACGAAAACGTGACCCTCGATGAAGTCGAGGCGGTGTTGAAGCGCGTGCAGCGTTTCGATCCGATCGGCGTCGCCGCGCGCGATCTGCGCGATTGCCTGCTGGTGCAGCTCTCCCAATACGCCAAAGACACCCCTTACCTGGCCGAAGCGCGGCTGATCATCAGCGACCATCTGGATCTGCTGGCCAACCATGACTTTCGCAGCCTGATGCGATCAACCCGGCTAAAAGAAGATACACTGAAAGAAGCGATGCTGCTGATTCAGTCGCTCGATCCGCGCCCGGGGCAGTCGATCAATACCGGCGAATCGGAATACGTGATCCCGGACGTGCTGGTGCGCAAGACGCAGAACAAATGGACGGTCGAGCTCAACGGCGACAGCGTTCCGCGTTTGAAGATCAATCAGCAATACGCAGCGCTGGGCAACAGCGCCCGCAGCGAAGCCGACGGCCAGTTCATCCGCAGCAACCTGCAGGAAGCCAAGTGGCTGATTAAAAGCCTGGAGAGCCGTAACGAGACGCTGCTGAAGGTCACCCGCTGCATCGTCGATCAGCAGCAGGCGTTCTTCGAGCAAGGCGAAGAGTTTATGAAACCCATGGTGCTGGCGGATATCGCCCAGGCCGTGGAAATGCATGAATCGACGATCTCGCGCGTCACCACGCAGAAGTTTCTGCACAGCCCGCGCGGCATTTTCGAATTGAAATATTTCTTCTCCAGCCACGTGAATACCGACAGCGGCGGCGAAGCCTCCTCGACGGCGATCCGCGCATTGGTGAAGAAATTGATTGCGGCGGAAAACCCCGCCAAACCACTCAGCGACAGCAAGCTGGCCACCCTGCTCGCCGATCAGGGGATCATCGTGGCGCGGCGCACCGTCGCCAAGTACCGAGAGTCTTTGTCCATCCCGCCGTCGAACCAGCGTAAACAGTTGGTTTGACCTCTATTGAGAAGGAAGACACTATGCAGCTCAACATTACCGGACACCACATCGAAATCACCGATCCGTTGCGCGAGTTCGTGAACAACAAGTTCGCCAAACTCGAACAGTATTTTGATCGCATCAATCAGGTGTATGTTGTATTAAGTGTGGAAAAAGTGCAGCAAATTGCGGAAGCAACGGTGCACGTGAATGGAGGCGAGTTGCACGCCACCTCGGAAGACGAGAATATGTATGCCGCAATTGATACGCTGATCGACAAATTGGCACGTCAATTGAACAAACATAAAGACAAATTGAAGCAACACTGACACCCTAACCCATTCCATGAGGCGGCATCCGTCGCCGCCTCCCCCTTCGGCGCGTGACCCGCATGGGTGACGCGCCGAACGGTAATCAGGGTTAAAACCGACGAAAAACCGCCTTGCCGGGCGCGCCCGGCGGCGCGGTTTTAAGTGAAGATGAGATGAACAACGAATATATGCAATTAAGCTCGGTGTTAAACATCGAGTGCACCAAAAGCTCGGTACACTGCACCAGCAAGAAGCGGGCTTTGGAAATTATCAGCGAACTGGCCGCCAAACAGCTCAATCTGCCTTCGCAGGTGGTGTTTGACGCGGTTCTCACCCGGGAACGCATGGGCAGCACCGGTATCGGCAACGGTATCGCCATTCCCCACGGCAAACTGGAAGAGGACACACTGCGGGCCGTTGGCGTGTTTATCCGTCTCGACCAACCCATCGCTTTCGACGCTATCGATAACCAGCCGGTCGACCTGCTGTTCGCGCTATTGGTGCCTGCCGATCAGTGCAAAACCCATTTGCATACCCTGTCGCTGGTCGCCAAACGCCTGGCCGACAAAACCGTATGTCGCCGCCTGCGCGCCGCGCAAAGCGACGAAGAACTTTACCAAATCATCACCGAGTGATGCCCGGCCGGCGTGACTTCCAGCCCGGATAACGTTACTGTTTCACGATGATGGATCCGGCTGCGGCCGGAATAACAAAGTTTCCACCGGTGGCGATGAACGCCGCCGCGATGCCAGGGGAGTTGCCACATGGTGCTGATGATTGTCAGCGGCCGTTCCGGTTCCGGAAAATCCGTCGCCTTGCGGGCGCTGGAAGACATGGGTTTTTACTGCGTTGACAACCTGCCGGTGGTCCTGCTGCCGCAGCTCGCCAATACGCTGGCGGAACGCAATATCTCCGCAGCGGTCAGCATCGACGTGCGCAACATGCCGGAATCGCCGGAAGTGTTCGAATACGCGATGACTCAGCTGCCGGACAGCTTCTCACCGCAGCTGCTGTTCCTCGACGCCGATCGCAACACGCTGATCCGCCGTTACAGCGACACCCGCCGCCTGCATCCGCTCTCCAGCAAAAACCTGTCGCTGGAAAGCGCGATCGACGAAGAAAGCGATCTGCTCGAACCGCTGCGCTCGCGGGCCGACCTGATTATCGACACCTCGGAAATGTCGGTGCACGAACTGGCCGAAATGCTGCGCACCCGCCTGCTGGGCAAGCGCGAGCGCGAACTGACCATGGTGTTCGAATCCTTCGGTTTCAAACACGGCATCCCGATCGACGCCGACTACGTGTTCGACGTGCGCTTCCTGCCGAACCCGCACTGGGATCCGAAGCTGCGGCCGATGACCGGTCTGGACAAGCCGGTAGCGTCGTTCCTCGATCGCCATACCGAAGTGCACAACTTCATCTACCAGACCCGCAGCTACCTGGAGCAATGGCTGCCGATGCTGGAAACCAACAACCGCAGCTACCTGACGGTCGCCATCGGCTGTACCGGCGGCAAGCACCGCTCGGTGTACGTGGCGGAACAGCTGGCCGATTACTTCCGCTCGCGCGGCAAGAACGTGCAGTCGCGCCACCGCACGCTGGAAAAGCGTAAACAATGACGGTCAAACAGACGGTTGAAATCAAAAACAAACTGGGCATGCACGCGCGCCCGGCGATGAAGCTGTTCGAACTGGTGCAAAGCTTCGATGCGGAAGTGATGCTGCGCAACGAAAGCGGCACCGAGGCCGAAGCCAGCAGCGTCATCGCGCTGCTGATGCTGGACTCCGCCCAGGGCCGGCATATCGAAGTCGAAGCGACCGGCCCCGACGAAGTCAACGCGCTGGCGGCGGTGGTCGAGCTGTTCAACTCCGGGTTTGATGAAGATTAGTCGTTGAGACTCTCCCCATTCGTCGCCTCGGCGCATGTGTTGCCTCCGCCCCTCCCATAACGTAGCCCTCCCGTTTCTCACTTTGCGAATCCGCTTCCAGAATCAGCCGTAACCGCCTGTAAATTCACGTCATGGATTTACCCCCACCACGATAATCGCAATAGTGTGTAACGCAAAAACAGACAACAGGCGGGTGTTTCCCCACGCTTTGCTTACGGGACAACGAAAAGTTTACAATTTGTGAACTTCACCGGCAGTCGCTATAATGTTCACCGGGTAGGAATCGAAGGAACGATGCATATCATTTCCAGGGAACCGTTCAATAACGCAACGAAGCAATATCCCAATGAAGCCACTGCTCTCGAGGCCATTTATAAAGCATTGCGACGGGGCGAGTTCCGCACGCCGGACGAGTTAAAAGCGCTTTTTCCTTCGCTCGATCGTATGAAATACAAAGAGAAATGGTGGGTCATTGACGTCGGCGGCAACCACCTGCGGATCTTGTTCTTTGCCAGCTTCGAGACACAGAAAGTCTTCATAAAGCATATCGTTAGCCACGCCGAATACGACAAGCTGATGCAGCACTATCGAAGGAGTTCATCATGATTACAGATGCCATTAAGGCGGCCGATGCGCTACTGCGCGCCGTGCCCTTGTTGCAGGGCAGCCGCGCTCAGCAAGACTACCGGGAAGCGCTTGAATTGGTGGAATACCTGCTGGAAAACGACGAACACCATCCGCTGATTGACATGCTGGCAAAAAAGATCGCCGAATATGAAGACAACAGCGCCGAATTTACCGCATTCAACCAGCGTATCGCCCAGTTACCACAGGGGGTAGCCGCGCTTCGCGTCCTTATGGAACAGCACCAACTCAGCCAAAGTGATTTTGAACATGAGATCGGTAAAAAGTCGTTGGTTAACCAAATCCTGAACGGTAAAAGATCGCTGACCATTCCGCACATTATGGCGCTGGCCAAGCGTTTCAATCTGCCCCCGGCCCTGTTCCTGCCGGAAGCGGATTAGCCCTCAACTCCGGCTCAGGCAGTCCAGCGCCACCGCTTTGAAGCTGTCGAAGCTGTCGCTGCCCAGCAGGCGGCTCATTGAGCGTTCACGCACAAAGGTGACGAACAGCTCGTAGATCGCCATTGCCTCTTCATAGTCGCTCTTGCTGATCGCCAGCAGGAAAATCACGTGCGCGATCTCACCTTCCCCCCAGACGACGCCCTGCGGCGCCAGCAGCGTCACCACCACGGTCTTTTTCGCCAGCAGCCCCAGCGAGTGCGGCAAGGCGATGCCTTCGCCCAGCAGCGTGGAGACGATCGCCTCGCGTTCGACCACCGACGGATAGAAGTCCGCGCCGACGTATCCTTCCCGCTCCAGCTGGCCGCATACCCGGCTGAACAGCTCCGCCTGCGTCAGCGGCTCGTCGAGCACCATGAAATGCTCGGCGTCGAAGAACTTCTCCAGCATGTACGGTTTGGTGCGATCCACCAGCACCAATTTGCCCAGTTGCTCCAGCTGATAATCGGTCGGGAACGGCGACATCACCACCACCGGCTTGTTCTTTTCGCCGATGCGGGCGTTGGAAATCACGAAGTCTTCGTCGATGTGCGCAAGCATCTCATAATCGCGCAGCGAGACGATGCGCGTCATCACCAGTTGCGGATACTTGCGCGCAATCTGCGCCTGGATCATGCGCACCGTCGAGTTGCCGGTATCGCACACCAGCATCACCTGCGGGTGGCGTTCATAACCGATGTTGTAATGCCGCTCCAGCCCCACGCCGATGTGCAACACCAGATAGCCGATCTCGTTTTCACTCAGGGTATAGGGGGTGTATTTGCCCCAGCTGGAGACCGCCGCCAGCGTCACATCGTAAGCCATCGGATAGTGCTGCTTGATGTTGGCCAGCAGCGGATTGGGGATGTTGATCTGGTATTTCACCCGCGTAATCATGGTCTTGATATGGGTGAGCAGATCGGCCCGCAGCTGCTCGTCGCCCTGCAGATTGTAGTTATAGTGTGCGTTGATGTAGGACAGGATGTAGTCCACCAACGCTTCTTCATCGTCGGCGTTGATCTCGGTCGGTTGCACGTCCTGCACGCGGCGCGCGGCGATGTTGACCCGCAGATAGGCCTCTTCGGCCATCGAGATCTCTTTGCCGGAGGCCGCGCGCAGCTCCGCCGCCAGACGGGTCGACACCTGGCGCACCGCCTCGTCGCCGTCCTCCACCTCGAAGTCCGGCAGCGGATAACCGTCGTTGATGCGCCGCAGGGCCACCGCGCAGTAGAAGATCAGATACTGCTCGCCCTCGTCGGTCAGGCGAATGGCGTATTGCGACAACAGCGGGTGCAGCAATCCGGCGAACGCCGCCACCTGCGGCTGCAACAGGATCTCGTTGTTGAGCAACGGGTTCTCGGCGTCGGCCAGCTGCAGCTGGAACAGCAGATCGGTCAGGCAGGCGCGGATCGCCATCTCCGCGCCGAACAGCTTCATGCCGTAACGCGGTTTGGTTTCAATCGTCAATTGATAATGCGCCAGACGCTCTCTCACCTCAGCCATGTCGTTTTGCAGCGTGCCGCGGCTGACGAACCATTCGTCGGCCAGATCTTCCAGTTTGAGAGAGAAGGCTGAGGTCAAAAAACGCACCAGCAGATAATGCACCCGCTCCTGCGCGCTGCGCGGGGTGGCCTGTTTGCGGCGTTCCTGATGCTGCAGGGCGCTGAACAGCGCGGCGTTATCGACCTGCAGGCGATAGCCGGCTCCGCGGTTATGCACGAAACGCGCGCCATATTTATCCAGGATCTCGTTCAGCGCGGTGATATCCGCTCGCACCGTACGGGTGGACACGGCGAAACGCTTCGCCAGCTCATCCTGCGGCAAAGTCTCGGTTTGCAAAGCATCGAACAAGTAAGCCAAACGCGGGTAAGGAAATCGCACCATTCTGTGTCCGTCAATCAGGCGGCCCACCCGGCGAACCGGGCGGGCCACGGGTTACTTCGCCGGCGGCAGAAACGCCATTTGCGAGGGGCTGCCGATCGGCAGATAGCCACCCACAAAGCTGAGTTTGCCGTCCGTCGGGTTGACGCTGAAGCGGGTGACGTTATCGCTGCGCTGGTTCAGCGCATACAGATAGCGGCCATCCGGGCTCAGCGCCAGCGAACGCGGATAATCGCCGCGGGTCCAGGTTTCCGCCACCGGTTTCAACTCGCCGCCGGCGCCCACGCTGAACTGGGCAATGCTGTTATGCAGTCGGTTGGCGACGTACAGCGTGCCGCCGTTTTTGCTGAGCGCCAGCCCCGAGGCGAAGCTGGTGCCCTGATAGTCGGCGGGCAGCGCGGAAACCGCATGCAGTTGTTTCAGAGTACCTTTTTGGCGATCAAAACGGTAGCTGGTCAACGTCGAGGCCTCTTCGTTCACCAGCAGCACGGTGTCGCCGTCCGGGTGGAACACAAAATGACGCGGGCCGGCGCCGGCGGAAGAGGCGGCGATCCACGGCGGATCGTTCGGCGTCAGGCGGCCGCTCGCGGCGTCAAAGCGCCATTGGTAGATGCGATCCAACCCCAGATCCGTGGAGAACACGAACTTGCCGCTCGGATCGCTGGCGATCATATGGGCATGCGGGCCGTTGTGATCGCTGATGGCGAAGCTGCCGTTCACCGCCGCCGCCGGTTTGGCCGCGCCCGCCGGCCCCTGCTGTTGCTGCACCGAGCTGGCGGCGCCCAGGCTGCCGTCCGCTTCAATCGGGAAAGCCGCCACGCTGCCGCTGACGTAGTTCGCCACCAGCAGATGGCGGCCGTCCGGCGTCGAGGAGAGATACACCGGCCCTGCCCCCTGCGAATCCACCTGGTTGAGCTGCGTCAGTGCGCCATCGGCCGGATTGACCCGGTAGGCGGTGATGCCGCCGTGCTTGCCGCCGTTGAAATCGGCCACTTCGCTGGCGACATACAGCGTCTTGCCGTCAGCGCTCAACGTCAGCTGCGCCGGATTCGGCACATTGCTGACCAGCGTGGCGTGGCTCAGCGCGCCGCTGGCCGGATCGACCTGCACCCGGTAAACGCCTTCGCCGTTGGGATTGTAGGTGCCGATATAGGCAAAATGAGATGACGTGGAGTTCATTGCATCCTCAGCATGCAGCGCCGGGCCGGTCACGGCCAGCAGCGCCAGGAACAACGCGGTGCGTCGGGTTGGAACCTGCCAGTTTCGCATAGTAATCCTCAGTATAGGTAACGGCGCGGCATGCCGCGCCACGGGAAAACCTTCGCCTCCCAGCGTTTACCTCATCCCATTGTGCGTTCAGCCCACCAGCGTTTTGGTCATCGCCAGTAAGGTTTTCACGTCCTGCGGGCGCGTGTCGCCGCTGGCGGCGTCGATGATCGAACTGTAGATATGCGGGATCACGCGTTTCACGCCGGCCGCCAGCGCGATCTCGACGATCGGCTCAAAGTTCTCCAGATCGATGCCGCCGGTCGGCTCCAGCATGAAGTCATGCTCGGCGCAGGCCTTGGCTACGTACTGGTATTCGTCCTTGCACTTCAGGCCTCCCATCGGGAAATACTTGATGGAGCTGCCGCCCATGTCTTTCAGCAGGGCGATGGCGGTTTCCACCGGCACGATGCCGTCCGGCGCCGCGGCGCTCAATGGGCCGGTAGAGATCTTCACCCAACCGACGCGGCCGGTCGGCGACACCAGGCCGTTGACCACGCTGTCGTTCTGACCCAGCAGCGCGCGGCTGGCGCCGACGCCGGTAAACACCTGGTTAACGTGCTGCGGCTGCACCTGCTGAGCGATCAGGCTAACCATCGCCGACTGCTTCGGATCGCCGGCGCCCAGGCCGACCGAGAGCGCGTTTTCAATCAGGCGCGCATAGCGCAGCATGTCGGTCACCGCGCTGTCGACGTCTGGGTAGTTTTTGGAGAGCACGCCCACCAGCACATGGCCTTCCGCCGCGGCGTAGATGTCTTGCGCGTTGGCTTTGGAGCCGGCCAGCACGTTCAGGCAAACGCGGTCGCGATAGTAGTTAGGCTGCAGCTTCATGCTTGTTTCTCCGTAAACAGGTTTTTGATACAGCTAAAGACGGTCATCAGCTGTTGCTCGTCGACGCTGCGCACGTCGACCTCAATCTTGCCCTCGTTGGCTTTATAGCCGCGGAAGTAGATGGCGATGTCGCCGGTTTTCAGCGCCTGGACGATGTCATAGGTCGACCGCCCCAGCACCGCCTCATCAAAGGTGATCTCGGCGCGAGCGATATCGCGGCCGGCGCTGTCCCAGACGGTCCTGGCGCTGACGCCGGTCAGGGTGTTGAGGCTGTCGAGGAACGGCGTCATCCGTTCCACCATCTGTTGCCCGGTGGTTTTCTCAAGCGTCAGATAGCTTTCAATCGCCTGCGTCAGGCCGAGGATGCCCTCTTTGCCGACCTTCATCGCCCGGCCGATGCCGCCGGATTGCAACTTCACCCACTCGACGTACTGTTTCTTGCCGATCACGAGACCGCTGGTCGGCCCCTCGATGGCTTTGGCGCCGCTGTAAATCACCAGATCGGCCCCCATCTGGTAGTAACACATCAGATCTTCTTCCGCCGCGGCGTCGACGATCAGCGGTAGGTTATGCTTGCGCGCCACCACCGCCGCCTGTTCGACGGACAGGATGCTTTTCTGCACGCAGTGGTGCGATTTGACGTACAGGATCGCCGCGGTCTGCGGCGTGATGCAGGCTTCAATCTGCCCCGGCGAACATTCGTTGGCGTACCCCGCCTCCACCACCTTGCCGCCGCCCAGCGCCACCATGGTGTCCACCGGGGCGCCGAAGTTGACGTTGTGACCGCGCGGCAGCACGATCTCGCGCGGCACGGTCACCGGCGCCGAATGCAGGTTCACCAGCAGATTGGCGTTATCTTTAACGATCACCGCCGCCACCGACTGGGCGATGCCCGCCGAGGCGCAGGAGACGATCACCGCATCCTCCACGTTGAGCAGATCGGCAATGTAGGCGCCGGTCTTGTTGACCAGATCCTTGATTTCGAAATAGTGGTTCAGGCCGTAATCAACGGCGTCGATCACGTCCTGGCGCGGCGTGGAAACGCCGAGAATGGTCATGCGGCCGGAGGTGTTGATCACCTGCTTCAAACCGTATTTTTCATAAATCGAAGACATGGCTTGCCTCCCCTTGTTCGGTTAATAGGATTTCCCCGGCCACCACCGCGGCCAGCGGCACCAGCAGCCGTTCACCCTCGGCGGTTTGCCCTTCGGCGTCGGCGAACACCTGCGGTTCGCGGCGCAGCTCAAACAGCGTGAAATCGGCGTCATAGCCCGGCTCCAGCCGCCCTTTGCCGCTCAGCTGCAGCGCCGACGCGGCGTTCTCCGTCACGCAGGCGATCACCTGCGGCAGCGTCAGGCCGACGCTGAAGAACTTGGACATCACCGTCGCCAGGCTGTGCACCGGTCCGTTCATGCGGTTGCGGCAGTAAATATCGGAGCTGATGGTGTACGGCAAAATACCCAGTTTGATCGCCTGGCGCGCCACCTCGAAGCTGAAGCTGGCGGTGCCGTGCCCTACGTCGAGCAATACGCCGCGCCGCAGCGCGCGCTGGATAGACTCGCGCAGCGTGCCCGCCGGCGTCAGAATGCGGTTCGGTTTGCCGTTGTAGCAGTGGGTGATGATGTCGCCGCGGGTCAGCAGATCGGCGATCTCATCCAGATCCGGCGGGTTATTGCCGATATGCACCATCAACGGCAGCTGGCGGTTTTCCTGCTGGATCTCTTTGGCCAACACCAGCGGGCGAGTGCCGTTCTTGCCCACCACGCTGCTGCTCATGCGCGCCTTGATGCCGATGACAAAGCCGGGGTGGTTGGCGATGGCCTGGCCGGCCTCGCGCTTGTCGATGTCCGTCATCTCCGCCAGCTCGTTCTGCCGCAGCAGGCCGATGCGCGAGATATTGAGGAAGGCGAAAACGTTGGTTTTGGCGCTGCGCGTCAGCTGATAAAAGGCGTCGATATCGTCGGCGCCGGTGCTACCGGCATCGACCACGCTGGTGACGCCGCTGGCGACGCCGACCCGATCCGGCTCGTCATGGTAAATCGGCGATTCGGGATAGCAATGCACGTGCGCGTCGATCCAACCGGCGCTCAGGCGGCAGTTGCCCGCCAAATCCAGCTGGCGAACGGCGCTGACGTCCGCCGCCAACCGCCCCACCGAGGCTATTTTGCCGTCTTTCACCGCCAGATCGATCAGCGTGTCGTCCGCCAGTCTGGCGCCTCTGATTACTAAGTCATACATACCGCATTGCTCCTGTTAGCCCGGGTGCCGCCGTATCGGGCGGCGCCTGGCGCAGGCCTCTTAAGAAATGGCTACCGGGAAGATCGCCCCCAGGATCATCGCGCCGAGGATCGCTCCGCCGGTGATCGGTTTACCCCAGATATAGAACAGCAGCGCGCCGAGCAGCGAACCGATGCCGATCGGGATCGAGGCGGTCATCGCCGACAGGATGATCAACGGCCCGAGGAAGCGGCCCGAGGAGTTGCCCGCGCCCATCATCACGTCAGCCCCGTAGGTGGAGTTGCCCTGATTGATGGTGAATTTGCGCGCCAGAATGATCACGTAACCGATCGCTAGGCCGATGATCAGACCGGTAGCCAGCGAAGCGGCGAAGTTGGCGACCGGGAACACGATGCCGGCCCCCAAAAGCAGCGCCGGCACGCCCAGCCCGACGCCGGTCTGGATCGCGCCGCCGATGTCGAGGATGCCCACCAGCGAGCCTTCGATGATGCGCGCGAACAGGAAGCTGGCGCCGAACGCCGCCACCGCGCCGTATACGCCGGTATCCATCCCCGCCCGCAGCATGGAGACGAACGCCACTTCGTTAAAGGCGCCGATGCCGTACAGGTAGTACATATGCGTCCCGGCGAACACGCCGGAGGACAGCAGGCCAACAAAAATCGGGAATGACCAGTCGGCGTACCAGAAGCCTTTTTGGGTTTGCTCTTCCATCATCCCGCTCCTTATTTACCGCTCAGGGTGTTGTGAATGGCGTCCAGCCAGCCCGGCACGCCGAGGCTGAAGGACTCGAGAACTTTCATGTCGAAGCCGCGGAAGAAGCCGCTCAGCACGAACAGCAGCACGATCACCGCCATCATGATCTTGGTGATTTTGTTCCAGCCGCTCTCTTCCACGCCTTTGCCGATCAGAATGCCCAGCACCAGGCCCGGTACGGCGTTGCCCATGATCAGCTGCGCCAGGCCGCCGAAAATGGTGCCCCAGAAGCCGGAACGGCGCCCGGCGTCGATCGCCGCCAGCCAGAAGATCACCGGCATCACGGTGTTCACCAGCAGGTTGGCCGCCGGCACCAGCACCTTGATGGCGGTAACCTGCAGCGCGGCAGGCACGGCGGAAGCGGTGGTATTGAGGAAGGCCACCACCAGCATGCCGATGATGCCGCAGGCGATGGCCATTTTTTTCGGATCGTGCAGCGTTTGCGCCAGATTGCGGTTCTTGACCATCAGGGCCGCCGCGCCCCAGTGCGGGATGATGCGGTGATCGACGTCCTGCGTGAAGGAGCCCGCCGCCACGGAAGACGCCCAGGCGTTGAAGAAGAAGCCCAGACCGAATGAGAAGTGGGAAGCCGGATCGCCCTCGCAGGAGTTCAGCTCGCCCAGGGTGCGAAACGCTCCCATGCCCTGTGTTGTCGGCGCGTGGAACATGCGTGCGGCGCCGGCCCCTACGCCGACCCCCACCAGCCCACCGATAATAATCGATTTAAATAAGATGATTAAAAACATCAGTATACCCTTTCATTTATGCTAACGTTTTTATTTCGTGACGAAGACAACCTTCTCGGTATTGATAATGGTTACGTTCACGGTTATTTCCAGAGAAACGGCATAGCTCTTTCTTTCACGCGGCAAAAAGAAGAAAAGAAATTTCTCTTTAGTTATTTTCTCTTCCGCCTTCACTACGCTGACGTCCTGCGGCTCGATGCGCAGCAGAATATTGTTGGTGGACTTTAATACCGCGCCCTGCACATTAGCCAAGGCGGAAGCAAAAGCTTTCGCTTTGCTGTCGCCTTTACCCTCCACCTTTACCGATGTGGTATATTGCTCTTTCATTATGGGTTGCCATGTTTTTTGACGTAGGCTTCCACCAGTTTCTGGCCCAGCTCTTCTTTATCCATAAAGCCGAAACCCAGCACGTTGCAGCCTTCGTTAATTGCCGTCACGCCCTCTTCCACCGAACGCATGCCGTATTTGGCCTTGTAGCCGTATTTGGTTTGCGCGGTAATCGCGCCTGCGCCGCCGCTGCCGCAAAAAGAGATGCCCAGCTGCGCGTTTTCCGCTTTCATGACGTCGCCCAGCTTCATATCCGCCGCCACGCCGGGGATGACCACCGCTTTTCCGCCTGCGTTTTCAACGCCCTGGCCGACTTTTTGCCCTTTGCCCAAACGATCGCCGATCACTACGGTAATTTGACCCATGGTATATTCTCCTGATTGAAATCGATGCGTTAACCGCTATGCGTTATTATCTTTCGCCACTTCGAAGTGCACGGACAGCAAATAGGCTTCTTCGATAGGCAATGTGCCAAACTGATTCACCACGCGTTCCGCCATTTGCATGGACTCGGCGGAAATTTCGTCGAAAAGCGATTTATCCACCTCCGGCAACGGCTCACCGGTTATTGAACGCAGCACCATGGCGCGAATATGCGATTCCAGCATCTGTTGCTGCACCGCATTGGTATAAATATTCTCAGCATTCAGCATCGCGGTAATATCCGCCAGCACCCGAGCGGTGATCTCACCGGCTTCGCTGATATCGGATTGTTCAATTTCTTTTATCGAAGCAGATCCATCATTCACTTTTCAGTACCCCTAGATCCCACATTAATCAGTAAGCCGTAAAGCGCATCACCTGAATAACCCGCTTTCTGTGATGTCTTTACCCTACCCCCGGCAAGATTTTCTGTGTAGACCGTTTTTTTCCAGTTCGAAGTGGAAATTGAATGACGCGCGGGGATCCATTTCGCAAAATGGCGTTATGGCGAAAAAGTAAATGAGATAACAATTACATAACCCGGCTAACGGTTTTTTTTGCCTCGATTGACGATAAAAGCCTTCGTGATCGGGATCTCTTTCTTTTCTCGCCCCAACCGCCTACTATCAATGGGACAAATCGACATTACCCACACCCCCGCTCCTCTGGCGCGGGGGTGTTGCTTTGTGTTGTTTTTCCGAATTTATGGGCGCACAGACTGGCGCCCTTTGATTTGACTGGAGAGTGGAATGACCAAACCCATCATTACTATTAATGAGCTGGATGCGGAACGCCTGGATGCGCTATTGGAACAACCGGCCTTTGCCAACACCGACGTCGCCGCCGCGCTGAACGACGAGTTGGATCGCGCGGAAATCCTGCCGCCGGAGAAAATGCCGGCCAACGTGGTGACCATGAACAGCCGCGTGCGTTTTCGCGATCTGCACACCGATGAAGAGCATGTGCGCACGCTGGTCTACCCAGCCTCGCTGAAAGACAGCCACGATCAGCTGTCGGTGATGGCGCCGCTGGGCGCAGCGCTGCTCGGCATGCACGTCGGCAAGCAGATCTCCTGGCAATTGCCGAACGGTGAAGAAGCGCGGATTGAAGTGATGGAATTGCTGTACCAGCCGGAAGCGGCGGGCGAATACCACCGTTAAGCGGTTTTCAGGGCGGCATCCGGCCGCCCTTTCTGTCTCAGATGCAGATAGCGATCAGCACGGCGATCAGCAGCAGCACGTAGATTTTGGCATGCAGCGCATCGCTCACCTTCGGCAAACAGCGCCTGGCAAACACGATCCCCGCAATCCCCGCCACCACCAGCAGCCCCAGAATGTTCAGATTGACGTACCCCAGATACTGCGGCCCGCTCATCTCGCGCCATCCCAACACGATATACATCAGCGCTCCGATCACCGCCACCGGGATCGACAGCGGGTTGGCGGCGCTGACGCAATATTTCATGTCGTAACCATGGCGGCGCAGCAGCGGCACGGTCATCACGCTGCCGCCCACCCCCAGCAGGGTGGCGATGCCGCCGATCAGCGGCCCGCCGCCCCACAACGTGGCGGGAGACAGTTCGGCGCGCGCCGGTTTGATCAGGAAGCCCCGGCGGAACAGACAGTC
This sequence comes from Serratia sp. CY56464, assembly GCF_052168435.1. Classification (NCBI taxonomy): domain Bacteria; kingdom Pseudomonadati; phylum Pseudomonadota; class Gammaproteobacteria; order Enterobacterales; family Yersiniaceae; genus Serratia; species Serratia sp. CY56464. The sequence goes on along the minus strand of NZ_JBJNMV010000003.1, from coordinate 141,890 downwards.
GGCGATGGTCACCGCCATATAGACCACAAACAGCCCGCGGATCACGCCGTCCGCCAGCAGCGAGGAAGCGAACGCGCCCAGCGCCGCGCCGATGCCGATGAAAAAGATCAGCGGCACGATGGTTTCTCGCAGCAGGTTGCCGCTGCGCCAGTTGGTCAGGGTGGCGTAACTCGCGTTGAGGATCATCACCGCTGTCGAGGTCGCTACAGCAATATGCATCGCCTGGCCGGGCTGCTCGCCCGAGGCGGAGATCAGGTGATAGACGAAAGGCACCACCACAAAGCCGCCGCCGAAGCCGAACAGAATGGTGGTGATGCCGGTCAGAAAACCGGCGCCCAGTACAATCAACGTTTCAATCATGGCCGTGCGCCCGCACGAAGTCGTCGAACCCGGCGCAGAACTGCCCCGCCAGCGGGTGGAAGCGCTCGCCGACGAACAGCCCCAAATACTGCTCGCGCACGGCGTCGTGATCCACCAGCTCAATGCCCGCCTGTTCCGCCCGCGCCAGCGTCTGTGCGTCCGGGAAGCCCCAATAGCGCGAATCACCCTGCTTTTCCGCCGCTATCGCTTCGCTCCGTTCCGCCCGCATGAGCTGGCGCGCCAGGAAGGTGCCGCTTTGCACGCCCAGCAACATCATGTTTTCCAGGAACGACAGATCGTGACGCAGCTCGGCGGGCAGACGGGCGAGCACCGGGCCGGCGTCCCAGTGTTCATCCATTTCATGCAGCGTCACCGCACAGCCCTTGTCACCGTTCATCATCGCGCGGAATAGCGTCATCACCCCGCGATAACGCGGCAAGTCGCCGGGGTGCAGGTTCCACAGCAGCTTGCCGCGTCGGCTGAAGGCGCGCACATAGTCGGCGGAGAATTTCTGATAGCAGCGCAGGGAGATCACCGCGTCCATATGCTCCAGGCTGCTGATAAACGTGGCGTCATTGATGTCGAGAACGCGATGCGCCTTGACCCCGGCGGCGGCCAGGAACAGGGCCGGCGGTTGATAGGCCCCCTCACAGGCGGCGGCGTTGCGGCCAACGAACGGGAACACAAAATCGTTCAGCACCTCGCGCTCATACAGCCCCAGGCGGCGAACCGCCGGCTCCTGGGTGCGGCCGCCGCTTTTCGCCAGGGGGAAATACACCGTAAAAGCACACTCGCCTTTCAGGGCGGCGATCAGATCCTGACACACCAGCCAGGAGAAAATGTCGTTGCCGACAAAGAGCGCTACGTTCTTCATACTTCAGCCTTCTTTGCGTTGAAAATAGGGTTGTTGAACACGATTTTGCTGATATCCCGCGTGATGGATTCCATCGCCGAGGTGTAAAAAAGATCGCCCTTGGCGGGCGCGCCGAGCGAGTAAAGATGCTGCTCACGGCCGCGTCGGTCGGCGATTTTCAGCGTATGCGGGTTGCACTTCACGCCGCCGAACAGGTTCTCTTGCACCAGCCCGTCTTGCAGCAGCTGCTGGCTCAGGCGGTTGGGCGGCAGTTGATAGGAAGGCGTGGTGCAGTTGAACAGATACTGCGCGCGCACCCGCGTCTCATGGCAACGAAGGATAAACCCGTCCGTTGCCTTGCTGATATCCACCAGGCCGCCGCAGGCGCGCAGGCGTTGGCTCTCCAGCGCCGCCACGATCTTGTTGGCATTCTTGATCGGCATGGCGTGCCGATTGCGCATCCAGGAGGAGTTGTAAAAGCGCATGAAGACCTGCCGGTTGTTGGCATCCATCTTGACCCAGGCGGCGCACACTACCGGGTGGATCGCCGCCAGATAGCTGCAGATATGCTCCCGGGCAAAACGCGCGCGATCGAGGCTGTCCGCCAGATCGCGGTAGCAATCGCGCCTTTCCTCCAGCGCCGAGAGCACCGTCAGCCGCTCCGGCCCCGGATAGTGGCGCGCCAGCGCGGCGTTGATCGCATGCACCAGCTGATGCGCGTCAATAAAATCGCGGCCGGCGACAAAGCGCCGCAGCGCCTCAACAAACGCCTCCGGCGGCGGACGCATCACCGCCGGCTGCACGCTGGGGAACAGGCCCGAGCGCGACAGTGCGCAGATGTCGGTCGCTCCCAGGCGCTCCATCAGTTCAACGATGGCGTCAATCGCCGTCAGGCTGCAGCCGATCACGCCAATGCTCGAATAAGGGTTGATCGGCGGCAAATCCTGATGGGCCTGATAAGCGATCACCCCATCCACCGGGTAAAGGCACTCCGGCGGGTTGTGCCCCGAACACAGCACCAGCGCGTTCATCTGCTCGGCGCCGCCGCAGGCGGTGGTCAGCCGATAGCCGGCTTCGTGCGGCGCGATGGCATTCACTTCGGCAGTGACGAAATTCAGCACCACGTTACTGTCCGCCGCCATATATATTGTCATGTCGCGAATAAAATCGAGATATTCCCGATACAGCCAGCGCGGCGGATAACGATCCTGGCAAAACTGCGGGAAATGCATGGCGATCCAATCAACGAAGTGCGCATCGTCAAAAATATCCGCCGACATATTTTCCGGCGTCATATTTAATATATGGCTGTCAAAATCGCTGCTGTATGCCATGCCGCCTTTAAATCCCTGCTTGTCGAAAACCGTCAGGGAAAGCGGCCTTTTGCAATGATTAACCGACTTATTTTTTATAAAGTTATACGCAAAAGAGATGCCGGCGGCCCCGCCGCCAATCACACCGAACTTATACATGAAATATCACCTTATAGTCATTGAACTGCGCTAAGAACTATTGCTTCAGGTGTTGGAATAAAATGACGCTTTATTCCTTATTAACTTCTTGTATTGCGAGAACGAGAATCTTCGTCCCACCCTGGTGTGAAGACTTGCACGGGCTTCATGGCCGATAAAATAACGGCGCCCCGAACAAGCGTTATTTTTCTGCCCCGATAGTAGGGCGACCGTCGCTGGCTTGCTTTATATGAAGGGCCAACTATCATTGCGTTTCGGCCAATCTGCCCGCCAAAGGGAACACATGCGCAACGTCCGCATTGATGACATCGACCACGTAACCCGCGCGGTGATCGCCATCGGCACCGATTATCCGCCGGGGCATCTGCTGCCAATGCACAGCCACCGGCGCGCGCAGTTGCTGTACGGCGCTACCGGCGTCATGCACGTTTTCACGCAGCAAGGCAATTGGGTCGTTCCGCCGCAGCACGCGGTGTGGCTGCCGCCGCAGATGCCGCACGCGGTGCGGATGGTCGGCGTCACCACCCGCAGCCTGTACCTTGAACCCGGCGCGTTGCCCGCCGAACGGCCGCAGGTATGTCAGGTGGTCAGCGTCACTCCGCTGATGCGCCAGCTGTTGATGGCGGCGGTGGATATGCCGCTGGAGTATGAACAACAGGGCCGCGACGGAGCGCTGGCAGCGCTGCTGCTGCACGAGCTGGCCAGGCTGCAGCCCTTGCCGTTGCACATCCCGCTGCCCGCCGATCCTCGGCTGGGTGAGCTGTGCCGCGCCTTTTTGCAGTACCCCGACGCCCACGACTCCGCGCAGCGGTGGGCGCCTCGTCTGTACATGAGCATTCGCACCTTCAGCCGCTTCTTTCGCGCGCAGACCGGCCTGCCGTTTTCACAATGGCGTCAGCGCGCCTGCGTGGTGCTGGCGTTGGCGCTGCTGGCCGAAGGACGCAGCGTGACGCAGGTGGCGATGGAAATGGGGTATGACAGCAGCGCGGCGTTCTCAACCATGTTCCGCCGCGTGCTGGGGCAGGCGCCCTCCTCCTATCTGACGGAAGACGGGCGCGACGGTTGACGGATTAGCGGAATTTCTTGTGGTTGGCGTCGCGGGTTTGCTTGAAGCCCTGCGCCAGCTGCTTCGCTTCGGCGACTTTGCCCTGATTGGCCAGCGCCAGCGCCTGATCGATTTGGCCGATCAGGGTATCCAACCCGCTGCGGAAATCTTTCATCTCCGGGCTGTCGGCGGCTTTGTCTTCCAGCTTCGGCGGGGTGCCCTGTTTGGCATCCTGCGCGGCAGCGCGCATGTTCTGCAGGCTCTGTGTGAGGGTAGCGGCGGAGTCGGTATTCAGCACCGTTTTGTAGTTTTCCGCCAGGGTGTCCATATCGTCGCCAAGATCGGCGGCGACCGCCAGCGAACTGGCTGCCAGCAGCGTCAACGCCGCCAGCGCTTTCAGGGTATTCTGCATGTTTGCTCACCTTCCAGTTATTGTTTTAATTAACCCACCGTTACCATAGGCAAGGCCGGGAAAAATCGAAACCGGAGATTTGTAAGCAAGGTTGAGACGGGATAACGCGCAGCCGGCGGGCGCCGGCCGCGCAGCGGATCACTGGCCGGCGATCTTCATTTCCGGCAGCAGCACCGAACCGCACTGGATATTGCTGCGGGTTTCGATATCGCTGCCGACACTGACGATGTTGCGCAGCATGTCTTTCAGGTTGCCGGCGATGGTGATCTCGCTGACCGGATATTGGATCTCACCGTTTTCCACCCAGAAACCGGCGGCGCCGCGCGAGTAATCGCCGGTGACGCCGCTGACGCCCTGGCCCATCAACTCGGTGACCACCAGGCCGGTGCCGAGCTGCTTCAGCATGCCGGCGAAGTCCGCGCCCTGCCCGGCAATGCGCCAGTTATGGATGCCGCCGGCATGGCCGGTGCTGTGCAGGCCCAGCTTGCGCGCCGAGTAGCTGGTCATCAGCCAGGTTTGCAGCACGCCGTCCTTGACGATATCGCGCCTCTGGGTGCGCACGCCCTCGCTGTCGAACGGCGTCGACGCCAGCCCTTTCAGCAGGTGCGGATGCTCCTCGACGGTCAGCCACTCCGGCAGAATCTGCTTGCCGAGCGAGTCCAACAGGAAGGTAGATTTGCGATAAACGCTGCTGCCGCTGATGGCGCCCACCAGATGGCCGAACAATCCGGTGGCCACCTCGGAGGCGAACAGCACCGGCGCCTTCATGGTCGACAATTTGCGCGGCGCGAGACGCGCCAACGTGCGGCGGGCGCACTCCTGCCCCACCCACTCCGGGCTGTGCAGATCGCCCATCGCCCGACCTATGGTGTAAGCGTAATCCCGCTCCATGTCGCCGTCCTGTTCTGCGATGACGCAGCTGGACAGCGAGTGACGGCTGGAACAATAGCTTTGCAGCATGCCGTGGCTGTTGCCGAACACCTTGATGCCGTAGTGGCTGTTGAAACTGCCGCCTTCGGTGTTGGTAATGCGTTTGTCCGCCGCCAGCGAAGCCTGCTCGGCGCGCGCCGCCAGCTCGATGCCGCGCTCGGCGTCCAGCTCGGTCGGGTGGAACAGATCGAGATCCGGCGCCTCGAACGCCAGCAGATCTTTCTCCGCCGGGCCGGCGCAAGGATCCTCAGAGGTGTAGCGCGCGATGTCCAGCGCCGCCTGTACGGTGCGGGCGATGGCGTCCGGGCTGAGATCGGTGGAAGAGGCGCTGCCTTTACGCTGGCGGTGATACACGGTGATGCCCAGCGCGCCATCGCTGTTGAACTCGACGTTTTCCACTTCGCCGAAGCGGGTGCTGACGCTGATGCCGGTCGATTTGGTGACCGCGACTTCCGCCGCGTCGGAACCGGCGCGGGCCAGCTCCAGCGCCTGAGAAACGGCCTGTTCCAGCGCCTTGCGCTGTTCTGCAACTTGAGTGACTACTTTCATCAATCTGCCATAATTAATCAGAAAATCGTTGAGAAAAGTGCCGGAGCGGCGTAGTTGTGCACGCGGGGCGGCGCGCAAAAATCCTGAGATCTCTGCCGTTGAGTCTAACAGGAACCGCGTTGAATTTCGCATAAAGCCGGCAACCTGTTAGGATTAGCCTCTTTTTAACGGAGCCTACCATGAACAAACAGCCTGAAGACTGGCTCGACGATGTCCCGGAGAATGAAAACGAGGACGATGACGAGATTATCTGGGTCAGTAAAAGTGAAATTAAACGTGATGCCGAAGCGCTGAAAGACCTGGGGGCCGAAATGGTCGATCTGGGCAAAAACGCGCTGGACCGCATTCCGTTGGACGAAGATTTGCGCGCCGCCATCGAGCTGGCGCAGAAGATCAAGAAAGAGGGCCGTCGCCGTCAGCTGCAGCTGATCGGCAAAATGCTGCGCGCCCGCGATATCGAGCCGATCCAGACCGCGCTCGACAAGCTGAAAAACCGCCACAACCAGCAGGTTTCCCTGTTCCATAAACTGGAAGCGCTGCGCGACCGCCTGGTGGAAGAAGGCGATGACGTCATTCCGTCGATCCTGGATCTGTATCCGGCCGCCGATCGCCAACAGCTGCGTTCACTGGTGCGCAACGCGCAGAAAGAGAAGGCCGCCAACAAGCCGCCTAAGGCTTACCGCCAGATCTTCCAATACCTGCGCGAGCTGGCCGAAGCGGCCGACTAAGCGCCGCCATCCCGGGATGAACCCGTTTCATCCCCGGTGATGCGCCGGTTCGCCGCTGCTTTCGCGGATATTGAAGCGCAGGCTGCCTTCCAGCTCTTCTTCCGCCTCTTCAAACAGCAGAATGATCGCGCCGAAACGACGCTTGCTGCGGGCATTCAGGTGAGTGAACTCGATTTCCACCGGCAGACCGATATCGCCAGTCACTACGTCCCACAGCGCGTCGAGGTTGGCGCCGAATCCCTCTTCCAGCGCAAACTTGTGCGCAAAATCGCGGTAGAAGGTCGGCACATCCTGGATCTGTTCAAAATCAAACTCTACTTTTGCCATCAAACTCACTCCACACGAATGAAGTTTTTGTAATGGTCGCGCGTGACGAAGATCAGACCGTCGCTCGAATACAGCAGGCGATCGGCGCCGCGCCGGCCACACTGGTAATTGATGTCCGCTTCGCGCCAGACCCGGCCGCCGGCGCTCGGCAGTTGTCCTTCACGGTTAGAGAATCGATCGCCGCCAATCGCCTTGCCCGGCAATACCGTACAGAGGTTGCCTGAACGCGGGTCCCAGCCCTGCTCGCGCGCCTGCTTCTTGGTGACGTAATAGCCCGGCAGCCGCTGATGCTGCTGCAGGTAGCTCACCACCGTTTGCTGCTGCGTGAGCCGATCGATGCTCTGCTGTTGCCCCGCCGGCGCTTGCACCACCGTCGCATTGCCGCCGATCGCACGGTGCTCGTTGCCGCGCAGCGCGCTGAAGACGGCGATGACCACGGCGATGACAATCGCCAACAGAATCCGCTTGTTCATGACATTCCCTGAAATTATGCCGCCGAAGGCGCCGCAGCTCCCCTAGGCTAGTTAGGTATATAGTCGACCTGGATGAAACTAAGATGACCGGCACGTCACGTTTTCGCGGCGGTGAGCGTTTCATCCATTCATGACAATGATGCCACTTTCCAGTCGTTCTGGCACTCGGAGTCTCTCTGAAAACAGGCCGCCTCACATGAGACGGCCCGCCATGTCAGGCACTGCTTTCAGTATAGTCAGGGAAGGCGCCGCACAACGCGGCGCAACAGGAGGGAACGCATCAATCGATCAAGGCGTGACGATAGCGATGCAGCATGTCGGCCAGGCGTTTCACCGGCCCGGTGACGCTGAGCGGCGCCTGATTGTCCACCAGCTTCTGCTGGTACTCGTTCATTTCACCCAGCAAGCGATCGTAGTAATAGGCGCGCTTGACGTCGTTCTTGGCGGAGACCACCCGATCGGCGGTGCTGCGGATCTGGCGGTGGAAGGCCGACAGCTCTTCGCTGACCGGAATCTCCGCCCGCTGCATGCGCTGGTGGGCAATGATCAGGTTCAACGCCAGACGATACTTGGCGATGTCGTTCGGGAACATCATCAGCAGCTGGTTAAGCTGCTGATACAGCGCAGGCAGATGGTTTTGCCGACGACGCGCCGCCTTGGTGGTCAGCGCCGACACCGCGCTGCTGACGAACTGGTTGAGCAACGTGCGCCCGGTGCGTTCACGCGAATTGTCGCGGATCAGCAGCAGCACCATCAGCCCAACGCAGCTGCCGAGGAACTGGCCCAGCGCCCCGTCGAGAAACTGGGTGACGTTGAACTCCATCGGGTTGCTCAGCACCAGAATGTTGATGGTCCCTGCCAGCAGCCCCAGCGAACCGAGCCGCCGCTTCTGCACCTCGATGCCGATGAAAAACGCCAGCAGACCGAGGCTGAGACACAGCAGCAAAATGCTCTGCTGCGTCGCCGGCAGGATCACCATGAAGAACAGGGAACCGACCGGGATCGCCGCCAGCATGCCCAGCACGAAATCCATCGCCACCATGCGCGGCGCCGGGGTGCGCATCGCCAGCGAGGTGATCACCGCGATGATCACCATAAAACCGCTGCCGGACGTCCAGCCGGTCCACAGCCACAGCAGGCTGCCGAAGGCCGTCGCCACAAAGGTGCGCAGGCCGTTGATCATCGCGTGATGCCCTTCCGCCGAAGTCGGCTTGACCACGGTTTCGTTGCTCAACACCCCTTCTTCCACCGCGCTGATGCTGCAGTTGGCGTGCACGCCTTTCGACAGCAGCAGGTAGCGCGTCGCCGCGCCGACCCAACCGGTGATGGTCGGCAGCGTTTCCTCGGAACGATGCGTGGTCAGCACCTGGCGCAACAGCTTCATGCGCTTGTGGATCTCCTGCGGGGTTTCCGCCGGGACCATCAGCTGCTCCCGCAGGCTGTCTTTCAGTGCCTCCGGGTGATTCACCAAGATCAGATAGGTTTCGCAGGCCTGGGTGATCAGCGTCAGCGACAGCGTATGCAGCGCTTTTACCCGGCGGTTGACCTTCTGCCAGCGCGAGGACTCCATCATCAGATTGTTGCGCATGCCGTCCAGCGCCGTGGTGCTCTTCACCAGATTGCTCCAGGCGCAGTCGATATCCTCTTTGTCGGCGTTGCTGATGCACATCTGCATCAGGCGGTATTGAGCTACCAGCAGCTGATCCACCGCCCGATCGATGTCCTGTTTGATCGAACGCGGCGAGAACAGCAGATCCGCCAACACGGCGCTGACGATCCCCAGCACGATCTCGCTGCAACGCTCGATGGCGAACTGCGGCGCTTCCAGCAGATGAGACTCGCTGGTGGCGACCGTCACGATGATGATCAGCGCGGTATACCCGGCCAGCCCCCAGGCATAGGAGTTCTCCACCTTGATGAGCGAAGAAAGCCAGGTGCAGAAACCGGCCCAGATGCAGCACAGCAGCAGCATCACCACCGGCGCGCGGGCGGTGGTGATGATAATGATCAGGCCGACGAAGCAGCCGATAAAGGTGCCGATGATACGCAGCCAGCCGCGGTGGCGGATGGCGCCGGAGAAGGGTTCGCCGCCGGCGGCAAAGGCCGGGCCGGCGGCGACGATGGCGGCGGTCATCGCCGACCAGCGCGGGGTTTCCAGATTGAGATGGAAGCCGACGAACAGCGCAAACACAATCGCGAAGCTGAGTTTGAAGGCGAATCTCAGCCGGATAAAGGTTGGGCTGCTCATTAGCCGAACTCACGCAGCCGGTGCATCAGGCGCACAAAAGGCGAGCCGCTGTCGGCATTGCGATCGTTCTTGCCGACGATCACCACGGTGGCGGTGGTGCCGGCCGGGTACGGATGCTGTTGATCCTTGGCGTCCAGCAGGATCTTCACCGGCACGCGCTGCGCCAGGCGCACCCACTCCAGGTTGCTGTCGATCGAGGCCAACCCTTTGTTGTTCACCGTGCTGCTGCTGTTGTTCACCGCCGCCGCCACGCTGTCGACGGTGCCGTGCATGATGCGGTTGCTGCCGAGCGGGGTGATCTCCGCGCGGTCGCCCTTATTCAGGCCATTCAGCTTGGTTTCCTCCAGGTACGCCAGGATGTAGAAGGAATCTTTCTTCACCAGCGCCACCGCCACCGAGCCGCGGGTGATGTATTCGCCGGCATGGACGTTGAGGTTGGTGATCCAGCCATCGGCCGGAGCCCGCACCGTGGTGCGTTCCAGATCCAGCTGCGCCAGCTCGCGCGCCGCCACGGCCTTCGCCAGCTGGTGCTGCACGGTCTGCAGCGAGTTGTTCGACTGGTCAATCTCTTCCTGCGACATCGCCTGCACGCCCAGCTTCACGCGGCGGCCGGCCTCGCGCCGTTTTTCCGCCGCCAACGCTTGATAGTAGGCGACGTCGGCGCCGGCTTCCGCCAACGCCTGCTCATAACGCGGCCGATCGACCACGAACAGCACCTGGCCTTTCTTCACCAGTTGGTTATCCACCACCGGCACGTCGGTCAGCAGGCCGCTGACGTCCGGCGCGATCGCCACCACATCGGCGGTAAACTTGGCATCACGCGTCCACGGCGACTCGGTGTAGAACACCCAGGCCTTGAATATCGCGGCGATGCCCAACAGCACAAGAATCAAAGTGATCGCGATTCGGGTTATTTTTATCGAAAAATTTTTCACAGCGACCTCAAACAAAAAGACATGAAATCAGATAAAACAAGCAGCAATACAGCGCAGTGTTAAACAGCGCCGGATGCCAGACAAAATCGTAAATCCCCGTCGGCTGCAGCAGGCGGCGCAAGAGAAAAAACAGCGCCAGCGACACCAGCAGCTCGAAAAACACCGGCGGAAACGACAGTCCGAAGATGACCATAACCGGAAGCAAACTCATCACTTTTTCCTTATTGTTCACTGCGCCGGGGAAAGACACATCTCGCCATTCACATTCTCTTTACATTTTAGCGTGCGCGCGCCACAAATCTTGACCAGACAGCTTGTCCAGGTCACGAACCCGAAAAAAGGTTAAACTTTGGGGCAGACGTCCACGACAGGGATTGCGAGGGTGCCGGAGGAGCGGCAGGATTACATCGCCGATCGCTCTCGCACGTTGGTAAGGTCTATTCACCCGACCACGTTATATTAGCCTGCTTACTATCAAGGCATCAACAATCTGTGATCTAAATCACTTTTAAGCCAGAGTGAATAATGGAAAGATTAAAACGGATGTCGGTATTCGCCAAAGTGGTTGAGTTCGGGTCGTTTACCGCGGCCGCGCGCCAACTCGGCATGAGCGTTTCATCGATCAGCCAAACCGTCTCGAAACTGGAAAATGAGCTGCAGGTCAAGCTGTTGAACCGCAGCACGCGCAGCATCGGCCTGACTGAGGCCGGCAAAATCTACTATCAGGGCTGCCGACGCATGCTGCAGGAAGTCAGCGAAGTGCATGAACAGCTGTATGCGTTTAACAACACGCCCGCCGGCACGCTGCGCATCGGCAGCTCATCCACCATGGCGCAAAACGTGCTGGCGAACATGACCGCCGAGATGATGAAAGAGTACCCGGGCCTGACGGTCAACCTGGTAACCGGCATTCCGGCGCCGGATCTGATCACCGACGGGCTGGATCTGGTGATCCGCACCGGGGCGCTGCAGGACTCCAGCCTGTTCTCTCGCCGCCTGGGGCAGATGCCGATGGTGGTGTGCGCCGCCAAAAGCTACCTGAGCCAGCACGGCACGCCGCAGAAGCCGAGCGACATGGTCAACTTCTCCTGGCTGGAGTACAGCGTGCGGCCCGACAGCGAATTCGAACTGATGTCGCCGGAAGGTATCACCACGCGCATTTCCCCGCAGGGGCGCTTCGTCACCAACGACTCCTCCACCATGATCCGTTGGCTGAAAAACGGCGCCGGCATCGCCTACGCCCCGCTGATGTGGGTGATCGAAGAGATCAAACGCGGCGAGATCGAGATCCTGTTCAAAAGCTACCATTCGGATCCGCGGCCGATCTACGCGCTCTATACCGAGAAGGACAAACTGCCGCTGAAGGTGCAGGTGTGCATCAATTATTTAACCGACTATTTCGAACGCGTAGCGGCGGTCTATCAGGGCTATCGCTGAGCAGCGCTCAAATAGCGTCGCGCCAGCGCGGCCAGCAGCGTCAGCGCCACCATGCCGAAGCCCCACAGCAGCCAGATGGCGTAGCCCGCCCAGGTCAGCAGCGCAGGAAAATAGCTCGCCAGCCCGCTGCCCAGCTGTTTCAGCCACGGCAGCCAGGCGTCCAGCACCGCCTGCGGCACCAGGCTCAGCACACCGTTCACCGGCAACGATGCATTCCCGGCTGCCTCCGCCAACGCCGGGAGCCAGGCCAGCACCCCGGCTACGCCCCAGGCCAGCAGCGTCCATAGCGCCATGGCGCCCAGCAGCAGCGCGAGTGTCCAACCGCCCCGGTTCACGGCACACCGCCGCCGCACTGCGGACAAAATCGGCTGCCCGACGGCAACGGCGCGGCGCACTGGCCGCAGGTGGCGCTCACCGCGGCAAACGGCTGACCGCAGCGGTGGCAATAACGCGCGCCCGATTTATTCACAGCCCGGCATTCCGGGCACAGCGGCCCCGGCTCGCCATGCTGGTTATAGCGGTTGCCATGATGCCCGCCGCCGTGGCCCGCGCGCTGATGACCGCCGTTAATACCGCCTTGCCCCAACAACCGTTTCAGTAAGCTCATCCCGCCTCTCCTCTGTGCATTGACGCTGAACCTCACTGTAAACCCTGGAGTAAACTCCAGGGTAAAGCCCGGCGAGCAGGATTTACGTTTCATTACATCGTAAAAGTGACAAGGCTTTGATGCCGTTAACAAAAGCACCATCGGCATTATTCCACGCCGCCGCGCTGCGTTATGCTGCGGAAACCTCTCCCTGCATCAGGAATAACCATGAAAAAAATCATACTGGACTGTGACCCGGGGCATGACGACGCCATCGCTCTGTTGCTGGCCTGGGGCAATCCGCAGATCGACCTGCTGGCGGTCACCACCGTGGTGGGTAACCAGACGCTGGACAAAGTGACGCGTAACGCCCTGGCGGTGGCCCGCATCGCCAATATCACCGGCGTCCCCTTCGCCGCCGGCTGCCCGCGCCCGCTGGTGCGCAATATCGAAGTGGCGCCCGACATTCACGGCGACTCAGGCCTCGATGGCCCGGTGCTGCCGGCCCCCCACCTGCAGTTGGACTCACGCCATGCGGTAGACCTGATCATCGAGACCGTGATGGCCCACCCGCCGGGCAGCGTGACGCTGGTGCCGACCGGCGGCCTGACCAATATCGCCATGGCGGTGCGTAAAGAGCCGCGCATTGCCGAACGGGTCAAGGAAGTGGTGCTGATGGGCGGCGGCTATCATGTGGGCAACTGGAGCGCGGTGGCGGAGTTCAATATCAAAATCGATCCCGAGGCGGCGCACATCGTGTTCAACGAAAAATGGCCGCTCACCATGGTCGGGCTGGATCTCACCCATCAGGCGCTGGCCACGCCGGCAGTCTGCGAACGCATCGCCGCCCTCGGCACCCGGCCGGCCGCCTTCGTCGGCGAACTGCTGGCATTCTTTGGCCGTATGTACCAACAGGCGCAAGGCTTCAGCGCCCCGCCGGTACACGATCCTTGCGCGGTGGCCTACGTGATCGACCCGAGCGTCATGACGGTGCGCAAAGCGCCGGTGGATATCGAACTGACCGGCACCCTGACGTTGGGCATGACGGTCACGGACTTCCGCGCGCCGCCGCCGCCGGACTGCCACACCCAGGTGGCGGTCAAACTGGATCAGGATAAATTCTGGGATCTGGTGGTGGATGCGCTAAAGCGGATCGGTGAGGTGGAGTAAGCGGACGGGAGACAAGACTAACGCGCTTGGGCAAGCGCGTTAGTCTGTATTCTGCCGCGGCAACGGGGAGGCTCAAGACATAACGTCTTTTATTTCCAATTCAGCAGAACAATCCTAACAATAAATCATTTTATAAAAACACAAATAAACAGATAGAGACAAGAAGAATCTTAATAAAAATAAAACCATGAAAATCACTTTTAATTTAAAAATCAACAATGGGAAACGATGAAACAAACCTCCTCCGTCACACCGCCGCTGACGAAACAAATTAAACAAGCAGATACCTATTTTATTCTTCACATTACCTGCCGATATAGGCCATTGCCGGGATACCTCACGATATTCACACTCGCCAGCGCAAAGGCCAACCAACTGATTTTAATAAATAAAAATAATAATTAGATTAAAAATTGACTGAATCGCAATAGATTTGAGAAAATAGCGCGTCTGTTTTTGAAAAAACAAAAATGCCTTTTGCGGGTGAAAAATACGGCTTAACCTTTCTTTAGGCGCACAGCCTCACGCATTCTCAGGGCAAACATTATTTATCGCTTCACCATGAAGACGGTTTAAATTTCCCGTGAGACATTTTCGAATTGAACATTACACACATTTCAACATCAGGATAAAGGATAGGGAATAATCAAAACATGCATTCAATAAACGCTATCAGGCCTTGGCAGGTTAACCATGGCCGATAAATCTCCCGCTAACGCAGCGACCATCGCCGTGCTGCCCCTGCTGCTGATCTGGATGGCGGCGCTCCTGCCGATCTATCATCCCAATATGGGCGGCGACGGTCTGGCGCTGCCGCAAAACATTCAGGCCTGGGGCGTCATGGCGCTCACTACGCTGATCGTGACGTTTACCGTTTGCCTGGGTCGCATCCGCCTTTCGCTTACCCCCACCGCCCGGCTATTGCTGCTCGGCATCGCCGTGCTGGCGCTGCCGCTGCTGTATACCCGCCCCGAGTGGCGCGAAGACGCCCTGTGGCGCTGCGCCGGCCTGCTAGGCGGTTGGCTGTTCTATGTCGCCTGCCTGCAGCTGCGCCTAACCCCCAGGCAGCGCAACCTATTGCTGTACGGTCTGCTGTTCGCCGCTGGCGTTCAGGCGCTGCTGGCGGCTCTGCAACTGTTCGCCCCCACGCTGGCGTGGGTATCCCCTCACGGAAGCCGGGTCTACGGCGTCTTTCAGCAACCGAACGTGCTGGGCAGCTTTATCGCCACCGGGCTGGCTTTGGCGCTCTGGCTGCTGCTTGCTCCCCTCTCTGCGCCGATGCGGCGGCGGCAAATCCCGCTGCTCGCGCTGCTGGCCGTTTTCTCCGCCCTGCTGGTGCTGATCCAGTCGCGCGCCGCCTGGCTCGGCGGCGCCTTGGCGGCGGCATTGCTGCTGTGGCGTTTTGCCCGCCAGCGCCCGGCCGCAAGCCGCTGGGCCGGCGGCGCGCTGCTGTTGGGTATGGCGATCGGCCTCACGGTGCTGTTCACCGGTTTCGGTCTGGAGGGTCACACCGGCCTGATCGGTCGGGGGCTATCCAACAGCGCGCGTCTGACCATGCTGCACGACGTCGGCGCCATGATCCTGGCCAAGCCGCTGCTGGGCTGGGGTTACGGCGGTTTTGAATACGGCTTCGCGCACTTCCGCCTGCAGGAAATGCCCTGGCGAGAAGTGCTGGAAGTCGCCGGGCATCCGCACAATGAAATCCTGCTGTGGTGGGTTGAGGGTGGTCTGCCGGCGCTGGCGGGTATCATGATCGTCCTCGCCGCCGGCGCGCTGCTGCTGAAATGCGCCTGGCAACGGGATCGCGCGCAGCGGGACGGCGCGCGCGTCGGGCTGTTCCTGGTGCTGCTGCCAATGCTGGTGCATACCCAGCTGGAATACCCTTTCTATCTGTCTGCGCCGCACTGGCTGGCGTTTCTGTTGCTGCTGGCGTTGCTGGACGGCCAAACCGGCGAGCCCCGCCCGCTGCCGTTCGCCAAAGCCCTGAGCCTGCCGGTGGCGATGGCGGCGGTCGGCGTGCTGGCGATGGCGGTTTTCGCCTGGCAAGGGCGCATGGCGCTCACTCAGTCGGAACGCACGATGCTGGCCAACATCGACAGCATCGAGCAAATGCCGCCGCCAGCCGCCTGGATCTACCGGGAGCGCAAAACGTTCGACGAGCAATCTCACGCGCTGCTGGTCTATAACCAGACACGTGACGATGCCCTGTTGACCGGCTATCGGCAGTGGGCCAATGCCTATCTGCAGCGCCGTATCGACGCCAACGTCTACGCCACGCTGATCATGATCTTGCGCTATCAGGGGGCCCAGGCGGAAGCCGACGCTCGCCTGCGGGAAGCCGCTTTCCTGTTTACGCGGGATGCGCGGTTTAAGTAGGGACAACAAGGTGAGAGCGATGCCTCGTCGCTCTCACCTGCGTCATTTATGTAGCAAAATTAACGCGGCAATATCGCGCACTCTTTATCCAGCAGCGATTCTACCGACGCGCGATTGCCGACGTCCCAGCCGCGCTTCGAGGCCAGCAAGATAAAACCCCGTTGGCCGCCAAACGTGGTGGGCACTAACGCCACGCCATATTCCGCCAGCTGCGGCGGCGACAGATGGAGATAACCCGCCAAATCCTTAATCGGGTAGATGCCCATCACGGCTGGCTGCATCACGCGGCGAGCATAATAGGTGTGGCGCAACAACTTATCCGGCAAAGGCCGCCATTGCTCCTGTACGTAGGGGCGTTCCGCCTGCAATTGGCGCCGCACATCTTCGCGCAGACAGGTCAGGTGAATATGCAATTGGTTCTGGCTGCGGCCATAAGCGGAGTTGATCGCCATGCCCAACATATCATCCGGCACCGGCCCGCCATACTCAGCGGCCAGCCGGTAACGCATCAGCCATGCATAGCCAAAATAGTCCGTCCGTTCCCCGGCCAGCAGCTGCGGGCTTTCGATGCCGGAGAGCGGCGCCGTCGGCACCAGGATGAAGTGATAGGGATAACGCGGGTTTTGCAGCACGCTGAAGCCCTGCGCTTTCCCCTGCGGCATATAAATCTGCTCACACGGGGCCGGATCGCGCTTTTGCTGATAGTTGGCCATGCAGAGCTTATCGACCACGCCCCACAGCGCATCGGAACGGGCGCACCCCGTCAGAGAGAGAACCCCCAGCACCAGCAGCCAATGCCGGGCGGATAAAGCCAGGCGCGTCATTCTCGTAGTGATCTGTTTTTTCGCCACGTCAATTTTATTCCATTATGTCGTACAGGCTACGGCGTCCTGCCGCGCTTAGCGTTACGAATGCGAGAAAGGCCGCAAAATGGAGAATGGTTGAGGGGCCAACGCGCGGCCCCTTGAGGAAAGATTACGCCGTGCCGCCGACGGTCAACGTATCCAGTTTCAGCGTCGGTTGGCCGACGCCTACCGGCACGCTCTGGCCTTCCTTGCCGCACACGCCCACGCCTTTATCGAGCGCCAGATCGTTGCCGACCATCGAGATCTGCTGCATCGCCTCAATGCCGGAGCCGATCAGCGTCGCCCCTTTCACCGGCTTGGTGATACGGCCCTTTTCGATCAGGTAGGCTTCGGTGGTGGAGAACACGAACTTGCCGGAGGTGATGTCCACCTGGCCGCCGCCAAAGTTCGGCGCGTACAGACCGTACTCGACGCTGGCGATGATCTCTTCCGGCGTCGATTGGCCCGCCAGCATGTAGGTGTTGGTCATGCGCGGCATCGGCAGATGCGCGTAGGACTCGCGGCGGCCGTTGCCGGTCGGGGCGACGCCCATCAGCCGCGCGTTGAGCTTGTCCTGCATGTAACCTCTCAATACGCCGTTTTCAATCAGCACATTGTACTGGCCCGGCACGCCTTCGTCGTCGATCGCCAACGAGCCGCGGCGCCCTTGCAGAGTGCCGTCATCCACCACGGTGCACAGTTCGGACGCCACCAGCTCGCCCATATGGCCGCTGAACACCGAGGTGCCGCGTCGGTTGAAGTCGCCTTCCAGGCCGTGGCCCACCGCCTCATGCAGCAGCACGCCCGGCCAGCCGGCGCCCAACACTACCGGCATATTGCCGGCCGGCGCCGCCACCGCGCCAAGATTAACCAGCGCCATGCGCACCGCTTCTTTGGCGTAGGCATCGGCGCGCACGTCGCCGTCGACGGTTTCCAGGAAATAGTCGTAACCGAAACGGCCGCCGCCGCCGCTGGAGCCGCGCTCACGCTTGCCGTCCTGCTCCACCAGCACGCTGACGGAGAGGCGCACCAGCGGGCGAACATCCGCCGCCAGCGTGCCGTCGGTGGCGGCCACCAACACCTGCTCGTAAACGCCGGTAATGCTGGCGTTCACTTCCTGCACTCGCGCATCGGCGGCGCGCGCCACCTTGTCGACGCGGTGCAGCAGGGCGATTTTCTCTTCGCGCGGCAGACTTTGCAGCGGATCGAGCAACGGATACAGCGCCCGGTAACCGATCTCACCCAGGGTATGCGCCCGCCCGTCGCCCTGCTCACGCACGATGCTGCGCGCCGCCTGGGCGCTCTGCTGCAGCGCATTCAGGGTGATCTGATCGGCATAGGCGAAGCCGGTCTTCTCACCGCTTACGGCGCGCACGCCGACGCCCTGGTCGATATTGTAAGAGCCATCCTTGATGATGCCGTCCTCGATCACCCAGGCTTCGTGATAGCTGGACTGGAAATAGAGATCGGCGTAGTCGATACGGCGTTCTGCCAGTTGACCCAGTACCCTGTACAGGTCTTGATGACTCAGCTTGTTGGTAGCGAGTAACTGCTCACTGACAAACGTCAGGCTCATAATGGTTTCACTCTTGATTGGAGGATAGCTTGTCAGACGGCGCCGTCAGCGACGTCTGGAATCGGTTGTGCTGCAGCACCGGCATCTGCGCACGAATATTTTTCAGGCTTGCGGCGTCCACGCGCACTTTCAGCGCCGCCACGGCGTCCGCGTTCTCGGCCAGCACCTTGCCCCAGCCGTCAACCGCCAGCGTGTGGCCCCAGGTGCGACGAGTCGGCCCGTGTCGCCCCACCTGCGCCGGCGCCAGGATCACGCACTGGTTCTCGATCGCCCGGGCGCGCAGCAGGATTTCCCAATGCGCCTCGCCGGTGACCCGGGTAAAGGCCGCCGGCACCGAAATCAATTCGGCGCCCTGCGCCCGCAACGCCTGGAACAGCGCGGGGAAGCGCAGATCGTAGCATATGGTCATGCCCAAACGCCCGACCGGCGTATCCACCACCGTCAGGTGCTGCCCGTGCTGGTAGGTATCCGACTCGCGGTAGCGGCCGTGCGCATCGTTGATGTCCACATCGAACATGTGCAGCTTGTCGTAGCGGGCGCGGATCTCGCCCTGCTCGTCGAACAACAGGCTGCTGGTGGTGATAAGTTCCGGGTTTTCACGGCTGATCAAGGGCATCGAGCCCACCAGCAACCACACGCCATAGCGGCGCGCCAGCTCGCGCACCGCGTTCTGCAGCGGGCCATCGCCCTGTTTTTCCGCCTGTTGGCGGTAGGCCGCGGAGTTGGCGAACAGCAGCGCGTTCTCCGGCGTCATGACCAGTTTTACCCCGGCATTGAGCTGCTTGATCTGCTGTTCAATCTGGGCCAGGTTATCGCGCACCTGATCGCCACTGCACAACTGCAACAACGCAACGTTAGCATTCCTCATGACGCCTTATCCTCCTTTGCCTTACGAAGTACCTCATTGATCTTCGGCTGGTCGAGATCGCCGCCGATATGGTAGCGAATCAGCGAAATCTTGCTCCACAGCGGCCCCAGCACCTGCGAGGCGGCAAATACCGCCGCGCCGACGATCGGGTTGACGACAAACGCCGTGGCCACGCCGACGGTCGCCGAAATCGCCGGCGCCACCACCGCCTCCATATCGATGCGGCGGCGCGCCAGATCGATCTGGCCGCTCATGGCGATGTCCGCCGCCAGGCCGTCGATCAATAGATTATCAGTATGCATTATGCCATCTTTCAGCCAGGCGGTGCTGCGGATGGAATCAAAGTAGAAACCTTTGCCGAAGGTATCGCTGAAATCGAACTGCAGCTTGCGCAGCAGGGCGTCGAAGCTGACCAGCCGCAGCAGCTGGCCGGCGCGGCCGCCGCCCATGCTGTCGATCTCGCCCTTGCCCATCTTGACCTGCAGCGCGCCGCTCAACGTATTCACCTGCGGCTGCCACGGCGCGCCGTGCCAGTACAGATCGAAATCCACGTCGTAAGGCGCCCCTTTCAGCGGGATAGTGATGCCGAAGAAGGCGGCGGTTTCATCGATCTTGCCGCCGAGCAGTTTGCCTTTCAGCGAGCTGCGCTCTTCCTGCGCGTTTTGTTTCCACAGGCCGGTGGCGGTCATGCGCCCTTTGCCGGTATCGACCAGGCCGTGATCCAGCGTCAGGGTATCCCCCCGATTAGTCAGATCCGCCTCGACCTTGCCAAGGTTCTGCCCCAGCACCCAGCACGACTTGCAGCGCAACATCAGCGAAGGCCAGTCGCGGAAGGAAAGTTTCTCGGGCGACGGCGCCGCCGCGCCCGCCGCGTTTTTCGTCTCGGCGAACTGTGGGTTGTAATACAGGTAGTTGATATCGGCGCGCCACGGCCCGCGATCGGCCACCCGCAGGCTGCCGTCCACTTCGTCGCTCTTGGCGCTCACCAGGGTAGCGCCAAGCTGTTTTTCGGCCGACAGCGTCAGCTTATGCCAGGCCTGGCCGCCCAACAGCAGCTGCGGCGTGGTCAGCGCCACGGTGGTGGGGAAGCTGAAACCGCCCACCTGACCGCTGCCGCCGCCCTGTTTCAGCGCCGGCGCCAGCAGCGCCAGCCATTGCTCGCCGTCCAGCGCCGGCAGGTTCAGCGTCATCGATTTGCCGGCCGGCAGCGGCGGGGTGCCGCCACCGTTGGTTTGCCACGCGGCGCGCGCCAGATTCACCTGTTTTTTGTCGAAGTTCCATTCACTGTTGAAGCGGTTCTGTTTGCCCGCGCTGCCGGTCAACATGAAGCCGTTCAAACCGCCTTTGACCTTGACGTTCACCGGTAGCGCTTCGCCCGGCGCCTTGTCCAGCGGTGAAGGTAAGTGACTGCTCACTTTCTTCAGGTCTGCGTCAAGGCCGATATCGTAGCTGGCCGAACCTTGGTGCGGCAGCGTGATGGCCACCTGGCTCTGCCAGGGTGCGCTGCCGCTGAGCGCATCGGCGGCCTCTTTCGGCAGGCCGGGGAACTTGCCCGGCAACCAGTCTCCTTTCAGGCCGACGTTGACCTTGTAGTCACGCTCGCCCTCCTGCGTGGAAAAGTTGACCGCCACCGGCTGCCCGAACCAGTTGGCCGACAGGGGGTCGCTCTGCAGGTTGCCGTTGTCGAAGCGGAACTTGCCGCTGAGCTTTTGCAGTTCGCTGTCCAGCGGCTTTATCAGCAACGAATTGTTGTTCAGCGCCACTTCGCCGGTGGCTCTGACCTGCTCGCCGTCCAGGGGGATATCAAGATGTAAGCGCCCACTGACATCACCGCCAATCTGCAGCTGCTCCAGCGCCGCCCCCAGCGAATCGTGCAACGGTGTCTGCATGAAGTAGTCATGTACGTCGCTGCCCGCACCCGCGACGTCGGCGTCGATCAGCAACCGCTCTTTCAGGTAATCCGGGATCACCGCGCTGATATTTTTGCCCGCCACCTTGCCCAATCGGGTTTGCGGCGCATGCATCCACAATCCCTCGTTGGCGAAATCGAGATCGATAGCCAAATCGGTCAGCGCCGGCCAGCCCGGTTGAAACTGGAAGGTGGCGTGACGCAGCGGCACGAAGACTTCAAACTGCCCTTCGTTTTTACGATACGGGAAGTGCTGCGGATCGCCGGAATAAATCAGCGTGGCGTTATCCACCTGGCCGCCCTGAATGGCGCCGCTCAGGTAGTCCACCAGATGCTTGCCCATCAACGGCTCCGGGAAATAGCGCCAGGCGTCGGCGCCGTCATACAGGCGGATGCCCGCCAGAATGTTCAGCCACGGCTCGCCCTTGGCCGGCTGCTGATAACGGAAATCACCGTTGACCCACAGCGACTTCGCCTTGACGTCCAGCCCCTGGCTCGCCAGCTCCCAACCTTGGTCGTTGTAACGCCAGGTCAGCGCGCCGCGCGCGCGGCTGATTTCAAGCGGAGCGCGGAACATGTCGCCGTAAGGCAGGGTGCTGTCAGTGAGCCCCAGCGTCAGGCGGCCGTTCTCCACCCCGCCGCTCAACGCGCCGGAGAAGTGGTTGACGCCCGGCAGCAGTTCCCAACGCTGCCAGCTGACATCGCGCCACAGCGCCTGAAAACGGCTCTTTTCCGGCTGCTTGAGCGGGATGTCCAGCGCCAGCGCTGCCACCTGCCCCTGCGGCTGCAGATCGTTCCAGCGCTCGAGCGCGTCCGGACTGAGGAACGAGAAGGTCGGCAGCAGTGCCGACAGGCGCTCCAGTTGAAGGTGAGTCGCGCGCACCCGCAGCTCTTCATTCTGCGCCGGCCCCATGAATTCGGTGTTTTCCGGCAGCCACAGCGCGGAAAGCGCGCCCTGCGGCCAGGCCTGGCCGTCGGTGCTCAACCGCAGCTGCGGCACGTCGAGCTGCCAACCGGTGCCCTGGCGGCGCAACGACAGCGCCAGATTGTCCACATCCAGCCGGTGCTGCGCGGCGCCGGTATTCCAGTTGGCCGCCCCCTGCTTGAGCAACGCATGGCCGCCGGCGATTTCGCCGTTCTGCACCTGCAGCCAGGCCGCCAGACTGAAGTCGGCGCTTTCCAGCCCGGTATTGGCGCGCAGCCAGCGGGTAAACCAGGGTTTCATGTCGATGTTATCGGCCTGCAGATAGACCGTGCCGGTGTCCAGCAGGCCCTGATTATCGCGCAGGTCCATGCGCAGCTGCACCACGCCGTGTTGGCCGTTCAGCGTCGACAGGCTGATCTGCCCTTCGGCGCGGTGGCGATCGCGGCCGTTGAGCCAGGTCAGCTGGGGAATGTCGAATTCGGCGCGCGCGCCGGCGGGCGTCAGGAACGAGATACGGCTGTCGCGCAGATCGAAATGGTCGAGCTGGCGCAGCATCAGATCGCTGATTTTACCGGGTTCAAGGCCGTCGCCCTGCCGATCGGCGCCCAGCGTGGCGTTCAAATCGAGGCGGAATTGATAGAAGGTCAGATCGCGGAACTGCCAGCGCCAGTGCAGCAGCGATTGCCACACGTCCAGCGCCAGCGTCACGCGTTCGATATGCACATCGCTTTTGGGCAGCGTAACGCTCAGGTTGCGCACTTCAAGCTGTGGGCCGAAGGTTTCCCAACTGCCCTGCAGGAAATCCATCTGCACGGGCACGCCGGACAGCTTCTCCACCTGCGCCAGCAGTTGGGGACGGTAGTCGTTCAGCTTCGGCAGCATCAGGCGCAGCCCGCTGATCAGCAGCGCCACAATCACGATTAGGGTGGCGCCTGTTGCTAACAGAATCCCAGGCAGTCGCCTCACGCAGTTCTCCTTGCTCCGCTGCCTGGCAACGGGAATATCTATGCACTGACGGGCCCGGCGGCCGGGCCCCTACCGATGTCGGGCGGGCTACATCATGACGACGTCGAACTGCTCCTGGCTGTACAACGGTTCGATCTGCACCTTCACCTGTTTGCCGACGAAGATCTCCACTTCGGCCAGCGCATGCGACTCTTCGCTCTTCAGCGCTTCGCCGACCGCCGCGGAGGCGTACACCAGGAAGCGATCGGAATCGTAAGCATGGTGCACGCGCACAATCTCGCGCAGGATCTCGTAGCACACGGTTTCCACCGTTTTCACGGTGCCGCGCCCATTGCAAGTAGGACAATCGTGACAGAGCACATGTTCAATGCTTTCACGCGTGCGTTTACGCGTCATTTCAACTAAGCCTAGCTGAGAGAAGCCGTTGATCGTGGTTTTTACCCGATCTTTACTCAACGCCTGCTCCAGCGAGTGCAGCACCCGGCGGCGATGCTCTTCGTTGTTCATATCGATAAAGTCGATGATGATGATGCCGCCCAGGTTGCGCAGCCGCAGCTGGCGCGCGATGGCCTGCGTCGCCTCGATGTTGGTATTGAAAATGGTTTCGTCGAGGTTGCGGTGGCCGACGAAGGCGCCGGTGTTGATGTCAACCGTGGTCATCGCCTCGGTCTGATCGATGATCAGATAGCCGCCGGACTTCAGCTCCACCTTGCGCTCCAGCGCGCGCTGGATCTCGTTTTCCACATCGTACAGATCGAAAATCGGCTGGCTGCCGGTATAGAGCTCGAGCTTGTTGGTGATGTCCGGAATGTACTCGCCGGTGAACTCCACCAGCAGATCGTGCGTCAGCCGCGAATCGACGCGAATGCGATCCAGCGCCGCGCCGGCGAAATCGCGCAAAATGCGCTGCGCCAACGCCAGCTCGCCGTACAGCTTGTATTTGGTCTGGTTGCGCTTCTTGCGCTCCATCACCTTGGTCCACAGGCGTTTGAGGAATGCGGCGTCCTGCGCCAGCTCTTCCTCGCCGATGCCTTCCGCCGCAGTGCGGATGATAAAACCGCCCAGCTCGTCGCAGTGCGGCGCCACGATCGCCTTCAGGCGCTCGCGCTCGGCTTCGCTTTCGATGCGCTGCGACACGCCGACGTGCGCCGCGCCCGGCATGAAGACCAGATAACGCGAAGGCAGCGTGATATCGGTGGTCAGACGCGCGCCCTTGGTGCCAAGCGGATCTTTCACCACCTGCACCATCAGGTCTTGCCCCTGGCGCACCAGCTCGGCGATGTCGCGCACGTGGAAGTTTTTCCGCTCGTCGCCGGCGACGCATTCGGTATGCGGCATGATGTCGGAGGCGTGCAGGAAGGCGGCCTTGTCCAGGCCGATGTCGACGAACGCCGCCTGCATGCCCGGCAGGACGCGGCTGACGCGCCCTTTATAAATATTGCCGACGATGCCGCGTTTGGATTCGCGTTCGATATGGATCTCTTGCAAAATGCCGCCATCGATATAGGCGACCCGCGTTTCAGACGGTGTGATATTAACCAGTAGCTCAGCTGTCATGCCTTCTCCTCAGAGCCGGTCGATAATGGCAGCGCCCATCAACCGGTTCTTACATCACGTAATGCGACAAAATTACTGAGCAGCTCATGTGTTTCGACCAGCGGCAGACCAACCACTGCGTGATAACTCCCGGTTATCGTTCTGACGAAACAACCACCCTTTCCTTGAATTCCATAGGCGCCCGCCTTATCCATCGGTTCGCCCGTAGCAATATAGTCGCGGATATCCTGTTGTGACAGGCTGCGGAACGTCACGTCGGTCACCACCAGTTGGCAACGCACGTCGTGGCGATCGGCGATCGCCACTGCCGTCATCACCTGATGCTGCTTGCCGGACAGGGCCGCCAGCATGTCCGCCGCATGGGCTTCGTCGCGCGGCTTCTCCAGCACCCGGCCGTTGAGCACCACGATGGTGTCGGCGCCCAGCACCGGCCGATCTTCCTGCGCCAGCGCCACGCCCGCTTTGGCCTTGTCCTGCGCCAGGCGGCGCACATAGGCCTCCGCGGCTTCGCCTTCCCGGCGCTGCTCTTCGGTATGCGTCAGCAGAATGTCGAACGACACGCCCAGCAGGGTCAGCAGTTCACGTCGACGTGGGGAGCCGGAGGCCAGATAAAGCGAAGTCATTGATATACCCTTACTGTACGGCGAACTGACGGCGGATTTTGCGCATCAACAGGAATAACCACGGCCACAAAATGCCGTTTACCACACTACTCCAGAACACCTCTGGGCGGAAAGAGACGTTGATCACTAAAAACTCAGCCCAGAACACCACCACATCCATCGACAGCGACAGCAGCACGACGATCAGCGCCTGTTGCCACAGCGCCATATTGCGGAACAGTTGGAATTTGAATGCCACCAGATAGGCGATGATGCCCAGCGCCAGCGCGCGCACGCCCAGCGTGGAACCGAGGATCAGATCCATGATCAGCCCCAGCACGAAGCCGGTGCCGACGTTGACCCGGTGCGGCAAGGCCATCACCCAGTAGATCAGGATCAACACCAGCCAGGAAGGCCGGAACATGTAGATCTGTTCCGGCCACGGCATGATTTGCAGCACCAACGCCACCAGGAACGACAGCCAGATTATCCAGCGCCCGTGGCTGCGGTAGCTGTTCATTGCACCACCCCCGCCGCCGCGGGCTGAACCTGAGGCTGAGCAGAGGCCGGAGCCGTGGTTTGCGGCGCCACCCCGGTGGCCGGAGCCGGCAGTTGCGGCCCGACGGAACCGGCAGGCGGCAGCACCTGCGGCATCATCTGCATCAGGCGTTCATTGGCCACGCGGTGCACTTCGTCCGGCGGCAGCGGCATGTCGCCGTTGCGATCGGCGCCCCACAGCAGCAACAGGTAACGCAAGCGCTGCAGACCGGCGGTCGGCCGCGCCTGAATCACAGTGTAAGCGCGCTGGTTGTCGACCTTGACCGAGGAGACCACCGCCACCGGATAGCCTTCCGGGAAGCGGCCGCCGAGACCGGAGGTGACCAGCACGTCGCCAACGCGGATATCGGTGTTGTTCGGCAGATGCTCCAGTTGCAGATCGTCGGCGCAGCCGCTGCCTGCGGCGATCACCCGAATATCGTTGCGCAGCACCTGGATCGGCAGCGCATGCGAGGCGTCGCAGATCAGCAGCACGCGGCTGGTGACTTTCGCCACCGCCACCACCTGACCGACCACGCCCTTGTCGCTGATGACCGGCTGGCCTTCATAGACGCCGTTGTCCGACCCTTTGTCGATCACCACCTGATCGCTATACGGATCGGAACCGGTGGAGATCACCTGGGTGACCATCTTGTGTTCGTCCTGACGCAGCGGAGAACCCAGCAGCTCGCGCAAGCGGGCGTTTTCCTGCTTGAATTGGCCAAGAAGAAGAATATCGCTGTTTTTCAGCAGCAGTTCCTGCCGCAGAGCGCGGTTTTCCAGCTCCAGCTGTTGGCGGGTGGCCAGCGTCTCTGACACGCTGTCCAAAACTTTACGTGGCCCGTTGGCCAGAAAATAGAAAGGGCTGACTGCGGTGTCCATGTAGTTGCGTATCTTCACGAACGTGCCGAGCCGGCTGTCGGCAACGATCAGGCCAATGGCCGCAATCACCGCCAAAAAAAGTCGCAGTTGCAGGGAAGGCCCCCTGCTAAAAATCGGCTTCATAAATTATGCGAGTTCCTCGACAACAGAAAGAGGAACCGTACCCGATTCTCGCTGTGCGCATTCATCCGATACGATTCCTCCTTCCAGGGGCTGACTATTCTTCGCTGAACAAATCGCCGCCGTGCATGTCGATCATTTCCAACGCCTTGCCGCCGCCGCGCGCCACGCAGGTCAGCGGATCTTCCGCCACTACGACCGGGATGCCGGTTTCTTCCATCAGCAGGCGATCGAGGTTGCGCAGCAGCGCGCCGCCGCCGGTCAATACCATGCCGCGTTCGGAAATGTCGGAGGCCAATTCTGGCGGGCACTGCTCCAGCGCCACCATCACCGCGCTGACGATGCCGGTCAGCGGCTCTTGCAGGGCTTCGAGGATTTCATTGGAGTTCAGGGTAAAGCCGCGCGGTACGCCTTCGGCCAGGTTACGGCCGCGGACTTCGATTTCGCGCACTTCGTCGCCTGGATAGGCAGAACCGATTTCGTGCTTGATGCGCTCGGCGGTGGCTTCGCCGATCAGCGAGCCGTAGTTGCGGCGCACATAATTGATGATGGCTTCATCGAAGCGGTCGCCGCCGATGCGCACGGAAGAGGAGTACACCACGCCGTTCAGCGAGATCACCGCCACTTCAGTGGTACCGCCACCGATATCCACCACCATGGAGCCTGTCGCTTCGGAGACCGGCAGACCTGCGCCGATCGCCGCCGCCATCGGCTCTTCAATCAGAAACACTTCGCGCGCGCCGGCCCCTTGGGCGGATTCGCGGATCGCGCGGCGTTCAACCTGGGTCGCGCCGACCGGCACACAGACCAGCACGCGCGGGCTTGGGCGCATGAAGCTGTTGCTGTGAACCTGTTTGATAAAGTGCTGCAGCATTTTTTCGGTCACGAAGAAGTCGGCGATCACGCCGTCTTTCATCGGGCGAATAGCCGCGATGTTGCCGGGGGTGCGGCCCAGCATCTGTTTGGCGTCATGACCGACGGCCGCAACGCTCTTTGGGGAGCCGGCACGATCCTGACGAATGGCAACCACCGAAGGTTCATTCAGTACGATGCCTTGCCCTTTAACATAAATCAGGGTATTGGCGGTACCCAAGTCGATGGACAAGTCGTTGGAAAACATGCCACGAAATTTCTTAAACATAACGAAAGGATAATCCTGCAAGCTGGGGGCGGAAAATAAAATCCGCCTACTTTACCAACCACACGAAGCAGCGACAAGGCGCAAAAACGTTCTACTTCGGTGAAAAATAGTCTGTATTGTTTCTGCTCGAATGCACGGAAATTGGATGAGGCCTGAATTCCCTGAACAAAGGCTCAGTTTACCACCCTGTCAACGCACGAAACGGCGTAACACAGCTCATAAAATCTAACATATTCCCTGATTGCCGCCGATGGTAAGCACCTACCAACGCCAACCAGATAAAAGCTGACAAGAGCCTATCTCAAATAGGCGTTGTTGTCGCAGGCAGTTTGGAAAAAACTCCAAAAAGACGGTAACGAGGCCCAGATGGATCCGGCCCTCATTCTACGTCAATTTTTGTCCGTCAATCAGCTTAAACGCGATAACGACGTGAATATTTTTTACGCCCCACGTCGATAGGTTCCGGCGATGCGAAAAAGTCGCCCTGCCCGCCATGGATCCCACGCTCTTTCAGCGTCTGCCATTCGTTGCGCGTGCGTACGCCGGCGGCGAACACCTGAGCGCGCGTGCCCGCGCAGGCGCCGGTCAGGCTCTGCACGAACAGCTGGTTTTCGTCCCGCTTATCGATGCTCCGCACCAGCCCCGGGTGGAGCTTGACGATCTCCACCTGCAGCGACTTGATATAGGACGTACTGACCACGGTTAAACCCGCTTTGGACACCGCGAGACGGCAGCCCAGCCCTGACAGCAGCCTCAGCACCGGACGCAAACGGTCGATATGTTGACACACATCTGCCTCCGCAAGTTCAATCAGAATTCGCCGACGTTGGCTTTTTTCGCATTGCAACAGCGTATCGCGCAGCCAGCGCTGGAAAGAGCGCTGTAAAATCGAGTCCACGCACAGCGGAAACGCCAGCGTTTCCTCGGGCCACTGCGCCAACAAGGGAATGATGCGGCTCACCTGTTGGCGATCGTAACTCTCCGCCAAGCCGAGCTGCTGCACCAGCGGCATATATTCCGCCGGCAGCAATTCCTGGGTGCCGTCATAGATCCGGCTCATGATCTCACGATGGTGCACCTCGCCTTCCACGGTCACCGCCGGTTTCTGATACAGCCGCGGGCCACCGCGCGCCAGCACCTGTTCCAGCAGCGTGCGCCACTTGACGCTGCCGCGCCCCTTTTCCGGCACCTGGCTGTCGTACACATACCACCCGTTTTCGCCCTGCAGCGTAGCGTGGCGCGTCGCCTGCTCCGCATAGTCGATCACCTGCTCGGTGGTTTGACCGCTGCGGTACGCCACGATGCCGATGTGCAGGAAGGCCTCGCGATCGATCAGCGCCGTGGAAGGCAAGGCATCGATGGCGTTGACCAGCTGTGAAGCGATGCCGTCGGCTTCCTTCAGGGTTCGATGCGGCAACAGCACGGTAAAATCGCTGTGGAAGTAGCGCGCCAGCAGCGCCGACGGGTAGCGCATCACGAAGGTAGACAGCAGGTTGACCAGCGAATACATCAGCTCTTGCACCGCCACGCTGCCGTGCGTCTCGCGCAGGGTCTCGAAATCGGGCAGTCGCACCATCATCACGATGCCGTGCGAGCCTTCATCTTCCAGCTGAGTGGTCAATTGGTTATCGAAGAACAGGCGATTATTCAGCCCGGTTTTGGCGTCCTGCGCGGCGAAGGCGCGGATCAGCGTATCGACCCGGCTGCGCTCTTCCCGCGCTTCCGCCAGATCGGCCAGCAGGCGGTCGAGCGCGCCGCTGACGTTGGCCGGCCACTCACGCACGTCGCCCTGCATGACGTTTTCACGCTCGCCGTTCAGAATGCGCCGCGCGCGGCGTTCCAGACGATCTTCGCCGTCGGCCTGCTCACGCAGCCAGCGCAGGCTGAACAGCAAAATCACCACCATGACGACGATCGACAGCGTGACGGCGGCGGTGGATTGCAGCGTGCGCACGTCGCTGGCGAAGGGATCGAGGTAGGTGATGTGCAGCGTACTGCCCGGGTGCTGCAACAGAGTTCGCGAGACCTGACGATAGCCGTTCAGCGCATCCCAGGGCTCTTTTTTCAGCGTCGGCAATTTATAGTCGAGCAGTTGGCTGGTCCCGGCCTCTACGCGGATCGACACAATGCCGAGCGGGCGCATGACAATCGGCAACCACTTCTCCTGATCGCGCGGCGATTCATGCAACATGGCTTGATCGAGAGAGGTGGCCAGCGAATCAAAGCGGCGCTCCTGGCGATCCTGGGTAACGTAAAAGAAGCTGTATGAGCATCCCATCAGCATCAAAAACATCGCCAGCGCGACCAACAGAGTGATCAATGCAGAGAGTTTGGTGGTAAATCGCATCCCTGTGCCTTGTCCGCTATGGTTAAGTGAGTGTGCCCCTTTAGCTAAAAGGAGCCGTCCAACCCTAACAAGCCTTGCCGAGGAATAAAACCTGCAAGCGCCGTTTTTGTCCTTTATCAGGACTTGGGCCGCTTATTATGCATATAGTCAAATAAATGTGATTCAGCCATTGATAGAAAAGTGTAAACGAGAGGAAGAGTGACATGCGTGCACTGTTATTGGAACAACAAGACGACCAAACTCTGGCTCATATCAAAGATATCGGCAGCGATCGGTTGCCGGAAGGCGATGTCACCGTCGACATCAACTGGTCCAGCCTAAATTATAAGGATGCGCTGGCGATCACCGGCAAAGGCAAGATCGTGCGCAACTTCCCGATGGTGCCGGGCATCGATTTCGCCGGCACCGTGCGCCACAGCCGCGACGATCGCTTCAAAGAGGGGCAAAGCGTGGTGCTCACCGGCTGGGGCGTGGGCGAACACCACTGGGGCGGCCTGGCCGAGCAGGCGCGCGTCTCCGGTGAGTGGCTGGTGCCGCTGCCGAACGGGCTGGATGAGCGCAAGGCGATGATCATCGGCACCGCCGGCTTTACCGCCATGCTGTGCGTGATGGCGCTGGAGGAAGGCGGCGTGCACCCGGACGACGGCGATATCCTGGTCACCGGCGCCAGCGGCGGCGTGGGCAGCACCGCCATCGCCCTGCTGGCGGCGCTGGGTTACCGGGTGACCGCCATCAGCGGCCGCGACAGCAATACCGAGTACCTGAAAGCGCTCGGCGCCAAAGAGGTGATGTCGCGCGATGGCTATATCGAAACGCCGCGTCCGCTGGAGAAACAACTGTGGGCCGGCGCAGTGGACACCGTCGGCGACAAACTGCTGGCGCGGGTGCTGGCGCAGATGAACTATAACGGCACCGTCGCCGCCTGCGGCCTGGCGGGCGGTTATCAGCTGCCGACCACCGTGATGCCGTTCATTCTGCGCAACGTGCGCCTGCAGGGCGTGGATTCGGTGCATACGCCGCTGCACCGCCGCCAAACCGCCTGGGAACGGCTGGCCGGCATTTTGCCGGACAGCTTCTATCAGCAGGCCACGCATGAAATCCCCCTCGAAGAGGCGCCGGCCACCGCCGCCGCGCTGCTGAACAACCAAATCACCGGCCGCACCCTGGTGAAAATCCGCTGACCTTCTCCCCCCCGACAACGGGGGGGAGTTCTCCCGCTTCTGCGAAATTTCATATTTTCCCGCGCCCCCTCGCTTCCGGCCGGCTTTAGCGCCATGCTTATTTCATGAAGACCCGTCAGCCGCTCGCGGACGGCGGGCATCAGTCGCGGAGAACATAAGCATGAACAAACACCCGAAATTAACCGAGGCCGACGTCACGCCGGAGAGCGTGTTCCACCAGCGGCGCAAGGTGCTGCAGGCGCTCGGCATCACCGCCGCTACGCTGGCGCTGCCTACCGGCGCGCAGGCGGACCTGCTGTCGTGGTTCAAGGGCAACGATCGCCCCAAGGCGCCGCCGGGCAAAGCGCTGGCATTCAGCAAACCGGCCGCCTGGCAGGCGCAGCTGGCGATGACGCCGGAAGACAAGGTGACCGGCTACAACAACTTCTATGAGTTCGGCCTCGACAAAGCCGATCCGGCCGCCAACGCCGGCGGGCTAAAGACCGAAGGCTGGAAAGTGCGCATCGATGGTGAAGTGGCGAAACCGATCACGCTGGATATCGACGATCTGATGAAGCGTTTCCCGCTGGAACAGCGCATTTACCGCATGCGCTGCGTCGAGGCCTGGTCGATGGTGGTGCCGTGGATCGGTTTCGAACTGGGCAAGCTGATCAAGCTGGCCGAACCGAACAGCAACGCGCGCTACGTGGCCTTCCAGACGCTGTACGATCCGGAGCAGATGCCCGGCCAGAAAGATCGCTTTATCGGCGGCGGCCTGAAATATCCCTACGTCGAAGGGCTGCGGCTGGACGAGGCGATGCATCCGCTGGCGCTGCTGACCGTCGGCGTATACGGCAAAACCCTGCCGCCGCAAAACGGCGCGCCGCTGCGGCTGATCACGCCGTGGAAATACGGCTTCAAAGGCATCAAATCGATCGTGCATATGCGTTTGGTGCGCGATCAGCCGCCGACCACCTGGAACCAATCCGCGCCGAACGAGTACGGTTTTTACGCCAACGTGAATCCGCACGTCGATCATCCGCGCTGGTCGCAGGCCACCGAGCGTTTTATCGGCTCCGGCGGCATTCTCGACGTCAAACGCCAACCGACGCTGCTGTTCAACGGTTATGCCGACCAGGTAGCGTCGCTGTATCACGGCATGGATCTGCGGGAGAATTTCTAAGTGCGCCTGACGCCTGTTCATATCAAATGGCTGAAAGCCGCCCTGCATCTGGCGGCGTTTTTGCCCTTTCTCTGGCTGGTGCTGGCAGTGGATCAAGGCTGGTTCAGCGCCGATCCGTCCAAGGACATCCAGCATTTTACCGGCAGGATGACGCTGAAATTGCTGCTGGCCACGCTGGCTATCGCCCCGCTGGCGCGCTACGCCCGGCAGCCGCTGCTGATCCGCTGTCGCCGTCTGGTGGGGCTGTGGTGCTTTGCCTGGGGCACGCTGCACCTGATAAGCTACTCCACGCTGGAGCTGGGGCTGAGCAATCTCGGCCTGCTGGGCAGCGAGCTGGTGAACCGCCCTTATCTGACGCTCGGCATCCTCACCTGGCTGATCCTGCTGGCGCTGGCGGCCACGTCGACGCTGTGGGCGATGCGCAAACTGGGCGCCAAATGGCAAACGTTGCACAACTTCGTCTATCTGGCGGCGATCCTCGCCCCCATCCACTACCTGTGGTCGGTCAAAACCTTTTCTCCCCAGCCGTTCATTTACGCGCTTTTGGCGGTGGCGCTGTTGGGCCTGCGTTACAAGAAATTCCGCGCCTGGTGGCGCTGAATCGCACGGCGATACGCGTTATCGCCGTAGAAAAACGCACGCCGCCGTCGGGAACTTTTTCTGTGTTCCAGCGCTCATATTCCCGTCGCGGCCCCCCGAGTTGGTCGATTTGGGGTTGAATATCTTCGCTGATAAGACCAGTATTTAGCTGCGAATTGCTACGATATCGTTATAATGCCCGACCTTGTTTCTGTTCTCAGGGTGAATTTGCCCCTTAACAGGTGACAAATCGGTAACATCGGGTTATTTTCTACGATGATGGTTTTATTGCCGGAGATACCAGCACAATGGCGGATAAGTTTCACATTTTGCTTCTGAACGGCCCCAATCTCAATCTGCTGGGGACGCGTGAGCCGGAGAAGTACGGCAGCACGACGCTGACAGAGATTGTTAACGGATTGGAAAACCAGGCATCCGCATTGGATATTACCCTGAGCCATCTGCAGTCCAACGCCGAGCATCAGCTGATCGATCGCATCCATCAGGCGCGCGGCAACACCGATTTCATTCTGATAAACCCGGCGGCGTTCACGCACACCAGCGTGGCGTTGCGCGATGCGTTGCTGGCGGTGCAGATCCCGTTCATCGAGATCCACCTGTCCAACGTGCACGCCCGCGAACCTTTCCGCCATCACTCTTATCTCTCAGACGTAGCGGTAGGCGTGATTTGCGGCCTCGGCGCGGATGGCTACGCTTTCGCTTTACAGGCAGCGGTTAACCGTCTGTCGAAAACCCACTAATTGCTCCACAAAAAGAGTACGGAATCACACTCATGGATATTCGTAAAATCAAGAAACTGATCGAACTGGTTGAAGAATCAGGCATTTCTGAACTGGAAATCTCTGAAGGCGAAGAATCGGTTCGCATCAGCCGTGCCGCACCGGCGCAGGCTTATCCCGTCATGCAGCAGGCTTACGCGATGCCGGCACAGCAGCAGCCAGCCCTGGCTACCGCCGTTGCCACCGCGCCTGCGGCAGAAACCCCTGCAGCACCGGCGGCCGTGAGTGGCCACGTCGTTCGTTCCCCAATGGTAGGCACCTTCTACCGCACCCCAAGCCCGGACGCGAAAGCCTTCGTGGAAGTGGGCCAGAAAGTGAACGCCGGCGATACCCTGTGCATCGTTGAAGCCATGAAAATGATGAACCAGATCGAAGCGGACAAGTCCGGCGTCGTGAAAGCCATCCTGGTGGAAAACGGCCAGCCGGTCGAATATGACGAGCCGCTGGTCGTCATCGAATAACGAGGCGCCCCCATGCTTGATAAAATTGTTATCGCCAACCGAGGCGAG
This sequence comes from Serratia sp. CY56464, assembly GCF_052168435.1. Taxonomy (NCBI): domain Bacteria; kingdom Pseudomonadati; phylum Pseudomonadota; class Gammaproteobacteria; order Enterobacterales; family Yersiniaceae; genus Serratia; species Serratia sp. CY56464. The sequence goes on along the minus strand of NZ_JBJNMV010000003.1, from coordinate 107,483 downwards.
ATCGCGCTTCGCATCCTGCGTGCCTGTAAAGAACTGGGCATCAAGACCGTTGCGGTTCACTCCGCGGCCGACCGCGATCTGAAACACGTGCTGCTGGCCGACGAGACCGTCTGCATCGGTCCTGCGCCATCGGTAAAAAGCTACCTGAACATCCCGGCCATCATCTCGGCGGCGGAAATCACCGGCGCGGTGGCGATCCACCCTGGCTACGGCTTCCTGTCCGAGAACGCCGACTTCGCCGAGCAGGTTGAACGCTCCGGTTTCATCTTCATCGGCCCAAAAGCCGAAACCATCCGCCTGATGGGCGACAAGGTTTCCGCGATCAACGCCATGAAAAAAGCCGGCGTGCCATGCGTGCCGGGCTCCGACGGCCCGCTGACCGACGACATGGATAAAAACCGTGCCTTCGCCAAGCGCATCGGTTATCCGGTGATCATCAAGGCCTCCGGCGGCGGCGGCGGTCGCGGCATGCGCGTGGTGCGCAGCGACAAAGACCTTGAGCAGTCCATCAACATGACGAAAGCGGAAGCCAAAGCGGCTTTCAACAACGACATGGTGTACATGGAAAAATACCTGGAGAATCCGCGTCACATCGAGATTCAGGTATTGGCCGACGGCCAGGGCAACGCCATCTATCTGGCCGAGCGCGACTGCTCCATGCAGCGCCGCCACCAGAAAGTGGTCGAAGAAGCGCCGGCACCGGGCATCACCAGCGAAATGCGCCGCTACATCGGCGAGCGCTGCTCGAAAGCCTGCGTGGAAATCGGCTACCGCGGTGCGGGCACCTTCGAGTTCCTGTATGAAAACGGCGAGTTCTATTTCATCGAAATGAACACCCGTATTCAGGTAGAGCACCCGGTTACCGAAATGATCACCGGCGTGGATCTGATCAAAGAGCAGCTGCGCATCGCTGCCGGTCAGCCGCTGTCGATCAAACAGGAAGAAGTGAAGATCCACGGCCACGCGGTAGAATGCCGCATCAACGCCGAAGATCCGAACACCTTCCTGCCGAGCCCGGGCAAGATCACCCGCTTCCACGCGCCAGGCGGTTTCGGCGTGCGTTGGGAATCTCATATCTACGCCGGTTATACCGTACCGCCGTACTATGACTCCATGATCGGCAAACTGATCACCTTCGGCGAAAACCGTGACGTGGCGATCGCCCGCATGAAAAACGCCCTGGCTGAACTGATCATCGACGGCATCAAAACCAACGTTGAGCTGCAGCAGAAGATCATGAACGACGAAAACTTCCAGCACGGTGGCACCAACATCCACTATCTGGAGAAGAAGCTGGGTCTGCAGGAAACCTAAGGCAGCCACGCAGCATCGTCTGACGAAAGGCCGGTTAATCACCGGCCTTTTTCTTTTCTCACGCCCGCCTGATTTTTTCATTCAATCGCGCAAAATAGAATCAAATCTTCACAGATAACTTTCTCTTCACATTTATCGAGCCCCTCCCCTACATCGCCACAAAAAACATAACACATTATTTTTAAACAAAAAATATTTAACCCATAGCTTGAAAATAAATATTAGCAAGAAAAAAACTCAACTCCTCGCATTTTTACACGCCATAAGCTTTAACAAAATTAACGTATTAATTACAAAGCTTGACCCCGATCACATCCGCTCGGTGATAGCCCGTGCTATTGTCGCCGTCGATCGAATGCAGCGCGCTCTTTTTCTCTTTTTATTTATCCTTTTTATTGACTTAGATGAGTATGTCTTAATGAGCCATGTAACTGAATACGACCGTAAGCCCGTGTTTTCCCAGTACCACCGTGCTGACATGGAAACCATAAAAAGCATTAAGGAAAACGGGATTGAGAAGCTTTTGGGCGAAGTGAAGAATTTCCGCGCCAATGAGGAAATGAACCGCTTTATTCCCGAACAGGCACGCCTGGCAGTAAGCTGGGTGCGTCTGGCGAAAAACGAAAAGCTGGATGTGCATGTTCATCCAATATCTTCGCTGTATATCATTTGTGAAGGGGAAGCGATCCTGCTGGGAGACGGCGTTGACCGCCGGGCCGTTCCAGGCGATGTCATCTGCATTCCGCCAGGCGCGGATCACGGCTTCATCGGCGCGGGCGACAACGGCTACTGGGGGCTGTCAATCCAGTTTGAGGAGCGCGGGCTCTATGAAGATCCAAGCAAGCCGCTGGTGACTTTCGATCAAGATCCCTACGCTTACTACCATCAGCTTAAAGCGCATAACGCCCGCTACATCGAGCGCTACCAGGACAACAAGATCTTTACCGCATTCGCCAAGGATAAAACGTTCTCCGAGGCGAAAAAATCCTTGTTCCTGGACTACCTGCAGATCCTGTCCGATCAGTTCCAAAAAATGGTGCTGCTGCGTAGCGCACTGTGTGAAGACGTTCGCTTCTCACGTTTCTTCAGTGAGCATCTGAAAGAAGAATTCGGCCATGACGAAGTGCTGCGCAACAGCCGCGATAACCTCCAAGTTCGCGAAGACGCGATCTTTGAAGCACTGTGCATCTGGTTCAACCACCAGATGATCACGCTGGATAATCTGGAACAGGCTATCCTGGTGCACTTTGTCATCGAAGGTTCGGCTTTCGTTTTCTATAACAACATCAAACACGTGTTCGATCCGAGCAAACAGAACCATTTCGAGGATCACTCCGAATTCGATGGCGATCATCAGGAAGTGGATAAAGCGTTCTTCAAGGGGATGACCGAAGAACAATTCCAGCGTGTCAAAGCCGTACTCGATAAAGGGTGGAGTATGGTTGAGAAGCAGTATGCAAGACTGGCCGAACTGATCGAAGCATAAGCCGGGCAGGTCATCAGGAGCGGTCATGAAAATTGTTTTATTGGGATTCGGCGGCATTGGGCAAGAGACGCTAAACGCGCTGTTAAGTACGACCGAGCGACGTGGCAGCGTCAATGAAGTCGTGATCATCTGCCGAAATACCGAAAAGTATTCAGCCGTTTGCGAAGATATTCTTGATGGCCTGCTGGCGGAAGCGCTCTTCTCACGCCATAACCGAACGTCTTTACCCAAGATTGTTGTGACGGATGACTACCGCCACATCGAGGGGGCTGGCGTGATCCTCTGTTGCTATGGCGTGCCTTCAACCTTTCCGATGCATGACCGCCAGGCGTTGCTGGACGATCACGTACGGCTCAGCGAGGCCATTTTTAGCCGAGCCAAACCCTTCATTGCTCCCGGCTGTCACATCATCAATGCGGTCAATCCGGTGGATAGCATCAGCTATTACATCGATAAAATCCTGCTCGACTCTCGCTGCCGGGTGATAGGTATCGGCGCCGCGCACAATACCGCCAGGCTGCTGAAAAGCATCTGCCGCATTTCCGGGATCGACATGCAGCGCATCGACACACGTAGCCTGACAGTCTGCGGCGAGCACGGCGCCGGGTTGGTGCCCTTGCTCAGCCAGGTAACAACCGACGAGGGACCGCTGAACCAGGTACTTTCGGCACAGGCGCTGGCGCAAATCGTCACCGATACCCGCAATCAAGGGTTGGACATATTTCACAAAATGCGGCGCCCTCCTAAATATGGCCCGTCCGCCTCCATTCTTATCTTGCTTGAGCGCATCATCCAACGGGACGAAACCCCCTGCTGCGGTTCGGTCTGGCTGCCGGAACTGGGCGTGTTCATGTCCTGGCCGCTGGCTCTGCGCGACGACGTCTTTACGCCGCTGTCGCTGATGCCCAATCAGGATGAACAACAACAAATCCACCAGGCGGCGCTCAAGTTAAAAAACATCATCCAAGGTTTTAGCTGATGACGACCGATCAAACCAGACAGACTTTCCGCGATCTCTACATGCCGTTCCGCCCTGAGTATCGTTTTCTTTCGCCACTGTACGGGGTGCTCTGGTGCAACAACGAACTCGCGGAAAAGTATTACCGTTTTCTTGGCGCCGATCACCCGATCGGCCAGGTGGCGCGCGCGTTGTTCTACCGTACTGACCTGGTCGAGTTTGACGTAAGCAAAGAGGTGAAGAACCCGTTCACCTGGTTTTCCCCCTCTACCCTTGCACGGCTGGTGGCTTTCATGAGCAGCCAACGTTTCACCGACAATGATATCGCCTCGTTATATCAGCATGTACGAGATGAAACGGACTTTCACGCTGCCATTGAGCAGCAACATCGGCTTTCTGTGCAAATACGCCGGCTTTGCGACAGCGTGCTGCAACAGTTCGAGGACACAAAAGCGCAGATCGCGGCCGCAGAACGCGAAGCGCTCTCCCTCGGCGCCCATTTGAAAGCGCAAGAAAAAGCGCTGAACCAGATCCTGCAACAGGCGGAAAATGCCGCCAAAGCGCAGCCGTCACGGATCCCGCCACTTCGAACCGCGATCGCCGCGCTAAAAGCCGGTAAAAAAGCGCTGGGCAAGAGCGCTGCGGAGAATAAAGAGGCGCAACTGTTGGCGCTCAATGCCGAAATCGCCGAGCTGGAAGCACGCGTGAATGCGGCGCAGCAAGAAGCCGTGCATCAAGCCGGCCTGTTCCCCGCCTGGCAAAACGCGCAGGCCGCCGTCGAACATGCCCGCCGGCAAAAAGATGAAGCCACCTTGCGCGCCAGCATGCTGGCGGAAAGTTTTACCGAAAGCACCGTCGCACGGCTGCAAACTGAGGGATTCAGCGCCGACTTCATTGCATTGCATCTGCCTTTCAACAAGTATCACCGCTATCTGCCGCGACGTGTGCAGGATTACGTCGGTATCCACTGTGCAGATCGCGACAGCTTGCTGGCCGAGTTGCACAATTTATGTCGTTTACTGATCGCGGCCAGCCGCACCGCCGGGCACGACAGAGAGGTGTTTCATTTGCTCAACGCGGCGCTGTGGCTGAAATGCAAGGGTAACTTCGGCAAGTTGATCGCCTACATGCAGCAACTGCGGGAGCTGAGCGGGGAGCTGTTCGGCGAAACGGCGACGGGCGAGACGCACTTCCCCGATCGCTGCCATGACTACTACGATCGCGAAGTGTACGGCCGCTATTTTCCGCCGCTGTGCATCACCAAAACCTGCCGCCCCGCGCCGGATTCTGACGTATCGTTCTCAGATTGCGGGGAGAGTTCGCTGCGCAACTTCATCAATGTCTTGGTGAAAAACCAAGCAAGCGCGCAGCTTGACGCCGGAATACTCAAACGCAGCGGCCTGGCTGTCGATCCGCGCGTCATCGCGTTCTATGAAAAAAACCCTCGTTTGGAAACGATCAGAAGCCAGGAAGTACATAACCAGTGGGCTGAGATTGCCTCATCACTCAATGCGCACGACAGCCGAATCAAATACCTGACGCCAGGCAAAGACGCCTATTGCGAGTTGGCCGCCGGCGGTAACAACATGCAGCATATGCTGCAAGCGCTATTGGGCGAAGCTGATATCGCCACCATTTGCCGCCGAATCGCCTCCTCTTCCGGCATCGATATTCGTTGCGATCTCAGCGAATTCCACCCGGAACGGCACGATCTGGAAGACTTCACCAACGTTGTTCGCCTCGAATTCGACGGCAAATATGTCTTTCACTGGTATTTCCTCAAACAGCATTTCCGCTGCGCTTCGGCAGATCTGTTCAACGAAGAGGAAAATTATGTACGCCAGGCACTCGCCATGCTGAATGACGAGATGAAACAGGGCCGTCTGAATCGCGACCAGTTCCGCGCACTGCTCAGTTTCCATCTGAAAGAGAAGCCCGTGGCGCAAGTGAAAATGATATTCGACAGCCTGGGCGCTACCCTCGTCGGAGATGAAATGACGTTCTTGATGTTGGGTAAATTGAACTCCGTCGATTCCATGTTTGAATACTGCATGAACGTTCTGGCGATTCCAACGCTGGCGCATAGCGCGCCAGTCTCGGCGACTGTCGCCGCGATTATTCAAGGCATCAGCCCGCATCCGGTTATCTTCGATCAGCGGAAAAATCTCATCGCGAGGATTAGAGAGGCCGGAGTGACGCCGTTACTCACTCTGGCTAACCGATGGGAAAAGGAAAGTTTGGAAAAGGTGTAATACACTCGGTTCAACAGACGACGAGCAACATTTAAGGAGAAACCGCCTTGAGGTCAACATTCATCCCTTATTTCCCAAAAGAAATATGGGTTATCTTTATCGGGACGTTTTTGACGCGCGCCTGCTTTTTCATGATTTGGCCATTCATTACCATTCTCATGAGAAATAACTACGCGATGACTCCGGTGGAAATCGGCGTCATGATGAGCGTATCACTTATCGTGTCTATTTCTTTCGGCTATCTCTTCGGTGGCGCTTCAGACAAATATGGCCGTCGCACGTTGATTATTCTCGGTGCAATTGCCGCTATCATTTCATTTAGCGTACTTGCGTTGGCCAACTCACCGGCGTGGTATTTTGTCGGTATTTTACTCAATGGCATTTCGCGCTCATTGATCGAGCCCGCCAGCAAAGCGGTGATCGGCGATATTCTCCATGACAGGCAAGAGCGAGAACGCGCGTTGAACATCCGCTACTTCCTGATGAACGTGGGCGCAGCCGTAGGCCCATTAGTGGGTGTCGCTCTCGGGCTGACAGCGCAGAAGGCCACCTTCTTCGTCACCGCATTGTCGTTCCTTTGCTATTTGCTGCTGGTGCTCGCGGTATTCAAAGCGGGGCACGGTAAAGAAACGCGCAACGCCACCTTCTCGTTCATTGGCTCTTTGCGGATTATCTGGAACGATCAGGCGTTCAAGGTTTTGGTTGTCGCCAACATTTTGGTGATGCTGGTCTACGGGCAGATCGACGTGACGCTGCCGCAATACCTCATGATCAGCCAGGTGCACAACCCCGAATACCTGCTCAGCGTGCTGATATTCATCAATGCAGCCACGGTGATAACGCTGCAGTATTTCACCGAGCGCTTTACCCGTCGCATGTCATTGGCACTGAAAACCAGCCTGGGCGTGTTCTTTCTCGCGCTTTCACAAATTGTCTTCCTGCTGGTTTCCAGTGAAAGCTGGGGGCTGTGGTTGGTCGCCATGTTCCTGCTCAGCCTCGGTGAAGTCATCCTGTTCCCTACGCTCAATATACAAATTGATCGTATGGCGCCGGCTAACCTAAAAGGGGCTTACTTCGGTGCCGCCACGTTTTACGAATTTGGCCTGGCGCTCGCCCCTTTTGTCGGCGGTTTGCTGTTAAAACAAGGTGGCGGTGGCGCCCTGTATGCCGTGATGTTCTTTTTATGCATCGGCGTCATCGTTCTTTATACTATTTCAGAAAGAATATCTGAGAAAAGAACGATAACCGTGTGACATTGTTAATCCGCTAATTAACGCCGCCCTTGTTTAAGCACATTAACGGGGCGGCTTTATCGTGATATTAATCACAGTAAATAAATAGCGAAGGATATGCAGGTTATTATTTAATCGAACGATTTATTTAATGCCAAAAAATAAAAGAAATCTATTTACATGAATGATTAGGAGATGTTATAAATTTGTTTATTGCAGGCGTGTAGCTCAGTGGTAGAGCGCTGTGTCATACTTCACAGAGGTCACCTGGTTCGATTCCGGTTGCGCCAACCAATATAAAACCCATTCCTTTCCCATTCTCTTTAATTATTTTCTCATCGAAATAAACCGGCAAAAATTTATATATTTACCCCTCTCTTTTCTTTCCATCGCCCCGTTGCGTTCACCGGAAAGGTGAATAATTTATTAGCCAAACGCCGCACATTCCGTACAATCCTGTTCCTTCATCTGTTCTTGTCACAAGCCATCATCGTAAACCTATGGGGGACACTGATGGACAAACGCTTTATTCAGGCGCACCGCGAAGCGCGCTGGGCGCTGGGGCTGACGCTGCTCTACCTGCTGGCCTGGGGGCTGGCGGCCTACCTGCCGGACAGCGCCATCGGCGTCACCGGCCTGCCGCACTGGTTCGAAATGGCCTGCCTGCTGGTGCCGCTGCTGTTCATCGGCCTGTGCTGGCTGATGGTGCGCACGGTGTTCCGCGACATTTCGCTGGAGGACCGCGATGCAAACTGAAGTGATCCTGCCGCTGGTCGCCTACTTGTTGCTGGTGTTCGGCCTGTCGGTGTACGCCTATCGGCGCCGCCAGAACGGAAACTTCCTCAGCGAATATTTCCTCGGCAACCGCTCGATGGGCGGCTTTGTGCTGGCGATGACCCTGACCGCCACCTACATCAGCGCCAGTTCGTTTATCGGCGGGCCTGGCGCCGCCTACAAATATGGCCTGGGCTGGGTGCTGCTGGCGATGATCCAACTGCCGGCGGTGTGGCTGTCGCTCGGCGTGCTGGGCAAGAAATTCGCCATCCTGGCGCGGCGCTACAACGCCATTACTCTCAATGACATGCTGTATGGCCGCTACCAAAGCCGCCTGCTGGTGTGGCTGGCCAGCCTCAGCCTGCTGGTGGCGTTCCTCGGCGCCATGACGGTGCAGTTCATCGGCGGCGCACGCCTGCTGGAGACCGCCGCCGGCATTCCTTACGACACCGGCCTGTTGATCTTCGGCATCAGCATCGCGCTGTACACCGCCTTCGGCGGCTTCCGCGCCAGCGTGCTGAACGACGCCATGCAGGGGCTGGTGATGCTGCTCGGCACCGTGCTGCTGCTGGTGGCGGTGATCCATGCCGCCGGCGGACTGGACAGCGCTGTGAGCAAACTGCAGCAGATCGATCCGGCGCTGGTGTCGCCGCAGGGCGGCGATCAGATCCTCAGTCTGCCGTTTATGGCGTCATTCTGGATCCTGGTGTGCTTCGGGGTGATCGGCCTGCCGCACACCGCCGTGCGCTGCATCTCCTACAAGGACAGCAAGGCGGTGCATCGCGGCATTCTGCTCGGCACCGTGGTGGTGGCGGTGCTGATGTTCGGCATGCACCTGGCCGGTGCGCTCGGCCGCGCGGTGTTGCCGGATCTCAAGATCCCCGACCAGGTGATCCCGACGCTGATGATCACCGTGTTGCCGCCGTACGCCGCCGGGATCTTTTTGGCGGCGCCGATGGCGGCGATCATGTCGACCATCAACGCCCAACTGCTGCAGTCCTCCGCCACCATCATCAAGGATCTCTACCTGGGCGTGCGGCCGCAGCAGATCCACAACGAGCGGTTGATCAAGCGCTTCTCCAGCCTGACCACGCTGATCCTCGGCCTACTGGTGCTGCTGGCGGCCTGGCGCCCGCCGGAGATGATCATCTGGCTCAACCTGCTGGCTTTCGGCGGGCTGGAGGCGGTGTTCCTGTGGCCGCTGGTGCTGGGTCTGTATTGGGAACGCGCCAATGCTCAGGGAGCGCTTAGCTCAATGGTGTCGGGTGCGGTATGCTATACGCTATTGGCCAGCTTCAACCTGCAACCGGCGGGGCTGCATCCTATCGTGCCTTCGCTGTTGCTCAGCCTGTTGGCGTTTTATCTCGGTAACGTCGTCGGCGAAAAGCGCCGGACGGCGTCATCATTACCCTCTTGAAGAGAATTGCTATGCCTTGGATCCAACTCAAACTGAACACCACCGGCAGCCAGGCGGAAGACCTGAGCGACGCGCTGGTGGAAAGCGGCGCCGTGTCGGTGACCTTCCAGGACACCCACGACAACCCGGTGTTCGAGCCGCTGCCGGGTGAAACCCTGCTGTGGGGCGACACCGATGTGATCGGCCTGTACGACGCGGAAACCGATATGGCCGAGGTGGTGGCGATGCTGGAGCAGCACCCGCTGCTGGGCGCCGGTTTCCGCCACAAGATAGAACAGCTGGAAGACAAGGACTGGGAGCGCGAGTGGATGGACAACTTCCACCCGATGCGCTTCGGCGAGCGCTTGTGGATCTGCCCGAGCTGGCGCGACGTGCCGGATCCTGACGCGGTTAACGTGATGCTCGATCCGGGCCTGGCGTTCGGCACCGGCACCCACCCGACCACCGCGCTGTGTCTGCAGTGGCTGGACGGCCTCGATCTGGCCGGCAAAACCGTCATCGACTTCGGCTGCGGTTCCGGCATTCTGGCGATCGCCGCGCTGAAGCTGGGTGCGGCGCGCGCTATCGGCATCGACATCGATCCCCAGGCCATTCAGGCCAGCCGCGACAACGCGCAGCGTAACGGCGTCTCAGAGCGTCTGGAGCTGTATCTGCCGAAAGACCAGCCGGCGGACCTGCTGGCGGACGTGGTGGTCGCCAACATCCTCGCCGGCCCGCTGCGCGAGCTGGCGCCGCTGATCGGTTGCCTGCCGAAGGCCGGCGGTCATCTGGGGCTGTCCGGCGTGCTGGCCAGCCAGGCGAGCAGCGTAGCGGAAGCCTACGAAGAGAAGTTCACGCTCGATCCGGTCGCCGAGCGCGAAGAGTGGTGCCGCATCACCGGCCGCCGTAAATAAGCGCCACGGTATATTGCTCCCTCATCCACCGGCCCCTCGCCGGTGGATTTTTTTTGTCCGACGATCGGCCACGGGCAAGACAAAATTTTATGCAATTTTTCGCCTTTCAACGATGGATCGCCCTGACAATGCGCCTTCCAGGCAGGCTATCCCGGCAAAAATAGCGGGCGAATGCAGATAATATCCTGTGCAAAGGCGAATATTTTACCGCACACAAAACAAGCGCTTTTCGTCAACTCATTGTAAAATATATACAATATTTTTATGAATCACTGCGCAGCGCATTTTTTGCCCTAATAGCGAGCCAATTGGTTAAAGTTTGGCCTTTCATCTCGGCGCAAAAATGCGTAATATACGCGCCCTTGCGGACACAGTATGGTCACTCTTTGTCTATGCGCATTGGACACCACCAGCTTACTAATTGCCTGATTGCGGCCCCGATGGCCGGTATTACAGATCGCCCGTTCAGAACCCTCTGTCATGCAATGGGTGCTGGGATGGCCGTATCCGAAATGCTCTCCTCCAACCCGGAGGTGTGGCGGACGGATAAGTCGCGTCTGCGTATGGTGCATAGCGATGAACCAGGGATCCGCTCCGTGCAGATTGCCGGATGCGATCCTGATGATATGGCCGCCGCCGCGCGTATCAACGTGGCCAGCGGCGCGCAGATCATCGACATCAATATGGGATGCCCGGCCAAAAAAGTGAACCGGAAGCTTGCCGGGTCCGCTTTGTTGCAGTACCCGGATCTGGTTAAACGGATCCTCCACGCGGTGGTTGACGCGGTGGATGTGCCGGTAACGCTGAAGATTCGCACCGGCTGGGCGCCAGAGCATCGTAACTGTGTAGAGATTGCCCAACTGGCCGAAGACTGTGGTATTCAGGCCCTGACGATTCACGGCCGAACCCGCGCCTGTCTGTTTAACGGCGACGCGGAATACGACAGCATTCGGGCAGTTAAGCAGAGTGTTTCCATTCCGATTATCGCGAATGGGGATATTACTGACCCGCATAAAGCCAGAGCAGTGCTTGACTACACCGGGGCCGATGCCCTGATGATAGGCCGCGCTGCTCAGGGGAGACCCTGGATCTTCCGGGAAATCCAGCATTATCTGGACACTGGGGAGTTGCTGCCGCCGCTGCCGCTTGGCGAGGTGAAGCGCTTGTTGATTGGGCACATTCGGGAATTGCACGGCTTCTATGGCCAAGGCAAGGGATTCCGGATTGCTCGTAAGCACGTGTCCTGGTATCTCCAGGAACACGCTCCGAATGACCAGTTTCGGCGCACATTCAACGCCATAGAGGATGCCAGCGAACAGCTGGAGGCGTTGGAGGCATATTTCGAAAATCTTAGCGTAAAAAAAGAGCTGACAGAACTATGTTCGAACAACGCGTAAATTCTGACGTACTGACCGTTTCTACCGTTAACTCACAAGATCAGGTGACTCAAAAGCCTCTGCGTGACTCGGTTAAACAAGCACTGAAGAACTATTTTGCTCAACTGAACGGTCAAGACGTAAATGACCTGTATGAGCTGGTACTGGCTGAAGTTGAACAGCCACTGTTGGACATGGTGATGCAATACACCCGTGGCAACCAGACCCGCGCAGCCCTGATGATGGGCATCAACCGCGGCACGCTGCGCAAGAAGCTGAAAAAATACGGCATGAACTGATACTAGTCAGTTAACGTGTTGATAAAAGGCGCTTTATCTCATTTGATAAGCGCCTTTTTCTTTTGGGTAATTTCATTTCCAAGCGTACTATCCTTCCTCATCTCATTGCTGCTCATCTTACAAATGGTATTCTGGCAGCCGCATTCAAAGCAGGATGCTTGCCAATCCTCAAATAAGTTAAAGAACAATAATCAAACTCAATAATAATTAGTATAATTAATTGTTTTAAAAGGAAATTAAATTGGAAAACAAACATACTACAGCAGAAGATTTCGACGACAGCAGCTTCTGGAATAAAATCATGCGTTACGCAAAGAAAGCAGGAAGCGAGGTGATTGAGAAAGCACTTTGGCTTTACTTTGCCGCTCAACGTCCTAATACCCCACTGTGGGCCAAAACAGCCATCTATGGGGCGTTGGCGTATTTTGTATTGCCAATTGATGCGATCCCTGATGTCGTGCCTGTGGTGGGATACACGGACGATCTGGGTGTACTCGCTACCGCTTTAGCTTCTGTTGGCATGCATATCGACGACGAAGTAAAAAATGATACAAAGGAAAAAATGGCTGATTGGTTTGATGCAAAATAATCATGACAACCAGGCATATATGTCCCAGTAAAAAGCGTTAGCTGATACCAGTCGTTAACGTGTTGAAAAGGCGCCCTCTTGCAAGAGGCGGCGCCTTTTTCTTTTGTGGCCTGCCCGGTTTGCGGGCAATAAAAAAGGCCGCGGCGCGGCCCTTGGGGTAAAAAGCGGAGACCTTACTCGGTCGCTTTGTTCTTGAGGCTTTCCGCCCCTTGCTTGGTCTTGTCCCAAGCCTTCTCCGTACCCTGTTTGGTGGAGTGCCAGGCTTTTTGCGAGCCTTCGCTCACTTTGCTGCCGACGCTGTCGCTCTTGCCTTCAGCGGCGTGCTTGGCTTTCAGCTTCAGCTCTTCACCCTTGTCCTGAGACTGGTGCAGCTTTTCTTTGGCGGTATCCGCCCCTTTATGCGCCTCAGCGACGACCTCGTTGCTGGCGTGAGCGGCGGTGTCGGTCGCGGTTTCAGCAGCGAACACCGGGGAAGCGAGCAGCAGTGCAGACAAGGCAATGATTGATTTCTTCATAAGTCCCTCTTTTCTCAGATACGTGCCATTCGTCATGACACAAGATGGCATGAAACACCCCTTGAACGATTTAAGAATAGGACTAAAACCAAAAAAATCGATATAAAATTTCATTACCAACGGTTTTATTGATTTTTTATGCCACCAAGCAGTATGAGCGGGGAAAGCGCACGAAAAAGTTAAATTTTTCCTGTCACAAAACTATAATTTGTACGAATTTTTAACAAGCACCAACAGGGATGGATTCTATGGTTGCCGCGATCATTATCGGCATTTTTATCATCAGCTTCCTCTACGCACACTCCCGCGGCAAAGAGAAACAAAAGCTTACCCGCCAACTGTTCGATCACTCCACCTTTATGGGGCCGATCAACATGTTTATGACCGGCTTCTCCCGTTTGCCCGCCAAACAGCCCTATTTCGACGAAAAAGGCTTCCCGGAGCTGCAGACGCTGACCGACAACTGGCAGGTGATCCGCGAGGAAGCCGTGCGCTTGCAGGATCACATCAAAAAGGCGCAGTCGCACAACGACGCCGGATTCAACACCTTCTTCAAACGCGGCTGGAAACGTTTTTATCTGAAGTGGTACAGCGACAGCCACCCTTCGGCGCAAACGCTGTGCCCGAAAACCGTCGAACTGCTCAACCGCATCCCATCCGTAAAGGCGGCGATGTTCGCCGAGCTGCCGCCCGGCAGCCATTTGGGTAAACACCGCGATCCTTACGCCGGCTCGGTGCGCTATCACCTGGGGCTGATGACGCCCAACGACGATCGCTGCTTCATCGAGGTGGACGGCGAGCAGCACAGCTGGCGCGACGGCCAAGCGGTGATCTTCGATGAAACCTACGTGCACTGGGCGCAGAACGCCACCGATCAGACGCGCATCATTCTGTTTTGCGACGTCGAGCGGCCCATGAAATGGCGCTGGGCGCAAGCGGTCAACCACTGGGTCGGCGCTACGCTGATGTCGGCGGCCAGTTCGCCGAATGACGATCAGGACCGCACCGGCGGCATCAACCGCATCTTCAAATACGTCAACGCGGTGCGCGACGCCGGCCAGCGCCTGAAGGCGCGTAATCGCCGCGGTTACTACCTGCTGAAGTGGCTGGTGATCGCCGCCATTTTCGCCGCCATCATCCTCCCCAGTCTGTAAACCGCCGCCAATCGTCAATCCAGAGGCAACGCGAATGAGAATATTCGCATGCCTCTCTTCCTCTGTACCCCGTACCCTGTGTTAACATACGCATTCCTAGAGCCGCCTCCGCTGGCCAACAGCTATCCCTCCGAAGCCTGATAGCAGCGCAAACCGCCCTTCGAATGTAAATGTTTAGTCAATTATGGAATTCCGACTAAACCCTGGCCGTACCTGGGTGTCTGAGTAGTCGTATCGCTATCGAGTGGAACCTTTATGCGTTACAGCTTGCTGCCCCTTTTAACGTATAAAAAGAGTTTCTATGAAATCAGCCAAAGCATTTCAACTGGCCTTGCTGCACCCGCGCTACTGGTTAACCTGGTTCGGCCTCGCCCTGCTGTTCCTGCTGGTCCAACTCCCCTACCCGTTGCTCAATCGGCTGGGAGTGTGGATGGGGCGCACCTCGATGCGATTTCTCAAACGCCGCGTCACCATCACCCGTCGCAACCTCGAGCTGTGCTTCCCCGAGATGGACGAAGCGCAGCGCGAGCGCAAGGTGGTGGGCAACTTCGAATCGCTCGGCATGGGCCTGTTGGAAACCGGCATGGCCTGGTTCTGGTCGGATAAACGCGTCAAACGCTGGTTCAACGTCTCCGGCATCAACCACCTCAAAATGGCGCAGCGCGACGATCGCGGCGTGCTGGTGATCGGCGTGCACTTCATGTCGCTGGAGCTGGGCGGCCGGGCTATGGGCCTGTGCCAGCCGATGATGGCGATGTATCGTCCGCACAACAATAAAGCGATGGAGTGGGCGCAGACCAAAGGCCGCATGCGTTCCAACAAGGCGATGATCGACCGCAAGGATCTGCGCGGCATGGTGCACGCGCTCAAGCGCGGCGAGGCGGTATGGTTCGCGCCGGATCAGGACTATGGCCCGCGCGGCAGCGTATTCGCGCCGCTGTTCGCCGTCGATCAGGCCGCCACCACCAGCGGCACCTTCATGCTGGCACGCATGGCCAACCCGGCGCTGGTGCCGGTGGTGCTGATCCGCCGCGAAGGCGGCCGCGGCTACGACCTGCTGATCCAGCCGGCCCTGGAAGACTACCCGCTCAGCGACGAACAGGCGGCGGCGGCTTACATGAACAAAGTGATCGAGAAAGAGATCATGCGGGCGCCGGAGCAATACATGTGGCTGCACCGCCGCTTCAAAACCCGACCGGCTGGTGCGCCGTCGCTGTACTGAGCCCCATTTTCCAGCCCGGCCGACGCCGGGCTTTTTTGTGCGCCGCGTTTAAAAAATCTGCGGCTCAAAATCCCGCTTTCCTGTAATCTCCTTCTTTACCCGCACAGGAAAGGAAATGATGAAAGCTCAAGTCCGCATTGCTCTGGTCGGTGATTACAACCCGCAAGCCGTGGCCCATCAGGCCATCCCCGTGGCGCTCCAGCTCACCGCCGCCCATCTCGACATCGACGTGCAGCCCCAGTGGCTACCGACCGAATCCTTGACCTCCCCCGATGTCCTGCAAGATTTCGATGCCATCTGGGTGGTGCCGGGCAGCCCGTATCGACACGACGACGGCGCCTTTATGGCGATCCGCCATGCGCGGGAAAACGACGTGCCGTTTCTCGGTTCCTGCGGCGGTTTTCAGTACGCCATCATCGAGTACGCCCGCAACGTGATGGGCTGGCACGACGCCGGCCATGCGGAAACCGACAGCGGTGGCCGGTTGGTGATCGCCCCGCTGAGCTGCTCGCTGGTGGAAAAAACCGGCGACATCGTTTTTCAGCCTGACACCCGCGTCGCGCAGGCCTACGGCTGCCTGAACACCCATGAAGGCTACCACTGCAACTTTGGCGTGAATCCGGACTTCGTCGCCGACCTTGAGCGTTTCCCGCTGATTATCAGCGGCCACGATGCCGAAGGCGACGTGCGCGCCATCGAACTGCCGGGCCGGCGTTTTTACGTCGCCACGCTGTTCCAATCAGAACGCGCTGCGTTGCGCGGCGAGCTTTCGCCGCTGGTGGTGGAACTGATCAAAGCCGCCGTCTGCTAACCTGCACCTCCCCCGTAGGATCCAGCCGCAGCGAGACACGGTTCTCGTTGCGTCTTTCATTTCGGGTATCAACTCGACATCAACGTTTCACATTTATTATCTCATTAAAGTTAATCCATTAATCGCCCAATAACGGATCATTCATCGCAGTTTAATTGAAACGTCATAATCCTATGAAAGTTAACAGCAGCATTACGAATAAAGAAATGCATGAAATCACAATAAGCTTTATTTCTTATTATTCATTATTATTTCTTTTATAATAATACAGCATAAGAAATTCTTTATAATTTTTTATGATTCAGCCTGTTATCTCTGGCAGAGAAGCCATCGAACTTGCCCGCTTAGATACCACTCCGTTATCGCTCACGATCCTCCTCAGCGCCTCCTCTTTTTATCAAAAATAAAAAACACAAACAAAACATAGCATTACACCATTGCATCTGCTGATGACACGCAGAAAAACCAGTCAATCGTGATTAACACGCCACAAAAGCAATGACAAAAAATTAGTTTAAAAATAAATAAAATATAAATCATTAATCATGAAAACATTGAATTAATTATAATTAAACAAAACCATTAAAAATATTTAATGTGAAAACAGGCCAACTTAATAATCACCTTTTATAATGTTCGAGTGCTTGGCTGCGACTCACTTTATTTAATTCGATTCA
Organism: Serratia sp. CY56464; assembly: GCF_052168435.1. Lineage (NCBI taxonomy): Bacteria > Pseudomonadati > Pseudomonadota > Gammaproteobacteria > Enterobacterales > Yersiniaceae > Serratia > Serratia sp. CY56464. The sequence continues at coordinate 90,514 of NZ_JBJNMV010000003.1, read as the reverse complement.
TTCCTTATTTGTGGAGGTGGTTCCGTGTCCGCTTATTCCCTGACGACCGTGCAACAAGCCGTGTGGCTAGACCAATCTTTAAACCCCGATATCCCCTTATATAACGTTGGGTGTTTATGGCGCGTAGAGCGCGAGATTTCGCTACCGCTTTTTCAAGAAGCCATACGGCAAATACAGCAACAACATGATGCGTTGCAAACCACGCTGAAAGAAACGCCGCAAGGCATTACCCAGGAAACCTGCGACCGGGCCTATATCGACCTGCATTACCATGATTTTTCGCAGAGGCAAGATGCCATCAGTCTGGCAGAAACACACCTTCGTTCTCAATTCCTGCAGCCTTATTCACTGTATGATGGCCTGCTTTGGCGCTGCCACCTGGCCAAAGTCAGCGGATCCAGCACGCTATGGCTGCTTGCTTCCCATCATCTGATTGCGGACGGCACCTCAATTTCCCTGCTGAGCAAAATGATCATGGAGCGCTATAAACAATTAAAAGCAGGGATAAAAAACGAAGCCCCCCGCTCGCGTTACCAAGACTTCGTCATCAGCGATCGCGCCTATCAGCAGTCTCCACGCTACGAGCGCGATCGTGATTTCTGGTTGAAGCGTTTCATCGACGCGCCCCCCTCCATGCTGGAACGCCGCCAAAATCACTGTGAGCAACAAACCTACCCCAGCCATCAGATAATCAAGCGGTTGCCACGCGAGCGTTTCCTTCAGTTGGAACAATACGCCGCCGCACAGGGCGGTTCTGCCATGCATTTTTTTAGCGCTTTGCTGGCCACCTGGTTCGGCCGGATTTGGCAAACCGATCAATTCACGCTGGGCGTGCCGGTACATAACCGCAGTACCGCCGAACATAAGCAAACTTTGGGCATGTTTTCCTCGATGATCCCACTGCGCATCACGGTCGATTCACAGCAATCCTTCGGCCACTTACTGCGGCAAATCGGCAGCGAGCTGCGCCAGTGTTATCGTCACCAGCGTTTTCCCATTGCCGAACTCAACCGCCAGTTGAACCTGCATCAGCAGGAGCGGCGCCAGCTGTTCGACATCAGCTTTTCGCTGGAGGTTTTTCCGACCGACATCGAACTGGAGGGCAGCCAGTTCAAGGTTGAAAACCTGCACCACGGTCAGGAACAGCTGCCCCTCGGCGTCTACCTGCGCCATTACCATCCGGGCGACGACCCGCTGCTGGAGTTCAACTTCAATCAGGCCTGGTTCAGTCAGGAAGACGGTGAACGCATCGCCGCCCGCATACTGCACCTGCTGAACACCCTACTGGACGGCGATCCGGCGCTGCCGCTGGGGCAGTTGCCGCTGCTGTTGCCGCAGGAAAGACAGCAAATCTTCCATCAATGGAATGAAACCCGACAAACATGGGCAAACATGCCGCAAGGCGTACATCAATTCCTGGAACGGCAGGCCGCGCTGACGCCAGAAGCGCCGGCGCTGTGCTACGAAGACCACGAGATCAGTTATCAACAGCTGAATCAGCGGGCGAATCGATTGGCTGCCTTTCTCAGGCTGCAGGGATTACAGCCTGACGATCGCATCGCGGTATGCGTCAACCGCAGCCCGGATATGGTGATTGCCCTGTACGCCATCCTGAAGGCGGGCGCCGCCTATGTACCGCTCGATCCCGACTATCCGCAAGACCGTCTGCGCCACATGCTGCAAGATTGCGGCGCCAGATTCGTTCTGATCGACAATGGCGGCGAACACGCGCTGCACCCGCTGCGCGATATCGCCGTGCCGCGATTGCATCTTCAGCGTGAGAGTCATCTGTGGCGGCAAGCGCCGGATGGCAACCCACCGCCGCTGGCCGCCGATCCACAGCGCAGCCTGGCTTATGTGATTTACACCTCCGGCTCGACGGGGAAACCCAAAGGGGTGATGAACGAACACCGCGGGGTGATCAACCGACTACTGTGGATGCAAAAGGCTTATACACTGACGCCGGATGATGTCGTGCTGCAGAAAACGCCGTTCAGCTTCGACGTCTCTGTGTGGGAGTTTTTCTGGCCGATGATGGTTGGCGCCCGGCTGGCCATCGCCAAACCGGGCGGTCACCAGGAACCGGATTATCTCAGCGCCTGCATCGCACAACATGGCGTCACCACACTGCATTTCGTCCCCTCTATGCTGCAACTGTTTCTGCGCCACGGCGATATGGCGCAGTGCGCCTCCCTGAAACGCATCGTGTGCAGCGGCGAGGCGTTGCCGCTCGCTACGGTACAACGTTGCCTGCAGCAGTTGCCGCAGGCGGAACTGCACAATCTCTACGGCCCGACGGAAGCCGCCGTAGACGTTTCCAGTTGGCAATGCCTGCCCGATGATCCTCGCCCACTGGTACCGATCGGTAAACCGATCGCCAATACCCAGCTCCATATTCTGGATGACCAACTGCAACCGTTACCGCCTGGCATCGCCGGCGAATTGCATATCGGTGGTATTCAGGTTGCCCGTGGTTATCTGAACCGCGCGGCGCTGAGCGCCGAGCGATTTATCGCCGACCCTTTCAGCGCCGAGCCGCAGGCTCGCCTGTATAAAACCGGCGATCTGGCCCGCTGGCTGCCGGATGGCAACATTGAGTATTTGGGCAGAAACGATTTCCAGGTCAAAATCCACGGCCTGCGCATTGAATTAGGTGAGATAGAGCAACAGCTCAGACAGTGTTCAGGGGTTGAAGACGCGGCCATTCTGGCGCGGGAAGACGAAAGCGGCGGCAAGCGCCTGGTCGCCTATGTCATCGCCCCAGAGCAAACGGCCGCCGCCGAATGGCGTCGGCAATTGCAGCAACACCTGCCGGACTTTATGGTGCCGTCCTGTTTTATCCGGCTGGATGCTTTTCCGCTGTCGCCCAACGGCAAGCTGGATCGCAAAGCGTTACCGGCACCGGCCAACATGCAGGAAACCGCTGCTTATGAAGCCCCACAAGGCGAGCTGGAACAGCAGTTGGCCGAACTGTGGAGCGAACTGCTGGGCACAACGCGCATTGGCCGCGACGATGATTTCTTCGCGCTGGGCGGCCATTCGCTGCACGCCATTCAACTGCTGGTTAAACTGAAGCGACACGGGCATTCGTTAGGCATTAAGACGCTGTTTGCTCACTCGACGCTGCGCGGCCAGGCCCGTATCCTCACCGACGGCGTGCCCGCAACGGCTCCAGCCACCTCCGAACCCCTGCAGCAGCTGTTGACGCGTCTGAATCAGGCCAGTTTTACCTTTAAACAGGTAGAGCGCCTGAACCACGCCATCACCCCCGACAGCGTTTGGATGATCCATCCCGCCGTCACCGGTTGCGATGTTTATCGCGATCTGGCGAACTATTTAGAAAAAGATTTCAATGTGTTAGGCATCAACAATTATAATCTGTTCCAACAGCCGCACATCACTTCGCTACGCGAGCTGGCGGCGTATTATCTCGGTCATATGCGGCTGTCGCCGGCGCGCCCCGTCCGTCTGTTGGGGTGGTCGCTAGGGGGCCTGATCGCGCTGGAGATGGCAGCTCAACTGGAAAGCCAAGGCTATCGCGATATCCAACTGTTCCTGCTTGATACCTTCTACCGAACCCCATTCCAGATCCGCAGCGAGCCGGGCATGCTGGCGGCGATGCTGGCCATGCTGGGTATTGACGGCGAGGCCGCCGACCGGGCATTAAAGGCCGAGCCGACGGAGCTGGCATTGGCGAAACAAACGCTCAGCACACCGTTGCAACATGCACGCATCACGCTGTTCAAGGCGACCGAAGATGCAAATCTGAATATCACCGGCCTGGGCGATGAGCGGGAGCTGCTGGCGATTGCCGACAATGGCCTGTCGGCAATCTGCCAACATCTGCAGGTGCATCCGTTGCCCTGCAATCATCACTCTATTATCTTCAGCCACGAGGAGATAGGACGCGCCTTGCGCCAGTCATCGCGCACGCCGGCGATGCTCGGCAACCTTCCTTGACGCTCTACGGTCTGCGGCGCCGTTCGCCGCAGACCGCCTCCTTACCACATCAGCCGGCCGATCAGTGGCGCGGCCACCACCGTGATAATGCCGGCCAACATCATCACCAGGCTCGACACTACGCCCTCCTGTGGCCCCAGTTCATAGGCGCGGGCGGTGCCGGCGCCGTGCGACGATGCGCCAAATCCGGCCCCTTTCGCCAGGCGGCTGCGTACCGCCAGCCGCAGAAACAGAATGTCGCCCACCGCCATGCCGAACACCCCGGTGATCACCACGAACAGCGCCACCAGGTCCGGCTGGCCGCCCATCTGCTTGGCGGCCTCCAGCGCAAACGGCGTGGTGATCGACCGCACCGCCAGGCTGCGCTGCACCTCTTCCGGCAGCGTCAGCAGGCGCGCCAGCCACACCGAGCTGTACACCGCCACCAGCACCGCCGTCGTCACCCCGGCGGTCAGCGACAGCCAGTGGCGACGAATGATATGCAGGTTCTCGTACACCGGCACCGCGAAGGCGATGGTCGCCGGCCCCAGCAGCCACAGCAGCCAGTGGGTTTCACCGATGTAGTCCTGATAGGAGATGTGGGTGACCACCAGCAGCAACACCAGAATCATCGGCGTCAGCACCAGCGGCATCAGCAGCAACGTGCGGCGGCGGCGATAGAGTTTCTTGTTGGCGAAATAGAGCGCCAGCGTCGCCAGAAAACAGGCCAGGCTAAGGATAAAATCATTCATGGCGCTGCTTCCGCCGCTGCAGCCAAATCTCCAGCCGATACACCCTGTCCACCACCAGCCCGGTGGCGCCCAGCGTCAGCATGGTGCTGATCGCGATCACCAGAAAGATCTTCCAGCCCTCGACCATCAGCAGCTGGGCATAGTTGACCACCGCCACCACCGCCGGCACGAAAAACAGCAGCATTTCCGCCAGCAGCCAGCGGGAGCCGGCCTTGACCCAGCTGAGCGGCAGAATGCGCAGCAGGATCAGCGCCAGCAGCATCAGCATGCCGACGATATTGGCGGGGAGCGGCAGGTGGAATTGTTGCACCAGACGATCGGCGATCAGGAACAGCGCCGCATACAACGCCACCTGGATCGGCACCTGCAAACGGGTCAGCAGGGAGGGGGCAACGCGGCGTAACGCCAGAGACATGAAAGATGACCTCGAACAATAAATTGACGGCCTACAGTATACGCAGCCGGGAAACCACGCCTGAAATGAATTAAAATTATCGTCATCATGCCGTCCGGGAATAGTTTCCCGCCGGTAGCGTCCCCAAGGAGAACCCTAACGTGGATGTCCGCACCCTGCGCTACTTCGTTGAAGTGGTGCGCCAGCAAAGCTTCACCCGCGCGGCGGAAAAACTGTTCGTCACCCAGCCCACCATCAGCAAAATGCTGCGGCATCTGGAGGAAGAGCTGGAATGCACGCTGCTGATCCGCGAAGGCCGCAAGCTGCGCCTGACCGACAGCGGCCAGGCGGTGTACCAGCGCGGCCTGACGATCCTCGACGAATTCCGCCAGCTGGAGGCGGAACTGGAAGACATCAGCTCGGTGAAAAAGGGCGTGCTGCGGCTGGGCATTCCGCCAATGGTCGGCAGGCAGATCGCCGATCTGATCCGCCGCTTTCGCCAGACCTACCCCGGCATCGAATTGAAGATTTCCGAACTGGGCGGGCTGTCGGTCGAACAGGCGGTGATGTCCGGCGAACTGGATCTGGCGATGACCGTGTTGCCCTTCGATTCGGCGCAGCCGCTGACCTTTCTGCCGCTGCTGGGCCACCCGATGTGCGTGGTGGCGCCGCGCACGCCGCAGTGGCTCAACCGCACCCGCATCAATATCGCCGAATTGGCCGACAGCCCGATCCTGATTTATAACGAAGACTTTGCGCTGTACAAGATGCTGATGAAGGCGTTTCGCCAGGCCGGTTTTGAACCGCAAATCGCGGTGCGCAGCGGCCAATGGGACTTCCTCGCCTCGATGGTGCAGGCCGGCGTGGGCATCGCCATGCTGCCGGAGCCGGTTTGCCGCTGGCTGGATAAGGAAAACCTGGTCTGGCTGCCGCTGGAGCCGCGCATGGAGTGGAAAATCGGCCTGATCTGGCGCCAGGGCAGCTACCTGTCGCACAGCGCGCAGGCCTGGATCGCCTGCTGCCGCGACTACTGGCCGCCGCTCAAGTAGCCAAAAAACAAGGGCCGCACAGGCGGCCCTTCAGGACAGAAAAAAGAGGAAAACGTTTATTCCTCTGCTGAGATTTACCCTTCGCGTTCGATCAACAGCGCTTCGAGCAGGTCGAGATCGTGCAGCAGTTTTTGCAGCGTCTCGTTGCTGATTTTCTGCGTGGCGCGCAGGTGGTACAGCTCGCCGCGCTCGGCGCGCAGCGCCGTCAGGCGGAAACGCCGCTCGAGGTTTTCCATCGCCAGCGCATTCTCGATATCGTCTTTCGACGCGATACGCCGCCGCAGCATGCCCGTCACCCGCGAGCTGACCTCTTTCAACACCTGCGGATCGAGGTTTTCTTCGGTATCGGCAACCAGGCGCTCTTCCATTTTATTCACGCTCTCGATCGCCACCTCGGCCGCCATGGCGATCGCCATGCGCTCTTCCTGCTTGCTGGCGCTCTTGTCGGCCACCTGCACGCCGCGCAGCAGCAGCGGCAACGCCAGCACGCCGACGATCAGCGACAGCAGGATCACCCCGGCGGCGATAAACACCAGCTGATAGCGCGCCGGGAAGGCAGTGCCGTCGCTCAGCAACAGCGGTATCGACAGCACGCCGGCCAGGGTAATCGCCCCGCGCACCCCGGCGAACGACGCCACCCACAGCTCACGCGTGCTGTAATCGCCGAACTGCAGCGGACGCTTTTTCATAAAGCGGTTGCTGGCCTTCTTCATTATCCACAGCCAGGTAAAACGCAGCACCAGCAGCGCGGCGTAGATGGTGGCCACGTCGGCGAACAGATACCAGGTCTGGATGGTCGGATCCAGCTCCGCCTGCAGGATGGAGGTTTCAAGAATGCCCGGCAGCTGCAGGCCCAACATGATGAACACCATGCCGTTGAACACGAACTCCAGCATCGCCCACACGCTGTTGGCGCGCAGGCGCATCGCCAGCGGCGCGTTGCGGATCACGCCGGACTGGCTGATGGTCATCCCCGCCGCCACCGCCGCCAGGATGCCGGAGACGCCGATATGTTCGGCGATCAGATAAGAAGCGAACGGCAGCAGCAGCAGGAACACGATCTGGGTCGCCGGATCGTCGCCGCTCCAGCGGCTCATCACCCGCAGCGATTTACTGTAGGTCCAGGTGACCGCCACGCCGGCCAGCAGGCCGCCGATCGCCACTTTGAGGAATTCAAGGGTCGCGCCGCCCACGGTGAACACCATGGTGCCCATCGCCACCGCGATGGCGAACTTGAGCGACACCAGGCCGGACGCGTCGTTCATCAGCGCCTCGCCCTCGAGCACGCCCATGATCGGCTTGGGAATGCGCCCTTTGCCGACGATGCCGGACAGCGCCACGGCATCCGTCGGCGACAGCACCGCCGCCAGCGCGAAGGCCGCCACCAGCGGAATGCCCGGCACCATGGCGTAGATCAGATAACCGACGCCGACCACGGTGATCAGCACCAGCACCAGCGCCAGGCCGAGAATTTCACGCCCGTGATGCAGGAACTCCCGCGTCGGCGTTTTCCAGCCGTCGGCGAACAGCAGCGGCGGGATGAACAGCACCAGGAACAGTTCGGGATCAAAATCGACGTGCAGCCCGAAATGCGGCCAGGCCAGCAGGGCCCCGATGGCGATTTGCATCAGCGGCAGCGGCACTTGGAACGGCAACATGCGCGTCACCACCCCGGACAGGGAGACCACCAGGATCAAAATGAGGATTGTAAAAAAGATTTCCATGCTTTCCTTAGACTCTACGATTCAGACGACATCGGCTCAGGGCCTGCGTTGGTCACGATAGTAGATCACTTTTTTTACAGCCGTTAAAGCTTGTTGTGCCTTTCAAAACGCGGTGCAGAGCAGAAGAAGACTTATCTTAAGAAGGGAATTGCCGTAACAGGCTCCCCCGCCCGGCGGGCGAGGGAAACCCAAGGGGCTTAAATCGCCCAGCCGCCGGCGTAGAACGCCACCAGCGCCACGGCGATCAGCACGGTGCCGATGTTCAGCTTGCGCCATTCGCCGGAGAAGATGCGGCCGATGACCAGCGAGCTGAAGCCCAGCATGATGCCGGTGACGATGTTGCAGGTCAGCACGATGAACACGGCGCACAACAGGCCGGCCATCGCGTCGACGAAGTCGTTGAAGTCCAGCTTGGTGACATTGCTCAGCATCAGCAGGCCGACGTACATCAGCGCCGGCGCGGTGGCGTAAACCGGCACCAGATAGGCCAGCGGCGACAGGAACAGGATCAGCAGGAACAGAATGCCGACCACGGTGGCGGTCAGGCCGGTCTTGCCGCCCGCGGCGGTGCCGGCGGCGGACTCGATGTAAACCGCAGCGGGCGCGGCGCCCACCAGGCCGGAGAAGATGCTGCTCAGGGAATCCGAGGTCAGCGCCTTGCCGCCGTTGATGATCTGCCCGTCTTTATCCAGCAGATTGGCCTGCCCGGCCACCGCGCGGATGGTGCCGGTGGCGTCGAACACCGCGGTCATCACCAGCGCCAGCACGCTCGGCAACACCACCGGCTGCAATGCGCCCATGATATCCAGGCTGAAGATCAACGATTTGCCGTCAGCGTCCGCCAGGCTCGGCATGGCGAACAGCCCCTGGTATTTCACCGCCGGGTCGAAGATCAGGCCGATGATGGAAATGGCGATGATCACCAGCAAAATGCCGCCGGGCACGCGCAGTTTCTCCAGGCCGAAGATCACCGCCAGGCCGACCAGCGTCATGACGACCGGGAAAGAGGTGAACGCGCCGAGCGCCACCGGCAAGCCATCCAGCGGGTTCTTCACCACCAGGCCGACGCCGTTGGCGGCGATCAGCAGCAGGAACAGCCCGATGCCGATGCCGGTGCCGTGCGCCACGCCCATCGGCAGGTTGCGCAGGATCCAGGCGCGGATGCCGGTGACCGAGATAATGGTAAACAGCACGCCCATCAGGAACACCGCGCCCAGCGCCACCGGAATGCTGATGTGTTGGCCCAGCACCAGGCTGAAGGCGGTAAAGGCGGTCAACGAGATCGCACAGCCGATGGCCATCGGCAGGTTAGCCCACAGCCCCATCAACAGCGACCCCAGACCGGCCACCAGGCAGGTGGAGACGAACACCGCCGCCGGCGGGAACCCCGCTTTGCCCAGCATGCTCGGCACCACGATCACCGAGTACACCATCGCCAGGAAGGTGGTCAGCCCCGCCACCACCTCCTGACGCACGCTGCTGCCGCGCGCGGAAATTTTAAAATAGCCATCAAGCCCGCCGGTTGGTTTTGCGGCGTGGTTCGCTTGAGAGTTCGACATAGGTTACTTCCCCTGTGTTTCATGAATCGGCCCGTCACAGCAGGCCTGTAATCTCGCCCGCGCCCGATCGCCACGTAATCGTTTACGTCACGTTCCGCATCCTTGCCCTTATGCCACACCGCCAACGGCGATGCGCACCCAGGCAAACGTTTAACTCGCAGCGCGCGGTACGGGTGATTTATGGTGGTTTATTCAAGGCAAACGATTATCCTGCCTTCCCTAGCGTCTAATCAACTAAAGATCGCGGCAATTTATGCAGAAAGCGGCGGGAATGGCGCTCGCGCGATAAAACCGGGACGACGGTCGCCCCGGCGAACGCCGTCATGGCGGGGTTATTGCGTCTGCACCGCAGCGGGATCCATATACATCAATTCCCAGATATGACCGTCCAGATCCTGAAATCCATGGCCGTACATCACGCCGTAGTCCCGCGGCGGGTGGTAGGTGTTGCCGCCGCCGGCGACCGCCTTGCGCACCAGTTCGTCCACCGCCACCCGGCTGGGTTGCGACAGGCACACCAACACTTCGGTGGCCTGATTGGCGTCGCCGATCGGGTTCGGGGTAAACATCCTGAATTTGTCGTGGGTCAGCAGCATCACGTAAATCGTGTCGCTGACCACCATGCATGCGGCGGTATCGTCGGTAAATTGCGGGTTGAAGCTGAAGCCGAGCTGGGTAAAAAACGCCATTGAGGCGGGCAGATCGCGTACGGGCAGGTTAACGAAGATTTGCGTAGCCATGGGCTACCTCCGATGAAGAATGACCCCATCGAGTATAGCCCATCCGCTTAACTCAGCAGGTCGTAAGGGCCGCCCTGCTCCAATGCCCGCTGGTAGGCGGGCCGGGCGTGAATGCGCTGCAGGAAGCCGCGCAGTTTCGGGCAATCATCCAACGCGCCGCGCGCCGCCATCGCCTCCAGCGGGAAGCTCATCTGAATATCCGCTGCGCTGAAGTCGTTGCCAACGAACCAGCTGCCCTTATTCAGGTGCTGTTCGAGGTATTCGCAGTGCGGCGCGATCTGCTTGTCGAGGTATTCCCGCTGCACGCCTTTGCCGATCGCGCCGGCCACCGGCCGCAGCAGCCAGGGGATCGGCGGCTGGCCGAGACGGCTGAACACCAGCTTCATCACCAACAGCGGCATCAGCGATCCTTCGGCGTAGTGCAGCCAGTAGCGGTATTGCTGACGCGCGTGGAAGTCGGTTGGCATAAACATGCCCTGTGCGTCGTAGGCTTCCTGCAAGTATTCGATAATGGCGCCGGATTCCGCCAGCGTCAGATCGCCATCGACGATCACCGGCGATTTGCCCAGCGGGTGGATCTTTTTCAGCGCCGGCGGCGCCAGCATGGTCTGCGGATCGCGCTCGTAGCGCTGCACCTGATAAGGCACGCCCAGCTCTTCCAGAAACCACAGAATGCGCTGCGACCGCGAGTGATTGAGATGATGAACAATGATCATGACGAAGCCCCTGCCCGCTGCCACACCAGTTCGCCAACCTGCACGCCGTTGCCGAGCTGGAGCGGCACCGTGCGCAACGTCAGCCGATCGCCGCTGAAAGCGTAAAAACGCACCTGACGGCTGCCTACCCAGTTGGGGAACGAACAGCCTTCGACCTGATGCACCACCCGCTGCTCGCTTTCTTCCACCTGATAGTGGCCAAAGTAGCAAATCATATTGATGAAGGCGGCGCGGATCTCCCGCTCAGACCCCTGCGCCAAATCGGCGGCGGCGAAACGCGGCCGCACGGCGCTGTAAAGCTGCGCCGCCATCGTGCCGTTGGCCTCATAGTGGATGCGCCCCAACACCTGCTCGCCCAGCGGGTAATTCAGCTCGCCGTTCTGGTTTTTGAACACCGACGACACCAACGCCCAACTGCCGATAAACGCGCTTATCGTCATGACGCTTCTCCGGTTAAGGATCGTCTGTAAAGGGTAGTGGCGATTTTTGCCCCGCGCCAGCGGATGAAAAACAATCAATTTATTTGACAGAGATACTCAAAACTCTCCGATTTTTTATTCACACCCGGTGCACTAGTATTTAACACATCGAGAGACAACGGGCTATCACCTAACAAACACTCTGAGGATCGCATCATGAAAAACATCAAAATTTTTGCTACCGCTGCGCTGCTGGCTACCGCTTCTTTCGCTACCTTCGCCGCTGACCTGCCTTCCAGTCAACCTGCTGCAGACGCCCAGAAGATCGGCGTCGTCACCGTGAGCGGCGCCGCTAACCTGAGCGCGCTGGAAAGCGAACTGGCCAGCAAAGCCGCCGCGTCGGGCGCCAGCTCCTACCGCATCGTCGCCGCCGGTGGTCAGAACAAACTGTACGGCACCGCAGAAATCTTCAACTGATCGTCGGACAGCCAACCGACGGAAGAAAGAAGCCCCGCAAGGGGCTTTTCTCGTTGTGAGCAGGCAAAGCTCTTTGTGAACAGTGGCCGCCGGACATTTCACCGATACTGGGAATAACGCCTTACCCTCACCCACTTTGGAGAAATAACATGACCACAGCACTCCCACTGCAAGGCAAAGTCGCATTCGTTCAGGGCGGTTCCCGCGGCATCGGCGCCGCCATCGTTAAACGCTTGGCGAGCGAGGGCGCCGCCGTCGCCTTTACCTACGCCGCCTCGGCCGATCGCGCCGAAGCGGTGGCGAGCGCCGTGACCGCCGCCGGCGGCAAAGTCCTCGCCATCAAGGCCGACAGCGCCGATGCGGCGGCGCTGCAGCAGGCGGTTCGCCAGGCGGTGAGTCACTTCGGCAACCTGGATATTCTGGTGAACAACGCCGGGGTATTTACGCTGGGCGGCACCGAGGAACTGGCGCTGGACGACCTGGATCGCATGCTGGCGGTCAATGTGCGCAGCGTATTCGTCGCCAGCCAGGAGGCGGCGCGCCACATGAACGACGGCGGCCGAATCATCCACATCGGCAGCACCAACGCCGAGCGCGTGCCGTTCGGCGGCGCGGCGGTGTACGCGATGAGCAAATCGGCGCTGGTCGGGTTGACCAAGGGCATGGCGCGCGATCTCGGCCCACGCGGCATCACCGTCAATAACGTGCAGCCCGGCCCGGTGGATACCGAGATGAACCCGGACGCCGGCGAGTTTGCCGATCAGCTCAAGCAGCTGATGGCGATCGGCCGTTACGGCAAAGATGAAGAGATCGCCGGTTTCGTCGCCTACCTGGCGGGCCCGCAGGCGGGTTATATCACCGGCGCCAGTCTGAGCATCGACGGCGGCTTCTCGGCGTAGCGCTCAAAGCCCCGCAAGGGGCTTTTTTTCATTCGCTCGCCGACGACACCGCTCCCCACCTCGCACGGCATATTCGCCTTCAAAGACAATAATAGAATTAGTTTATGCGCAAAAATGGAATAGTTTATTGACGATTCTGTTATTTATTCACCAGGCCGACGTCTTTATCCTTCGCTCCATCGTGTCGTACCGGACACCCTTATTTTTCGAACCTTCGAACACAGGATAAAGATATGAAAACCATGACCACCGTTATTTCACTCGCTCTGTTTTCCATGCTGTCGTTTAACGCCGCGGCAGAAAGCGTGACAGCAACCGGCAGAACGCTGGACTCCACCGAAGCCCTCATCGCTAAAAAAGCGCAAGAGGCCGGCGCAAGCGGCTACAAAATCACCAGCGCCTACATGGGCAATTTCGTCACCATGAGTGCAGAGCTGAAAAAATAATATCAATGACGCCGCTCGCACGGCGTTATTTATTTCCGCATAAGGAAGTCATCGTCGGGTGGTTATTTACCACGCGTTATAAAGCATTACGCTAAAGCACCCGCGTACTAAAAATGAGCCTCTTTCTCCACCGGTTATTATTCGGCGGCCTCACGCCGCCAATTTCCGGAGGCTCATTTTCATTCACCCTGCAATACTCCGTTATAAGGATGAGTCACTGATGAAATCATTGTATCGCCTCTCCCTCTTGCTGCCCTTGCTGGCCGCAGTGCCCACGCACGCCGCAGAATCCGCCGCGCAGTCGTCAGACTGGTATCCTTCCGTTTACGGCGCAAAAGACGAAATCGGCGCAGCCAACCTGCTCACGCCAGAGGTCGTATTACAGTCTGTGCAGTTGGTAAAACAAGGCAAGACATTGCCATTGGCGGTGCCCGTCGATAAAGATTTCCCGGCGTTCCGCCACCGCAGCTTCCGCTTATATAATATTCAGCCTGGTCAGCAGGACGGTAAAACGCTTGGCCCAAATAAATTCACCTTTAATGATGAATTGGTGAATGCCTGGACCGGCGTCGGCACCCAGTTGAATGGCATTGGCCATATCGGCATCGACAACGTTTATTATAACGGCAATAAGGCGGCGGACTTCGTCACCGTAGATGGCGTGAAAAAATTGGGCGTGGAAAAAGTGCCGCCCATGGTCACACGCGGCGTGGTGCTCGATATGACGGCTTATTATAATAAAGCGATCGTTCCGGGCGGCACCGAATTTTCCGTTGCGGATATTCAAGCGGTGCTTAAAAAGCAGGGCATCAGTTTACGCAAAGGCGACGTTGTCTTGTTCAATACCGGTTGGCTGGAGCTGATTGGCAAAGACAATAAAAAGTTCCTGGAAGTTGAACCGGGCATCGGCATGGAAGCGGCGAAATGGTTGGCCGACCAAGGCATCGTGGCCTTCGGCGGTGATACCTGGGCCTCCGAAGTTTACCCCAACCCGAAAAATGACGAAGAGTTCCCGGTCAACCAGTACCTGCTGGCCAAACGCGGCGTCTATAACCTGGAGCTGATCGACAGCCGCCCACTGGTGCGCACGAAAACCTGGGAATTCCTGTTCGTACTGGGGCAACCGCTGTATGTCGGTTCAACCCAGGTCAACATCAACCCGGTAGCAATTTACTGATTGGCGACACCGCCGCAGAAAATCAGCGGCTAACGAGCACAAAAAACCCCGCCTGAGCGGGGTTTTTTTTAGCGTTGTCGCCAGGCTTAGAACGGAATATCGTCGTCGAAATCCATTGGTGGTTCGTTGCTGGTCGCCGGTGCGCTGTTCTGCGCCGGGCGAGACTGCTGCTGGCCGCCGCTGAACTGGTTGCCGCCCTGTGGCTGCTGAGGCTGGCCCCAACCGCCCTGGCCGCCGGCAGATTGACCTGCCGGTGCGCCGCCGCCCTGACGGCCGCCCAGCATCTGCATGGTGCCGCCGACGTTAACCACGATCTCGGTGGTGTAGCGATCCTGGCCGCTCTGATCCTGCCATTTACGGGTCTGCAGGGAGCCTTCGATGTAGACCTGAGAGCCTTTACGCAGGTATTCGCCCGCCACTTCGGCCAGTTTGCCGAACAGCACGACGCGGTGCCATTCGGTCTTCTCTTTCTGTTCGCCGGTCGCCTTGTCACGCCAGCTTTCGGAGGTCGCCAGGGTAATGTTGGCCACTGCGCCGCCGTTCGGCATGTAACGGACTTCTGGATCCTGACCCAGATTCCCGACCAGAATTACTTTGTTTACGCCTCTGCTGGCCATGAGCACTTCTCCCGATGATTGATTTCTACACAGTATAAACGCGTCAGTTTACCACGCTGAGTGCGAAACCACACCCGTGTTGATAAGTGCGAATTGCATTCCAGAATTGTCTTTTCGATCGGCCTTGTTGCATTCGCATACTGGATATTCATTCAGGTTTTTTTGTGTCATAATTATGCGTTTCGACCAGGCTGTGCCGGTTTTTTGCGAGATCCATCACAAAATCCCCCGCAAAAATCGCGACAGGCGCGGTGTATCATCAAGACGGGAAGTGTAAATGGACAATATCGAAGTTCGTGGTGCTCGAACCCATAATCTGAAAAACATCAACCTGATCATCCCGCGTGACAAACTGATCGTCGTCACCGGCCTGTCCGGTTCCGGCAAGTCTTCGCTGGCTTTCGATACGCTGTACGCCGAAGGGCAGCGGCGCTATGTCGAATCACTCTCCGCCTATGCGCGCCAGTTCCTGTCGCTGATGGAAAAACCGGACGTCGATCATATCGAAGGCCTGTCGCCGGCGATCTCCATCGAGCAGAAATCCACCTCGCACAACCCGCGATCCACGGTCGGCACCATTACCGAGATCCACGACTACCTGCGCCTGCTGTTCGCCCGCGTCGGCGAGCCGCGCTGCCCGGACCACCATGTGCCGCTGGCGGCGCAAAACGTCAGCCAAATGGTCGATAACGTGCTGAGCCAGCCGGAAGGCAAGCGCCTGATGCTGCTGGCGCCGGTGGTGAAAGACCGCAAGGGCGAGCACACCAAAACGTTGGAAAACCTGGCCGCCCAGGGCTATATCCGCGCGCGCATCGACGGCGAAGTGTGCGATCTGTCCGATCCGCCGAAGCTGGAGCTGCAGAAGAAACACACCATCGAAGTGGTGGTCGACCGTTTCAAGGTGCGCGACGACATGGCGCAGCGCCTGGCCGAGTCGTTCGAAACCGCGCTGGAGCTGTCCGGCGGCACCGCGGTGGTGGCGGACATGGACGACGAAAAAGCGGACGAGCTGCTGTTCTCCGCCAACTTCGCCTGCCCGATCTGCGGCTACAGCATGCGCGAGCTGGAACCGCGCCTGTTTTCCTTCAACAACCCGGCCGGCGCCTGCCCGACCTGCGACGGCCTGGGCGTGCAGCAGTTCTTCGATCCGGATCGCGTGGTGCAAAACCCCGAGCTGTCGCTGGCCGGCGGCGCGATCCGCGGCTGGGATCGCCGCAACTTCTACTATTTCCAGATGCTGCGCTCGCTGGCGGAGCACTATGAGTTCGACGTCGAAGCGCCATTCAACACCCTCAGCGCCAACGTGCAGAAGGCGGTGCTGAGCGGCTCCGGCAAAGAGTCGATAGAATTCAAATACATCAACGATCGCGGTGACACCACCGTGCGCCGCCATCCGTTCGAAGGCGTGCTGCACAACATGGAGCGCCGCTATAAAGAGACCGAGTCCAGCGCGGTGCGCGAAGAGCTGGCGAAGTTCATCAGCAACCGCCCTTGCGCCTCGTGCCACGGCACTCGCCTGCGTGAAGAAGCGCGCAACGTGTTCGTCGAAGACACCACGCTGCCGGAGATCTCCGATCTGAGCATCGGCCATGCGATGACCTTCTTCCAGAACATGAAGCTCAGCGGCCAGCGCGCCAAGATCGCCGAGAAAGTGCTGAAAGAGATCGGTGACCGCCTGAAATTCCTGGTGAACGTCGGCCTGAACTACCTGTCACTGTCTCGCTCGGCGGAGACGCTCTCCGGCGGCGAAGCGCAGCGAATCCGTTTGGCCAGCCAGATCGGCGCCGGCCTGGTGGGCGTGATGTACGTGCTGGATGAGCCGTCGATCGGCCTGCACCAGCGCGACAACGAGCGCCTGCTGGAAACGCTGATCCACCTGCGCAACCTCGGCAACACGGTGATCGTGGTGGAGCATGACGAAGACGCCATCCGCGCCGCCGATCACGTGATCGACATCGGCCCCGGCGCCGGCGTACACGGCGGCCAGGTGGTGGCGGAAGGCACCGTCGACGACATCATGGCGCAGCCGGAATCGCTGACCGGCCAGTTCCTCAGCGGCAAGCGCGAGATCGCCATCCCCGCGCAGCGCGTGCAGGCCGATCCGACCAAGGTGCTGAAGCTGAGCGGCGCGCGCGGCAACAACCTGAAAGACGTGACGCTGACGCTGCCGGTCGGTCTGTTTACCTGCATCACCGGCGTTTCCGGTTCCGGCAAATCGACGCTGATCAACGATACGCTGTTCCCGATCGCCCAGCGCCAGCTCAACGGCGCCACCATCGCCGAACCGGCGCCGTTCCGCGAAGTGACCGGCCTGGAGCATTTCGACAAGGTGATCGACATCGATCAGAGCCCGATCGGCCGCACGCCGCGCTCCAACCCGGCCACCTACACCGGCATCTTCACCCCGGTGCGCGAGCTGTTCGCCGGTGTGCCGGAATCGCGCAGCCGCGGTTACACGCCGGGCCGCTTCAGCTTCAACGTCAAGGGCGGGCGCTGTGAAGCCTGCCAGGGCGACGGGGTGATCAAGGTCGAGATGCACTTCCTGCCGGACATCTACGTGCCGTGCGACCAGTGCAAGGGCAAGCGTTATAACCGCGAAACGCTGGAAGTGAAGTACAAGGGCAAGAGCATCCACGAAGTGCTGGAGATGACCATCGAAGAAGCGCGCGATTTCTTCGACGCGGTGCCGGCGCTGGCGCGCAAGCTGCAGACCCTGATGGATGTCGGCCTGTCCTACATCCGCCTCGGCCAGTCGGCCACCACGCTCTCCGGCGGTGAAGCGCAGCGCGTCAAGCTGGCGCGCGAACTGTCAAAGCGCGGCACTGGCCAAACGCTGTATATCCTCGACGAACCGACCACCGGTCTGCACTTCGCCGATATCCAACAGCTGTTGGCGGTGCTGCATCAGTTGCGCGATCAGGGCAATACCATCGTGGTCATCGAGCATAACCTGGATGTGATCAAGACCGCCGACTGGATCGTCGATCTGGGGCCGGAAGGCGGCAGCGGCGGCGGCGAGATCCTGGTCGCCGGCACGCCGGAAACGGTGGCCGATTGTGAGAAATCGCACACCGCACGCTTCCTGAAGCCGCTGTTGAACCAGTAATGCCGCCGGCGTGCGGGCCGTCGCTCAGGCGGTCCGCACGCTGACCCGTTTCCCCGCAATCAAACAGAAACGGGCAAGATTTCGACATTTTCAGGCATTTCCCTCCGCACTCACCGCTTTTATCATCAATGTTCCCTCGGCGGCCGCCCTGTCTGATTCAGGCCGCGTCTCGCCGGCACTTCGCTGCCGGTCAAACGTTGTCCCCCATACATTGATAACTGGAGCGACCATGAACATTACCCATGCCTATGCCGCGCATGACGCGAAGTCTGCGCTGGTGCCTTTCGATTACCAGCCGCGCGCCCTGCGCGACCACGATGTGCAAATTCAGGTGTTGTTCTGCGGCGTCTGCCACTCGGATCTGCACCAGGCGCGCAATGAATGGAGCAATACGATTTACCCGGTGGTGCCGGGCCACGAAATCGTCGGCCGCGTTAGCGCCGTCGGCGACCATGTCTCGCGTTACCGGGTCGGCGATCTGGTCGGCGTCGGTTGCATGGTGGATTCCTGCCGCAGCTGCCCGAGCTGCGATGAGGGGCTGGAACAGTATTGCGAGAACGGCTTTACCGGCACCTATAACGGCCAGGATCGCCACACCGGCGCCGTAACCTACGGCGGCTACTCCACCAATCTGGTGGTGGATCAGGACTTCGTGCTGCGCGTGCCGGAAAACCTTGATCCGGCCGGGGTCGCGCCGCTGCTGTGCGCCGGCATCACCACCTATTCGCCGCTGCGCCAGTGGGGCGCGGGGCCAGGCAAAAAGGTCGGCATCGTCGGCCTCGGCGGGCTGGGGCACATGGGCGTCAAACTGGCGCGGGCGATGGGCGCGCACGTGGTGCTGTTCACCACCTCGCCGTCGAAAATCGAAGACGCCAAGCGCCTCGGCGCCCATGAAGTGGTGATTTCGCGCAACCCGGATGAGATGGCGCAGCACGTTAATAGCTTCGACTTCATCCTCAACACGGTAGCGGCTCAGCACGATCTGAACCCGTTCCTCAACTTGCTGCGCCGCGACGGCACCCTGACGCTGGTCGGCGCGCCGGAGCACGATCATCCGTCGCCGCAGGTGTTCAACCTGATCATGAAGCGCCGCCGCATCGCCGGTTCGCTGATCGGTGGCATCGCGGAAACGCAAGAGATGCTGGACTTCTGCGGCCAACACGGCATCACGTCCGATATCGAGCTGATCCCGATGCAGCAAATTAATGAGGCCTATGAGCGCATGCTGAAAAGCGATGTGAAGTACCGCTTCGTGGTGGATATCGACTCGCTGCGAGCCTGATGACGGCGGGCGCCCGGCGGCGCCCGTTTTTTTATAGCTGCTTGATGACCCTGGCCGGGTTGCCGCCCACCACGCAGTTGGCCGGCACGTCTTTGGTCACTACCGCGCCGGAGGCCACGACCGCATTATCGCCGATGGTCACCCCCGGATTGATCACCGCGCGCCCGCCGATCCACACATTGTCGCCAATCCTGACAGTCTTACCGAACTCCGCGCCGCCGACGCGGGTCTCGGCGTCCAGCGGATGGGTCGCGGTGTAAATATGCACGCCCGGCGCCAGCAGGCAGTTGTCGCCGATATGCACCTCGCACACGTCGAGGATCACGCAGTCGAAATTGGCGTAGAAATTCTTGCCGAGATAAATGTTATAGCCGTAGTCGCAGCGGAAGGTCGGCTCGATGGTGCCGCCCTGATAGCCGCCCAGCAGCTCACCCAGCCACTGTTTGCGCAGCTCACCCTCTTCCGGCGAGGAGTGGTTATAGCGATGCGTCAACTGGCGCGCGCGCCGACGTTCGCTGCGCAGCAGGTCGTCGCCGGCGTCGTACAGTTCCCCGGCGATCATCTTGCGCTTTTCTTCGCTCATGGCCATGTCGGCCTCCTTAATCTTATCCGCGTTTCTTGAATGCCCAAGCGTAGCCGCTTTTGCCTGGCGACAAAACGGGAACGTTCCCAATTTAAAACCGCGATCACGATTTAACACGGGAAAACAGGAGAAAAACGGGCGCCGCCGCCCGGCTATCAGGCGCGCAGTTCCTGGCGCACGTGTTCGGGCAGGCCTTCCACCACCAGCTGATAGGAGCTGTCGATCAGCGTGTAAAACTGCGAGTTCGGCAGGTTGCCGTCGAGAAACACCGTATTCCAGTGCGCCTTGTTCAGGCCGTCGCAGGCGACGATCTCCGGATGGTGTTCACGCAGGCTTTCCGCCAGCTCCGGGCTGGACTTGACCGCCAGCGCCGGCCGCCCTTCGATCTCGCACACCATGGCGAACATCACGTCGCCCACCTTGATCTGGCTGGCCTGCCACTGGTTCTGGTCGCTCTGCTCCGCGCCCGGCTTCGCCATGCAGTACTCCAGCAATGCGCTGTTATTCATTGGGTTATTCCCCCTGTAATGTGGCCACAATACGGCGTGCTCCGCCGTGGATGCGGTGCTCCCCCAGCCAGATGCCCTGCCATGTGCCCAACATCAGCCGCCCATGCCTGACGGGCAGCGTCAAGGAAGCGCCCAGCAGCGAGGATTTGATGTGCGCCGGCATGTCGTCCGGCCCTTCGTAGTCATGCTGATAGGGTGCGTTGTCCGGCACCTGACGCAGGAAATGCTGCTCCATATCGGCTCGCACCGTGGGATCGCAGTTCTCGTTGAGCGTCAGCGAGGCCGAGGTGTGCTGCAGCAACAGATGCAGCAAGCCAGTTTGCAGGCGGTGTAAGTGGGTTAACTGGTTGGTGATCTCGTCGGTAACCAGATGAAAGCCACGCGCTTTTGCGCTGAGGATTAGCGTTTGCTGATGCCACATGAGTGAGCGCCCCTCAATCAGTATATTCTCTCTCCGGTTTGCGGCAACTTCGGCGGCGCGCCGGCAATAAAAAAGGAGCGATATCGCTATCGCTCCCGATGAACGTCCGTTCAGACTAACAGGCGTTACTGCACCGCGGCAAACGCCTCGGCCACCTGACGCACGTTGTTGTGGTTCAGGCCGGCCACGCACATGCGGCCGCTGTGGATCAGGTAGACGCCGAACTCTTCACGCAAGCGATCGACCTGCGCCGCGCTGAAGCCGGTGTAGCTGAACATACCGCGCTGCGCCAACAGGTAGTCAAAGTTGCGCTGCGGCAGCGCGCTCTTCAGGGTGTCCACCAGCGCGTGGCGCATTTCGAGAATGCGGGTGCGCATGCTCTCCACTTCGTCCAGCCACTGGGTTTTGAGCTGGGCGTCGTTCAGCACCTTGGCCACCAGCTGCGCGCCGAAGTTTGGCGGGCTTGAGTAGTTGCGGCGCACGGTGGCCTTCAGCTGGCCCAGCACGCGCCCGGCCGCCTCTTCGCTTTCGCACACCACCGACAGGCCGCCGACGCGCTCGCCGTACAGCGAGAAAATCTTCGAGAACGAGTTGCTCACCAGGCACGGCAGGCCGGCCGCCGCGATGGCGCGAATGGCGTAGGCGTCTTGCTCCATGCCGCCGCCGAAGCCCTGATAGGCGATATCGAGGAATGGAATGATTTCACGCTCGGCGATCACCTTGACCACCTCATCCCACTGGGCGGGGGTCAGGTCGGAACCGGTCGGGTTGTGGCAGCACGGGTGCAGCAGCGCGATGCTGTGCTTCGGCAGCTGTTTCAGCGCAGCGAGCATGGCGTCGAACTTCACGCCCAGGCTTTCGCTGTCGAAATACGGGTAGGTATTCACTTTGAAACCGGCGCCGCTGAAGATGGCGACGTGGTTTTCCCAGGTCGGATCGCTGACCCACACCTGCGAATCCGGGAAATAGGTTTTCAGGAAGTCGGCGCCCACTTTCAACGCGCCGGAACCGCCGACGGTCTGAATGGTGGCGATGCGCCCCTGCTGCAGCATCGGGTGCTGCGCGCCGAACAGCAACTGCTGGATAGCGGAACGGTAGGGTTGCAGCCCTTCCATCGGCAGGTATACCGAGGCGCCATGCTCGACGCTGTTCAACTGCGCTTCCGCCGCAGCGACCGCCCGCATCTGCGGAATGATGCCCTGCGCATCGTAGTACAGGCCGATACTCAGGTTCACCTTGTGCGCACGCGGGTCTTGTTTGAATTTTTCCATCAGCGACAGAATGGGATCGCCGGCATAGGCGTCAACGTTCTGGAACACGGGGTTTTTCTCCTGGTTTATTGTGGTTTGGGCACAGCGTTACGTTCCTAATATAGACGGAAAAGCGCATTCGGTTTTAGCTTTATCTCGTCACCGGCAACAAACCGTTTTCCTTGATGCGATTGAGCACCACCGCCGTTTTGATATGCGCCACGCTTTTGTGCGGCGACAGCGTCTGGCTGATGAATTCGCTCAGCGCCGGCAGGTCAGCCACCGCCACTTTCAGCAGGTAATCGGCGTCGCCGGTGGTCTTGTAAGCGTCGAGGATCGCGTCCACGTCCTCCAGCATCTGATGAAAGCTGTCGATCTGCTCCTGCGCGTGCGTGATCAGGCTGACTTCGATCAGCCCCACCAGCCCCAGGCCGACCGCCTCCGGCGCCAGCCGCGCGTGGTAACCGCGGATCAGCTGCGCCTGCTCCAGGCTGATGCGCCGCCGTGAGCACTGGGAAGCGGAAAGCCCCACCAACTCGCTCAGTTCCTGATTGGTCAGACGGCCGTTGGCCTGTAACAGCGTCAGGATTTTCATATCAAAATCGTCAATGTTGTACATAGCCACCTGTAAACTGTGTTAATAAATGTTGACGTTACAGCCTACCAGTTTTTTTACCGTTGCCGACGTCACACCCTGGCGTTTGAATCGCGTACAGCAGCAACGCCCGGCGTTTTCGCCGGTAAGCGGCATAAAAAACGGCTAACTCATGCAGGCAAACGACAATTAACGGCGAAGTAACGCATAAAACCACGAATGTATAAAAAGGACGCCAGATGAAAAAGCTTCTCCCCCTCGCGCTGCTGCTCGCCGCCGGCGGCGCCGGTGCGCAATCCCACCTGGACAAGGTGCTGCAGCAGAAGACCCTTGAGGTCTGCACCACCGGCGACTACAAGCCCTATACCTTCCTCAAGGAAGACGGCGGCTATGAAGGCATCGATATCGACATGGCGGAATCGCTGGCGAAGAGCCTGGGCGCCAAGGTGAAGTGGGTGAAAACCAGCTGGAAAACCCTGACCCCGGACTTCGTCGGCGGCAAGTGCGACATCGCCATGGGCGGCATCTCCGTCACGCTGGAGCGGCAAAAGCAGGTGTTCTTCGCCGACAAGCTGGATACCGACGGCAAAATCCCGCTGGTGCGCTGCACCGACGTGAAGAAATACCGCACGATAGAACAGATCAACAAACCGTCGGTGCGTCTGTTGGAACCGGCGGGCGGCACCAATGAAGCCTTCGTGCACGCCTATCTGCCGAAGGCCAAACTGACGCTGACGCACGACAACATGAGCATTTTCCAGCAGTTGGTGGATCGCAAGGCGGACGTGATGATCACCGACGCCTCCGAGGCGTTGTACCAACAAAAGCGCTATCCGAAGCTGTGCGCGGTGAATCCGACCAAACCGATGCAGTACGGCGAGAAGGCTTACATGCTGCCGCGCGACGATCTGAGCTGGAAACTGTATGTGGATCAGTGGCTGCACCTGGCCAAGGCGACCGGCGAGTATCAGAAAATTATCGACAAGTGGTTGGCGGTAAAGAAGTAACGCGCTGAGAAACGGGGCCGACGCGCGTCGGCCCCTGCGGCGCATCAGTCGCCGATGTATTCCATCGCCACGCGCTGCGTGAGCTTGGTGATCAGTTCATAAGCGCTGATGCCGGTGCAGGCGGCGATACGCTCGACCGGCAACGCAGGCCCCCACAGCACCGCTTCATCCCCCACCTTATCGGCGGCATCCGGCCCGAGATCGACCGAAATCATGTCCATCGACACCCGGCCGACGATCGGCACTTCACGGCCGTTGATCAGGATCGGCGTGCCGGTCGGCGCGCTGCGCGGGTAACCGTCGCCGTATCCCATCGCCACCACGCCCAGCCGGGTATCGCGCGGACTTACCCAGGTGCCGCCGTAGCCGACCGCTTCGCCGGCCTTGTGCTCGCGCACCGCGATCAGGCTGGATTTCAGGGTCATCGCCGGCTGCAGACCATGCTCGGCGCCGCTGCCGTTATCCAGCGGCGACACGCCGTACAGAATGATGCCGGGACGTACCCACTCGTTGTGGGCGTCCGGCCACAGCAGCGTGCCGCCGGAGGCGGCGACCGAACGCTGGCCCGGTTTGCCGCGCGCGAACTGCTCGAAGCAGGCGATCTGTTCCAGGGTGGCGTCGGACTCCGGCTCATCGGCGCGGCTGAAGTGGCTCATGATATTGACCGGCTGCGCCACGTTGCGGCAGGCGCACAGGCGCTGATAAAACGCTTCCGCCTGTTCGGGACGCACCCCCAGCCGATGCATGCCGGTATCGAGCTTCATCCACACCGGCACCGGGCGCGCCAGTTCGGCCTGCTCCAGCGCTTCGAGCTGTTCGATGCAGTGCACCGCGGTTTCGATGTTGTTCGCCACCAGCACCGGCAGGTCTTCGGCACAGAAGAAACCTTCCAGCAGCAGGATCGGTTTGACGATGCCGCCGGAACGCAGCATCAGCGCCTCGCCGATGCGCGCCACGCCGTAGCAGTCGGCGTCTTGCAGGGTGTGTGCTGTTTCCAGCAGGCCATGTCCATAAGCGTTTGCTTTCACAACGGCAATCAGGCGGCTTTGCGGCGCCTGGCGGCGCACCTGTTGCAGATTATGTCGCAGAGCGCGGCGGTCGATTACAGCGGTTGCCGCTTTCATTTCAGTTCCTTAGCTGATTATTCGTCATCGTATTGTGGCCCCGCGTAGTTGTCGAAACGCGACCACTGGCCGTTAAAGGTAAGGCGCACGGTGCCGATGGGGCCGTTACGCTGCTTACCGATAATAATTTCCGCGATCCCTTTCAGATCGCTGTTCTCGTGATACACCTCATCACGATAGATGAACATAATCAGGTCGGCATCCTGCTCGATAGAACCGGATTCACGCAAGTCGGAGTTGACCGGGCGTTTGTCGGCGCGCTGCTCCAGGCTTCGGTTCAGCTGCGACAGCGCCACCACCGGCACCTGCAGCTCTTTCGCCAGCGCCTTCAGCGAGCGCGAAATCTCGGCGATCTCCAGCGTACGGTTGTCGGATAGGGCCGGCACGCGCATCAACTGCAGGTAGTCGATCATGATAAGGCTAAGCCCGTCGTGCTCGCGGAAAATACGCCGCGCGCGCGAGCGCACTTCGGTCGGCGTCAGGCCGGAGGAGTCGTCGATGTACATGTTGCGCTTCTCCAGCAGGATGCCCATGGTGCTGGAAATGCGCGCCCAGTCCTCGTCGTCGAGCTGGCCGGTACGGATGCGCGTCTGATCCACGCGCGACAGCGACGCCAGCATACGCATCATGATCTGCTCGCCAGGCATCTCCAGGCTGAAGATCAGCACCGGTTTTTCCTGGGTCATCGCGGCGTTTTCGCACAGGTTCATGGCGAAGGTGGTTTTCCCCATCGAAGGACGGGCGGCGACGATGATCAGATCGGACTTTTGCATGCCCGCGGTTTTCTTGTTGAGGTCCTGATAGCCGGTATCAACCCCGGTCACGCCGTCGTGCGGCTGCTGATACAGCTGCTCGATGCGCGACACGGTGTCTTCCAGGATGCGCTCGATGCCCTTCGGGCCTTCGTCTTTGCTGGCGCGGTTCTCGGCGATTTGGAACACGCGGGATTCCGCCAGATCGAGCAGGTCTTCGCTGCTGCGCCCCTGCGGATCGTAGCCGGCGTCGGCGATTTCGTTAGCCACCGAGATCATTTCGCGCACCACCGCGCGCTCGCGCACGATGTCCGCGTAGGCGCCGATGTTGGCGGCGCTCGGGGTGTTTTTCGACAGCTCGGCCAGGTAGGCGAAGCCGCCGACCGAGTCCAGCTCGCCCTTCTGCTCGAGCGATTCGGACAGGGTGATGAGGTCGATCGGCTTGCTCATCTCCAGCAGACGCTGCATCTCGGTAAAGATCAGGCGGTGCGGGCGGCTGAAGAAGTCGTTGGCGACCACGCGCTCCGCCACGTTGTCCCAGCGCTCGTTATCCAGCATCAAACCGCCCAACACCGACTGTTCTGCCTCCAGCGAGTGCGGCGGCATCTTCAGCCCTTCCATCTGACGATCTCTGGAACGCTCTCTGGTTTCGTCCGCGTTTGTTTTGTTGGTTGGTTTTTTTCCTGCCATGAAACGTAGTCTTTATCCGGTTGCGAATGAGGGTGAGGCTGCTGACGCAAGAGTATACGTGATTTTTCCGCACGATTCCGCCGCATAATTGCCACAGGCCGGCGCACGGGCAGGCTAGATCTCCGCAGCCAAAAGGCATAGGGTGAATTCAGATAACCAAATGAGGGTAGAACATGGCCAAGCGCATTCAATTCTCCGCCACCGGCGGGCCGGAAGTCTTGCAATACGTTGATTTTACACCGCTCGATCCGGCTGCCGGCGAAGTGCAGATCGAGAACAAGGCGATCGGCATCAACTACATCGATACCTATGTACGCAGCGGCCTGTATGCGCCGGCGAGCCTGCCGAGCGGCCTCGGCACCGAGGCGGCCGGCGTGGTGACCAAGGTCGGCGCCGGGGTCAGCTTCCTCAAACCGGGCGACCGGGTGGTGTATGCGCAATCGGCGCTCGGCGCCTACAGCGAGATCCACAACGTCTCGGCAGAACGCGTGGCGCTGCTGCCGGACAACCTGAGTTTTGAACAGGGTGCAGCCTCTTTACTCAAAGGGCTGACGGTATACTACCTGCTGCGCCAGACCTATGACGTGCAACCGGGTGAAGTGTTCCTGTTCCATGCCGCGTCCGGCGGCGTCGGGCTGATCGCCTGCCAGTGGGCGAAAGCGCTGGGTGCGCGCCTGATCGGCAGCGTCGGTTCCGACGAGAAGGCCGCGCTGGCGAAACAGGCCGGCGCCTGGGCCACCATCAACTACCACAAAGAGGATATCGCCCAGCGGGTGGCCGAGCTGACGCAGGGCGAGAAGGTCGGCGTGGTGTACGATTCGGTGGGTAAAAGCACCTGGCTGGCCTCGCTCAACAGCCTGAAGCGGCGCGGCCTGATGGTGAGCTTCGGCAACGCCTCCGGCCCGGTGACCGGCGTCGATCTGGCGCTGCTGAATCAGAAGGGCTCGCTGTACGTCACCCGCCCTTCCCTCAACGGCTACATCACCAACCGCGCCGAGCTGCAGTACGCCAGCAACGAGCTGTTCTCCCTGATCGGCAGCGGCGCCATTCGGGTGGAAGTGAAAGACGAGCAGAAATTCGCGCTGGCCGACGCCCAGTGGGCACACCAAGTATTGGAAAGCCGCAGCACCAGTGGCTCCAGTCTGCTGATCCCCTGATCGCGGCAAAAGAAAAGGGCTCCTTGCGGAGCCCTTTCTGTTACTGCGTTTTGTAGGGGTAGAGCAGAGTCCGCCAGAGACCGGGGGTTGCTTCAGCAACACGAATTTTGGTTGTCTCTCACGGTGATGAAATCGGTCGCATCACTGCATCGACCAACATCCTAGCAGCCCCGTCCGGCAAAAAACACGCTTTATGTGCCACATCGCCGGGTAAAACTGCCAAGCTGTGATCGCTGCCGCATTAGCGTGGCGGGCAGTTATGCAAGTTTCATCGCGACTGACTGATTATTCGGCAAAAAATCAGTAACGCCGGATCTGGGGTTTCTGCATCGAACGGTAAATCCATACCCCAACCACCGCCAAAATCAACCACGGCAACAGCTTAATCACCACCGCGAACAACCCACCCAACAGCATGAACGCCGCCGCCGCCAACAGCGCAGCGAAGATCCCCAGCAGCGAGATGCCGGTCACCATCAGCATCACCACAAAGCCAATGAGAAAGAAGATTTCCAACATGATTGCTCCTTTGCAACTCAACGTATCTGCAGAGTGGATTACAAGAAGCGTGCCAGAATGGCGGAAGGGCTAACCTATTGAAAAAACGGGGCAGACATCCGGCAACACGCCGAATGCCTGGCGAAAAAGACTAACTGTTGGTCAAACTTTTTGTGGGTTACGCCATTTCGACGCGCGGCTGACGCACCAACGCCAGCGCCTGCTCCACCACCCGCGCATCGGCGCCCGGCTTGTGGGCGTTCTCGCTCAGGTGGCGACGCCACTGGCGCGCGCCCGGCACACCCTGGAACAAACCGAGGATGTGGCGGGTGATGTGGCCGAGATAGGTGCCGTTGGACAGCTCGCGCTCAATATACGGATACAGCGCTTCGACGATCGCCACGCTGTCCGGCACCGCGGTCTGCGCGCCGAACAGTTCGCTGTCGACCCGCGCCAGGATGCCCGGATTCTGGTACGCCTCGCGCCCCATCATCACGCCGTCCAGATGCTGCAGGTGCTGTTGCGCCTCTTCCAGCGTTTTCACTCCACCGTTGATGGCGATGGTCAGCGCCGGGAAATCCCGCTTCAACTGATAAACGCGCGGGTAGTCCAGCGGCGGCACTTCGCGGTTCTCTTTCGGGCTGAGGCCGGAGAGCCAGGCTTTGCGAGCGTGGATAGTGAACATGTCGCACTCGCCGCGCCCGGCGACGGTCTGGATAAAGTCGCACAGGAAGGCGTAGCTGTCCTGATCGTCGATGCCGATGCGGGTCTTCACCGTCACCGGTATCGATACGACGTCGCGCATCGCCTTGATGCAGTCGGCGACCAGCGTCGCCTGGCCCATCAGGCAGGCGCCGAACATGCCGTTTTGCACGCGATCGGACGGACAGCCGACGTTGAGGTTAATCTCGTCATAACCGCGCTGCTCCGCCAGTTTGGCGCAGTGCGCCAGCGCGACCGGATCGCTGCCGCCCAGCTGCAGCGCCACAGGATGCTCTTCTTCGCTGTAGGCCAGGTAGTCACCCTTGCCGTGTATGATCGCGCCGGTGGTCACCATTTCGGTGTACAGCAGCGTTTCCTTGGTCAGCAGGCGGTGGAAGTAACGGCAATGACGATCGGTCCAGTCGAGCATTGGCGCGATGGAGAAGCGATTGGCGGCGTAGGTTGGGGCGTGGTTGTCTTTCGTCATGCTGAGTTACTGGCTACCTGAGTCTGTCTGGGTTCAACGAACGGCGCGCGGCCGCAAACGGCTATTATAACGACAATCGGCGCCGTTGGGAAAACCGCCTTGCCGGCGGCGTAAATAAGCGGGAGTAAGGCGAATAAATTCACGCGTTCAGGTGTTATCTCATTACGGGCGCGCACGGCGCCTCTGCCTTGAGGACACAACCATGAACAGCTTCATTAAACGCCTGCTGGCATCGACCATTGCCGGCTGCCTGCTGTTTTCCGGCGGGGCGCTGGCGATGGGCGGCGACGGCAGCGGCCAAACCCCGCCGACCTGTCCGAAAGGCCAGGTCTATGACAGTAAAACCCAGACCTGCACGGTGGATAAAAGCAGCAAAGTCGACGACGCCGACCGTACTAACTATGCCTATGCACTGGCGAAAAGCGGCCGCTATCAGGAAGCGATCGATATGCTCAACACGCTGAAAAATCCCAACACCGCCGTCGCACTGAATTATCGCGGCTACGCCACGCGCAAACTTGGCCGCACCGATGAGGGTATCGGCTATTATTTAAAATCAGTCGCCCTCGATCCGAAATACCCCAAAGTGCGCGAGTACCTGGGGGAAGCCTATATGCTGAAAGGGCGGCCCGACCTGGCGCGCCAACAGCTGCAGGTGATCCAGTCGCTGTGCGGCACCGGGTGCGAGGAGTACCGTGATTTGGCGGCAGCCATCGACCGCCACCCGGAATCTTGATCCGACGCGCCTGCGGAGGTGACTATCAGCGGCGATGCGATACGCGATGAACTCGGCCACTATCTCTCCCGCCTGTGGCGCTATGCGCTGGTGCTTTCGCACCGGCGGGATATCGCCGACGATCTGGTGCAGGCGACCTGCGTGCGTGCGCTGGAACGCGCCGCGCAATTCACCCCCGGTTCTCACCTGGATCGCTGGTTGTTTTCCATCCTGCACTCCATCTGGCTCAATGAAGTTCGCGCCCAGCATCTTCGCCAGGGGCAAGGCTGCATGGCGGCGGAAGAGCTTGGCGATGCGGACAACGGTGAACAGCCAGTCTGGCTCAATGAAGTGATGCGGCGCGTAAGCCGGCTGCCGGCGGCCCAGCGCAACGCGCTGTTTTTGGTGTATGTCGAAGGGCTGTCCTACCGGGAAGCGGCGAAAGTGCTGGCGGTGCCAATCGGCACCGTCATGAGCCGCCTTGCGGCCGCACGTCAGGCCTTGGCCGATGACCGCCAGTTGCCAAACGACGATTCGCACCATAAGAAGCCCCCTCCTCCCCCTTTGCCCCGCACTCGCCGATAAACCGCTGGCCGCCGATTCGTATTCAGCGCCCTATTCCAACGCGCGGATAACCCGGCACGGCTGCCCCAGCGCCAACACATTGGCCGGAATGTCGCCGGTGACGATGCTGCCCGCGCCGATAGTCGTGCCATCGCCGATGGTCACTCCCGGCAGGATCACCACGTTGCCGCCGATCCACACGTTGCTGCCGATGGACACCGGCTGCGCCGAGGTGCGGAAAGGAAAAGCCGGATCGCCGGTAAAGCGTTCACCGGCCTTCAGCGGATGACTCGGCGTGTAGATTTGCACGTTGGGGCCGATCAGCGTGTTGTCGCCGATGGTGATGGTGTTGCAGTCGAGGAACACCGCATTGACGTTGATAAAACAGTTTTTGCCGATGCGGACATGCTGCCCGTAGTCGCACCAGAATGGCGTTTCGATCCAGCTCGCCTCACCCCAGCTGCCGAACAGCTCGCCGAGCAGGCGATTTTTCTCGTCCGCCTGATGCGAATCCAGTGCCTCCAGGCTTTTGGTCAACGCCCTGGCTCGATGGTACAGGGCGATCAGTTCTTCATCGCGGCTGTTGTACTCCAGGCCGCTTAACAGCTTCTCTCTTTCCGTCATCACACAAGGCTCCTGCTTATCACGCGGATGAAGCGCGTTATACCGCTCTCGTCCCCCGCTCTCCAGCGCTAAAACCGGCAACGTTGATTTGCCGTCCGGCGGAGGGGAAAAGTTGTGATGCATCTCTCTTTTAGCGCGCTCAGCGCGCCTTTCTCTGCGCTATCCTCAGGGGAAAAGGGGGCAACTCTCGGCGATTCGCCGTAATCATGGTAAAATCGGCTTTTTTACGTACCGGGATATTTGCGATGAACTCAACCACCCAGGAAAAGCTGCTGGCGCAGGCGGAACGCCTCTGCCAGCAACGCAATGTGCGATTGACGCCGCAACGGCTGGAAGTGCTGCGTCTGATGACTCAGCAACCCGGTGCAATCAGCGCTTACGACCTGCTCGATCTGCTGCGCGTCGCCGAACCGCAGGCCAAGCCGCCGACGGTCTACCGCGCGCTGGATTTTCTGCTGGAGCAAGGGTTTATCCATAGGGTGGAGTCCGCCAACAGCTACGTGCTGTGCCACCACTTCGAACAGCCGATGCATACGTCCGCGCTGTTTATCTGCGACCGCTGCGGCCAGGTGACCGAACGCACCACTGAAGGCGTAGAGGAAACGCTGCAAAAGCTGGCTCAGGAGGCCGGATTTGCGCTGCGGCACAGCGTAGTGGAAGCGCACGGTCTGTGCGCCGGCTGCGTGGAAGTTGAAGCTTGCGACAGCAAGCATGACTGCGCCGAACACGATCACAGCATCGCCATCAAGAAGAAGTAAGACAAAATCAGGTACCTCCCTGTACCTGCGGCCGGAGCGCCAGAGGATGGAGCGACGCCGGCCTGCGCTGTGCAAGCCGCCTTCAATGGCGGCCCTGCAGATTACCAGCGGTGTTTGGTGTGATCTTCCCAGGCTTTCACCTCTTTTTCGGCCGCCTCTTTCTGGTAACCGTAGCGCTCCTGGATTTTGCCGACCAGCTGTTCGCGTTTCCCTTCGATGACCGTCAGATCGTCATCGGTCAGCTTGCCCCATTTCTCTTTCACTTTGCCTTTCAGCTGCTTCCAGTTACCGTCGGCTTGATCTTTATTCATAGTCTCTCCGTTAACCTGTGGTGAATCAGTGATCCCTGTCGCCGGCCGGGGTTAACCAGAAACTTTTCTGGCTGATGCTCCCTTCACCTTAAGAAGCAACGCTCCCCTTCATTTACCAGCCACATGATTCATTCTAGTTAAAAATGGAAATAAAAAAGCCAGTTTGCAGAATAAAAAACCATTAAAAAACACAATAAAAACAAAAAACGCCAACAAACAACGAGCTAACGCGAACGAATCTGGACTAAAAACATGTAAGCAAATATGAGCAAAACATAAGATAAATTAATAAATAACCCAACAAAGCGTTCGACCTAGCGTGCAGCAAACCAACTGCCGCGCACCTGATGACGGTGCCAAATCCAGCCCAACGCCAGGCCGCGCAGCGCCAGAAACACCGCCAGCGCCAGCCAGAGCCCGTGGTTGCCTAGCAGCGGCACGCTGAACAGCGCCAGACCGTATCCCGCAGCGGCCACCGCCATGCTGTTACGCATCTCAGCGCCGCGCGTGGCGCCGATAAACATGCCGTCCAGCAAATAGCACCACACCCCGACCAGCGGCAGAATGACCTGCCAGGGTAAATAATGGGCGGCCAACGCACGCAGTTCCGGCAAAGAGGTCAATGCCGCCACGATCTGCTGGCCGGTAACGGCATACGCCAGGCCGAAGGCCAACGCGACCAGCCCTGCCTGCCTGCAGGCCGCGTGCCACACCTTGCGCAGTTGGCTGTCGTCCCGGGCGCCGTAGGCGTGGCCCGAATGAGCCTCCACCGCATAAGCAAAACCGTCGAGCGCATAGGCGGTGAACGTCAGCAGATTCATCAATACCGCATTGACCGCCACCACCTCGCTTCCCAGGCGAGCGCCGAAAATGGTCAACGACGCAAAGCACAGTTGCAGCAACAGTGAACGCAGCATGATGTCGCGGTTGAGCGCCAGCAGGCGACGCAGATCGCCACGCCAGGCCTGGCGCAGCATCTGCAGGGTAATACCGCGCAGGCGCATCACCCGCCACGCCAACCACAGGCCGAGCAGCAGCGTAGCGTATTCGGCGATGGCGGTTGCCGCCGCCGCCCCCCGCACGTTCCAGCCCAGGCCCATCACCAGCCAGATATCCAGCACGATGTTCAGCAGGTTGCCGACGATCAGCAGGATCACCGGCGCCCGCACGTACTGCACGCCGAGCAGCCAGCCCAGCAGCACCAGGTTGGCCAGCGCCGC
This sequence comes from Serratia sp. CY56464, assembly GCF_052168435.1. NCBI lineage: Bacteria > Pseudomonadati > Pseudomonadota > Gammaproteobacteria > Enterobacterales > Yersiniaceae > Serratia > Serratia sp. CY56464. The sequence continues at coordinate 57,251 of NZ_JBJNMV010000003.1, read as the reverse complement.
CGGCGCGCTCAACCAGCGGATCTCAAGAAAACGCCGCGCCTGTTCCAGCACCTCGCCATCGCCGCCGACGATCCGCAGCGCCAGTTCGATCAGCGGGTAGCGCAACAGGACGATCGCCCCCCCGGCCAACAGCGCCAGCAGCAGCGGTTGCATAAAGGCGCGCGCCAGCGCTTGCGGGTTCTGTGCCCCCAGCGCTTGCGCCGCGAGGCCGGTGGTGCTCATGCGCAGGAATAACAGCAGCATGAAGAGGAAGCTGGTCGCCACCGCGCCGATCGCCACGCCCCCCAGGTAGATCGGGCTGTCGAGGTGGCCTATCACCGCGGTGTCCACCAGCCCGAGCAGCGGCACGGTAATATTGGAGAAGATCATCGGCAGGGCGAGACGCCACAGGGCTTTATCGGTGTCGCTGGTGAAGGCGGAAATCAGGCGCATGATGGGATGTTCCTGTGACTGAGTGACAAAGGGCGAAGTCAGAAACAAAAACGCCCCAAAACAGGGGCGATTGATACAGGGAGCGGCGGTGATGGGCCGGCGATTAAATCCAGTCGCCGTTGCGGATCACGCCGACCGCCAGCCCTTCGATAGTGAAATTCTGCTGACGCAGATCGACCACTATCGGTTGGAATTCGTTGTTCTCCGGCAGCAGTTCAACCACGTTGCCGTGCTTTTTCAAGCGCTTGACCGTCACTTCGTCTTCGATGCGCGCGACCACGACCTGGCCGTTGCGCACGTCTTGCGTTTTGTGCACCGCCAGCAGATCGCCGTCCAGAATGCCGATGTCGCGCATCGACATGCCGTTCACCCGCAGCAGGAAATCGGCGCTCGGTTTAAACAGGGAAGGATCCACCTGGTAGTGCCCTTCGATGTGCTGCTGCGCCAGCAGCGGCTCGCCGGCGGCAACGCGGCCAATCAGCGGCAGCCCTTCTTCTTCTTCCATCAGCAGACGGATACCGCGCGAGGCACCGGAGACGATTTCGATCACGCCTTTGCGTGCCAGCGCCTTCAGGTGTTCTTCGGCGGCGTTAGGCGAACGGAACCCCAGACGCATCGCGATCTCGGCACGCGTTGGCGGCATGCCCGTTTGCGAAATGTGCTCGCGAATCAGATCGTAGACCTCTTGCTGTCTGGTAGTTAGTGCTTTCATTCCGCCCCCTGTTTGTTTATACAGTCTTGCTGTGAGTATATACAGGTAAGCGCGGATTGGGAACCGAAGAATAAATAAAAATCAGTCAGTAGGCGCTTTTCGTCAGCCGAAATGCTGCCATAGGACCGTGCCCCAAACGAACAGCGCCAGCGCGATCGCCAGCGACACCGCCGCCGATCCCATGTCCTTGGCCCGCCCGGACAGCTCGTGATGTTCGCTGCCGATGCGATCCACCACCGCCTCGATCGCGCTGTTCAGGATCTCGACGATCATCACCAGCGCTACCGATCCGATCAATAAAATGCGCGCTATCGCACCCACATCCAGCCAGACAGCCAGTATGATAGCCAGAAGGGTGACCACCAGTTCCTGGCGGAAAGCCGCTTCGTGCTGCCAGGCGGCGGATAGCCCTTTATAGGAATAGCCGGCGGCCTTGATGATGCGGGTCAGTCCGGTTGCTTGGTTTGCCATGTTTTCGTGCCTTTCTCAGAGGTCGGTCATAATAAAAAGAGTCTAGAACAGTCGGCGCTGACGGCTCTCGGTTTTCGAACACCACAGATCTGCTACCCGGTTTCTGGTATGCTTGCGGCGCATTGCTAACAAGAGGCTTCACGTTGTTATGTCAGGTTGGCGTAAAATTTATTATAAAATATTGAATTTACCACTTAAATTGTTGGTAAGAAGTAAGGTCATCCCTTCAGATCCGGTTACCGAGCTAGGGTTGGATCCCTCACGGCCGATTTTGTATGTTTTACCTTACAATTCCAAGGCGGATTTGCTGACGCTGCGCACCCAGTGCCTGGCGCAGGATCTGCCCGATCCGCTCAACTCGCTGGAGATCGACGGCACCGTGCTGCCGAGCTACGTGTTCATTCACGACGGCCCGCGCGTGTTCCGCTACTACACCCCGAAAGAAGAGTCGGTAAAGCTGTTCCACGACTATCTGGATCTGCATCGCAGCAACCCGGATCTCGACATTCAGATGCTGCCGGTTTCGGTCATGTTCGGCCGCTCGCCGGGCCGCGAAGGCCACGGCACGCCGCACCTGCGTCTGTTGAACGGCGTGCAGAAGTTCTTCGCCGTGCTGTGGCTCGGCCGCGACAGCTTCGTGCGTTTCTCCAACACCGTGTCGCTGCGCCGTATGGCGACCGAACACGGCACGGATAAAACCATCGCGCAGAAACTGGCGCGCGTGGCGCGCATGCACTTCTCGCGTCAGCGCCTGGCCGCGGTGGGCCCAAGCCTGCCGGCCCGTCAGGATCTGTTCAACAAGCTGTTGGCGTCCAAAGCGATCGAAAAAGCGGTCGAGGACGAAGCGCGCAGCAAGAAGATCTCGCACGAGAAGGCCCAGCAGAACGCCATCGCGCTGATGGAAGAGATCGCCGCCGACTTCTCCTACGAAACCGTGCGTCTGTCCGACCGCGTGCTGAGCTGGACCTGGAACCGGTTGTATCAGGGCATCAACGTCACCAACGCCGAGCGCGTGCGCCAGCTGGCGCAGGACGGCCACGAGATCGTCTACGTGCCCTGCCACCGCAGCCACATGGACTATCTGCTGCTGTCCTACGTGCTGTATCACCAGGGCCTGGTGCCGCCGCACATCGCTGCGGGCATCAACCTCAACTTCTGGCCGGCCGGCCCGATCTTCCGCCGCCTGGGCGCGTTCTTCATCCGCCGCACCTTCAAGGGCAACAAGCTGTACTCGACGGTGTTCCGCGAATACCTCGGCGAGCTGTTCACCCGCGGTTACTCGGTGGAATACTTCGTGGAAGGCGGCCGTTCCCGCACCGGGCGCCTGCTGGAGCCGAAGACCGGCACCCTGTCGATGACCATTCAGGCGATGCTGCGCGGCGGCACCCGTCCGATCACGCTGGTGCCGATTTACATCGGTTACGAGCACGTGATGGAAGTGGGTACCTACGCCAAAGAGCTGCGCGGCGCCACCAAGGAAAAAGAGAGCCTGCCGCAGATGCTGCGCGGCCTGCGCAAGCTGCGCAACCTGGGTCAGGGTTACGTCAACTTCGGCGAACCGCTGCCGTTGACAGCTTACCTCAACCAGAACGTGCCGCAGTGGCGCGAGTCGATCGATCCGATCGAAGCTCAGCGTCCAAGCTGGCTGACGCCGACGGTCAACGATCTGGCCGGCCAGATCATGGTGCGCATCAACAATGCCGCCGCGGCCAACGCCATGAACCTGTGTTCCACCGCGCTGCTGGCCTCGCGTCAGCGTTCGCTGACCCGCGAACAGCTGGTCGAACAGCTCGAGTGCTACCTGCAGCTGATGCGCAACGCGCCTTACGCGCATGACGTCACCGTACCGACACAAACGCCGGACGAGCTGCTGGATCACGCGCTGAACATGAACAAGTTCGAGGTGGAAAAGGACAACATCGGCGACATCATCATTCTGCCGCGCGAACAGGCGGTGCTGATGACCTATTACCGCAACAACATCCACCACCTGCTGGTGTTGCCGTCGCTGATCGCCAGCATCGTGATGCATCACCGCCGGGTATCGCGCGCCGAACTGCTGCGCCAGATCGGCATGATCTACCCGATGCTGAAAGCCGAGCTGTTCCTGCATAACGACAAGGAACAGCTGCCGGACGTGCTGCGGCCGATGATCGACGAGCTGATCCGTCAACAGTTGATCTGCGACAAAGGCGACGATCTGGTGCTCAACCCGGCGCGCATTCGCCCGCTGCAGCTGCTGGCCGCCGGGGTGCGCGAAACCCTGCAACGCTACGCCATCACCATGTCGATCCTCAGCGCCAACCCGAGCATCAACCGCGGCGCGCTGGAAAAAGAGAGCCGCATCATGGCGCAGCGTCTGTCGGTGCTGCACGGCATCAACGCGCCGGAGTTCTTCGACAAGGCGGTGTTCTCCACCCTGGTGGCGACGCTGCGTGAAGAAGGCTACATCAACGACAGCGGCGATGCGATCCGCGAACACACCCTCGAGGTGTACAGCATGCTGAGCGATCTGATCACGCCGGAAATCAAGCTGACCATCGAAAGCGTCAACATGCCGGAAGAGACTAACGCTCTGCCGCAAACCGATGCGGAAGAAGAGAAAGACGAGTGATTTCGCCCGGCGCGAAAACACAAAAGGCACCCCTTGGGGTGCCTTTTTTCTTGCTGCAGGAAACCGTTACGCCGGCAGATAGCTCAGCGCGATGCCGATAAACACCACCAGCCCGACATAGTTGTTCTGCAGGAAGGCCTTGAAGCAGGCTTCGCGCTCGCGCCCGGCGATCTGCTTCTGCTGGTGAATGAACAGCGCGCCCGCCAGCAACAGCGACCAGTAAAACGCGCCGCCGAGCTGCGCCAGATAACCAACCCACGCCAGCAGCAACAACGTCGCGAACTGCAACAGCCCGACGATCAGCTTGTCATAACGCCCGAACAGGATGGCGGTGGACTTGATGCCGATTTTCAGATCATCGTCGCGATCGACCATCGCATACAGCGTGTCATAGGCTACCGTCCAGCAGATGTTCGCCAGCAGCAACAGCCAGCAGCTGAGCGGCAACGATTCGCTGACCGCCGCATAGCCCATCGGAATGCCCCAGCCGAACGCGGCGCCCAGTACGAACTGCGGCAGGTTGGTCACCCGCTTCATAAACGGATACACCCAGGCCAGCGCCAGCGCCGCCAGTGACAGCCAGATGGTCATCGCATTCAGCGTCAACACCAGGCAGAACGAAATCAGCACCAGCACCACGAACAGCACTTTGGCCTCTTTCGCGCTCACCCGGCCGCTCGGCATCGGCCGCCCGGCGGTGCGCTTTACGTAGCCGTCCACCGCGCGATCGGCGTAGTCATTCACCACGCAGCCGGCGGCGCGCATCAGGAACACGCCGAGCACGAACACCACCAGAATCGACAGCGGCGGCACGCCTTTCCCGGCCAGCCACAGCGCCCACAGCGTCGGCCACAACAGTAACAGCGTGCCGATCGGTTTATCAATGCGCATCAAATGGCTGTAAGCCCGCCATTTACTTTGAGTCACGCTTCCCTCCAACGTCTTGTTCTCCTCTCTTATGCAGGAACCGCTGAATACAGCGGTGAAGCCGGTAAAAACAGTTCAGTCAGCAGCAGCGGTTTGCCCGCCAGCCGCAGCCGTGAACGACGCGCCCACAGCGCGTCCTGTCGGCCGATATGGATATAGTCGCGAGTCAGATCGCCGCTGCTGAACAGATAGCGCCCCAGCGGCAGCGTGCCCAGATCCACCAGCGCCTGATCGGGGCCGGTCAGCGTATGTTCCGGGATCACCGTGCGCCCCAGCAGCCAGGGCTGGCCGTCGCCCAGCAGCACCACTTCGCGCAGCCAATAGCGCGGGCTGTCGGGCAGGTGGTTCGCCTCGTCGCCCAGCGCCTCGCGCGTGACGAAGCATTCGCGCTGCGGTTCAACGCGCACCTGGGCGCAATGGCGTTCAAATCGGCGGGTCATGGAGCCTAACTCCATCAGCCAGTCGCTGACGGCGGCGGGCGCCGGAGGATCCTGTTCGGATAACCACTCCAGCGGCGGCAGGATGGAATCCCTGATGCCAGACATTGCTTTACTCCTCGCCTGAACCGCAGCCGGTACGGCGCGCCAGACGATACAAACTGTTAACAGGCCCCCATTGTAGCGCAGAAATGCGAAAGCGGCAGGCTGATTCGTGGCGAAAACGGCAGGTCTGTCGGCCGGAAAAACCGGGGTTCTGTCATCTTTTTGCCATCCGCATTCTCTATCTTCATTTCCCGGCGCACTGACGATTCTGTGATCGCCCGCAAAGTTTCAGCTTCCTCGCGTTGTGTTATCTACGCGCGTAGATACCCTGATACGGCAGCGTTGAATCGCCATGCGTCCGACATGATTTGTCGGCACACCTTTGTTGCCGGCACCAGGGAAACCATCTTTAACCGCGCCCCTCCAGGCGCAGAACAAAAGAGGATAGCACTGCCATGAGCGAAACAACGCTTGCCCCTTCACAGACCGCCGACGCCGCGCTGGCGGCCGATGAACGCCTGGCAACCAAAGAGGGGCGCAGCCAATTTTGGCGCGCCACCTTCTCCTGTTGGCTCGGCACCGCCATGGAATACGTCGACTTCGCGCTGTACGGCCTGGCGGCCGGCATGGTGTTCGGCGACGTGTTCTTCCCCGAAGCCACGCCGCTGGTGGCGCTGCTGGCCAGTTTCGCCACTTACTCCGTCGGCTTCGTCGCGCGGCCGATCGGCGCGCTGGTGTTCGGCTGGATCGGCGACCGCAAAGGCCGCCGCGTGGTGCTGATCACCACCGTGGCGCTGATGGGCCTCTCCACCACATTGATCGGTCTGATCCCGTCCTATGCGCAAATCGGCGTCTGGGCGCCCGCCTGCCTGGTGATCCTGCGCTTCGCGCAGGGGTTCGGCGCCGGTGCGGAGCTGTCCGGCGGGGCGGTGATGCTGGCGGAATACGCGCCGGCCAAGCGGCGCGGGCTGGTCGCGTCGATCATCGCCATCGGCTCCAACAGCGGCACCCTGCTGGCGTCGCTGGTGTGGCTGCTGGTGCTACAGCTCGACAAGGAAGATCTGATGAGCTGGGGCTGGCGCATTCCGTTCCTCGCCAGCATTCTGATCGCCGGCGCGGCGCTGTACCTGCGCCGCCACGTGCGGGAAACGCCAGTGTTCGAACGCGAGCTGCAGCAAAACCACCAGCGCATGCTGGACGCCGCCCAGGCCGCGCCGGACTCACGCAGCTACCTGCAACGCACCAAGGCGTTCTGGGTGATGCTCGGCCTGCGCATCGGCGAAAACGGCCCCTCCTACCTGTGCCAGGGCTTTATCGTCGGCTATGTCGCCAAGGTGCTGATGGTCGATAAATCAGTGCCGGCGCTGGCGGTGCTGATCGCCTCACTGTGCGGTTTTCTGGTGATCCCGCTGGCCGGCTGGCTCTCCGATCGCTTCGGCCGCCGCATCACCTACCGGTGGTTCTGCCTGCTGCTGGTGCTGTACGCTTTCCCGGCGTTCTGGCTGCTCGACAGCCGTGAGCCGGCGATCGTCATCTCGGTGATCGTGGTCGGCATGTGCATCGCATCGCTGGGGATCTTCGGCGTACAGGCGGCCTATGGCGTCGAACTGTTCGGCGTGAAGAACCGCTACTCCAAAATGGCATTCGCCAAGGAGCTTGGGTCGATCCTCTCCGGCGGCACCGCGCCGCTGATCGCCACCGCGCTGCTGTCCGGTTTCGGTCACTGGTGGCCTGTCGCCTGCTATTTTGTTGTAATGGCGGCCATCGGCTTAATCACCACCTTCTTTGCTCCCGAAACCCGCGGCCGCGATCTCAACCTGCCGCAGGATGCCGCGTAGCGGGAAGGCGAACAGGACCTCAATTTGGATAATCACTCCGCGCGCCGCGTTACCCGCGCCGACGTGGCTCGCATAGCGGGCACCTCCGTCGCCGTGGTCAGCTACGTGATCAACAACGGCCCGCGCCCGGTGGCGGAAGCCACCCGGCTGCGCGTGCTGGCGGCGATCGAGCAGACCGGCTACCGGCCGAACGACATCGCGCGGGCATTGGCCTCCGGCAGCACGCAAACCTATGGGCTGGTGGTGCCGGATATTTCCAATCCGTTCTTCGCCACGCTGGCGCGGGCGCTGCAGCAAGAGGCCTTCAGCCGCGGCCGCGTGCTGCTGCTGGGCGACGCCGGCGACGACCGGCAGCGCGAGTATGAGCTGATCAACAACCTGCTGCGCCGCCAGGTCGACGGCCTGCTGTACACCAGCGTCGATCGCCATCCGTGGTTCGAGCTGATCCGCGCCTCCGGCACGCCCTGCGTGATGATAGATACCATCGACAGCCAGGCCGGGGTCTGCGCCATCCGCGTCGACGAGCGCGACGCCGCCTGCCAGGCGACCCGCCATCTGCTGCAGCATGGCTATCGCGACATCGGCATTTTTATCGGCCCGCTAACCATGCTCAACGCGCAGGATCGCCTGAACGGCTGGCGCGATGCGCTGCTGGAGGCGGGCATCGCGCCGCGCGACGAGTGGATTTTCGAGGTCCCCTACACCCGCCAGGGCGGCTACCAGGCCACCCAGCGCATGGTGCAAGGCCCGCGCCCACGCGCCGTTTTCACCTCCAACGAGCAGCAGGCGCTCGGCTGCCTGTCGGCGCTGGCGGAACATGGGCTGCGCGCGCCGGACGATCTGGCGCTGATCTGTTTTAACGGCACGCAGCAATCCGAATTCAGCGTGCCGCCGCTCAGCGCGGTCGAGCAGCCGATCGACGCCATGGCCAAGCGGGCCATCGCCATGCTGGCCGCCGGCGCCGCGCCCGCCGAGCTGCATGAATTCGCTTTTCAACTGCGCATCCGCCATTCATGCGGCTGTTAGCGGATTTTCAGGACACCTTACTATGCGTTTAATCATTGATTGCGATCCCGGTAACGGCGTTCCCGGCGCCAACGTCGACGACGGTCTGGCGCTGGCCCTGGCGCTGGCGGCCAAACCGCAGCTGCAGCTGGAGCTGATCAGCATCGTGGCCGGCAATACCCCGCGCGAAGTGGGCTTCGCCGTCGCCACCGATCTGCTGGCGCAAAGCGGCTACCAGGTGCCGGTCGCCCTCGGCGCGGCGCGCGCCCTGAGCGAGCCGCCGGAGCCATGGCGCGCTCATCTGGACCGCCCAATCGCCGATCCCAAGCTGGCAGCGCTGTGGCGCGACTTGCCCGCGCCCTCGCTGGCCAACGCGCCCGCACCGGACGCCGCCATCGCCATCGGCGAACTGATCTGCCGGCATCCCGGCGAGATCACGTTGGCGGCGATCGGCCCGCTGACCAACGTTGCGCACGCCATGCAGCTTTACCCGCAGATGGCGCAGGCGGTGAAAGAGATCGTGATCATGGGCGGCGTGTTCAACGTCGAAGGATACATCAAGGACACCAATTTTGGTTTGGATCCGGAAGCGGCGCGGCTGGTGTTGAACAGCGGCGCCAATATCACGCTGGCCCCGCTGGACGTCACCACCCAGACCATGCTGACCCAGGCGGATCTGGCCGCACTGACCCAGCCGGATACGCCGCTGTGCCGCTATTTGCGCGCCACCACGCAGCCGTGGATCGACTATTCGCGCCATACGCGGCGCCTGCCGGGCTGCTGGATCCATGATGCGCTGGTGATCGCCTGGCTGTTGGAACCGCAGTTGGTCACGACCGAAATGTTCCATGTGGATGTGGCGCTGGAAGGGGCGCTGACGCGCGGCAGCTCACGCCGTTGGCGGCCGGACAGCCTGCGCCTGACGGTCGGCCTGCCGCCGCCGCAGGGCAAGCCGGTGCGCATCATGCAGCAGGTGGACAACCCCCGTCTGCTGACGCTGATCGGCGCAACGCTGGCGCGCGGATGAAAAAAGGTGCGCCAAGGCGCACCAATCATCGAGCCAGCATCGGCAGCGCCGGGTGTTACCCCTTGCCTTTAACGCTGCTGATAAACGTTTTACGCGCAGTGGTCGAGCCCAACTTCTCGGCCTCATTCATCAGCTTCAGCGCCTTGTCGATATCGCCCGCCTTCACCGCCTGCTTAATGCCGTTATTGAAGTAGCTTTCGGTATCGTTGAGCATCGGCTCCGCCGGTTTCTCCGGGGTCGGTGCCGGCGCCGCCACGGCGGCCGGTGCGGTTGATCCCACCACCACCGGTGCCACGGTCGGCGCAGGCTGCAGCATGCCGATCATCACGTTGCCGGTGCCCTGTTCCGCGGTGACCTTAAGCTTCAGCGTGCCGGTCGTCGCGTGGCCGGCGATCGGATCCGGGATATCCGGCACCGCGTTACCCACGCCCTGCGCGTAGGCCTTGGCCGGGTTAGTCAGCTGCGTGGTTTTCGCCAAATCCTGACGGGTGGTGTACACCAGCAGGTAAATCTGTTTTTGACCGAGCGCCGGCGTCAGCTTCAGCGTGCCTTCGAGACGATCGGAGGACATCGCCCCCGGCGGCTGATACGGGAAATAGCTGCTCGGGTAATATGCCGCCGGGCGCAAATGCTCATCCAGCACCAGCACGCTCGGCGCGTACAGCGAATTGTTTTTGGCGAGGCTGCTCAGCGTCACTTCCAGCGAACCGCGATCGGCCGGCAGGGTATAGGCGGCGATCGCCCCCTGGATCTCGCCCTGATTGAGCTGCGGGCTGACGGCGTCGAGCTTCACTTCTTGCGACACCGGCGGCTGCAGCGGCTGCCACGGCAGGCTTTGCAGCGTGGCGGCGCTGATGGCCGGCGCGACGGAAACGTTGGCTGGCGTATCGGCATTGGCCGCCAAAGGCACGCCGACGGTCAGCGCCAGCGACAGGCAGAGTGACAGCAGATTCTTTTTCATCGTTATATCCTCTTTCAGCACCGCGGCGGATCAGGCAAGAGATCGGGCCGCGGCGAATGCGGTTGGGGGAGAGCCGGCGGCCCTCCCCGTCCTGTCGTTACCACCAAATTTCCATCTGGGCGCCGAAGGTGACTTCGTCATCCTTGCCGCGGCTGAAGGTATGCATGCTGGTGTCGTTGTAAGCGGTGCCGGCGTTATACCCGGTGTCATCGCCGGTGGCGTAGCCCCACTTCTCATCCCACTTGGCGTAGGTGGCGAACAGGCGGATGGCCGGACGCGACCAGATGCTGTTGCCCGCCTGCCATTGCTGCGCCAGGGTCACTTTATACTGGCCGTTGCGATCGCCGGTGCGTTGGGACTTGACGTTGTCATAGCCGGCTTCCAGCAAGGTGCTCATGATCGGCGTCCATTTGTACATCGGGCGCACGCCCACGGTGTACCAGGTGGTGCCGTTGTTGTTGTCGCGGTCGATGTCCTGGAACATGGCGACATACATCAGCGCCCATTGATCGTTGAAATCGATGGCGCCGTGATCCAGCACGCGGATCATCTTGCCGTTGTTATCGATGGTGGCGCCTTCGTTGCGGCCGTTGTTCTGCGAGGTCATCGAGTCGGTGGCGTACTGCAGCACGAACTTGTTGTAACCGTTCAGGATGCTCTGCGTGTGTTCCGCGGTGAACATCCAGCCGTCTTTGCTGGCGCCGTCGGCCAGGCGGTAGTTATCCTGCGCATTGGCGCGGCCGTAGTCCACGCCCAGCTCCAGGGTGCCGCCCGGGTTCAACTCCAGGCCGGCCAGACGCAGGTCGAAAGTGTCGTTGACGGTCGGACGCTGTTTCCATTCGTTATCCAGATAGCCGTAAGAACCGCCGGATTCGGAGTTGCGGGTCACGGCGGCGGACAGCTTGCCGAAGCCCAGATCGATGTTTTCCAGACCGGCGCCCGGGCCGGAGATATCCCAGTAGTAGAAGTCGATCATGTGAACGTCATGACGCTGATAGAAACGCTTACCGGCCCACAGCGTGGAGCCCGGCAGCCACTCGATCAGGTTTTTACCCTGCACGTTCACTTCGCGGAAGCCCGGCGTCACGTCTTCCCAGTCGGAACGCTGCGAGACCGAATAGGCCAGGTTAGTGTCGAAATAGAAGCTCTTGTCGCCTTCTTTCCACACTTCCTGCCCCAGTTTCAGTTCGGCGTAGGTTTCGCATTCGTTGCCGAGACGGTATTTGCTCGCGGCGCCGGTGGCCTTGAAGCACTGTTGCTCACCGCCGCTGCCGGTCCAGCCGATGCCGGAACGGGCGTAACCGTGGAAATCCACGGCCAGCGCCTGAGTAGAGAGAACACCGGCGGCGACAGCCAGTGCCAGAGGAAGTTTGCGCAGAGTAGTCATCATTATTCTCCTGTTATACCGACTTTGATGCTTTAAACGCCCGGCTCCTGGTGCAGCCGTTTACATGCCGTACCGTCTTCACGGAACAGATGGCAGCGGTGAGGCGGCAGGCCGATGGCGAATGTGGCACCTTCTTCTACCAGCACCACGTCGTTCTGGCGGTACACCAGGTTTTGACGGATGGCCGGGATTTGGATGTGGATTTGCGTCTCGTTGCCGAGCTGCTCCACCACCTGTACGTCGCCGGTAAGCCGCACTTCAGAGGCTTCGCCGGGCAGCAGATGTTCGGGGCGAATGCCCAGTGACAGGTTGGCGCCGGGCTGAACGCCCGCGCCTTCCACCGGCAGCCAGACCAGTTGGCGGTTGGGCAGTTCGACCTGCACCTGTCGCGGCTCCGCCGCGGTGACCTTGACCGGCAGGAAGTTCATCTTCGGCGAGCCGATGAACCCGGCGACGAAGCGGTTGGCCGGGTAGTGGTACAGTTCCAGCGGCTTGCCGACCTGCGCCACGCGACCGGCGTCGAGCACCACGATCTTGTCGGCCAGCGTCATCGCTTCGACCTGATCGTGAGTGACGTAAATCATGGTGCGCTGCAGGCGCTTGTGCAGACGGGAGATCTCGATGCGCATCTGCACCCGCAGCGCGGCATCGAGGTTGGACAGCGGTTCGTCGAGCAGGAATACGTCCGGCTCGGCCACCAGCGTGCGGCCGATCGCCACACGCTGACGCTGCCCGCCGGACAGCGCCTTCGGCCGCCGATCGAGCAGGTGCGCCAGCTGCAGCACCTCGGAGACCTGGTTCACCCGTTGATTGATTTCCGCTTTCTTGGCGCCGGCCAGCTTCAGGCCGAACGACATGTTGTCCGCCACCGACAGGTGCGGATACAGCGCGTAGGACTGGAACACCATGCCGATGCCGCGCTCGGAAGGCGGCACCTCATTCATACGTTTCTCGCCGATCAGCAGGTCGCCGGAGGTGATGTCCTCCAGCCCGGCGATCATGCGCAGCAGCGTCGATTTGCCGCAGCCCGACGGCCCGACAAACACCACAAACTCGCCGTCTTCGATAGTCAGATTGACGTCTTTGGAAATCACGGCCTCACCGAAGGCCTTATAAACGCTGCGCAGTGTCACGCTAGCCATGCGTTACTCCCCTGCTTTCGCAGTTAACATGTCGTGTGAAAATGGCGGAGGCAAAGCCCGCCAAAACCCATTGATGACCCTCTTGCTGCGCGCCGTGCTGCCATACCAACGGCAAGGTCGCCTCAGACGGCGCGGCCGCCTGAGTATAAGGCTGCAGGTTTATCAGCGCTTCAAGGCATTGATCCTGATGGGTAATAAGTAAGCGCACCACGCCGTCCCGCTGGCTGACCGCGTTCAGCTCGCCGCGCTGGATGAGCGGCGAACGGCGCAGGGCCAACAGCGCCTGGCAGTAACGTAAGGTGGAGTGGCTGTCGTGCTGTTGGCGGCTGATGGCCAATGCGCGGTGTTCGATCGCCACCTGCTGATACCAGCTGATCTCCCCGGCGGTGACCTGTTCGGGGGCTTCATGCCACGGCATTGGCGTTTGCGCGCCGCGCGGATCCTGCAGGCCGGCGGCATGCGGCAGCCCCAGCTCTTCGCCCTGATACAGGCAGATCGGCGCCGGCAACATCGCCAACAGCGTCAAAAAGGCGGCGGCGGAACGCAGGTCGCCCTGTCCCCAGCGGCTGACCACTCTTGGCTGATCGGCGTCCCCGGTGCTCCACAGGCTGTCCGCCAACGTGGCGCGGCGAGCGTGCAGCACCGCCACCAGCTTTTCCGCGCTGAACGGCATCACGTCGAGCGCCAGCGCGCCGTGGGCGAACCGCTGCGGTGCGACGGCATTGCGAACGCGGTTGGCGTCATCGCCGTACCACAGCGTCAGCCCTTCGCCCGTCACCGTCGCCTCGGCCTCCGGCGCCAACGTCTGCGGCAGCAACAGGCCGTCGATCGACAGCGCTTTCAGGTATGGCAGCGCCGCCAGCATGCCGTGCGCGTCGCCCACGCCGTCCCCGTTTCCGTCACGGAAACTGGCCGGATGGATCCGGTACAGGGTGGGCTGAGTGGCGATAGGCATTGACGTCATAAATCCGGTATCCCTGCAGCGCGTGGCGTTAAAAATCGATGGGCCGATAGTGCGGGAGTCGCCGGAAAGGGTAATCATCCGTAACAGGATTTTTCATGGGGGAGGAGGCGGGAGGATGAGAGAACGACCGCGGCGATGAGAAGTTCCGCGCTTGAGGCAAATCTGTGATCCGGCTGGCAAAAATCGCCCCCCTATTTTGTGCCTGACGCCACAGAATAGAGCACAACGTTAACTGGATCACACTCCTCATCTCAGGGGCGTAGAGGGGGGGAGGATGAGAATATGTCGCGTTGTGACCCACTATTACCGCGAAACGTCTCTCCTTGATTTATGTGCCCACAAAAAGAAGGACTGGATTATGACTCGCAGCATTACCCTCGCCCGCACGCTGGCGCTCTCGGCACTGGCCACCCTGGTGCTCTCTTCTTCCGCCTTCGCCAAGATTGAGGAAGGCAAACTGGTTATCTGGATCAACGGCGACAAGGGCTATAACGGCCTGGCGGAAGTCGGCAAGAAATTCGAAAAAGACACCGGCATCAAGGTCACCGTCGAGCACCCGGACAAGCTGGAAGAAAAATACCCTCAGGTGGCCGCCACCGGCGACGGTCCTGACATCATTTTCTGGGCCCACGACCGCTTCGGCGGCTATGCGCAGTCCGGCCTGCTGGCCGAAATCCACCCGTCCAAAGCCTTCCAGGACAAGCTGTTCCCGTTCACCTGGGACGCCGTGCGTTATGACGGCAAGCTGATCGGCTATCCGATCGCCGTCGAAGCGCTGTCGCTGATTTACAACAAGGACCTGGTCAAACAGCCGCCGAAGACCTGGGAAGAGATCCCGGCGCTGGACAAACAGCTGCGCGCCGGCGGCAAGAGCGCCATCATGTGGAACCTGCAGGAACCCTACTTCACCTGGCCTATCATCGCCGCCGACGGCGGTTATGCCTTCAAGTATGAAAACGGCAAATACAACATCAAGGATGTCGGCGTCGCCAACGCCGGTTCGCAGGCCGGCCTGCAGTTCATCGTCGATCTGGTGAAAAACAAACACATCAACGCCGATACCGACTACTCGATCGCCGAAGCCGCGTTCAACAAAGGCCAGACCGCGATGACCATCAACGGGCCGTGGGCCTGGAACAACATCGAGCAGAGCAAAATCAACTACGGCGTGACGCTGCTGCCGACCTTCAAAGGCAAGCCGTCCAAACCGTTCGTCGGCGTGCTGACCGCCGGCATCAACGCCGCCAGCCCGAATAAAGAGCTGGCGACCGAGTTCCTCGAGAACTACCTGCTGACCAACGAAGGGCTGGCGGACGTCAACAAAGACAAACCGCTGGGCGCGGTGGCGCTGAAGTCCTATCAGGAAGCGCTGGCCAAAGATCCGAAGATCGCCGCCACCATGCAGAACTCGCAAAACGGGGAAATCATGCCGAACATCCCGCAGATGAGCGCCTTCTGGTACGCCGAACGCAGCGCGGTGATCAATGCCGTCAGCGGCCGTCAGACGGTGAAAGCCGCGCTGGACGACGTACAGACCCGTATCACCAAGTAACGACGTCGTGCGGGGCGCCGTGGCGCTCCGCCGTTGCTTCACAGAAAGGAACGCCCTATGCAATTCGCTCACGCCGGGACGCCCGCGCGTAAAAAATCGAAGTGGTGGCAAAGCGACGCGCTGAAATGGCTGGTGGTCGGCCTGTTCAGCCTGGTGACCTGCTACCTGATTGTGTTGATGTATGCACAGGGTGAATACCTGTTCGCCATCCTGACGCTGATCCTGGTCAGCGCCGGGCTTTACGTCTTCGCCAACCGCCGCGCCTACGCCTGGCGCTATGTGTATCCCGGCATCGCCGGCATGGGGCTGTTCGTCCTGTTCCCGCTGATCTGCACCATCGCCATCGCCTTTACCAACTACAGCAGCACCAACCAGCTGACCTTTGAGCGCGCGCAATCGGTGCTGATGCAACGCCAGTTCCAGAGTGGCAAAACCTTCACCTTCGGCCTCTACCCGGCGGAAAATCAGCAGTGGCGCCTGCAGCTGACGCCACCGGACAGTGAACAGCCGCTGCTCTCCGAGCCTTTCCGCCTCGACGCCGCGGCGCCACAAACCCTGACATTGACCACACAGAGCGCCGCGCCGCAGGGCGAGCGCGCCACGCTGCGGGTGATCACCCAGAACCGGCAGGCGCTGAGCCAGCTGGTGGCGCAACTGCCCGACGGCGGTGAATTGCGCATGAGTTCACTGCGCCAGTTCTCCGGCACCCGTCCGCTGTATGCGCTGGACAAAGACGGCAGTACGCTGACCAATAACCAGACCCAGGTGCGCTACCGGCCGAACGGCGACATCGGCTTCTATCAGGCGATCAACGCCGACGGCGGCTGGGCGCAGGAAACCCTGAGCCCGGGCTATACCGTCACCACCGGCTGGAAAAACTTCCTGCGGGTGCTGCAGGACGAGGGCATCAAGAAACCGTTCGTATCGATCTTCATCTGGACCATCGTGTTCTCGGTGATGACGGTGATCCTCACCGTGGCGGTCGGCATGGTGCTGGCCTGCGTGGTGCAGTGGGAGGCGCTGAAAGGCAAGGCGATCTACCGCGTGCTGCTGATCCTGCCCTATGCGGTGCCGTCGTTCATCTCGATCCTGATCTTCAAAGGGTTGTTCAACCAGAGCTTCGGCGAAATCAACATGATGCTCAGCCATCTGTTCGGCATCAAACCCGCCTGGTTCAGCGATCCGCTCACCGCCAAGAGCATGATCCTGATCGTCAACACCTGGCTCGGCTACCCGTACATGATGATCCTGTGCATGGGGCTGCTGAAAGCGATCCCGGACGATCTGTACGAGGCCTCGGCGATGGACGGCGCCAACCCGTGGCAAAACTTCTTCCGCATCACCTTACCGCTGCTGATCAAGCCGCTGACGCCGCTGATGATCGCCAGCTTCGCCTTCAATTTTAACAACTTCGTGCTGATCCAGCTGCTGACCAACGGCGGCCCGGACATGATCGGCACCACTACGCCGGCCGGCTATACCGATCTGCTGGTCAGCTACACCTACCGCATCGCCTTCGAAGGCGGCGGCGGACAAGACTTCGGCCTGGCGGCCGCCATCGCCACGCTGATCTTCCTGCTGGTGGGCGCGCTGGCGATCCTGAATTTGAAAGCCAGCAAGATGAACTTTGATTAGGGAGAATAACGATGGCCATGGTTCAACCCAAATCCCAGCGCCTGCGCCTGTGGATCACCCATATCTTGATGCTGTGCTTTATCGCCCTGATCATGTTTCCGCTGCTGATGGTGGTCGCCATCTCGCTGCGCTCCGGCAACTTCGCCACCGGCAGCCTGATACCGGAAACCCTCTCTTGGGATCACTGGCGGCTGGCGCTTGGCTTCAGCGTCACCCACGCCGACGGCAGCGTGACGCCGCCGCCGTTCCCGGTGCTGCTGTGGCTGTGGAACTCCATCAAGATCGCGGCGATCACCGCCATCGGCATCGTGACGCTGTCCACCACCTGCGCCTACGCCTTCGCACGCATGCGTTTTCGCGGCAAGAGCACGTTGCTGAAAAGCATGCTGATCTTCCAGATGTTCCCGGCGGTGCTGTCGCTGGTGGCGCTGTACGCCCTGTTCGATCGCCTGGGCCAGTACATTCCGTTTATCGGCCTGAACACCCACGGCGGCGTGATTTTCGCCTACATGGGCGGCATCGCGCTGCACGTCTGGACCATCAAGGGCTATTTCGAAACTATCGACAATTCGCTGGAAGAAGCGGCGGCGCTGGATGGCGCCACGCCGTGGCAGGCATTCCGTCTGGTGCTGTTGCCGCTGTCGGTGCCGATTCTGGCGGTGGTATTCATTCTGTCATTTATCGCCGCCATCACCGAAGTGCCGGTGGCGTCGCTGCTGCTGCGCGATGTGAACAGCTACACGCTGGCGGTGGGGATGCAGCAATATCTCAACCCGCAGAACTACCTGTGGGGCGACTTCGCCGCCGCCGCGGTGCTGTCGGCGATACCGATTACCGCCGTGTTCCTGCTGGCGCAGCGCTGGCTGGTGGGCGGCCTGACGGCCGGCGGCGTGAAGGGGTAATTTGTGCCACTGCAGTGCATTTGATGTTTTTCCTTATCTTTTACCCTATGGATTTCAAGTTACAGCGAGGCGACCAGCTCGCTAAGCCCAGGCGCTTACTTCAGTAAGTAACTGGGGTTAGCGAGTGCAGTCAACAACGCTGTCGCTTGAAAGACGACGGGTAATTATATCCTGTGTCTTTGGCGGCCTTTGGCCGCCATTTTTATCGCTACTCCCGTTTCAGCCGATCGGTATTGGCCAGATAGAGCGTCACCACCAGCACCAATATCGCCGCGGCGTAGATCAGGGTATCGATGGGGTTTTTGTGGTCCACGATAATCAAACGAATAATCGCGGTAATGCCAATGTAAATAAAATAGCGCAGCGGGAAATGATAACCCGACTCAAAATACTTGACGATCAAGGCGATAAATTCAAAGTACAAGAAATAAATCACGATGCCTTCAATCAACAGGTAAGAAGACGACTCTTCGCTGTTGATAAATAACACCTTCGCCAGATGGATGGTTTCCTTGACCAGAAACACCACCAGAATTGCCGCCAGCAGCAACAAGCCCACGTTCAGCACTCGCTGCAGCCCCTTCGCTATCATGATCGAACGCGACGTTTTTGCCATAAAACCTCTCTCTGAATACCGCTTATATGATTCAACCCTGCCAATATAGGCATTGTCCTAAAAATTCCGTCCCAGGTGAAAGCACTTTAAACCCCATTTAATTCATCACGTTATAATAAGATGTTTCTGCCTTATAGATTTGTAGCAAATCGAAATGTCAACTATCATGGGTCACAGAGATCTTTACATAAAACCAATAACCTCGAATTAACAAGGGAATTCTTTATGCGCGCTAAACTTAACGGACTGGTCGCTGCGGGCCTGTTTACCTGTGCATTGTCCGGCCACGCCGCCGGCCTGGTAGCCCCTGACAACGATCTGCGTAACGATCTCGCCTGGTTGTCTGACCGCGGCGTCATCAACGTCAGCCTGTCCACCTGGCCGCTGAGTCAGGAAGAGATCAGTTCCGTTATCGCGCAGGCCAAGCCGGTGACCAACACCGAGAAAAACGTCATCGACCGCGTGCAGCGCCGTGTCGATGCTCTGAAAGCCAACATCCGCGTCAGCGGTTACGCGTCGACCGATAAACCCGGCACCCCGCAGGGCTTCGGCCAAAACGAGTACGCCGACGATCGCCTGACCATCGGCGCCGGCGCCAACGGCGAGTTCTGGGACGTGCGTCTGCAGGGCTCGGTGGAAGGCGATCAGCGCGTCAGCGACGGTTCCAAATTCAACATGAACGGCTCCTACGGCGCAGTGAAAATCTGGAACCAATGGCTCTCCTTCGGCGAGGTTTCCCAGTGGTGGGGCCCGGGTTACGACGGCAGTCTGATCCGCTCCGACGCCGCGCGCCCGGTGGCCGGCTTTATGCTGCAGCGCGCCGACCAATCGCCGTTTGAAACCCCGTGGCTGTCGTGGATCGGCCGCTGGCAATACCAGCTGTCCGCCGGCCAGCTGTCGCAATACGCAGCCGTACCGGACACCAAGCTGATCGGTGGCCGCCTGACCATGATGCCGACCGACTTTCTGGAGCTGGGCGCTTCACGCGTCATGATGTGGGGTGGTGATGGCCGTCCGCACTCCTGGAGTTCCTTCTGGGATGGCGTAACCGGCAACGATAACACCGGCGATCCGAAAAACGATCCGGGCAACCAGTTGGGCGGTTTTGACTTCAAACTCAAGCTGCAGCCGCTCATCGGCATGCCGGTCAGCTTTTATGGCCAGATCACCGGTGAAGATGAAGCAGGCATGTTGCCTTCGCATAACGCTTACATGCTGGGGCTTGAAGGCCATCCGGAATGGGGCCCGACCACGATCAACTGGCATATCGAAGGTTCTGATACCCGCTCTAACGGCAACGCCAACAACGTGATGTACAACCACTACATCTATCGGGGCGGTTACTACCAGCAAGGTTATCCGCTGGGCCACGCGATGGGCGGCGACGGCCAGATGCTGTCCGGGCGCGTGGAAATGGTGCTGGACGATGGCCAACGTTGGAGCACCCGTCTGGTGTACGCCAAGGTGAACCCGAACAACCAAACCATCAACCGGGCGTTCCCGCGTTCCGATACGCTGAAAGGCATTCAGCTCGGCTGGGGTTACAGCTTCGATTCTCAGGTTAAGTTCGATACCAGCCTGTGGTACACCGACAGCGATCACAGCACCGCCGATGACGTGGGTGCAGGCATCAGCTTCGAAGTGCCGATCAACCTGTAATTTTTTGCAGACGTAAAAAAACCCGCCGCGGCGGGTTTTTTATTGGCTTCAGCTCAGGCGCTTAGCGCCATTCCTTGAAGCGGTTGATCAGCGCATTGGTCGAGCTGTCGTGGCTGCTGATTTTCTCGCTGCCCGCCAGCTCCGGCAGGATGCGGTTAGCCAGCTGTTTGCCCAGCTCCACGCCCCACTGATCGAAGGTGAAGATGTTCAGGATCGCGCCCTGGGTGAAGATCTTGTGCTCATACAGCGCGATCAGGCTGCCCAGGCTGAACGGGGTGATTTCGCGCAGCAGGATCGAGTTGGTCGGCCGGTTGCCTTCAAACACCTTGAACGGCGCCACGTGCTTGACCTGCTCAGGAGTTTTGCCCTGCGCCGCGAACTCGGCTTCCACCACTTCCAGCGACTTGCCGAACGCCAGCGCTTCGGTCTGAGCGAAGAAGTTGGACAGCAGTTTGGCGTGATGATCGCCCAGCGGGTTATGGCTGATGGCCGGCGCGATGAAATCGCACGGCACCAGCTTGGTGCCCTGGTGGATCAACTGATAGAACGCATGCTGGCCGTTGGTGCCCGGCTCGCCCCAAATGATGGGACCGGTCTGGTAATCCACCGGGTTGCCGTTGCGATCGACGTACTTGCCGTTGGATTCCATGTTGCCCTGCTGGAAGTAAGCGGCAAAACGGTGCATGTACTGATCGTACGGCAGAATGGCTTCGGTTTCGGCGCCAAAGAAGTTGTTGTACCAAATACCGATCAGCGCCAGCAACACCGGCAGGTTTTTCTCCGCCGGCGTTTCGGCGAAGTGCTTGTCCATGGCGTGCGCGCCGCTCAGCAGCTGCTCGAAGTTGTCATAACCGATGGACAGCGCAATCGACAAACCGATCGCCGACCACAGGGAGTAGCGGCCACCGACCCAGTCCCAGAATTCGAACATGTTGTCGGTATCGATGCCGAACTCGGCCACCGCTTTGCCGTTGGTGGACAGCGCGGCGAAGTGCTTGGCCACGTGCTGTTGATCGGCGGCGCTGCTCAGGAACCAGTCGCGCGCGCTGTGGGCGTTGGTCATGGTTTCCTGAGTGGTGAAGGTTTTGGAGGCCACCAGGAACAGCGTGGTTTCCGGATTCAGCGGCTGCAGCGTTTCGGCGATGTGGGTGCCGTCGACGTTGGAGACGAAGTGCATGTTCAGGTGGTTTTTATAAGGGCGCAGCGCTTCGGTCACCATGTAAGGGCCGAGATCCGAACCGCCGATGCCGATGTTCACCACGTCGGTGATCGGCTTGCCGGTGTAGCCTTTCCACTCGCCGCCGATGACGCGCGCGCAGAACTGTTTGATCTTGGCCAATACCGCGTTCACTTCCGGCATCACGTCTTTGCCGTCGACCAGGATCGGGCTGTTGCTGCGGTTGCGCAGGGCAATATGCAGCACCGCGCGATCTTCGGTGCGGTTGATTTTCTCACCGGCGAACATCGATTTGATGGCGCCTTGCAGATCGGTTTCTTTCGCCAGCGCCTGCAGCTTCTCCAGGGTTTCCTGCGTGATGCGGTTCTTGGAATAGTCCACCAACATTTGGTCGTTGAAGGTCGCGGAGAACCTGGAGAAACGATCGCTGTCCTGGGCGAACAGGTCGGCGATCCGTACGTCTTTCATCTGTGCATAATGTTGCTGCAGGGCTTGCCAAGCAGCGGTTTGACTAGGATTGATATTTTTCATAGCAACACTCTTAGGCTTGAGAATAAAAATGACGCGTTTGTCCGATTGTAGCCTGTTCGACTGTGATTATGATCTCTTTTCTTGCGATAGGCGCTAACTGTCAACGCATTGCCGCCTCGTTTCAGCTTTCACTCTATACTTTTGGCTAACAGCCTGTTATCGGGGTTGCCGAATTGTCATCAGGCTGTGTCATCGTCGCTTATTTCGTCATTTGAAAGGGATCTCGCTTATGGAATTATCCGCCCCGCTCATGTTGGTGCTTATCGGTCTGGCGTCGCTGCTGGCGCAGTGGCTGGCCTGGTTGCTGCGCCTGCCGGCCATTTTGCCGCTGCTGCTGTTCGGCATCGTGCTCGGCCCGACGGTGCATCTGGTGCAGCCGGATCTGCTGTTCGGCGATCTGCTGTTTCCGCTGGTGTCGCTGTCGGTGGCGATCATCCTGTTCGAGGGGGCGCTGACGCTGCGCTTCGAGGAGATACGCGGCCTCGGCGGCGTGGTGCGCAACCTGGTCACCGTTGGCATGCTGGTCACCTTTCTGGTCATCAGCCTCGCCAGCTGGTGGCTGCTGGATTTCCCGCCGGAGCTGGCGGCGCTGATCGGCGCGGTGACGGTAGTGACCGGGCCGACGGTGATCGCCCCGCTGATGCGCGTGGTGCGGCCGAACGCCAACATTAACCAGGTGTTGCGTTGGGAAGGGATCGTCATCGATCCGGTCGGCGCCATCTTCACCCTGCTGGTGTTCGAGTTTATCGTGCTGAAGCAGAATGCGGAGTCCTATACCCACCTGTTTTGGACGCTGGGCGTGACCGCCGCCGTCGGCCTGATCGCCGGCGCGCTGTTCGGCTATCTGCTCGGCCTGGCGCTGCGCCGCGTCTGGCTGCCGCGCTATCTGCAGAACCTGGCGGTGCTGGCGATCATGCTGACCGCCTTCGGCGTTTCCAACGCCATCGCCGACGAATCCGGCCTGCTGACCGTCACGGTGATGGGCATCTGGCTGGCCAACATGCGCGACGTGGACACCAGCGATATTCTGGCGTTCAAAGAGGAGCTGTCGGCGATCCTGATCTCGGCGCTGTTCATCATTCTGGCGGCGCGGCTCGACATCCAGGCGCTGTGGCACATGGGCTGGCCGCTGCTCCTGCTGCTGCTGGCGGTGCAGTTCATCGCCCGGCCGCTGTGCATCGCGGTGTCGACCTGGCGCTCTTCCCTGCACTGGCGCGATCGGCTGCTGCTGTGCTGGATCGCCCCGCGCGGCATCGTCGCCGCGGCGGTCAGCTCGCTGTTCGCGCTGACGCTGCAGCGCAGCGGCTATCAGGGCGCCGACCGGCTGGTGACCGTGGTGTTCGCCATCATCATCGGCACCGTGGTGTTGCAAAGCCTGACCAGCGGCATGATGGCGCGCTGGCTGCGGGTGCAGCAGCAGAAACCGCGCGGCGTGCTGATCGTCGGCGCCAACAGCGTGGCGCGCATGCTGGCGCAGGCGCTGATCAAGCTGAACGTGCCGGTGATCGTCACCGACAGCAGTTGGGAATACTACCGTCAGGCGCGCATGGACGGCATTCCGGCCTACTATGGCCACGCCTACTCCGAACACGCCGAGAACTACCTCGATCTGAGCAATATCGCCCAGGTGCTGGCGCTGTCACCCAATCGCCACCAAAACGCGCTGGCGGTCTACCACTTCGGCCATCTCTTCGGCGAAGATCACGTGTTCGCCATCCGTTCGGGGGCGCCGCTGAAAGGGCGCGGCGCCAGCGCGGAAAGTTCGCGTTTCCGCCGGCATGAAATTTTATTTAATCAGGAAGCCACCTACGGCCGCCTGAGCAGCCTGCTCGCCAGAGGGGCCACCATCAAAGCGACCAAATTGAACGAAAATTTCGGTTGGCTGGAGTATTTGGAGAAACATCAGGGCGTTATTCCGCTATTCAGCCAAAAGGAAGACGGTTCTCTGCAACCGATTGGCGCCGGTTCCACGCCCGCGATGCCCTGTACGCTTATCGCGCTGGTGCAAGATGAAAATCCCTCACCGTCTGTACGTTGACAGAATGGCGATAACCGGCTATTCCTAACAGCCTACTTGCGCACCCGGTGCGCAAGCCAGAAGAGGCGCGTCGCCCAGGTAGAGTGTCAGAGGAGCCGTTTCTCCGTTGACGGCACCCGAGGGGGAGCGACGCCGAGGTACGATAATGGCCGGCCATTATCGTATCGACTACAGGGGCTGAATCCCCTGGGTTGTCACCAGGGGATCGCCACAGGGCGATCGACAAGGTGGGGCGCTTCTGGGTGTATCGTAGCCTGACCTCTACGCCTGCCCCCTGTTTACCGCTCTCCCCTTGTGCCAAGGCTATGGAATTACAGTGCCCCAAACGGGCATCCCTGACACGAGGTTTCTAGATGAACCAAGCAGCACCCCAGAATTCCACCGTGGTAGCCAAGTTCGGCGGCACCAGCGTCGCCGACTTTGAAGCCATGAACCGCAGCGCCGACGTCGTGCTGGCCAATCCGCAGGTCCGCCTGGTGGTGTTGTCCGCCTCGGCGGGCGTCACCAACCTGTTGGTCGCCCTGGCCGAAGGTTGCGAGGCCGACAAACGCAACTACCAGCTTGATGAAATTCGTCGCATCCAGTACGCCATCCTCGATCGCCTCGCGGCGCCTGCGGTGATCCGCGACGAGATAGACCGCCTGCTGGAAAACATCGCCATGCTGTCGGAGGCCGCGTCGCTGGCCACCTCGACGGCGTTGACCGACGAACTGGTCAGCCATGGGGAGCTGATGTCCACCCTGCTGTTCGTTGAAATCCTGCGCGCCCGCAACGTGCAGGCCGAATGGTTCGACGTGCGCAAAGTAATGCGCACCGACGATCACTTCGGCCGCGCCGTGCCGGACAGCGCCGCGCTCAGCGAACTGGCCCGGTCGCAGTTGCAGCCGCGCCTGCAGGAAGCGCTGGTGGTCACCCAGGGCTTTATCGGCAGCGAGCCGAAAGGCCGCACTACCACGCTCGGCCGCGGCGGCAGCGACTATACCGCCGCGCTGCTCGGCGAGGCGCTCGGCGTCGGCCGGGTGGATATCTGGACCGACGTGCCGGGCATCTACACCACCGATCCGCGCGTGGTGCCGGCGGCCAAGCGCATCGACAAAATCGGTTTCGAAGAGGCGGCGGAAATGGCCACCTTCGGCGCTAAAGTGCTGCATCCGGCCACCCTGTTGCCGGCGGTGCGCAGCGATATTCCGGTGTTCGTCGGCTCCAGCAAGGATCCGGCGGCCGGCGGCACGCTGGTGTGCAACACCACCGAGAACCCGCCGCTGTTCCGCGCGCTGGCGCTGCGCCGCAAGCAAACGCTGCTGACGCTGCACAGCCTGAACATGCTGCACGCGCGCGGTTTCCTGGCCGAGGTGTTCAACATCCTGGCGCGCCATAATGTCTCCGTCGATCTGATCACCACTTCGGAAGTCAGCATCGCGCTGACCATGGACACCACCGGCGCCACCTCCGTCGGCGGCAGCTTGCTGACCACCTCACTGCTGACCGAACTGTCGTCGCTGTGCCGGGTGGAAGTGGAAGAAAACCTGGCGCTGGTGGCGATCATCGGCAACCAGCTGTCGCGCGCCTGCGGCGTGGGCAAAGAGGTGTTTGGCGTGCTCGATCCGTTCAATATCCGCCTGATCTGCTACGGCGCCAGCAGCTATAACCTGTGCTTCCTGGTGCCGGGCGAAGAAGCCGAGCAGGTGGTGCGTACCCTGCATCACAACCTGTTCGAATAAGTCATTATCCCTGATTGCGGGCGCAGCATGCTGCGCCCCTGCGTCTAAAAATCCGTTCAAAACCTGCAGGGGTTCAGCATGTTGAGCCCGCAATAAAAACACAACCACACCCGCCGTTCTCAATCTGGCTAAGGAAAACCTGCATGCTGGCACTGCTCACGCGCTTATTCCCCCTCTGGGCGATACTGCTGTCCGTCGCCGCTTATTACACGCCGACCACCTTTACCGGTATCGGCCCCTACGTCAGCCCGCTGCTGATGCTGATCATGTTCGCCATGGGCGTCACGCTGCGGCTCGACGACTTCAAACGCGTGCTGGCGCGCCCCGGCCCGGTGGCGGCAGGCATCTTCCTGCATTATCTGATCATGCCGCTGGCGGCCTGGCTCCTGGCGATGCTGTTCCGCATGCCGCCGGATCTGTCCGCCGGCATGGTGCTGGTGGGCAGCGTGGCCAGCGGCACCGCGTCCAACGTGATGATCTATCTGGCCAAGGGTGACGTAGCGCTGTCGGTGACCATCTCGGCGGTCTCAACGCTGGTGGGGGTGTTCGCCACGCCGCTGCTGACCCGTCTGTACGTCGACGCCAAGATCAGCGTCGATATCATGGGCATGTTGTTGAGCATTCTGCAGATCGTGGTGATCCCGATCGGCCTGGGTCTGATCGTCCACCATACCCTGACCAAGGCAGTGAAACGCATCGAGCCACTGCTGCCGGCGCTGTCGATGGCGTGCATTCTGGCGATCATCAGCGCGGTGGTGGCGGGCAGCCAAAGCCATATCGCCTCGGTCGGTCTGGTGGTGATCGTCGCGGTGATCCTGCACAACGGCATCGGTCTGCTGAGCGGCTATTGGGGCGGCAAGTTGTTCGGCTTCGACGAGTCCACCTGCCGCACGCTGGCGATCGAAGTGGGCATGCAGAACTCCGGGTTGGCGGCCACGCTGGGCAAAATCTACTTCTCGCCGCTGGCCGCGCTGCCGGGCGCGCTGTTCTCGGTCTGGCACAACCTCTCCGGTTCGCTGCTGGCGGGTTATTGGTCCGGCCGCCCTATCAAGAAAAAATAAACCGCCTGCAGGGACGCAAACAATTGCGTCCCTTTTCTTCCCTGCGAAATTTCGTATTTCCCACTGGTCGGATTGTCATAATTTCCCCCATACCCTATCATCCGTGAAAAATAAAAATTCAGATTCTTCCTATCCATGCCGATAATGTTGGCAAGAGGAAGAGATGCTCCACTTTTTTTAATTAATTAAGTCACCAGGGTTGCCCGCCATAAAAGAAGCAGCCTAATTATTATTTAGATATATACCCACCGTCTTATTTGCTGCGGCAAATCAAGATATCTCGCAATGTGCATGTCGCTCATTATTTCGGGCCGGCCGTCGGCCGCCCGTGGTTAACCTCATGGATTGGGCTGGCTGCCCCGGCGGCCTCTCATAATGGATTACAATGATAAAAAAAATCACCGCCTTGACGCTGTTGGTCAGCACGGCCCTTTCCGCTGAAACCCTGCCGGACTCCCACATGATGCAGGATATGTCGATGGGGGAGTCGCGCCGCGCGCTGCAAGACAGCACGCGTGAAGTCAACCAGTTGATTGAGCAACGCCGCTACCAGCAGCTGAAGCAACAGCGCCTGCTGGCGGAACCGGAACCGGCCGCGCCCGCCCTGCCGCAGTCCGCGCAGTGCCTGCCGATCGCCGGCGTTTATCTGCAGGGTGTCACCCTGCTCTCGCCGGCCGATTTATCGGCCCTGAGCGCGCTGCCGGAACAGTGCATCAGCAGCAACGATATCAATCGCCTGACCCGTGAATTAACGCGCCTTTATGTGCAAAAAGGCTATATCACCGCGCGCGTGCAAATTGTTCGCCCTAATTCACAAGGAGAATTGGGGTTAAGCGTGACCGAAGGATTTATCGAGAAAATAGAAGGCGGCGATCGCTGGGTCAACAGCCGTTTATTATTTCCGGGGCTGGAAGGCAAGCCGTTGAAATTAACCGAGCTTGATCAGGGATTGGATCAGGCCAACCGTTTGCAATCGAATACCACCAAGCTGGATATATTGCCCGGCCGCCAGGTTGGCGGTTCGGTTATTCGCTTGCGCAATCAGCATGCCAAGCCCTGGCTGATTACCGCCGGCACGGATAATTACGGCCAAAAAAGCACCGGCCGGTGGCTGGCGCGCGCCACCGCCACGTTGGACAGCCCGTTCGGCCTGTCGGACTTTGTCAGCCTGAACGCCAACAGCACGCTGGAAAATCCGGCTCACCGCTATAATCGCGCCTATACCCTGCTCTATTCGCTGCCGTACGGCGCGTTCACCTTCAGCGGGTTCGCCAGCTTCTCGTCCTATGAAAACCACCAGCAGTTGCCGCACAACGTGGTCAAACTGCACGGCCAGACCCAACAGTACGGGCTGCGCAGCGACTACGTGTTTTATCGCGATCACGATCAGATAGACAGCCTGAGCGGCCAGCTGACCTACAAGCGCATCGATAACTACTTCGAAAGCGTGCGCCTTGAGGTCAGCAGCCCAACGCTGACCCTGGCCGAACTGAGCGCCAGCCACCTGCAAATTCTGCCCAATGGCGTGTTCAGCGCCAACCTCAGCGTCGAGCAGGGGATGCCGTGGCTGGGGGCCGGCCGCCACCCGAGTTCGGTGCACCTCGACAGCCAGTTCACCAAGGGCAAGCTGTTCGCCAACCTCAGCCAGCGCCTCAGGCTGGGCGACGCCACCTATCAGCTCAACAACCTGTTCTACGGCCAGTACAGCCGCGATCCGCTGCCCGGCGTGGAGTGGCTGAGCCTCACCGATCGCAGCGCCGTACGCGGCTTCAGCCGCAGCACCCAGTCCGGGGACAACGGCTGGTATCTGCAGAATACGCTGTCGCGCAGTTTCAATCTGGGCGCCACCACGCTGACGCCGCGCCTCGGCGCCGACGTCGGCCGCATTCTGCCGCGTCAGGACAACTCTGGCTGGCGCAGCAGCGCCGGTATAAGCACCGGCGCCACATTGCGTTATCAGCGAGCGCTGGTCGATCTGGAGGTCAGCCGCGGCTGGATTTTGTCCAACCACGCTACGCCGGAAGATCCCGTTCAGGTGTTGGCCCGCTTTTCTTACACCTTTTAATCAACAGTTTTGCAGGACCCCACGGCAATATACGGAGAGACATGGATGAAAAATAATAACTTCAGACTTTCGGCGGCAGGCAAACTGGCCGCTGCGCTGGCGATTATTCTCGCCGCTTCCGCCGGCGCCTACGCCGCAGAGATCGTTGCGGCCAACGGCGCCAACGGCCCCGGCGTCTCCACCGCCGCCACCGGCGCGCAGGTGGTCGATATCGTCGCGCCGAACGGCAACGGGCTGTCGCACAACCAATATCAGGACTTCAACGTCAACCAGCCCGGCGCGGTGCTGAACAACTCCCGCGAGGCGGGACTGTCGCAGCTGGCCGGCCAACTGGGCGCCAACCCCAATCTGGGCGGACGCGAAGCCAGCGTGATCCTCAACGAAGTGATCGGCCGCAACCCGTCTCTGCTGCATGGCCAGCAAGAAATCTTCGGCATGGCGGCCGACTACGTGCTGGCCAACCCGAACGGCATCAGCTGTCAGGGCTGCGGGTTCATCAATACCAGCCATTCCTCACTGGTGGTCGGCAACCCGCTGGTGGAAAACGGCGTGCTGCAGGGTTACAGCACCTTCGGCAACCGCAACACTCTGAGCCTCAATGGCACCCTGAACGCCGGCGGCGTACTGGACCTGATCGCGCCGAAGATCGACAGCCGCGGCGAAGTGATCGTGCAAGATTTCAAACAGTCGAATGGTAAAGTGACCTCGGCGACGATCAACGCCATCAGCGGCCTTAACCGTGTGGCGCGCGACGGCACGGTGCAGGCTAGCCAACAGATGCCGACCGCGCTGGACAGCTACTACCTCGGCAGCATGCAGGCCGGGCGCATCAACATCATCAACACCGCGCAGGGCAGCGGCGTGAAGCTGGCCGGCTCGTTGACCGCCGGCGATGAACTCAAGGTGAAGGCCTACGACATTCGCAGCGAAAGCCGCGTCGACGACGCCAGCAGCAACAAAAACGGCGGCGATAACTATCAAAATTACCGTGGCGGCATCTACGTCAACGATCGCAGCAGCAGCCAGAAGCTGACCCGCACCGAACTGAAAGGCAAGAACATCAGCCTGGTGGCGGATAATCACGCGCACCTCACCGCCACCGATATCCGCGGCGAAGACATTACGCTGCAGGGCGGCAAACTGACGCTCGACGGCCAGCAGTTGAAGCAGACGCAAGGCCATACCGACGATCGCTGGTTCTACTCCTGGCAATACGACGTTACCCGCGAACGCGAGCAACTGCAGCAGGCGGGCAGCACCGTCGCCGCCAGCGGCAGCGCCAAACTCATCAGCACCCAGGAAGACGTGAAACTGCTGGGCGCCAACGTCAGCGCCGACCGCGCGCTGAGCGTCAAAGCGGCGCGCGACGTACACCTTGCCGGGCTGGTGGAGAAGGACAAATCCAGCGAGCGCGGCTACCAACGCAACCACACCTCCAGCCTGCGCACCGGCAGATGGAGCAGCAGCGACGAAAGCGAAAGCCTGAAGGCCAGCGAACTGCGCAGCGAGGGCGAACTGACGTTGAAAGCCGGTCGCAATGTCTCGACTCAGGGCGCCAAGATTCACGCCCAGCGCGATCTGACGATCGATGCAGACAACCAGATCCAGGTCGGGGTGCAGAAAACCGCCAACGCCAAAGCGGTGCGCGATGACAAAACCTCCTGGGGCGGCATCGGCGGCGGCGACAACAAGAACAACAGCAATCGCCGCGAGATCAGCCACGCTTCCGAATTGACCAGCGGCGGCACCCTGCGCCTGAACGGTCAGCAAGGCGTCACCATTACCGGCAGCAAGGCGCGCGGTCAGAAAGGCGGCGAAGTCACCGCCACCCACGGCGGCCTGCGCATCGACAACGCGCTGAGCACCACCGTGGACAAAATCGACGCGCGCACCGGCACCGCCTTCAACATCACCAGCAGTTCGCACAAGGCCGACAACAGCTACCAGAGCAGCACCGCCAGCGAGCTGAAGTCCGACACCAACCTGACGCTGGTCAGCCACAAGGATGCCGACGTGATCGGCAGCCAGGTCGCCAGCGGCGGTGAGCTGAGCGTCGAGTCGAAGACCGGCAACATCAACGTCAAGGCCGCCGAGCGGCAGCAGAACATCGACGAGCAGAAGACCGCGCTCACCGTTAACGGCTACGCCAAAGAAGCCGGTGACAAGCAGTACCGCGCCGGTTTGCGCATCGAGCACACCCGCGACAGCGAGAAAACCACCCGCACCGAGAATAGCGCCTCAAGCCTCAGCGGCGGCAGCGTGAAGCTCAAGGCGGAGAAGGACGTGACCTTCAGCGGCTCCAAATTGGTCGCCGACAAAGGCGACGCCAGCGTCAGCGGCAATAAGGTTTCGTTCCTGGCGGCCGACGACAAAACGGCCTCAAACACCGAGCAAACCAAGATCGGCGGCGGTTTCTATTACACCGGCGGCATCGACAAACTCGGCAGCGGCGTAGAAGCCGGCTACGAGAACAGCAAAACTCAGGCGCAAAGCAGCAAGGCGATCACGTCCGGCAGCGACGTCAAAGGCAATCTGACGATCAACGCCCGCGACAAGCTGACCCAGCAAGGCGCGCAGCACAGCGTCGGCGGCGCCTATCAAGAAAACGCCGCCGGCGTCGATCACCTTGCCGCCGCCGACACCGCCAGCACCACCACCACCAAAACCGACGTCGGCGTGAACATCGGCGCCAACGTCGATTACAGCGCCGTGACCCGTCCGGTCGAGCGCGCGGTCGGCAAGGCGGCCAAGCTGGACGCCACCGGCGTCATCAACGACATCGGCGGCATCGGCGCGCCTAACGTCGGCCTGGATATCGGCGCACAGGGCGGCAGCAGCGAAAAACGCAGCAGCAGCTCGCAGGCGGTGGTCAGCTCGGTGCAAGCCGGCAGTATCGACATCAACGCCAAAGGCGAAGTGCGCGATCAGGGCACGCAGTACCAGGCGAGCAAAGGCGCGGTCAACCTGACGGCGGACAGCCACCGCAGCGAAGCCGCGGCAAACCGTCAGGACGAGCAGAGCCGCGACACCCGCGGCAGCGCCGGCGTGCGCGTCTACACCACCACCGGCAGCGATCTGACCGTGGACGCCAAGGGTGAAGGCGGCACTCAGCGCAGCAACAGCAGCGCGAGCCAGGCGGTGACCGGCTCGATCGACGCGGCCAACGGCATCAACGTCAACGTGAAAAAAGACGCGGTCTATCAGGGCACCGCGCTGAACGGCGGCCGCGGAAAAACCGCCGTCAACGCCGGCGGCGATATCCGTCTTGATCAGGCCAGCGACAAACAGAGCGAAAGCCACAGCGGCTTTAACGTCAAAGCCTCCGCCAAGGGCGGTTTCACCGCCGACAGTAAAAACTTCGGCGCCGGGTTCGGCGGCGGCACCCATAACGGCGAAAGCAGCAGCAGCACCGCGCAGGTCGGCAACGTCAGCGGCCAACAGGGTGTGGAGCTGAAGGCGGGCCGCGATCTGACGCTACAGGGCACCGACGTCAAGAGCCAGGGCGACGTCAGCCTGAGCGCGGGCAACCAGGTCGCACTGCAGGCGGCGGAATCGACCCAAACGCGTAAGGAGAGCAAGCTGTCCGGCAATATCGATCTGGGCGCCGGCAGCAGCGACAGCAAGGAAAAAACCGGCGGCAACCTCTCCGCCGGCGGCGCCTTCGACATCGCCAAAGTCAATGAGTCCGCGACCGAGCGCCAGGGCGCCACTATCGCCTCAGACGGCAAGGTCACCCTGTCCGCCAACGGCAAAGGCGATGACGCGCTGCATCTGCAGGGCGCCAAAGTCAGCGGCGGCAGCGCCGCGCTCGAGGCGAAAAACGGCGGCATCCTGCTGGAGTCAGCCAAAAACGAGCAGCATAAGGACAACTGGAGCCTGGGCATCAAAGCCAACGCCAAAGGCGGCCAAACCTTCAACAAGGACGCCGGCGGCAAGGTCGATCCGAACACCGGCAAAGATACCCACACGCTGGGCGCCGGTCTGAAAGTCGGCGTGGAGCAGCAGGATAAAACCACCCACGCCAACACCGGCATCACCGCGGGCGACGTGGCGCTCAACAGCGGCAAGGATACCCGTCTCGCCGGCGCGCGCGTCGACGCCGACAGCGTCCAGGGCGAGGTGGGCGGCGATCTGCGCGTTGAAAGCCGCAAAGACGTTGAGAACGGTGTGAAGGTGGATGTGGATGCCGGTCTGAGCCACAGCAACGATCCGGGCAGCAGCATCACCTCCAAGCTGTCGAAGGTCGGCACACCGCGTTACGCCGGTAAGGTGAAAGAGAAACTGGAGGCCGGAGTGAACAAAGTGGCCGACGCCACCACCGACAAGTACAACAGCGTGGCGCGTCGCCTTGATCCGCAGCAAGACACCACCGGCGCGGTCAGCTTCAGCAAGGCCGACGGCAAAGTCACGCTGCCGGCAACGCCGGCCGGCGAAAAACCGCAAGGCCCGCTGTGGGATCGCGGCGCACGCACCGTCGGCGGCGCGGTGAAAGACAGCATCACCGGTCCGGCCGGTCGCCAGGGGCACCTCAAGGTCAATGCCGACGTGGTGAACAACAACGCGGTCGGCGAGCAATCGGCGATTGCCGGCAAGAACGGCGTGGCGCTGCAGGTCGGCGGCCAAACCCAACTGACCGGCGGCGAGATCCGCAGCCAGCAAGGCAAGGTGGAACTGGGCGGCAGCCAGGTCAGCCAGCAGGACGTCAACGGCCAACGCTATCAGGGCGGCGGCCGCGTCGATGCGGCGGCCACGGTCGGCGGGCTGTTAGGCGGCGCGGCGAAGCAAAGCGTCGACGGCAACGTGCCGTTCGCCAGCGGCCATGCTTCAACTCAGCAGGCGGACGCCAAAGCCGGCGTGTTCAGCGGCAAATAACGCGCCTTTCCTGCACAACGCCCCCGGTTTTCCGGGGGCGTTTTTTTTACAGCGTGCTCGGGGTATCTTCCCAGTCGCGATCGTCATCCTTGGCATCCTGATCCAACACGTTGTAAGCCACGGCGCAAAACAGCGAGTTCAGGCGCTTCATGTCCCCCAACAATCCCAAATGCAGTGAACTGGTCTCGATGCTCTGCACGTTTTGCTGGTGCAAACGATCGACGTGCGCATGCGCGTAGCGGCGATCCAGAATGCGGAAACGGTGCTTGGAACGGCGCAGGCGCTTGGCGCTGGTGACGTCGCCGGACAGGAACACCGACAGCCCCAGGCGCAGGTTGCCGATCAGCCGTTCGTGCAGCCCGTCCAGCTCCGCCAACCCTTCCGCCGAGAAGGCGCGGCGCGCGGCGTGCGACTTGGCGCCCACGTCGCCGGCCATGCGCTCGATGATGTCGCCCGCCTGTTCCAGGTTGAGCGCCATTTCGATGATCTCCGCCCAACGGCGCGAGTCTTCCTCGCCCAGATCTTCCTTCTGGATCTGCGCCAGATACAGCTTGATGGCGGTGTACAGCACGTCGACGTCATCGTCGAGGCGCCGCACCTCTTTATCGACTCCCTGCTTACCGTGCAGCACTTCACGTTGCAGGATCATCATGTGTTCCACCACGTCGCCCATGCGCAGCGTTTCACGCGCCGCGTTGGCCAACGCCAGCGTCGGCGTGTCCAGCGCGCTGGCGTCAAGATGGCGCGGCCGCATGCGCGGATCGTCGGCCGCTTCGTCGACGATCAGCCGTTCGCACAGCGTCGCCATCGGCCCGGCCAGCGGGATCATCACCAGGCAGCGGATCAGGTTGTAGAACACGTGGAAATAGATCACCAGCTCTTCGCTGCCGCCCGGCAGCTGAGCCATCAAATCCGCCAGATAGGAGACGAACGGCAGCACCAGTATGCAGCCCACCAGCTTGAACAGCAGGCTGCCGAGCGCCACGCGCCGCCCCGCGGCGTTCTGGCCGCTGGCGTTGATCATCGCCAACAGGCCGCTGCCGAGGTTGGCGCCGATCACCAGACAGAGCGCCACCTTCAGCGAAATCACGCCGGTGGCGGTCAGGGTAGCGGTCAGCAGCACCGCCGCCAGGCTGGAATAGCTGACAATGGCGAACAGCGCGCCGGTCAGCGCGTCCAGCATCACATCGCCGGTCAGCGATGAGAACAGCACTTTCACCCCGGCCGCCTGGGTGATCGGCGTGGCGGCGGCCACGATCAGCTCCAGCGCCAGTACGATCAGCCCGAGGCCGATCAGAACGCGTCCGATCTGGCCGATCCGCATCTGCTTGCGGCTGAGGAACAGGAAGACGCCGACCAGGATCAGCAGCGGCGACAGCCAGGAAAGATCGAAGGTCAGCACGCGCGCCATCAGCGCGGTGCCGACGTCGGCGCCGAGCATGATCACCAGCGCAGGCGCCAGCCCCACCAGCCCCTGTGCGACGAAAGAGGTCACCAGCAGCGCGGTGGCGTTGCTGCTTTGCACCAGCGCGGTCACGCCGATGCCGGAAACGAACGCCAGCGGTTTTTTCTCAACGCTGTCGCTCAACACGCGCCGCAGATTGGCGCCGTAAACCCGCATGATCCCGGTGCGCACGATGTGGGTGCCCCATACCAACAGCGCCACGGACGAAAGCAGGTGAAGAAGGGTCAGCACGGAAGATACGCTCCATTAACGCCCGGCCAAAGGAGGCTGATACCCGATGCTTGTCACGCGACGCAGAGAGGCGAGCCAAAGGATGACGGATACAGCGCGCGGTCCCGCCTGCCGGGCGTGGGTCTGGCAGGACAGCGGGCGGGCGGCAGACCGCAGAAGAGAAGGGTTAATGCGGCGGCGAGAAGGCCCCGGCGCCGCGCTGCGAAGTCATGCAACTTCCCGCAATACAACAGGTTCCAAGTGTAGCCCAATTTCCGCGCCGTCGGGCCGCAGGTCGGCCACCGAACGGTTGAGCACGTCAACCAGCAATTCTACCTCGCAAACCTGAATCCGATACCGTACCACATTCCCGAGCAAACTGTGACCCAGGATCACCCCGCCGATCCCCTGTCCCGCCGGCAACAGGCCGATCGATTCGGGGCGGATCGCCACCTTGCCGACATAGCTGCGCCCGGTCAAGCGGCCGGCCTGTTCGGCGCTCAGCAGGTTGTAGTTGCCGATAAACCCGGCGGCGAAGGCATCCGCCGGCTGGGTATACAGGGTTTCCGCATCGCCGCTCTGCACGATCTGCCCCTTGTTCATCAGCACGATGCGATCCGACAGGGTCAGCGCCTCTTCCTGATCGTGGGTGACGAAGATCGCCGTCAGGTTCAGCTCGCGCTGAATGCGCCGGATCTGCTCGCGCAGGTGTTTGCGAATACGCGCATCCAGCGCCGACAGCGGTTCGTCGAGCAGCAGCAGACGCGGGCGAGTGACCAGCGATCGCGCCAACGCTACGCGCTGACACTGGCCGCCCGACAGCTGATGCGGATAGCGCTTCGCCAAATCGCTCAGCTCCACCAGCGCCAGCGCCTCCTGCACCCGCTGTCCGATCTGTCCGGCCGCCAGCTTCTGCATTTTCAGGCCGAAGGCCACGTTGCCTTCCACCGTCATATTGGGAAACAGCGCATAACTTTGAAACACCATGCCGATGCCGCGCTTTTGCGGCGCCAGCGGCACCAGATCCTGGCCCTGCAGCAAAATTTGCCCGCTGTCGACCGGGGTCAGGCCGGCCAGACAGCGCAGCAGCGTCGATTTGCCGCAGCCGCTCGGCCCCAGCAGGGTGACGAACTCCCCCTCTTCGGCGGTGAAATCGATATCCTGAAACACTTGGGTCTGGCCATAGTGTTTGTTCAGGCGGGTGACGTTGAGATAAGCCATCGGGTTAGCCCTTGTTTTTATTCAGCAGGTTCGCCAGCCAGGTGACGAGCAGCACCACGGCGAAATAGGAGATGACCAGCGCGCTGGTAAAGTGCCCGCTGCCGTTGCGCATATTGAACAGATAGACCTGCAGCGTTTCATACTGGCTGCCCACCAGCAGGTTGGCGAACACGAACTCGCCGATCAGGAACGAAAACGACAGCAGCACGGCGATCGTTCCGCCCTTGCGCAGGTTCGGCAGCACCACCCACAGCGCCGCCTGCCAGGTGCTGGCGCCGAGCAGGTGCGCGGCGTCCATCAGATCGCGCAGGTTGATCGCCTGCATGTTGTTGCTGATGGCGCGGTAGATAAACGGCAGCGCAATGGTGAAATAACAGCCCACCAAAATCCAGGGAGTGCCGAGCAGCGGCAGCGGATCGGCGGCGAACAGCTGCATCAGCCCCACCGCCGACACCACCGGCGGCACGGCGAACGGCAGCAGAATCAGCACATTCATCATCGCGTCAAGCCTAGGGAAGTAGTAAGCGATTACAAACATCGCCGGCAGGATCACCACCACCGACAGCAGCAGCGTGCCGAAGCAGATCAGCAGCGAGTGCCACAGCGCCAGCAAAAAGCGCGAATCGCTCCACAGCGCCATCAGCCACTTCAGGGTAAAACCGTCCGGTAAAATGGTGGCGCCCCACTGGGTGGCCAGCGCGTAAACCAGCGTCGCAGCCAGCGGCAGCAGCAGAATCAACAGCAGCAGGCCGGTCACCGTGCGGTGGTACAGGCGTTCAACACGCGACATGAGCATTCTCCATCCGATTATGAGCGCGCATTGAGGTAGCTCCTGCGCAGCATCCATTGGTGGATCACCGTGATAAACGCCATCATCGCCACCAGCAGCATCGCCAGCGCGCTGGCCAGGTTCGGATCGAGGGAGATGTCCCCCGCCACCAACGCCGAGATGCGGATCGGGATCACGTTGAAGTTGCCGGTGGTCAGCGCGTACACCGTGGCGTAGGCGCCCAGCGCGTTGGCCAGCAGGATGACGAAGGTGCCCATCAGCGCCGGCGCCAGCACCGGCAGGCCGATATGCCGCCAGTAGCGCCAGGGGCCGGCGCCGAGCAGCGCCGCCGATTCGCGCCAGTCGGCGCGCAGCGCGTCGAATGCCGGATACAGCAGCAGCACCCCGAGCGGGATCTGGAAGTAAGTATACAGCACGATCAGGCCGCTCTTCGAATAGAGGTTGAAGCTCTCCATCAAACCGTATTTTCGCAGCAGCAGCGTCAGGCAGCCGTTCAGCCCCAGCAGAATGACGAAGGCGAACGCCAGCGGCACCCCGGCGAAGTTGCTGGTCATGTTGGTGAACGACATCACAAAGTCATGAAACCGGGTCTGGCCGAGCTGACGCAGTGAGTAACTGCCCACTAACGCAATCAGCAAGCCGTAGACGCTCGACCACAGCGAGATCTCCAGCGAGAACTGAAAGGCCTGCAGGTAGAACGGCGACGTGAGGATATCGACATAGTTGCCCCATCCCCAGCCGCTGCTCTCGCTGAAAAAGCTGTGAACCGCGATCCACACCAGCGGGGCGATCTGAAACGCGCCGAACAGCACGATAAACGGCAGCAGGCATAGCGCGGCGATCCATTTGGTTTTGCTGTTCATCGCGCATCCTGCGCCAGCAGCGCCCGGCAGCGCGGCTTGTCGTGCGGCGCCTGCAGCAGATCGCAGATCGTGCCGCACAGCTCGGTTTGCTGCGGATCGGCGTCATCCAGGCTGAAGCCCGCGCCGAATACGAACAGCGGCACCTGGCGCTCTTCCGGCAACACCCCGCCGTGGCTGCGATCGTCGTTCATGCCGTGGTCGGCGGTAACCAGCACCTGATAACCGGCCGCCAGCCACTCGGGCAGGTAACGCGACAGCGAACCGTCGGCGCGGCGCGCCGCGTTGCGGTACTGCGGCGAAGAGAGGCCAAAGCGGTGGCCGGCATCGTCGATGTTCATCGGGTGGATCAGCAGGAAGTCCGGCTGATGACGCTGGCGCAGGCTTTCGGCGTCGTCGAACAGATGGCTGTCGGGATAGCCGTCGTCGTAATAAAAATGCCCGTGCTGGATAGGCAGCTCGGGGGCGTCGGTATGGCGGTCGCGCGCGGCGTCGAACGGCGTGCGGTTATACAATTCGCTGAACCAATGATACGCGGCGGCGGCGGTGGTCAGCCCGGCGGCGCGCGCGTAATGAAACACGCTTTGTTGATGAGAAAGGCGCGAGACGTGGTTATGCACCACACCGCTCTCCACCGGCGTGACGCCGGTGAGGATGCATTCATACAGCGGCCGGGAGAGCGAGGGCAACTCGCTCTCCAGCAGGTACAACCGCCCGCGTCCCGCCGCGCATTCGGCCTGCAGATACCCCATGGCGTCGTGCGCCACCCGGTAGTTGAGGCCGTCCAGCAGCACGAGGATCGTTTTCATGGTGCGTTAACTCACTGCTGCATAAACATAATGACGTTTTCCTGCCACAGGCGCGGCAGCGCTTTGGCGCTCTGTTCCCAGGCCGCCGGATCGGCGATCGGGTGCGCATTCTTGTACTGCTCGGCCGGCAGCAGCTTGGCCTTGACGTCGTCCGGCAGCGTCAGATGCTCGGCGCGGATCGGACGCGCATAGCCGCGCGCCAGGTTGATCTGGCCGGCGTCGGAGAAGATGTATTCGCGCGCCAGTTTGGCGGCGTTCGGGTGCTTGGCGTATTTGTTGATGATGGTGGTGTAGCCGGAGGTGATCGAGCCGTCCGACGGGATCAGCACTTCAAAACGGGTTTTGTCGATCTGGTCGCGGTAGTTCAGGCCGTTGAAGTCCCACACCACGCCAACCTGCACTTCCCCTTTCTCCAGCGATGCGATCACCGGGTTACTCAGGCTCAGTCGGCCGGCCTTGGCCAGCTTGCCGAAGAATTCCAGGCCCGGCTTGAGGTTTTTCTCGTTGCCGCCCATGGCGTAGGTGGCCGCCAGCACGCCGCTGGCCGCCTGCGACGCGGTGCCGACGTCGCCGATGGTGACCTGATAGTTACCCTTCAGCAGATCGGCCCAGCTGTGCGGGATGTCTTTCACCTGCTGTTTGTTGATGATAAAGGCGATGGTGCCGGTATAAGCCAGCGCCCAGTGGCCGTCTTTGTCTTTCGCCCAATCCGGCACCTGATCCCAGGTAGAAGGTTTGTACGGCTGCGTCACGCCCTTCTGTACCGCCACCGGGCCGAAGGCCGCGCCGACGTCACCAATGTCCGCCGTGGCGTTGTTCTTTTCCGCATCGAATTTGGCGATCTCCTGCGCGGAGCTCATGTCGGTATCGACATGCTTCAGGCCGTACTTGCTCAACAGATCTTGCCAGGTGCCTTTCCAGTTGGCCCAGCTGTCCGGCATGCCGACGCTGTTGACTTCGCCTTCTTTCTTCGCGGCCTGCTCCAGCGCCGCCAGATCGGTATCCGCGGCCCAGCTCATCTGGCTGGATAACACGATGGCACTGGTTAACACAGAAGCGCACAAACGTTTCATAACTGATGCTCCAGGTGGTAGTGTGGGGAGGGCTGGACTAGTCCAGCAAGGACCAAACCAATCTAACGGACGAATGTGATAATTATATGTCAGCTTAAAAAAGCGACAGTTTTATCACCCATTGCAACGGCGAAAACGCGACGCTGGTCTACCTTAAAGGCCAAACGCACTGAAACGGGACACCCGCTGTATGAGTGAAGCACCGACGACCGTCGCCACCATCTGCCAAACGCTGCACGCCCGCATCACCGCCGGCGAGTTCGCCGTGGGCGGCAAGCTGCCCTCCGAACGCGCCCTGAGCGAGCAATTCGCCACCACCCGCATTACCCTGCAGGAGGCGCTCGGCCAGTTGGAGGCGCAGGGCGTCATCTACCGCCAGGTGCGACGCGGCTGGTTCATCTCGCCGCCACGGTTGATCTACAATCCGCTGCAGCGCAGCCATTTTCACGCCATGGCGCAGCAGCAGGGGCGCGCCGCGCATACCGAAGCGATCGACAGCGCGGTCGTCACGCTCGACGCGCCGCTGGCCGGCCGCCTGGCGCTGCCCTCCGGCGCCGAGGCCTATCGCATTCGTCGGCTGCGCTACATCGACGGACGTGCGGTGCTGTACTGCGAGCACTACCTCAATCCGGCCTATTTCCCCGGTATTCTGGACGAAGATCTGACCCAGTCGCTGACCGCGCTGTACGCCGCGCGCTACGGCATTCACTACGGCCGGGTGCGTTTCGACATGCTGCCCACCCTGCTGCCGCAGCAGGCCGCCGCCATGCTGAAGGTGACCTACGGCAGCCCGGCGCTGTTCATTACGCGGGTGAATCGCGATCAACATGACCGGGTGATCGATTGCGACCTGGAGTATTGGCGGTACGACGCGCTGCACATCGATGTGGAAGCGCTGTAAATGACAAGGGCGCATCGCTGCGCCCTTAAAGAGGAAAGTCAGTCGGCGTCGTAGCCGAGGTTTGGCGCCAGCCAGCGTTCGACCTCGCTCACGCTCATCCCTTTACGCGCCGCATAGTCTTCCACCTGATCGCGCTGGATCTGCGCCACCGCGAAGTACTTGCTCTCAGGATGGCTGAAGTACCAGCCGGACACCGCCGCCCCCGGCCACATGGCGAAGGACTCCGTCAGTTCCATGCCGGTGTGGCGGTTGACGTCCAGCAGCTGCCAGATGGTCGCTTTTTCGGTGTGCTCCGGGCAGGCCGGGTAGCCCGGCGCCGGCCGGATGCCCTGATAGTTCTCGCGGATCAGTTCCTCGTTGCTCAGGTTCTCGTCGGCGGCATAACCCCAGTGCAACTTGCGCACCTGTTCGTGCAGGTATTCGGCGAAAGCCTCCGCCAAACGATCCGCCAGCGCCTTGACCATGATTTTGTTGTAATCGTCGTGCTGTGCATCGTACGCCGCGGCCAGCGCGTCCTCCTCCAGCCCGCCGGTCACCGCGAAGGCACCGAAGTAGTCAGCCTTGCCGCTGCTTTTCGGCGCCACGAAGTCCGCCAGACAATAGTTCGGGAAGTCGGTTTTTTCCGTCTGCTGGCGCAGATGGCGACTCACCGCCAGCACCTCGCCGCGCTGTTCGTCGCAGTACACTTCCACGTCGTCGCCGACGCGGTTGGCCGGGAACAAACCGTAAACGCCGCGCGGGTTGAGGCTACGCTCGGCCGCCAGCCGATCCAACATCTGATTGGCGTCGTGGAACAGGCGCTTGGCCTCTTCCCCCACCACCTCATCCTCGAGGATGCGCGGGTATTTGCCCGCCAGCGACCAGGTCATGAAGAACGGCGTCCAGTCGATATAGTGGCGCAGCGTCTCGATACCGGCCGACACCGGAAACACGCCAAGCTGCCGCGGCGCCGGCGGCTGATAGTCGGCCCAGTCCAGCGCCATGGCGTTGGCGCGCGCCTTCTGCAAATCGACCGGCGGCGTGCGCGGCTTTTTGCGCGCGTGTTGAATGCGCACCGTTTCATACTCTTTGCGGGTGCGCGCCACAAACTCGTCGCGCTGGGTGGCGGACAGCAGCGCCGACACTACGCCCACGGTGCGCGAGGCGTTTTGCACGTAGGTGGTCGGGCCGCTGTAGTTCTGCTCGATTTTCACCGCGGTGTGCGCCTTGGAGGTGGTGGCGCCGCCGATCAGCAGCGGCAGCGTAAAGCCCTGGCGCTCCATCTCTTTGGCCACGTTGACCATCTCGTCCAGCGACGGCGTGATCAGCCCCGACAGGCCGATGATGTCGACGTTCTCCTCGCGCGCGGTGCGCAGGATTTTCTCCGTCGGCACCATCACGCCAAGATCGACGATTTCATAGTTGTTGCACTGCAGCACCACGCCGACGATGTTCTTGCCGATGTCGTGCACGTCGCCCTTCACCGTCGCCAACAGGATTTTCCCCGCGGAGGTGCCCTGCTGCTTGCTGGCCTCGATGTACGGTTCCAGGTAGGCCACCGCCTGCTTCATCACGCGGGCGGATTTCACCACCTGCGGCAGGAACATCTTGCCCTCGCCGAACAGATCGCCGACCACGTTCATCCCTGCCATCAGCGGCCCTTCGATCACTTCGATCGGGCGTTCGGCCTGCTGCCGCGCGTCTTCGGTGTCCAGCTCGATAAACTCGGTGATGCCCTTCACCAGCGAATATTCCAGCCGCTTCTCCACCGGCCAGCCGCGCCACTCCGCCTGCTGCACCGCCGCTTCGCCGTCTTTGCTGCCGCGGTACTTTTCCGCCAGCTCCAGCAGGCGTTCGGTGCCGTCCTCGCGACGGTTGAGGATCACGTCCTCTACCGCCTCGCGCAGCTCGCCAGGCAGATCGTCGTAAATCGCCAGCTGCCCGGCGTTGACGATGCCCATGTCCATGCCGTTGCGAATGGCGTGATACAGGAACACCGCGTGGATTGCTTCACGCACCGGATCGTTGCCGCGGAATGAGAACGACACGTTGGACACCCCGCCGGAGATCATCGCGTGCGGCAGGTGGGTTTTGATGTCGGCGCAGGCTTCGATAAAGTCGACGGCGTAGTTGTTGTGCTCTTCGATGCCGGTGGCGACGGCGAAGATGTTCGGGTCGAAAATGATGTCTTCCGGCGGGAAGCCGACGCGTTCGGTCAAAATTTTATAGGCGCGGCGACAGATCTCGAACTTGCGCTCGCGGGTGTCCGCCTGGCCCACTTCGTCGAACGCCATCACCACCACCGCGGCGCCGTAGCGGCGCACCAGTTTGGCGTGATGGATAAAGGCCTCTTCGCCCTCCTTCATCGAGATCGAGTTGACGATGCCCTTGCCCTGAATGCACTTCAGGCCTTTCTCGATAACGGACCACTTGGAGGAGTCGATCATGATCGGCACCCGGGCGATATCCGGCTCGCCGGCGATCAGGTTGAGGAAGCGCACCATCGCCGCTTCGGCGTCGAGCATCCCCTCGTCCATGTTGATGTCGATGATCTGCGCGCCGCTCTCGACCTGCTGGCGCGCCACGTCGAGCGCCTCGTTGTATTTCTC
The DNA here is from genome assembly GCF_052168435.1 of Serratia sp. CY56464. NCBI lineage: Bacteria > Pseudomonadati > Pseudomonadota > Gammaproteobacteria > Enterobacterales > Yersiniaceae > Serratia > Serratia sp. CY56464. Next base: position 13,543 of record NZ_JBJNMV010000003.1, on the reverse strand, counting down.
TTCTTTGATCAAGCGTTTGAAACGCGCCGAACCGGTGACGTTGGTGCGCTCGCCGACGTTGACGAACAGGGTGTTGGCGTCGATGGTCAGCGGTTCCAGACCGGCCAGGCGGCAGGCGACCGGGATATCCGGCAGCCGGCGCGGCGGCACGCCCTCGACCGCCTTGGCCATCGCGGCGATATGTTCCGGCGTGGTGCCGCAGCAGCCGCCGATGATATTGAGGAAGCCGGCCTGCGCCCACTCCCCGACCTGGCGCGCCATCTCGGCCGCATCCAGATCGTACTCGCCGAAGGCGTTCGGCAAACCGGCGTTCGGATGCGCGGTGACATAGGTCTCCGAGATGCGCGCCAGCTCGGCGACGTACTGGCGCAGCTCGTCCGGGCCCAGGGCGCAGTTCAGGCCGAAGGTCAGCGGTTTGACGTGGCGCAGCGAATTGTAAAACGCTTCGGTGGTCTGGCCGGACAGGGTGCGGCCGGAGGCGTCGGTGATGGTGCCGGAAATCATGATCGGCAGTTCCACCCCCAGCGCTTCGAATTCGGTTTCCACCGCAAAAGCGGCGGCCTTGGCGTTGAGGGTGTCGAAGATGGTTTCGATCATGATCAGATCGACGCCGCCCTCCACCAGCGCGCGGGTCGATTCACGGTACGCCGCCACCAGTTCATCGAACGAGATGTTGCGGAACGCCGGATCGTTGACGTTCGGCGAGATGGACGCGGTGCGGTTGGTCGGCCCCAACACCCCGGCGACGTAGCGCGGTTTTTCCGGCGTGCGCGCCGTCCATTCGTCGGCGCAGGCGCGCGCCAGGCAGGCGGCCTGATAGTTAATCTCGGCGGACAGCGACTCCATGTGGTAGTCGGCCATGGCGATGGAGGTGGAGTTGAAGGTATTGGTCTCAAGGATATCGGCGCCCGCCTCAAGATAGGCGTAATGAATGGCGGTGATCACTTCCGGCTTGGTCAGCACCAGCAGATCGTTATTGCCTTTCAGATCGCTGCGCCAGTCGGCGAAACGCTCACCGCGAAAATCGCGCTCGTCCAGACGGTAGCTCTGGATCATGGTGCCCATGCCGCCGTCCAACACCAAAATGCGCTGCGCTAACTGGCGGCGCAGTTGTTCTACTCGATTCGTCACTGTAACCCCTTCCATTGCCATCCAGCCCATTGCTCAACTGCCGCAAACACCAACGAGTCATCCTAGCACAGCTTGTAAGGACAAAGGGCCAGGCGACAATTGAGAGTTTTTCAGGTTGTGCGCCAACACCTCCGATGAGCTGACGGCGGCTTGCAATTCATCGACAAAAAACGAAAATGAATTCCATCATACGGAAAAAGGAATCTCACCCATGGCCACCCCTGCTCCCGCCAAGCGCGGCAAGAAGCCCCGCGCAGCAGCCCCCGCCGCCAGTGCGGCGACCGGTCAGGTACAATCGTTGACCCGTGGCCTGAAACTGTTGGAATACATTTCGGAAGCCCAGGGCAACGTGGCGCTGACCGATCTGGCACAGCAGGCCGGCCTGCCGAACTCCACCACTCACCGCCTGCTCACCACCATGCAGCAGCAGGGATTCGTGCGCCAGGTCGGCGATCTCGGCCTGTGGACCATCGGCTCGCACGCTTTTGTGGTCGGCAGCAGCTTCCTGCAAAGCCGCAACCTGCTGGCGATGGTGCATCCGACGCTGCGCCGCCTGATGGAAGAGTCCGGCGAAACCGTCAACCTGGCGGTGCTGGATACCAGCGAGTACCAGGCGATCATCATCGATCAGGTGCAGTGTACGGCGCTGATGCGCATGTCGGCGCCGATCGGCGGCAAACTGCCGATGCACGCCTCCGGCGCCGGCAAAGCGTTCCTCGCCACCCTGCCGGACGATCAGGTGACCAAACTGTTGCACAAGAAAGGCATGCACACCTACACGCCGCACACCCTGACGCCGCACAACCTGAAAGAGGGGCTGGCGCAGATCCGCAAACAGGGCTTCTCCTTTGACGACGAAGAGCACGCGCTCGGCCTGCGCTGTGTGGCGGCCTGCATCTTCGACGAGCACCGCGAAGCCTTCGCCGCCATTTCCATCTCCGGCCCGGTGTCGCGCATCACCGACGATCGCGTGATCGAGCTGGGCGCGCTGGTGATCCATGCGGCCAAAGAGATCAGCCTGGCCTACGGCGGCGTGCGCTGATCCCGCCCATCTGAGGGGCGCCCCAGCGCGCCCCTGCTTCCCTGCCATGCTCTGTTGTCAGCATGTAACAGGCTGTCGGCATCCTGTTTAGCACACAGGCAAAAAGCTTGAAGCCGATCACAGTTAACGATCCTCACGGCGAAAGCCCATTGCAACCGCTCAAACTTCCTTCGACAATGTTACCGATAACATGTTACCGGTAACAATCAAACTGAACGAAGGTAACGTCACCCGGTGTTTTGGAGCCAAGCCATGACCAACAATCAAAATCGCATTTACGTCGTTATGGGCGTTTCCGGCAGCGGCAAGTCCGCCGTCGCCGCCGCCGCGGCCCGCCAACTCTCCGCCGGCTTCCTCGACGGCGACTTCCTGCACCCGCGCAGCAATATCCTGAAGATGGCCGCCGGCGAGGCGTTGAACGACGACGATCGCGCGCCGTGGCTGGCCGCGCTCAACGACGCCGCCTTCGCCATGCAACGCACCAACAACGTGTCGATCATCGTCTGCTCGGCGTTGAAAAAGCAGTATCGCGACCGCCTGCGCGCCGGCAACGGCAACCTGTCATTCATCTATCTGCACGGCGAGTTCCCGGTGATCGAATCCCGCCTGGCGGCGCGCAACGGCCACTTCTTCAAGCCGCAGATGCTGGTCACCCAGTTCGCCGCGCTGGAGCAACCGGGCGCCGACGAGAACGACGTGATGGCGATCGACATCAATCAGCCGCTGGACGCGGTGATCGCCGATACCGTGCGCCATATCCAGAGTTTCCTGCCGCAGGACGTGTGCGCGTGAGTACCGTAACGCTGGTCGGTACCGCAGTCGGCTCGGTTTTACTGCTGTTATTCCTGGTGATGAAGGCGCGCATGCACGCCTTCGTCGCGCTGATGCTGGTGTCCATCGCCGCCGGCATTTTCTCCGGCATGCCGCTGGAACACATCGCCGACACCATGCAGAAAGGCATGGGCGACACACTGGGCTTCCTGGCGATCGTGGTGGCGCTCGGGGCGATGTTCGGCAAGATCCTGCATGAGGTCGGCGCGCTCGATCAAATTGCGGCGCAATTGCTGAAACGATTCGGACAAAGCAAGGCGCACTACGCGCTCGGCATCGCCGGCCTGATCTGCGCGCTGCCGCTGTTCTTCGACGTGGCGGTGGTGCTGCTGATCGGCATCGTGTTCGCCGTGGCGCGCCGCACCGACGGCAATATCGTCAAGCTGGCCATCCCGCTGTTCGCCGGCGTGGCAGCCGCCGCGTCCTTCCTGCTGCCGGGGCCGGTGCCGATGCTGCTGGCGTCGCAGATGAAGGCCGACTTCGGCTGGATGATCGCCATCGGCCTGGTGGCGGCGGTGATCGGCATGCTGATCGCCGGCCCGCTGTACGGCAGCTTTATCAGCCGCTTCGTCAACTGGCCAATGCCGCCGGAAGAGAACGAACCGACGCTGACCAAGGGCAATCTGCCGTCGTTCGGCTTTAGCCTGGCGCTGGTGCTGTGCCCGCTGGTGCTGGTCGGCATGAAGACTATCGGCGCGCGGCTGGTCACCCCCGGCTCGCAGCTGCAGCAGTGGCTGGAGTTTATCGGCCACCCGTTCACCGCCATCCTGCTGGCCTGCCTGATCGTGATTTACGGTCTGGCGAAACCGCGCGGCATGAGCAACGAACAGACCCTGGCCATCTGCTCCGCCGCGGTGCAGCCGGCCGGGATCATCCTGCTGATGACCGGCGCCGGCGGGGTGTTCAAGCAGATCCTGGTGGATTCCGGCGTCGGGCCGGCGCTGGGTGACGCCATGATCGGCGCCGGCCTGCCGATCGCCGTAGCCGCGTTCGCGCTGTCCGCCATGGTGCGGGTGATTCAGGGCTCGGCCACCGTCGCCTGCCTGACCACCGTCGGCCTGGTGCTGCCGGTCACCAGCCAGCTCGGGCTCAGCGGCGGGCAACTGGCCGCGCTGGCCATCTGCATCGCCGGCGGCTCCATCGTGCTGAGCCACGTCAACGACGCCGGCTTCTGGCTGTTCGGCAAATTTACCGGCGCCAACGAACTGCAAACGCTGAAAACCTGGACGGTGATGGAAACCATTCTGGGCAGCGTCGGCGGCGCCATCGGCATGATTGCATTCACGATGTTTTAAATCCCAAATCGCCCCCGGCCTTGCACACCAGGGCTGCAAATCACCCCCGGGGGCACCGCCACAGGCGGCGACTATAACAACAGCAATGTGAGGAAGGCATGATTAATCCAACCTTGTCCCGTGTCACACAGCGCATCATCGACCGTTCCCAGGCCAGCCGCGCCGCCTATCTGGCGCGTATCGAGGCGGCCCGCGCCCAAACCGTCCACCGCGCGCAGCTGGCCTGCGGCAACCTGGCCCACGGCTTCGCCGCCTGTCAGCCCGATGACAAGGCGTCGCTGAAAAACATGGTGCGCAGCGATATCGCCATCATCACCGCCTACAACGACATGCTGTCGGCCCACCAGCCGTATGAACACTACCCGCAGCGGCTGAAGCAGGCGCTGAAGGCGGTCGGCGCCGTGGGCCAGGTGGCCGGCGGCGTGCCGGCGATGTGCGACGGCGTGACGCAGGGGCAGGACGGCATGGAGCTGTCGTTGATGAGCCGCGACGTGATCGCCATGTCGGCCGCCGTCGGCCTGTCGCACAATATGTTCGACGGCGCGCTGTTCCTCGGCATCTGCGACAAGATCGTACCGGGGCTGGTGATGGCCGCCCTCTCCTTCGGCCACCTGCCCGCGCTGTTCGTGCCGGCCGGCCCGATGAGCAGCGGCCTGCCGAACAAGGAAAAGGTGCGCGTACGCCAGCTGTACGCCGAAGGCAAGGCTGACCGCCTGGCGCTGCTGGAGGCCGAGGCAGCCTCTTATCACGGCATCGGCACCTGCACCTTCTATGGCACCGCCAACACCAACCAGATGGTGATGGAAGTGATGGGCCTGCATCTGCCGGGCGCCTCCTTCGTCCATCCTGACACGCCGCTGCGCGACGCGCTGAACGACGCCGCCGCGCGCCAGGTGACCCGACTGACCGATACCGCCGGCAACTACCTGCCGATCGGCCGCCTGGTGGACGAGAAAGTGGTGGTGAACGGCATCGTCTCGCTGCTGGCCACAGGCGGCTCCACCAACCTGACCATGCATCTGGTGGCGATGGCGCGCGCGGCGGGCATCATCATCACCTGGGACGATTTCTCGGAGCTGTCGGAGGCGGTGCCGCTGCTGTGCCGCATCTATCCGAACGGCCCGGCCGACATCAACCAGTTCCAGGCCGCCGGCGGCGTGCCGCTGGTGGTGCGAGAGCTGCTGCAACACGGGCTGCTGCACGAAGACGTGCATACCGTGGCCGGTTTCGGCCTGCGCCGCTACACCCAGGAACCGTGGCTGGATAACGGCCAACTGGTGTGGCGCGAAGGCGTGGCCGGCTCGCTCGACGCCAGCGTGATCGCCAGCGTCACTCAGCCGTTTGAACATCACGGCGGCACCAAAGTGATGGCCGGTAACCTGGGCCGCGCGGTGATGAAAACCTCGGCGGTGCCCGCCGACAACCAGATCATCGAAGCGCCGGCGGTAGTGTTCGACAGCCAGCACGACATCGTGCCGGCGTTCGAAGCCGGCAAGCTGGATCGCGATTGTGTGGTGGTGGTGCGTTTCCAGGGGCCGCAGGCCAACGGCATGCCCGAGCTGCACAAGCTGATGCCGCCGCTGGGCGTGCTGATGGATCGCGGCTTCAAAGTGGCGCTGGTGACCGACGGCCGCCTGTCCGGCGCCTCCGGCAAGGTGCCTTCCGCCATCCACGTCACCCCGGAAGCCTATACCGGCGGCCTGCTGGCGAAAGTGCGCGACGGCGATCCGATCCGCGTCAACGGCCGCAGCGGCGAGCTGCAGGTGCTGGTCGACGCCGACGAACTGGCCCGGCGCACGCCATGCCAACCCGATCTGAGCGCGGAACACATCGGCTGCGGCCGCGAGCTGTTCGGCGCGCTGCGCAGCCAGCTGTCCGGCGCCGAACAGGGCGCCTGCTGCATCAAATTTTAATCGATAGCCTGGCCGCATCGCCGCCTGGCGGCGGCCACAGAGGAGAACGTCAGCATGAACAAGTGGACAACAAGCGCCGAGCAGATCCTGACGGCGGGGCCGGTGGTGCCGGTCATCGTGATCAACAAGCTGGAATATGCGGTGCCGCTGGCGAAAGCGCTGGTCGCCGGCGGCGTGCGGGTGCTGGAGGTGACGCTGCGCACCGCCTGCGCCATGGACGCCATTCGCGCCATCGCCCAAGAGGTGCCGGAAGCGATCATCGGCGCCGGTACGGTGATCAATCCGCAGCAGTTGCGGGAAGTGACCGAAGCCGGCGCGCAGTTCGCCATCAGCCCAGGCCTGACCGACGAGCTGCTTAAGGCCGCCACCGCCGGTTCCATTCCCTTGATCCCGGGCATCAGCACCGTTTCCGAACTGATGCAGGGCATGGATTACGGCCTGCGTGAGTTTAAATTCTTCCCGGCGGAAGCCAACGGCGGCGTAAAAGCGCTGCAGGCGATCGGCGGCCCGTTCCCGCAGGTGCGCTTCTGCCCGACCGGCGGCATCTCACCGGACAACTACCGCAGCTATCTGGCGCTGAAAAGCGTGCTGTGCATCGGCGGCTCCTGGCTGGTGCCGGCGGACGCGCTCGAAAGCGGCGACTACGCGCGCATTACCGAACTGGCGCGCGCCGCCGTCGCGGGCGCTCAGGCCTGATTTACATCGCAGCGGTGGCGGCCGGCAGCGCCGCCCCGCTGCGCTGGCTGAACCGCTGCTTCTTGCGATAAGCGAATACGTCTTCCACATGCCCCTCGCGGATGCGCTGTTGCAACCCGCGCCAATACTCCGCGGTAAACAGATCGCTGTGCAGCTCTTCAAACATCTGCCGAATGCGCCGATCGCCGCACAGAAAGTGGCGGAACTCTTCCGGGAACACGTCGTTGGGCGCGATGCTGTACCACGGCTCGCTGGCCAGTTCATCTTCCGGATAACGCGGCGGCGGGATATCGCGGAAGTTGACCTCGGTCATGTAGCAAATCTCGTCGTAGTCGTAGAACACTACCCGCCCGTGGCGCGTCACGCCAAAGTTCTTGAACAGCATGTCGCCGGGGAAGATATTGGCGGCGGCCAGCTGTTTGATGGCATTGCCGTACTCTTCAATCGCATCGCGCATCTGCTGGTCGTTGGCCTGCTCCAGATACAGATTCAGCGGGGTCATGCGCCGTTCCATATACAGGTGCTTAATCACGATGCGATCGCCAAGATCTTCCAGCTTGCCCGGCACTTCGCGCCGCAGCTCCGCCAGCAGTTCCGGGCTGAGGCGCGCCTTGTCGACGACGAAATTCTCGTACTCCTGGGTATCCGCCATGCGCCCGACGCGATCGTGCTCTTTCACCAGCTGATAGCAAGCCATCACCTGCGCCTGCGTCACCTCTTTTTGCGGGGCGAATTCGTCTTTGATCACTTTAAACACCCGATCGAAGGACGGCAGGGTAAACACCAGCATCACCATGCCCTTCACCCCCGGCGCAATGATGAACTGCTCCTGCGAGTGCGCCATAAAAGTCAGGTATTCGCGGTAGCATTCGGTTTTGCCGTGCTTCTGGCAACCGATCGCCATGTACAGCTCGGCGGTGGTCTTGCCCGGCAGGATCTCGCGCAGCCACTCCACCATCGCCGCCGGCAGCGGTGCGTAGACCATGAAATAAGAGCGGGCGAAGCCGAAGACGATGCTGGCCTCGGCCTTGCCGGTCAGGCAGGCGTCGATAAACAGCGCGCCCGATTCACTGTGGTGGATCGGCAGCAAGAACGGATAAACGCCGTCGGCCAGGCGCAGCTTGCCGACCAGCCAGGCGGCCTTGTTGCGATAGAACAGCTCGTTGGCGATCTGGAAGGTCGCCCCTGCCAGTTGCTGTGGGCTGAAGGCGCGTTGCAGCGCCTGGGTGATATAGCGAATATCGCGCGTCAAATCCTCCCACGGCAACCGCAGCGGCAGATCGCTCAGCACACTGCGCAGCATCGCCGACAGATCGCCATTGGGGGTGAAATCGCGCGCCAGCGGACGCGGAATGTCGCGAAAGCGCCGTTCCGGCTGCGAACTGAACACGAACAGCTTGTCCGGCGTCAGATCGCGGTGCTTGAACAGCCGGCAATAGACCGAGTTAAAGAAGCTTTCGGCGATCTCGAAACGCGGGTAGTCCGGCAACAGGTCGATATAGACCGCTTTGACCCGGCTGGGGAAGTCGGCGTCGAAATATTTCTGCCCGGTGATGCATTTAAGCTGCTCCACCACCAGACCGACGTGATGGTCGTACAGATGAATGCGCTTTTTCATCGCCTGCTGCACCGCCGGCCAGTCCGCCTGCTCAAAGCGCTGCTGCGCGCCGGCGGTCACTTCCAGAAAGCGGCCGTACTGCGCATCGAAGCCTTGCAGGATCGTCTGTGCGATCAACAACTCCAGTTTTGCCGCCATCCTTACCCCCCGCCAGAAAAAGAAGCCTGCGCATGCAGGCTCCGGTGAAACGTCTTCAAGCTTGCCGCATCAGAACTGCTGTTCTTCCGTCGAACCGGTCAGCGCAGTGACCGAAGAGGCGCCGCCCTGAATGATGGTGGTGACTTTGTCGAAGTAGCCGGTGCCCACCTCTTGCTGGTGCGACGCGAAGGTGTAACCGCGATCCACCGCGGCGAACTCCGCCTGCTGCACCTTCTCGACGTAGTGTTTCATCCCTTCGCCCTGCGCATAAGCGTGCGCCAGGTCGAACATGTTGAACCACATGCTGTGGATCCCCGCCAGCGTGATGAACTGATACTTGTAGCCCATGTCCGACAGCGCCTGCTGGAAGCGGGCGATGGTCTGGTCGTCGAGGTTTTTCTTCCAGTTGAACGACGGCGAGCAGTTGTAGGCCAGCAGCTTGCCCGGGTATTTGGCGTGAATGGCGTCGGCGAAGCGCTGAGCGGCATCCAGATCCGGCGTTGAGGTTTCGCACCACACCATATCGGCGTAAGGAGCATAAGCCAGGCCGCGGCTGATCGCCTGTTCGACGCCGGCATGGGTGCGGAAGAAGCCTTCCGCCGTGCGCTCGCCGGTGACGAAGGCGCTGTCATACGGATCGCAATCGGACGTCAGCAGGTCGGCCGCATCGGCGTCGGTACGGGCGATCACCAGCGTCGGCACGCCGAGCACGTCGGCCGCCAGGCGAGCGGCGACCAGCTTCTGGATCGCTTCCTGCGTCGGCACCAGCACTTTGCCGCCCATATGACCGCATTTCTTCACCGCCGCCAGCTGATCTTCGAAGTGCACCCCGGCGGCGCCGGCGGTGATCATCGCTTTCATCAGCTCAAAGGCGTTCAGCACGCCGCCGAAGCCGGCTTCCGCATCGGCGACGATCGGCAGGAAGTAATCGGTGTAGCCTTTGCTGCCCGGCTCAATCTGGTTCGCCCATTGGATCTGATCGGCGCGGCGGAAGGTGTTGTTGATGCGCTCGACCACCTTCGGTACCGAGTCCACCGGATACAGCGACTGGTCAGGGTACATGGCCGCCGCGCTGTTGGCGTCGGCCGCCACCTGCCAGCCGGACAGGTAGATAGCCTCGACGCCGGCTTTGGCCTGCTGCAGCGCCTGGCCGCCGGTGAGCGCGCCCAGGCAGTTCACGTAGCCTTTGCGCGCCTTGCCGTTCAGCAACGCCCACAGTTTGGCGGCGCCGTTTTGCGCCAGGGTGCATTCCGGGTTGACCGAACCGCGCAGATTGATCACGTCTTCGGCGCTGTAAGGGCGGGTGATACCTTCCCAACGGGCCGATTTCCATTCCTGTTCCAGCTGCTGGATCTGTTGAGAGCGAGAGGTAGACATAATTTTTATCCTTTCAGTCATGTAGGGTTGATTGGGAAAGTTCAGGCCAGCAGCGCATAGCCGGGCAACGTCAGGAAATCGATTAATTCATCTTGCGTGGTGATGCGCTCCATCAGGCGCGCCGCCTCTTCGAACCGGCCGGCGTTAAAGCGCGCTTCCCCTACTTCTTCACGCACCACCAACATCTCTTCTTGCAACATCTGGCGGAACAGCGCCTTGGTGACCGGGCGCCCGTCGTTCAGGCTCTTCTCATGGTGGATCCACTGCCAGATAGAGGTACGGGAGATCTCCGCCGTTGCGGCATCTTCCATCAACCCATAGATAGGCACGCAGCCGTTGCCGGAGATCCAGGCTTCGATGTACTGCACCGCCACGCGGATATTGGCGCGCATCCCCGCTTCGGTGCGTTCGCCGTCGCACGGTTCCAGCAGCTGCGCGGCGCTGATTGGCGCATCCTGCTCACGCATCACGTCCAGCTGGTTCTGGCGATCGCCCAATGCGTTGCCGAACACCTCCATCACCGTGTCCGCCAGCCCCGGATGCGCCACCCAGGTGCCGTCGTGGCCATTGTTGGCCTCCAACTCTTTGTCCGCCCGCACCTTGTTCAGCACCCAGGCGTTTTTCTCAGCGTCTTTGCTCGGGATAAACGCCGCCATGCCGCCCATAGCGAAGGCGCCGCGCTTATGACAGGTTTTGATCAACAGGCGTGAATAGGCGCTGAGGAAAGGTTTCTCCATGGTCACCGACTGACGATCCGGCAGCACGCGATCGCCGTGATTCTTCAGCGTTTTGATGTAGCTGAAGATGTAATCCCAACGGCCGCAGTTCAGGCCGACGATGTGATCACGCAGGTGATAGAGGATCTCGTCCATCTGGAACACCGCCGGCAGGGTTTCGATCAACACGGTCGCCTTGATGGTGCCGCGCGGCAGATCGAATCGATCCTCGGTAAAGCTGAAGACATCGCTCCACCAGGCCGCTTCTTCCCAGGACTGGGTTTTCGGCAGGTAGAAATACGGGCCGCTGCCCTTGGCCAACAGCTGGCGATAGTTGTGATAAAAATACAGCGCGAAATCGAACAGGCCGCCGGGAATGGCTTCATCACGCCACAGCACGTGTTTTTCCGGCAAATGCAGGCCGCGCACGCGAGCGATCAACACCGCCGGATTCGGTTTCAGCTGGTAGATCTTGCCGGCTTCATTGGTGTAGGAGATGGTGCCGTTAACCGCATCGTGCAGGTTGATTTGACCGTCGATGACTTTATCCCAGCTTGGCGCCAGGGAGTCTTCGAAGTCCGCCATAAACACTTTTACGTTGGCGTTAAGCGCATTGATCACCATCTTGCGTTCTACCGGCCCGGTGATCTCGACCCGGCGATCGCGCAGGTCTTGCGGAATGCCGCGGATCTGCCAGTCGCCTTCACGAATGGAATTGGTTTCCGAAATAAATCCAGGCAGCTCGCCGCGATCGATATTTTGCTGCCAGCGGGCACGCGCCGCCAGCAGCTCATTGCGCCGCGGCGTGAATTTCCCCACCAGTTCCGCCAGGAATTCAACCGCTTCATCCGTTAATACCTGGCGCTCCGCAGCGGCGAAACCCTGGGTAAACCTTAACTCCGTGCCTGCTATCTGTTGCGTCATGACCTTGCTCCTTCCCATCATTGCGCCCGAGCGATCGGCGCATTTTCATCAGAAATCACTGTGGATCAGGGCGGATGAAACGATCCTAAACTGGTCAGATCTCATCCCGATAGCTCTAAGAATACTCAACAAAAAATAAAAATCAAAAACCATTTCCATTTTATTATTAAATATTTTATTAACACTTTATTATCAATTGGTTAGAACAAATAACATAACTAATGGGTAAGGAAATCGGTTCCAATAGAATCGCAAAGACAGGCTAACGCGCTGTTGGCCAATGGTTTTTTGGAAAAAGTGGCGGGTAAAAAGAGGATCGTACAGAGGATCAACAGCGCGGCGGCCTCGATTCAGCCGCCGGCAGGCAGGAAAGATCAGTCGAGAGTCGGATTCATATGGCGCAGATCGTAAGGCGTGATCTGGTAGACGTAATAGTTGAGCCAATTGGAGAACAGCAGGTGGCCATGGCTGCGCCAGGTGGCTTTCGGTGTCAGTGCGGGGTTGTCATCGGGGAAGTAGTTGAGCGGTACGGCAGGATCGAGGCCAGCTTCGTTGTCGCGACAATACTCCCCGGCCAGGGTCAGGGCATCATACTCAGGATGGCCGGTGACAAATGCCAGGCGCTTATCCCTGCTGGCGAACAGGTAGGCGCCGGCCTGCTCGGATTCGGCCAGAATATCCAGGTCGGTATATTGGCGAATCACCTCGGTCGGGAAATCGGCATAGCGTGAATGCGGCGCCAGGAAGCTTTCGTCGAAGCCGCGCGTCAGCAACGCATGCTGCTGCAGCGTTTGGTGCGGATAAACGCCGGAGAGCTTCACTTCGCGCGTCATCTTGGGAATGCCGTACAGGATATTCAACGCCGCTTGTACCGCCCAGCACACGAACAGCGTAGAGGTGACATGGTTTTTGGCCCAGTCAATGACCCGTTCGATCTGCGGCCAATAGGCAACATCGCAGAAATCAACCAGCCCCAGCGGCGCGCCGGTGACAATCAGGCCATCGAAGTTCTCATTCTGGATATCCTCGAAGTCGCAGTAGAAGTTGTTCAGATGCTCGGCCGGCGTATTCTTCGATTCGCGGCTGTCGATGCGCAGCAGCTGGATATCAATCTGCAGCGGCGAGTTGGACAACAGACGCAGAAACTGGTTTTCCGTTTCGATCTTCTTTGGCATCAGGTTGAGGATCAGCACTTTCAGTGGCCTGATTTCCTGTGTTTTTGCCCGCGAGGATGTCATCACGAAGACATTCTCACCGCGCAAGAAATTGACCGCAGGTAACTCATCAGGAACACGAATCGGCATTGCTTAACCCTCACATATCCATTTATACGTTTAGACTTCTAGATGCCCGAAGATAGCGTTTTTTTCCGTCGCTGTCGAGCATTCAGCGGAAAGGTGAAAATGTTTCATTGCGCGAGCTGCGCCAGGATCTTGGCAGGTAGGATGAGAGGTACTGAAAGCAAAAAGGCCATCCTTTCGGATGGCCTCTTGGCTTATTTGATGCTTGGCAGTGTCCTACTCTCGCATGGGGAGACCCCACACTACCATCGGCGCTACGGCGTTTCACTTCTGAGTTCGGCATGGGGTCAGGTGGGACCACCGCGCTATTGCCGCCAAGCAAATTCTTTTTTCTGCCGAACTTCTAAACCCACTTTAAATAAAGTGGTGCTGATACCCAGAGTCGAACTGGGGACCTCACCCTTACCAAGGGTGCGCTCTACCAACTGAGCCATATCAGCACGCTTAATTTGATGCCTGGCAGTGTCCTACTCTCGCATGGGGAGACCCCACACTACCATCGGCGCTACGGCGTTTCACTTCTGAGTTCGGCATGGGGTCAGGTGGGACCACCGCGCTATT
>NZ_JBJNMV010000002.1:0-553919 GCF_052168435.1 Serratia sp. CY56464 | reverse complement strand
TGAATTTTACTTCAGTTAGTCACTCTTCAAGACTTGATATTTTTTTGCATCCGAAGATGCTGGATATCGTCTTGTGGAGTGCCCACACAGATTGTCTGATAAATTGTTAAAGAGCAGTGCCGAGAAACTCATCGGCGCGGGCTGCGTATACTACGCTTTTCGCCCGGAGAGTCAAGCGTTTATTTCGCTTTCTTCTCGCTGACCCGGCGGCTTGTCAGTCGTTGTTCCCGGTCAGTGGAGGCGCATTATAGGGAGTTCTCGGCAGGCCGCAACCCCTAATTGCAAAAAACTTTTCAAGCGTTCAAATAATCACCAAAAATGCCTTTTTAGGATGTTTATTAGTCAAAAAACACCGGTTTTAGCGCAGTAATAGCGGCAAACCCTGCAAACAGGAGCAAACGAAGATAAAGAAAAGGGAGCGGTCACCCGCTCCCTTTCATCTTTAATAGGCTTAACTGTCGTTATTGGCGTGCAACGATATGGTCGTTTTCCACATCCAGCGTTACCAGCTTGCCGGGGATCAGCTTGCCAGACAGGATTTGCTGCGCCAGCGGGTTCTCGATCTCCTGCTGAATAGCACGTTTCAACGGACGCGCACCATACACAGGGTCGTAACCGGTTTTGCTCAACAGTGCCAGGGCCGGTTCGGTCATGGTCACTTCGTAACCGCGCTCTTCCAAACGCTTGTACAGACGCGACAGCTGAATCTTGGCGATCGCAGCGATGTGTTTCTCGCCCAGCGGATGGAACACCACCACTTCATCGATACGGTTGATGAACTCCGGACGGAAGTGGTGACTCACCATCTCCATCACCGACTCTTTCATCTGCGCGTAGTTCATCTGACCGAAATGCTCCTGGATCAGATCGGACCCCAGGTTGGACGTCATGATCACTACAGTATTGCGGAAATCGACGGTGCGGCCCTGGCCATCGGTCAGGCGGCCGTCATCCAACACCTGCAACAGAATATTGAATACGTCCGGGTGCGCTTTCTCGACTTCATCCAGCAGGATCACCGAGTAAGGCCGGCGGCGCACGGCTTCCGTCAGGTAGCCGCCCTCTTCATAGCCGACATAACCCGGAGGCGCGCCGACCAGACGCGAAACGGAGTGTTTCTCCATAAACTCGGACATGTCGATACGCACCATGGCGTCGTCGCTGTCGAACAGGAACGAAGCCAGTGCCTTGCAGAGCTCGGTTTTCCCCACCCCGGTCGGGCCAAGGAACAGGAACGAACCGATCGGCCGGTTAGGATCGGACAACCCGGCGCGGCTGCGGCGGATAGCGTTAGAGACCGCGCTGACCGCTTCGTCCTGGCCAATCACTCGCGAATGCAGCTCTTGCTCCAGACGCAGCAGCTTGTCGCGCTCGCCTTCCAGCATTCTGGCCACCGGGATCCCTGTGGCGCGCGCCAGCACTTCAGCAATCTCCGCATCGGTCACCCGGTTGCGCAGCAGCTTCATGCTCTTGCCTTCGGCCTGCGTGGCGGCGGCGAGCTGTTTCTCCAGCTCAGGGATCTTGCCGTACTGCAGTTCCGACATCCGCCCCAGATCGCCGACGCGGCGCGCCTGCTCCAGGGTGATTTTGGCCTGCTCGAGTTCCGCCTTGATGTTCTGAGTACCGGAGAGCGACGCTTTTTCCGCTTTCCACTCTTCTTCCAGCTCCGAATATTCGCGTTCTTTCTGCCCCAGCTCATCGCTGAGCATGTCCAGGCGTTTCTTACTGGCGTCGTCCGACTCTTTATTCAGCGCCTGCTGTTCCAGCTTCAACTGAATGATGCGGCGCTCAAGCCGATCGAGCGATTCAGGCTTGGAGTCCATCTGCATGCGAATGCTGGACGCCGCTTCGTCGATCAGGTCGATAGCCTTGTCCGGCAATTGACGATCGGCGATATAACGGTGCGAAAGCGTTGCCGCCGCCACGATGGCCGGATCGGTGATCTGCACGTGGTGGTGCAGTTCGTAACGCTCTTTCAGGCCGCGCAGAATAGCGATAGTGTCTTCCACGCTTGGCTCCGCCACATACACTTTCTGGAAACGACGCTCGAGCGCCGCATCCTTCTCTATATATTGACGATACTCATCCAGCGTGGTGGCACCGACGCAGTGCAGCTCGCCGCGCGCCAGCGCCGGCTTGAGCATATTACCCGCATCCATCGCGCCATCCGCCTTACCGGCGCCGACCATGGTGTGCAGTTCGTCGATAAACAGGATAACGCTGCCTTCCTGCTTGGCCAGATCGTTGAGCACGCCTTTCAGACGCTCTTCAAACTCGCCGCGGTATTTGGCGCCGGCGATCAAAGCGCCCATATCGAGGGACAATACGCGCTTGTGCTTCAGCCCTTCCGGCACTTCGCCGTTGATGATGCGCTGCGCCAGGCCTTCGACGATGGCGGTTTTACCTACGCCAGGTTCGCCGATCAGCACCGGGTTGTTTTTGGTGCGGCGTTGCAGCACCTGAATGGTACGACGGATCTCTTCGTCACGGCCGATCACCGGGTCAAGCTTGCCCTGCTCGGCGCGTTCGGTCAGATCGATCGTGTATTTCTTCAATGCCTGCCGTTGGTCTTCGGCGCCTTGGTCTTCCACGCTGTCACCGCCTCTCATTTGTTCAATGGCTTTGCTGATTTTGTCGGCCGTCGCGCCGGCCGCTTTCAACAAGTCGGTCAACGAGCCGCGGTCTTCCAGCACCGCAAGCACAAACAGCTCGGAAGAAATGAATTTGTCCGCGCGCTTCTGCGCCAGCTTGTCGCACAGGTTCAGAACGCGCACCAGCTCATGGGACGGTTGAACGTCGCCACCGGTGCCTTCTACCTGCGGTAAACGGGACAGCGCCTGTTCGATCTCGGTGCGCACGCGCCCGGCATCGATACCTGCGGAAGTTAATAGTGGACGAACCGTGCCCCCTTCCTGATTGAGCAGGGCGCTCATCAGATGTAGCGGTTCAATAAACTGGTTGTCGTGCCCAAGGGCTAGTGACTGGGCATCGGCGAGGGCAAGCTGGAATTTGTTGGTAAGACGATCCAGACGCATAACACCTCCAAGATGGGTCGAAATTGCTACTGGAGATTAAATGAGGTCATCCCTCAAATTTTCAAGGTTATCTCGACGCTAAATTTTCGGTACAACGCCATGCGTCGTTGGATCGTCCTAATTCAATAGGTTATATCAGCCAGATTAAACTTGCCAGACGTCCGGTTATTCCGTCGCGCCGATAGGAGAAAAAATGGCTCATTTCGTTAACCGTACAGCGGTCGCCGCCGTAGATGGCCTGAACGCCCGCACGCAACAAGCGTTGGCGAGCCAGCAAGTAGATATTAGCCAAAAACTTATCGCCGTGCGGGGTAAATGCCGCTGCGGCCTCAGCGTCTTCCGCCATGAAAGCGGCGCGCACCTCCGGCCCGACCTCAAACTGCTGCGGGCCGATCGCCGGCCCCAGCCAGGCGCTAATTTGGCCCGGCGCGGCGCTGAACGCCGCCACGGTTTGCTCCAGTACGCCGTGGCATAGCCCACGCCAGCCGGCGTGAGCGGCGGCCACTTCGTCGCCGTGCTGCGAGCAGAACAGCACCGGCAGACAATCCGCCGTCATCACGGCACACACCTGCCCCGGCACGTTGCTGTACACCGCATCCGCCCGCAGATCGGCGGGCGCTTGTCCCGTCAACGTCACCACGCGAGTGCCGTGCACCTGCTCGAGCCACACCGGCATCTGCGGCAAGCCGGCGGCGATAACCAATCGTTCCCGATTGCGCTTCACCGTTTGCTCCTCGTCACCGACGTGAGCGCCGAGGTTCAGCGAGTCATAAGGCGGCAGGCTGACGCCGCCGCGACGCGTGGTGCTGCAGGCCTTAACGCCGGCAGGCAACGGCCAGTCAGGCAGAATGAGCGAGCTCATTACCAGTCCATCTGATCTTTGAATTCTTCGGTGTCCGCCTTCAGCGCGTTGATCAGATCGACCATGTCCTGCGGCAGCGGCGAATGCCACTCCATCTGAATACCGCTAATCGGATGATACAAACGCAGCATAGTGGCGTGCAGCGCCTGACGGTCAAAACCGCGCAGCGTATTGATGAAGGCTTCCGAAGCGCCTTTCGGCGGACGCGGACGACCGCCGTACAGCGGATCGCCCACCAGCGGATGGCTGATATAGGCCATGTGCACGCGGATCTGGTGAGTACGGCCGGTTTCCAGGCGCAGGCGCAGGCGGGTGTGCGCGCGGAAGTGTTCCATGATGCGGTAGTGCGTTACCGCCGGTTTACCCATCGGGTGCACCGCCATATGGGTACGCTTGGTGGAATGACGCGCGATAGGCTCTTCTACCGTGCCGCCGGCGGTCATGGTGCCGATCGCCACCGCTTCGTATTCACGGGTGATTTCACGCGCCTGCAGCGCTTCCACCAGCCGGGTTTGGGCCGGCACGGTTTTCGCCACCACCATCAGGCCGGTGGTGTCTTTGTCCAGACGGTGCACGATGCCGGCACGCGGCACGTCGGCGATTTCCGGGTAGTGGTACAGCAGCGCATTGAGCACCGTGCCGTCCGGGTTACCGGCGCCAGGGTGCACCACCAAATCGCGCGGTTTGTTGATCACCAGGATGTCGCTGTCTTCATAGACGATATCCAGCGCGATATCCTGTGGCTCCCAACGCGCCTCTTCTTCAATCTGTGCATCGATGGCGACGGTCTCTCCGCCCAGCACCTTCTCTTTCGGTTTGTTTGACGTTTTGCCATTGACCTTCACCCGATCGCCCAGGATCCACTCTTTTATGCGAGATCGTGAATAATCAGGGAACAATTCGGCCAAAGCCTGATCTAAACGTTGTCCGAGTTGAGATTCGGCCACCGTTGCGGTGAGTTGTACTTGTTGTGCCATATGCAGCTTCTTCGTTAACGTTGGGTTTTCACGGCGATGCCGTTTAATATAATGTGCTATTGTACCTGGTCTTTGTCGGGAGCTTAACGGACAGTCTCCCGGAATAACACCCTGAGGATAATCAAAACGTCATGACGCGTATGAAATATCTGGTGGCGGCAGCCACGTTGAGCCTGGCGCTGGCAGGTTGCTCCACATCCAAGGATGCGGTTCCCGACAACCCACCTTCGGAAATCTATGCTACCGCGCAGCAAAAACTGCAGGACGGTAACTTCAAGGGCGCGATTACGCAACTCGAAGCGTTAGATAACCGCTATCCTTTCGGGCCGTATTCCCAGCAGGTCCAGCTGGATTTGATTTACGCCTACTATAAGGCCGCCGACTTGCCGATGGCTCAGGCATCCATCGATCGCTTCATGCGTCTGAACCCGACGCACCCGAACATCGATTACGTGATGTACATGCGCGGCCTGACCGACATGGCGCTCGATGACAGCGCTCTGCAGGGCTTCTTCGGGGTTGACCGTTCTGACCGCGATCCTCAGCACGCTCGCGCTGCGTTCCGCGACTTCAGCCAGTTGATTCAGCAATACCCGAACAGCCAATACGCGACCGACGCCAACAAGCGTTTGGTGTATCTGAAAGACCGCTTGGCCAAGTATGAGCTTTCGGTGGCGGAATACTACACTAAACGCGGTGCTTACGTCGCGGTCGTTAATCGCGCCGAGCAGATGTTGCGTGAATTCCCGGATACCAAAGCGACGCACGACGTGTTGCCGCTGATGGAAAATGCCTACAAGCAGCTGCAGCTGAACGGCCAGGCTGACAAAGTGGCCAAAGTGATCGCCGCCAACCCGCAATAAGCGCGCGTCGGCAACGGCAGAAAAGCAAAACGGCAGCCTCGGCTGCCGTTTTCATTGGCGTCGACCTGGTTTTCACTGGAAAAATACACAAGTAAAAACACGGTGTTAGCTAGTGCTCCTCACCGGTCAACTCATCAATAATGCGCCATCCGGCGACAACTCTCAAGCATTAGATAGCCAATTCAAATGCTGAATCACAGATTGAACTAACTTTGCAAAAAGTGACAAAAAATCGTGATTTACATCACGCATTTAAACAAAAAGCGGGGTATGCTGGATTCACCAAGACGGAAAGACAGAGAGGTAAGTTATATGACATTGAACATTACCAGCAAACAAATGGATATCACTCCCGCAATCCGCAATCACGTCGAAGACCGTCTCACCAAACTGGAAAAATGGCAGACCCAGCTGATTAACCCACATATCGTCTTATCCAAAGAACCGCAAGGGTTTGTCGCCGATGCTACCATTACCACGCCTAACGGCCCGCTGGTCGCCAGCGCCAAACATGATGACATGTATACCGCCGTTAATGAGCTGATCGCCAAGCTGGAGCGCCAGCTGAACAAGGTGCAGCACAAAGGCGAAGCGCGCCGCTGCAATGCCAGCGTGAAAGACATCGTGCCGGAAGTCACGCAAGAGCAGGAATAACCCTCCGACTGCGGTTGCCGCATCAAACGCGCCCGAGGGCGCGTTTTTTGTCGGGTATTTTTGTTGACGGGGTAAAAGCCAGCGGTTACTTTAAAACCTGTTCGCATTAACCTTAGGTAGACCATGCCACGCACACCGTTTTTCTTCGCATTCTTTTTTACCTTCCCCTGACTGGGAGGCGTTTCGTCGTGTAAGAAAGAATGCGAAGACGAACAACAAGGCCTCCTGGAAACAGGAGGCTTTTTTTATGGCTGTTTTACAACGAATAAGAATTGAAGGCGGAAGCTGATTATGACTGACAACCCGTTATTGGTGCTGCGCGAGCGCATCAGCACACTGGACTTGAAACTGTTGGCCCTGCTGGCGGAACGCCGTGAACTGGCGATCGAAGTCGGCAAGACCAAGCTGCACTCTCACCGTCCGATCCGCGACAAAGAGCGCGAACGCGATCTGCTGGATGCGCTGATCGCCGCCGCCAAACCCTACGACCTGGACGGCTTCTACGTCACCCGCCTGTTCCAACTGATTATCGAAGATTCCGTCCTGACCCAGCAGGCGCTGCTGCAGCACCAGCTCAACCCTGTCAGCCAACACGCCGCACGCATCGCCTTCCTCGGCCCGAAAGGCTCTTATTCACATCTGGCGGCACGCCAATATGCCGCCCGCCATTTCGATCGGCTGATCGAATGCGGTTGCCAGAAGTTTCAGGATATCTTCGCCCAGGTGGAAACCGGCCAGGCGGACTACGCAATTTTGCCGATCGAGAATACCAGTTCCGGTTCGATTAACGAGGTGTACGATCTGCTGCAGCACACCAGCCTGTCGATCGTCGGCGAACTGACCAACCCGATCGACCACTGTGTTCTGGTGGCCGGCGATAGCGACCTGAGCCAGATTGAAACCGTCTACAGCCATCCGCAGCCGTTCCAACAGTGCAGCCAGTTCCTTAACCGCTTCCCGCACTGGAAAATCGAGTACACCGAAAGCACCGCCGCGGCGATGGAGAAAGTCGCCAAGCTGAATTCGCCGAAGGTGGCGGCGCTGGGCAGCGAGGCCGGCGGCGCGTTATACGGGCTGCAGGTGCTGGAACACAACCTCGCCAACCAACAGCAGAACATCACTCGCTTCATCGTCCTGGCGCGCAAAGCGATCGACGTATCTGAACAGGTGCCGGCCAAAACCACGCTGATTATGGCGACCGGCCAGCAATCCGGCGCGTTGGTCGAAGCGCTGCTGGTTCTGCGCGACAACGGCATCATCATGACCAAACTGGAATCACGCCCGATCAACGGCAATCCGTGGGAAGAGATGTTTTATATCGATGTGCAAGCCAATCTGCGTGCCGACGCGATGCAAAAAGCGCTGCGCGATCTGGCGCCAATCACCCGCTCGCTGAAGGTACTGGGCTGTTACCCAAGCGACACCGTGGTGCCGGTCAACCCATCCTGAAACCATAAAAAAAGGTTCGGCCAAGCCGAACCCTTTACGTTTACCGCCCGCGTTTTACTGTCGGCTGTCGTTAGCCTGCCGCAACAGCGTGCGGCTCTCCACCAGGAAGCGTTGGGCGTAATCGCCGAACCAGTGCTCCACCTTGCGGAAACTGTCGATAAACGCCTGTTTGTCGCCATGCTCCAACAGCTTTATCGCCTCGCCGAAGCGCTGGTAGTAACGCTTAATCAGCGCCACGTTTTCTTCCGACGACATGATGATATCGGCGTAAAGTTGCGGATCCTGCGCAAACAGGCGGCCAACCATCGCCAGCTCCAACCGGTAGATCGGCGAGGAGAGCGCCAGCAACTGCTCCAGTTGCACGTTCTCTTCCGCCAGATGCAACCCGTAGGCGAAGGTGGCGAAGTGCCGCAGCGCCTGAATAAACGCCATGTTCTGATCGTGTTCGACCGCGCTGATGCGATGCAGCCGCGCGCCCCACACCTGCAGCTGCTCAAGCAACCATTGGTAAGCCTCCGGCTGGCGGCCGTCGCAGTAAACCACTACCTGCTTCGCCACGCTGCCCACGTCCGGGCCGAACATCGGGTGCAATCCCACCACAGGGCCGCTGTGCGCCGCCAACATCGCATGCAGCGGACGGTTCTTCACCGACGCCAAATCCACCAGAATACAGTCGGCAGGCAGCGTCGGCAGGCGGCTTATCACCTGCTCGGTCACATGGATCGGCACGCTGACGATCACCATGCCGGCGTCTGCCAGCAGCTGTTCCGCCTGCGGCCAATCTTCCTGATCCAATACCCTGACCTGATAACCCGACAGCGTCAGCAAGCGGTTGAACAGCCGGCCCATCTGGCCGTTGCCGCCGATGATGACGATCGGCCGCAGCTGCGGACACAGAGTTTTAAAGCCTTTATCATTCTCGCTGACGTACGATTCGCGCATCACGCGGCGCAAGACGTCCTCGATCAGATCCGGCGGCACCCCGAGGTTTTCCGCCTCCTGGCGACGCGAGGCCAGCATCGCGGCTTCGCGCTCCGGTACGTAAACCGGCAGGCCATGACGGCTTTTGACTTCGCCCACTTCCGCTACCAGATGCAGGCGTTTCGCCAGCAGATCCAGCAGCGCTTTATCCACCTCATCGATTTGATCGCGCAGCGCGGTCAGTTCTGCCACCATAACTTACTTTTCTCCCGTGCGAGCCGTCAGCGCAGCGCCGAGTTCCTGATGCATATGACGCAGCAGAGTTTCCGTGCTCTCCCAGTTGATGCAGGCATCGGTGACGGACACCCCGTAACGCATGTCTGCACGCGGCTGTTCGGAAGACTGGTTGCCCTCATGCAGATGGCTCTCCAGCATGATGCCGGTGATCGAACGGTTACCCGCCTTGATCTGCTCCACCACGGACTCGGCAACCGCCGGCTGACGGCGATAGTCTTTATTCGAGTTGCCATGGCTGCAATCTATCATCAAGGACGGATGGAGTCCCGCCTCAAGCATCTGTTTTTCACAGGCCGCAACGTGCTCAGCGCTGTAGTTCGGGGTTTTGCCGCCGCGCAGGATCACGTGTCCGTCCGGGTTGCCCTGCGTCTGCAGCAGGCAAACCTGGCCTGCCTGGTTGATGCCGACGAAGCGGTGCGGCATAGCGGCGGCGCGCATGGCGTTGATGGCGGTGCCCAAGCTGCCGTCGGTGCCGTTTTTGAAGCCGACCGGCATCGACAGGCCGGAGGCCATTTCGCGGTGGGTCTGAGATTCGGTGGTGCGCGCACCGATCGCCGACCAACTGAACAAGTCCCCCAGGTACTGCGGGCTGTTCGGATCCAACGCTTCGGTAGCCAAAGGCAAGCCCATGCCCACTAAATCCAGCAACAGGCGACGCGCGATATGCAAGCCTGCTTCAACGTCAAACGAACCGTCCATGTACGGATCGTTGATCAAACCTTTCCAGCCGACAGTGGTTCTGGGTTTTTCAAAGTAGACGCGCATAACGATATACAGCTGATCGCTCAAGTCAGCCGCCAGGGTTTTCAAACGACGGGCGTAGTCCAGCGCCGCGTCCGGATCGTGGATCGAACAAGGCCCACACACCACCAACAGGCGATGATCGCGCCCCTGCAAAATGTTGGCGATAGTGTTGCGCGCAGTGGCGATCTCATTTTCGTCGTCGGCGCTGAGCGGGAACTGGTTCTTCAGCTCCTCCGGCGTGATGAGAACCTGTTCTGCACTGATGTGTACGTTATTGAGCGCGTCTTTTTGCATGATGCTATTCCTGTCGTTTGGCGTTATGCGTTGAAATGGAACATTGAGCGTTTCAGGGCTCTACCCTATCACGATATGTAAAGTTTTCAATCCATTTTCCGTAAATAAAAAATTACCGCAATTATTCTGATTAAATCACCTTTGAAAAAGAGTTGAAAAAACCAACATAAATACAGTAAATACATGCATTTAATAAATCAAAAAAACCTTCACCACACCTTAGCCACCCGGTCTAAGAAAAATGAACACATGTAAATTTATTTGTACACATGATTTTACAGCGAAGATACGCCGCCGATCTCGGCACCGACGCCTGTGCGAAGCAGGATCAGCACGAAATGCCGCCAAAAGCGATGATTTTAAGTAGAAGAAAAGCGAATAAATGAGGGATAAAAATTAAAAACTTAAGCTAATGACGGCTATTTTTGTCGCCGAAATGAACCGATATAATGTGATCGTCATCAACAATAATTCCCCTTAACAACTGGATCCAAGATGCTCTCTTCTCGCGCTCGTCGCGCTTTTCCGCTGTATATTTGCTGCTTAACGACTTTCACCAGTGTTTCAGCCCTTGCCGACAATACGCTTTTCACCGCGATGGACGATCCGGCCACCGCCAAGAAACCGTTCGAAGGCAACGTGCAGGCGGGCTACAACGCCCAGTCAGGCAACTCGCAGAGCTCCACCCTGTTGGCCAACACCAACATGACCTGGTTCAATAGCGACGCGGCGTACAGCCTGTGGGGGGCGGCCAACAACACCACCTCCTCCAACGTGCGCTCGTCCGAAAAATACCAGGCCGGTGGCCGTACGCGCTATAACCTGACCGATCGCAACTACCTGTTCGGTCAGGCCAGCTGGCTGAGTGACCGTTTCAACGGTTACGACTCACGCTCCACGCTGACCGGCGGCTACGGCCGTCAGCTCCTTAACGGGCCGCTCAGTGACCTGCGGGTGGAATTCGGTCCCGGCGTGCGCCATGACGAGTACCATGGCGGCGGCCGTGCAACCAAGGGGCTAGCCTATGGTGCGGCCAACTATTCCTATCAGTTGACCGATAACACCAAGTTCATTCAGGGCGTTTCCGCGCTGGCGAACGAAGAAACCACGCTGAACTCGGAAAGCGCGTTGAACGTGGCGATCAACGATCGCTTCTCATTGCGCGTAGCTTACACCGTGACCTACAACAGCAAACCGCCGGCCTCGGCGCCGAAGAACACCGACACGACGACCTCGGTCACGCTGGTCTACGGCCTATAATATCCCCCCAATTATTTCTCGAAGCCCATCATTGATGGGCTTTTTTTATGCCGGCCGCCCTCTTTTGCACAATCTGCTAAAAATATTCATCCCACCCATTGACGACTTTAGCAAATAGCTTAATACTGTATGCATATACAGTAATTATCATACAGACCAGGAGCATGATGGATATCGATAGCGAGCTCTCACGCATCGATGCCTCCGGCTCCCGAGATTCTGTAAACGAAGCGAGCATAAGGCTATGGAGAAAATCACCTCATTCATCACCTACGCCATGGCGCTGTTTCTCGCCTGGCTCGGCAAGCTGTCTCCGCAGGACATTGCCTTTTTAGTCGGTGCGGCGGTAGGCATCGGCACGTTTCTGGTGAACTGGTACTACCGACGTAAAAGCCTGCAGATCTTGAAGGCCATTGAGCGCAATGCGACATCTCGGAGGAAAATTTACGATGAGTGCAACCGTTAAGCGCTGCAGCGTCGCCGCCGTTTTGGCCATCGCCGTGCTGTTGCCGTCATTTGGCGAGCTGCAAACCTCAGAAGCCGGTCTCAGGCTGATCGCCGATCTCGAAGGTTGCCGCCTGTCGCCTTACCAGTGCAGCGCCGGGGTGTGGACGCAGGGCATTGGGCACACCGCTGGCGTCATCCCTGGTAAAGCGATCGATGAACGCAAAGCCGCGATGGATTTGGTCGACGATGTTCGCCGCACCGAGCGCGGCATGGCCACCTGCCTGCCGGATACGCTCTCGCAACAAACCTATGATGCGGCGATCGCTTTCGCCTTCAATGTGGGCGTCAGCGCAGCCTGCCGCTCTACGCTGGTCGCGCTGCTGCAACAGCGCCAGTGGCGGCAGGCCTGCGATCAGCTGCCACGCTGGGTTTACGTAAACGGAAAGAAAAACAAAGGGCTGGAACAGCGACGCGCCATGGAACGCGCACTGTGCTTGCAAGGCATTGCCTCATGATGACGAGTTCGCTCGCCAAAGGATGATGCCACACCAATTTCACTTAATTTGTTCAAGGGGGTTCTTATGATGCACTGTCCACTATGCGGTCACGTGGCCCACACTCGCTCCAGCCGCTATTTGAGCGAGTCGACCAAAGAGCGTTACCATCAATGCCGCAACATCAATTGCAGTTGCACGTTCGCCACGCACGAGTCCGTTGCACGGGTGATCGTCAAACCTGGCGATGACATTGTCCCGGCGCAGCCGCACCCGCCGGAAAATCAACATAAACAAAGCGCCGCCGCGCTGTAATGCCAAAAGCCCGCTGACGGAGGCTTTTTAATGTCACGGCCAGGCAGCTAAGCCTCTCAAATGCAACGTGATAGATTTTTCAGATAAAAAAAAGGGGTTGGCACAATGCCAACCCCTGATAACTATTAACTTTTGGATGCAGCGTTAGTTAACGCGGTTCAGACGCTCTTTGATACGAGCAGCCTTACCAGTACGTTCACGCAGGTAGTACAGTTTAGCTTTACGAACGGCACCACGACGTTTAACAGTAATGCTGTCGATTACTGGGGAGTGAGTCTGGAATACGCGCTCAACACCTTCGCCGTTGGAAATCTTACGAACAGTGAATGCAGAGTGCAGACCGCGGTTACGGATAGCGATAACCACGCCCTCGAATGCCTGCAGACGTTTTTTGCTACCTTCAACGACCCATACCTTCACTTCCACGGAATCACCCGGACGGAATGCAGGTACGTCTTGTTTCATCTGCTCTTGTTCAAGTTGCTTAATAATGTTGCTCATAATATGTCTCTTACCCTAGGTAAACTGATATATCGGTCCCGTCTGATGTCAGACGCTTCCTTCATAGTCCTGTTGCCTGGTCTGATGTTCCCGTTGGAACTCAGCCAGCAACACCGCTTGCTCGTCAGTCAGAGCTAGGCTTTCTAGAAGTTCAGGTCTTCTAAGCCAGGTTCGGCCCAGCGACTGCTTTAAGCGCCAGCGACGTATCTCGGCATGGTTGCCCGACAGCAGAACCGGCGGTACCTCCATCCCTTCCAACACCTCGGGGCGGGTATAGTGCGGGCAGTCCAGCAATCCGTCGGCGAAGGAGTCTTCCTCCGCTGAGGCCTGATGGCCCAGCACACCCGGTATGAAACGGGCGACTGAATCAATCAGGGTCATCGCCGGCAGTTCCCCGCCGCTGAGAACGTAATCGCCGATTGACCATTCTTCGTCAATTTCGGTTTGGATTACGCGCTCGTCTATCCCTTCGTAACGGCCGCACACCAGAATCATCTTCTGATTGGCCGCCAGTTCGCACACGCCGGTTTGATCCAGCTTGCGCCCCTGAGGTGACAGATAAATCACCTTTGCTCCCTCGCCTGCCGCTGCTTTCGCCGCATGAATGGCTTCCCGTAAAGGTTGCACCATCATCAGCATTCCCGGGCCGCCGCCGTAAGGGCGATCGTCCACGGTACGATGCCGGTCGTAGGTGAAGTCGCGCGGACTCCAACACTGCACGCTCAGCAGGCCATTTTTTACTGCCCGGCCAGTCACCCCGTAATCGGTGATAGCACGGAACATCTCAGGAAACAGGCTTACAATACCGATGAACACAAGCCAATCCCCTTACCGTTATTCCACTTGCTTCGACCGTTTGATCCGGGGGTCAAAAACCAGGATCCCAATCTGCCTCAATCACGCGGGCAGTGAGATCGACTTTCTTGATAACCTGCCCATGAAGAAACGGAATCAACCGCTCCTTCATGCCGAACGCATCTTTCAGGTTCGCTTTCACAACCATCACATCGTTCGAGCCGGTTTCCATCATATCGATGACTTTACCCAGCTCGTAGCCGGCGGTGGTGACTACCTGGCAGCCCATCAGGTCTTTCCAGTAGTAATCGTCACCCTCCAGCGGAGGAAGTTGCTCAGAATCCACCATAATCTCGCGATTAGTCAGCAGATTCGCCGCGTCCCGATCGTCAATGCCTTTGACCTTGATGATCAGATCCTGACTGTGGCGCTTCCAGTCTTCCAACTCGATATGCTGCCACTGACCCGCCTGCTGGATAAACCACGGCTGATAGTCAAAAATGCTTTCGGCGTTCTCGGTGGATGAAAACACTCTGAGCCAACCACGAATGCCGTAAGCGGACCCCATTTTACCGAGTACAATCGGCTGCTTAGGCGCTACCGGTTTGAGTTGCTTGCTCATTGCCACCACCGCGACAGATTAAGCTGCTTTCTTAGCGTCTTTGATCAGCGCGTGAACGCGATCAGAAACGGTTGCACCCAGACCAACCCAGTGCTCGATGCGGTCCAGGTCCAGACGCAGTGCTTCAGCCTGACCAGAAGCGATCGGGTTGAAGAAGCCTACGCGCTCGATGAAACGACCATCACGAGCGTTGCGGCTGTCGGTCACTACTACTTGATAGAACGGACGCTTTTTAGCGCCGCCACGTGCCAAACGAATTGTTACCATAACATCCTCTTTAGTTAATAAAACAGCCGGGCCCCATTGAGGGACGGGGCCCGGTTGCAATATAAAAAGCCCGAAAATTTTACTCATTTTGGCGCAAAAAGCAATCTAAAGCGTCGATCGCAGGGGACAACTTTTGCAGCCTGTCAAATTTCGGGCGGTTTTCACCGCGAACGGCGAATGCTGAAAGCGCCCGCACTCAGCGTGCGGGGGCCCGTCAGCGGCCTGGGAAGCCCGGCGGCATCATGCCTTTCATGCCGCGCATCATCTTCGCCATACCGCCTTTCTTCATCTTCTTCATCATACGCTGCATTTCGTCGAACTGCTTCAGCAAGCGGTTGACGTCCTGCACCTGCATGCCGGCCCCCATCGCGATGCGGCGCTTGCGCGAGCCCTTGATGATTTCCGGTTTGGCGCGCTCTTTCAGCGTCATCGAGTTGATGATCGCCTCCATGCGCACCAGCACTTTGTCGTCCATCTGCGACTTGACGTTATCCGGCAGCTGGCCCGCGCCCGGCAGCTTGCTCAGCATGTTGGCCATGCCGCCCATGTTGCGCATCTGCTTGAGCTGCTCCAGGAAGTCGGTCAGATCGAAACCGTCACCCTTCTTCAGCTTGTTGGCCAGCTTCTCCGCCTGCTCGCGGTCGACCTTGCTTTCGATATCTTCGATCAGCGACAGCACGTCGCCCATGCCCAGGATGCGCGATGCCACGCGATCCGGGTAAAACGGCTCCAGCGCTTCGGTCTTCTCGCCGACGCCGAGGAACTTGATCGGCTTGCCAGTGATATGGCGGATGGACAACGCCGCACCGCCGCGCGCATCGCCGTCGACCTTGGTCAGCACCACGCCGGTCAGCGGCAGCGCTTCGTTAAACGCCTTGGCGGTATTGGCGGCGTCCTGGCCGGTCATGGCGTCGACCACGAACAGGGTTTCCACCGGCTTGATCGCCGCGTGCACCTGTTTGATCTCGTCCATCATCGCTTCGTCAACGTGCAGACGGCCGGCGGTATCGACAATAAGGACATCGTAGAACTTCAGCTTAGCCTGTTGCAGCGCGCGATTGACGATGTCGATCGGTTTTTCTTTGACGTCAGACGGGAAGAAGTCGATGCCGACGCCTTCCGCCAGCGTTTCCAGCTGTTTGATCGCCGCCGGGCGATAAACGTCCGCGGAAACCACCAACACTTTCTTCTTCTGTTTTTCTTTCAGGAACTTGCCGAGCTTACCGACGCTGGTGGTTTTACCGGCGCCCTGCAGGCCCGCCATCAGCACCACGGCCGGCGGCTGAGCCGCCAGATTCAGCTCGGTGTTGACTTCGCCCATCGCGGCGATCAGCTCGCCTTTGA
Organism: Serratia sp. CY56464; assembly: GCF_052168435.1. Classification (NCBI taxonomy): domain Bacteria; kingdom Pseudomonadati; phylum Pseudomonadota; class Gammaproteobacteria; order Enterobacterales; family Yersiniaceae; genus Serratia; species Serratia sp. CY56464. Next base: position 537,778 of record NZ_JBJNMV010000002.1, on the reverse strand, counting down.
CGATCTTGACGAACTCCTGCCCCGGCGTCAGGCTCTTGTTGACTTCATGGCCAACCGCGCTCTCTTTGACGCGGTTGATGAAGTCGCGCACCACCGGCAGCGCAACGTCCGCTTCCAGCAATGCCATACGCACTTCACGCAGGGTTTCCTTGATATTCTCTTCGGTCAGCCGCCCGCGGCCGCTGATATTGCGCAACGTGCGCGACAATCGATCGGTTAAATTTTCAAACATCGTCTCATGCTCAACGTGTAATGACAGGCCGCTCCGGCGACACAATTGCGCCGATGATAACACGAAGCGCGCAGGATCTCTGCCTCAGCGTTGGAGATAGGTTGGAGTGAAACGCGCGCAACGCTATACTGACACTCCAATTAACCACGCCGAAGCAAAATTAAACGCTATGCCAGTTTTCTCCATTGTGGCTTTGATGGCCTACCTGCTCAGCCTTGGACTGATCATTCCCAGTTTGTTGCGGAAGAATAGCGCATACCGTCGGCTCGCCCTCGTCTCGGCGGTGGTGGCGCTGATTTGCCACGCCATCGCGCTGCAGCAGCGCATCTTTGACGTCAGCGCCGGGCAGAATCTCAGCCTGCTGAACATTGGTTCTATCGTCAGCCTGATCATCTGTTCGGTGATGACCTTCGTCGCTTCACGCGATCGCGGCTGGTTCCTGCTGCCGATCGTCTACAGCTTCGCGATGATCAATCTGGCCTTCGCCAGCTTCATGCCCGGCGAGTTCATCACTCACCTGGAAGCCAGCCCGGAATTGATGGTGCATATCGGCCTGGCGCTGTTCTCTTACGCCACCCTGATCATCGCCGCGCTCTACGCCTTACAGCTCGCCTGGCTCGACTACCTGTTGAAAAACAAGAAGCTGACCTTTAGTGCCGACATGCCGCCGCTGATGAGCATCGAGCGCAAGATGTTCCATATCACCCAGATCGGCGTGGTGCTGCTGACGCTCACCCTGTGCACCGGCCTGCTGTACATGGATAACCTGTTCAGCAAAGAGAACGTGCATAAAGCCGTGCTGTCGATCATGGCCTGGTTCGTGTATATCGTGCTGTTGTGGGGCCATTACCATGAAGGCTGGCGCGGCCGCCGCGTCGTCTGGTTCAGCTTCGCCGGCGCCTTTCTGCTGACGCTCGCCTACTTCGGCAGCCGTCTGATTCAGCAGGTGATGGTGCGCTAGGCCAGCCCGGTCCAATTCTCCCTCTCTATAAGGAATACTGCATTGGAGCATGTGTCGACGGGGACCCTCATCATTATCCTGGTGATCATGATCGTGGTCTCCGCTTACTTCTCCGCTTCCGAAACTGGCATGATGACGCTCAACCGTTATCGCCTGCGTCACCTGTCCAAACAGGGCAACCGCTCGGCGCGCCGGGTGGAGAAGCTGCTGCAAAAACCGGATCGGCTGATCGGCCTGGTGCTGATCGGCAACAACCTGGTCAACATCCTTGCCTCGGCGCTGGCGACCATCGTCGGCATGCGGCTGTATGGCGATCTGGGCGTGGCGATTGCGACCGGCATACTGACTTTCGCCGTGCTGCTGTTCGCCGAAGTGCTGCCGAAAACCTTCGCCGCGCTCTATCCGGAACGCATCGCCTTCCCCAGCAGCGTCTTGCTGGCGCCGTTGCAAAAGGTGATGTTCCCGCTGGTCTGGCTGCTCAACGGCATCACCAGCCTGACCTTGCGTCTGTTCGGCATTCGCACCAACGTGCGCATCAGCGACGCCGTCAGCAAGGATGAGCTGCGCACCATCGTGCGTGAATCCCAGTCGCAGATCTCCCGCCGCAATCAGGACATGCTGATCTCGGTGCTAGACCTGGAAAAGGTGACGGTCAACGACATCATGGTGCCGCGCACCGAGATCGTCGGCATCGACGTCAACGACGACTGGAAGTCAATCATGCGCCAGCTGACCCACTCGCCACACGGCCGCATCGTGCTGTATCGCAGCTCGCTGGACGATGCGATCGGCATGCTGCGCGTGCGCGAAGCCTATCGCCTGATGACCGAGAAAAAAGAGTTCAACAAAGAGAACCTGCTGCGCGCCGCCGATGAGATCTATTTCGTTCCGGAAGGCACGCCGCTCAACGTGCAGCTGGTGAAATTCCAGCGCAACAAAGAGAAGGTCGGCATCGTGGTCGACGAGTACGGCGACATTCAGGGCCTGGTCACGGTGGAAGACATCCTCGAGGAGATCGTGGGCGATTTCACCACCTCGATGTCACCCACGCTGGCGGAAGAAGTCACGCCGCAAAGCGACGGTTCGGTCTTTATCGACGGCACCGCCAACGTACGCGAGCTGAACAAGGCCTTCAACTGGACCTTGCCGGCCAACGAGGCTCGTACCGTCAACGGCATGCTGCTGGAAGAGCTGGAAGAGATCCCCGAAATCGGCACCCGGGTGCGCATCGGTCATTACGATATCGACATCCTCGACGTGCAGGGCAACATGATTAAACAGGTGCGGGTAACGCCGATCACCTCGCTGCAGTCCAGCGTCGGCCATCATTAGCCCTCGGCCAGAACGTAAAAAAGACGCGAAATCGCGTCTTTTTTTATTTTGCGGGCCACGCACGACTAGATATGCAGTTCCTGCAGCTTCTCTTTCGGCAGCGCCAGCTCGTCGTTGTGGTTCACCACCACGCCGTGATCCAGAATGTGCTTGGCGATTTCCTGCGCTTCTTCCAGCGAGTGCATATGGTAGGTGCCGCACTGGTACTCGTTAAGCTCAGGGATCTTGCGCTGGTCGGTCACTTTCAGCACGTCGGCCATCGCCGCTTTCCAGGCATCGGCAACGCGCTGCTCTTCCGGCACGCCGATCAGGCTCATGTAGAAACCGGTGCGACAGCCCATCGGGGAGATGTCGATAATTTCCACGCCCTGGCCGTTCAGGTGGTCACGCATAAAGCCGGCGAACAGGTGCTCCAGCGTGTGAATGCCGCGCTCGGGCATCACTTCCAGGTTCGGGCGGCAAAAGCGCAGATCAAACACCGTGATGGTATCGCCATGAGGCGTTTTCATGGTTTTTGCAACGCGGACAGCCGGAGCTGCCATACGGGTATGATCGACGGTAAAGCTATCCAGCAATGGCATTTCGCTACCTCCTCGTAAAAGAGCATTTATTTCGAAACTTTTTTTCCTAACCGGGAAACCTTTTCCAACCCTGCGAGTCTGAGTATGTGAAAGACGCGCATTTGTTATCATCATCCCTGTCATCAGAGATGCATATTTGGCCACATTGATGTGGCCTTTTTCTTTTTCAGCTTCCGCCGTTTTGCTTCAGGAACGCTTCAAAGCTTAGCGTATCATTGGCTTCTATGTCGCGTTGACGCTGCCACGAGGCTTCTCGCTCTTTATCCAGCTCGGCTTCGTTCAGGATTTCCAACGGTTCTTCCAGCAATGTCTGGCGATACTGCTCCGCCAGCTGCAAACCGACGCGCCCGGTGCCTTCCGCCTTCATGGCCTTGAGAATGCGCGCGGAGAAGGTCAACTCGGGATCGTCAAACGCGGCGACCAGCTCATCGCACACCTGCTGGTATTGACGATCGCCGGCTTCGCCGTCCAGCACTTCCGCCACCCGGCGCAGATCGGCGAACAGCGCCTTGCCGACTTTCTCCAGCGGCTCATGGCTGGCGCCACAGCCGATGCCGATGGTCTGGCCCGGCTTGCGCCCTTCGAGGATCACCCGGTTCCAGTTCTTGCGCGTGCACAGCAGCTCATCGCTGCTCATCTCCGGTGCATCCGCCAGCGCGCACCACACCAGGAACAGATCCAGGAAACGCGCCTGCACCGCATCCACGCCGATCGGCGAGAATGGGTTGATGTCCAGCGAACGCACTTCAATGTATTCGATACCGCCGCGCAGCAGCGCGTCCGACGGCGTCTCGCCGCTTTGGGTCACGCGCTTTGGCCGGATCGGCGCATACAGCTCGTTCTCGATTTGCAGAACGTTGCTGTTCAGCTGCAGGTAGCGATCGCCCTCTTTCACGCCCAGCTTGGCGAACTCTTCGGAAGGCGTGGCGATCGCCCGCTTCAAACCGGCCACATAGCTGTGCAGATCGTTGAAGGTGATGCCCAGATTACTCTGCGATTTATTGGTATAACCCAAGTCGCTCAGGCGCAACGAAGTGGCGTACGGCAGGTAGCACATCCCCTGCTCGGTGCGCTCGAACGGCAGATTGGTCTCGCGCCCTTTGAGGAACGAAGAACAAATGGCCGGCGATGCGCCGAACAGATACGGGATCACCCAGCCGAAACGGTAATAGTTGCGGATCAGGCGGAAATAACCGGCCGAGATCTGCTCTTTACCGCTTTCTGCGTCCTGCACGCCGGCCCAGGCCTGCCAAAATTCCAGCGGCAGCGAGAAGTTGTAGTGCACGCCGGAAATGGTCTGCATCAGCGCGCCATAGCGATTCTTCAGCCCTTCACGGTACAGCGTCTTCATGCGGCCAATGTTCGACGAACCGAACTGCGCCAGCTCGATGTCCTGCTCGGCTTCGATAAAGCACGGCATGCTGAGCGGCCACATGCGCTCATCGCCAATGTTGCGCGCCACGTAGCGATGAATATCGCGCAGGAACGTCAGCAAGTGATCGATATTGTCATCAACCGGCGTAATGAACTCTAACAGCGCCTCGGCGAAATCCGTGGTGATCCAGTGGTGCGTCAATGCCGCCCCCAGCTTTTCCGGATGCCCGGTGGTCGCCAAGGTGCCGTTCGGCGTGACTCGCAGCGTTTCACGCTCGATGCCGCGACGAATGCCTTTTAATGCCTGGGGATGGGCTTCCAACCAAGAAAGCGCCTGTGATACGTCCGGGATCAAATTGACCTCCCGCTTCTAAAAACAATAACTCGTAAGCATACTGAATCCGCATCCGAGAGAATATTGAGTTATATTCACTTGGTTACTGCCACCAGGCGATGCCCTGTACCGTTATCATAGCCAAAACGATGTAACGCAGCGCCTTTCCGATACACAGAAACAGCGCGACAGAGCCCCAGGGCATGCGCAGCCAACCTGCCAACACGCACAACAAATCGCCCACCACCGGCACCCAGCTAAGCAACAGCGCAGCCGGGCCAAAGCGTTGCAGCCACCCGAGCGCCGTTGCCAGCCCCCGCTGTGGTTTCAACGCCGGTAACAGGCGCCCGATAATGACATTGGTCAACCCGCCAAGAGTGTTGCCCAGGGTCGCGGCCAGCACCAGCAACTCCGGCGAGACGCGACTCTGGGTCAGCAAGGCGACCAGAACGATTTCTGAATTTCCCGGCAGCAGCGTCGCACTGAGGAAGCTGCTGCCAAATAACGATATTACGGCTAGCGTACTACTCACAGCGTACGAACGTCTACCACAGCCATGCCGGCATTTTTCGCCGCCTGAATGCCAAACTCGGCGTCTTCAAACACCACGCATTTTTCCGGCGGCACGCCGATCAGTTCGGCACAGCGCAGGAAGGTATCCGGCTCCGGTTTATGGCGCTGCACGTCGTCCGCACCGACGATCGCGTCGAAGCAGTTGAACAGGCCGAGATGACGCAGCAGCATTTCCGCCATGCGGTGCTCGCTGCCGGTGCCGACCGCCATCGGACGGCGGCCGTGATAGGACTTCACCACCTCGATCAATGGCAATGGACGCACGCTATCCAGCAGCATCGCTTCCACCGCGCGCGTTTTCTCCGCCGCAAGGTGATGGGGATCGAGATCGGCCTGATGGCTGGCGATAATCGCCTGAGCGATGCGCCAGGTCGGTGAACCGCTCAGCGCCACCATGGCCGCTTCATCAAACGTCATGCCATAACGGGACAGCACTTCGCGCCACGCTTTACGGTGCGTTGACTCAGTGTCCAGAATCGTGCCGTCCATGTCGAAAATAAGACCCTGATAGCGGTCGTACATCGTTACTCCATGATCGTTGAGGAAAGAAAACTACTTTAGCGTAAAGCCGTTGGGTTGTCGCTGACTGCGTCATAGCGGAATGTGCTGTGATCGACCGGATGCAAAGAAGGAAAGGGGTGAAGAGAGAATGGCTAAATGCTGAAAAGCGAAAAACCCGCCAAAGCGGGTTTCTCTTAGATGGTGCATCCGGGAGGATGATTCGGCGCCAACGCCTCACCCTGCGGGCCGTTGCTAAAGCAACGTTATCCTCCCCAAGGACACTTTCTTTTTACCACCCGCATGACGATTTCTCTTCGCGATACGGGAGGTTAAACATGGTGCATCCGGGAGGATTCGAACCTCCGACCGCTCGGTTCGTAGCCGAGTACTCTATCCAGCTGAGCTACGGATGCATGACTGTTTTTGCCGCTTGCCTGTTTCACGAATAACAGAAAAGCAAAAACCCGCTAAGGCGGGCTTCTCTTAGATGGTGCATCCGGGAGGATTCGAACCTCCGACCGCTCGGTTCGTAGCCGAGTACTCTATCCAGCTGAGCTACGGATGCATTACTATTTTTACCGCATGCCGGCTTTGCTAATAAAGCCAGACTTGAAGAATGGTGCATCCGGGAGGATTCGAACCTCCGACCGCTCGGTTCGTAGCCGAGTACTCTATCCAGCTGAGCTACGGATGCACAGGAATTCTTTTTTGATACCGTATGGTACGTTGTTACTACCCCACCATACTGCAAAATATGGTGCATCCGGGAGGATTCGAACCTCCGACCGCTCGGTTCGTAGCCGAGTACTCTATCCAGCTGAGCTACGGATGCAAATGGCGGTGAGGCGGGGATTCGAACCCCGGATGCAGCTTTTGACCGCATACTCCCTTAGCAGGGGAGCGCCTTCAGCCTCTCGGCCACCTCACCATACGCTTCTTTCGAATTGTGCCTAACTTGCTTTGGAGAAGCTCATCGGCACTGCGTGGCGCACATATTACTTTCTCCGACTTTTAAGTCAAACAATTTTTCCCAACTCATGCGCGTTTGCACAATTCGCACCCAACATGGGCGATTTCACGGCAAAAAGGGCGTTTTATCAACAGGCAACCGCAACGTCTGCAGCAATAAAGCAGGAAACTCACCGGGAAAATAATCACGAAAAAGAAGAGGGAGAACGAAAGAAGTGGGTAAAACGATGCAGTAGCGTCTCGTCTGGCAACGAGACGCTGCTTCGGAATCAGTAAGTCGTCTGCTGAGACTTCTCTGCCTGAATGCGCTGATAGATTTCTTCACGGTGAACTGAAACCTCTTTGGGGGCGTTCACACCAATACGCACCTGGTTGCCTTTTACCCCTAGCACAGTGACCGTAACCTCATCGCCAATCATGAGGGTTTCACCAACTCGACGAGTCAGAATTAACATTCTTTGCTCCTTGAAAGATTAAAAGAGTCGGGTCTCTCAGTTTCCCCGTCATTATCCATCATATGTGGTGAAAACGTAAGCCGCGCAATCCACAATAAGTGTAAGCAGACTTGGTCCCACCTCAGATAATGGTAAGTTTAGCCGACCAGAAAAACTTTGTTCCCGCAATTGTAACTAAATTGTGTTAGCACAGTATGAAAACGCCATAATCAACAAAGTATTATGGCGTTTGTCCGTGCTATTTATTTATGTTCACAGCTTTGAGGCCACCCAGGCTTCTACGCTGTTTAACGCCGCTGGCAGGGCGTTGATATCCGTCCCCCCCGCCATCGCCATATCAGGGCGACCACCGCCCTTGCCGCCGACCTGCTGCGCCACGTTGCCGATCAACTCGCCAGCTTTCACGCGGTCAGTCAGATCCTTGGTCACGCCCGCGACCAGGCTGACTTTGTCATCAGCCGTCGTCGCCAACACGATAATGGCCGAACCCAATTGATTTTTCAGGTCATCCACCATGGTGCGCAGCATTTTGGCTTCGACATTGTCCAACTGGCTGACCAACAGCTTCACGCCGTTAACCACTTTCGCCTGGCTGGACAGCGAAGCGCTTTCCTGCGCCGCCTGCTGATCTTTCAGCTGCTGCAGTTCTTTTTCCAGCACGCGCGTACGATCGAGCACCGAGCGCACTTTATCGGTCAGGTTGTTGCTGTCGCCCTTCACCAACTGAGCAACGTCTTGCAACAAATCGCTTTGCTGATGCAGCGTAGCGATAGCGCCAGCGCCGGTCACCGCTTCAATACGGCGGATGCCCGCCGCGGTGCCCGATTCGCTCAGAATGCGGAACAGGCCGATATCACCGGTGCGGCTGGCGTGGGTGCCGCCGCACAGCTCGGTGGAGAAGTCGCCCATGGTCAGTACGCGCACGTTGTCGTCGTACTTCTCGCCGAACAGCGCCATCGCCCCCTTCTCTTTGGCATCTTCCAACGCCATCAGCTCGGTCTGCACCGGCAGGTTACGACGCACCTGCTGGTTAACCAGATCTTCCACCGCGCGAATTTGTTCCGGCTTCATCGCTTCAAAATGCGAGAAGTCGAAGCGCAGGTATTTGTCGTTAACCAGAGAGCCTTTCTGCGCAACGTGCTCGCCCAACGTTTGGCGCAGCGCGGCGTGCAGCAGGTGGGTCGCGGAGTGGTTCAGACGGATGCTGTTGCGGCGCTCAGTGTCGATCTGCGCGTCCACGCGATCGTTCAGCTTCAGCGAACCTTGCGCCAGCTTGCCTTGATGGCCGATAGCCTGACCGTATTTCTGGGTGTCGTTGACCACAAACTCGGCGCCGGCGGCTTTCAGCACGCCTTTATCGCCGACCTGGCCGCCGGATTCACCGTAGAACGGCGTCTCGTCCAGCACCACCACCGCCTCTTCGCCGGCGTTGATCTGATCGACAGGCTGGCCGTCGCGGAACAGTGCGATGACCGTCGCCTGCTGCTCGTCGTGATCGTAGCCGCTGAACTGGCTGCTGCCGTCCACGCGGATCAGGCTGTTGTAGTCGGCGCCGAAGCCGCTGGATTCGCGCGCGCGGCGACGCTGCGCTTCCATCGCTTCTTCAAAGCCCGCTTCGTCGACTTTCAGACCGCGTTCGCGGCAGACGTCAGCGGTCAGATCCACCGGGAAACCGTAGGTATCGTACAGACGGAAAGCAGTCTCGCCGTCCAGAGTATCGCCTTGCAGCTTGGCCAGCTCTTCGTCCAGCAGCGCCAGACCACGCTCCAGCGTGCGGGCAAACTGCTCCTCTTCGGTTTTCAGCACCTGTTCCACCAGCGATTGCTGGCGTTTCAGCTCGTCGGCCGCCGGGCCCATCACTTCGATCAGCGGCGCTACCAGCTTGTAGAAGAAGGTATCTTTCGCGCCCAGCATGTTGCCATGGCGGATCGCGCGACGAATGATGCGACGCAGCACGTAGCCGCGGTTTTCGTTAGAGGGGATCACGCCGTCAGACACCAGGAAAGCGCAGGAACGGATGTGGTCGGCAATAACGCGCAGAGATTTGTTGTCCAGATCGGTCGCGCCGGTCACTTTCGCCACGGCGGCGATCAGGGTGCGGAACAGGTCGATCTCATAGTTGGAGTTCACATGCTGCAACACCGCCGCGATGCGTTCCAGACCCATGCCGGTATCCACCGAAGGTTTCGGCAGCGGCAGCATGGTGCCGTCGGACTGACGGTTGAACTGCATGAAAACGATGTTCCAGATCTCGATGTAACGGTCGCCGTCTTCTTCCGGGCTGCCTGGAGGGCCGCCCCAGATGTGATCGCCGTGATCGTAGAAAATCTCGGTGCACGGGCCGCATGGACCGGTGTCGCCCATCTGCCAGAAGTTATCGGAAGCGAAAGGCGCGCCCTTGTTGTCGCCGATGCGGATAATGCGCTCCGTCGGTACGCCGATTTGCTTCTGCCAGATGTCGAACGCTTCGTCATCGGTTTCATACACGGTGACCCACAGTCTCTCTTTCGGCAGGTTGAACCAGTTTTCACCGGTCAGCAGTTCCCACGCGTAGCTGATCGCGTCGTGCTTGAAGTAATCGCCGAAGCTGAAGTTGCCCAGCATTTCAAAGAAGGTGTGGTGACGAGCGGTATAACCGACGTTTTCCAGGTCGTTATGCTTGCCGCCTGCGCGCACGCAGCGCTGCGAGGTGGTGGCGCGGGAATAGGCGCGTTTGTCGAGCCCCAGGAAAACATCCTTAAATTGGTTCATGCCGGCATTGGTAAACAGCAATGTCGGATCATTGTTAGGCACCAGGGAGCTGCTTGCTACAACCTGATGACCCTTACTATGAAAGAAATCGAGAAACGCTTGACGGATCTCAGCGGTGCTCTTGCTCATAATTTTCCTGGAAAGGCTAGAATAACGACACGTGAGCCGGTGGCGCGTCATCCCGACGATGACAACCAGCTCACGAACAAAAAGTGGGGATAAGATAAATTTTCTTCAGAGGGAAGTAAAACCCCGTGTGCGCTCATTGCGCAAAATCACGGTAAATTGACTGAATTTCTTCCTGGAAGAAGCCGCGATAGAGCAGATAACGCTGCACTTTGGCTTTCTCTTTCCAGTCAGTTGGCAACGCATCGCCAAATTTTCGCTGCGCCACCTGTTTCGCCTGCTCGCACCAGTCGATATCGCATTCCGCCAGCGCGTCCTGCACCAGCGCTTTATCCACGCCCTTTTGCATCAGTTCGCTGCGGATGCGCTGCGCGCCATAACCTTTGCGGCTGCGGCTGCCGATGTAGCTGTGGGCGAAACGCTTATCGTCCAGCCAGTTGTGCTGGTAACAGTAGACGATAACCTGATCGATCAGCGCAGGATCCACCGGCTCTTCGGCCACCGTCGGCGATGTCGGCGCATGCGGCCCCTTGCCGCCAAACCGGGCTTTCGCCACAAACGGCTGCGCCGCAAGTTTGCGGCGCAGTTCAGCTTCACTATGATCGCGTTGCGACAGCAGGCGCATGGCGCGGCTTAGCAAGTCATTCATCATTCAAGCCTGAATTCAGAGGATATGCGCCACATAAACGGCGGCGCACATCTTCAGCGATTAGAACTGCTCGCTGGTTTCCGCTTCGTCATCTTCGAAGTCGTCACCGGAGGCAGCCACCAGCTCACCGCCGCTGTGCAGCAGCAGGTCGCGCAGCTTCTTATCCAGCTCGGCGGCGATAGCCGGGTTTTCTTTCAGGAAGTTACAGGCATTCGCCTTGCCCTGACCGATCTTCTCGCCGTTATAGCTGTACCAGGCGCCGGCTTTTTCGATCATCTTGTGCTTCACGCCCAGATCGACCAGTTCGCCACGGCTGTTGATGCCTTCGCCGTACATGATTTGGAACTCAGCCTGTTTGAACGGCGCAGCGATTTTGTTCTTCACCACTTTCACGCGGGTTTCGCTGCCCACCACTTCGTCGCCTTCTTTGATGGCGCCGATACGACGGATATCCAGACGCACCGAAGCGTAGAACTTCAGGGCGTTACCGCCGGTCGTGGTTTCCGGGTTGCCGAACATCACACCAATTTTCATACGGATCTGGTTGATGAAGATCAGCAGAGTATTAGCGTTTTTCAGGTTGCCGGCCAGCTTACGCATCGCCTGGCTCATCATGCGCGCCGCCAACCCCATGTGCGAATCGCCGATTTCACCTTCGATTTCCGCCTTCGGCGTCAGCGCCGCCACGGAGTCGACGATGATGACGTCAACCGCGCCGGAGCGGGTCAGCGCATCACAGATTTCCAGCGCCTGCTCGCCGGTGTCCGGCTGGGAGCACAGCAGGTTGTCGATATCGACGCCCAGCTTTTTCGCATAGATAGGATCCAGCGCGTGCTCGGCATCGATGAACGCACAGGTTTTGCCTTCGCGCTGCGCGGCGGCGATCACCTGCAGCGTCAGAGTGGTTTTACCGGAGGATTCCGGGCCGTAAATTTCGACGATGCGGCCCATTGGCAGGCCGCCGGCGCCCAGAGCGATATCGAGTGACAGTGAGCCGGTGGAGATCGTTTCCACGTCCATGGAGCGGTCTTCACCCAGGCGCATGATGGAGCCTTTGCCGAACTGTTTCTCAATCTGGCCCAGTGCCGCAGCTAACGCCTTTTGCTTGTTCTCATCAATAGCCATTTTTGCTCCTTCGTTTCGCAATGCCGGTGTTACCCCACACTGCCACTGAATGTATGTTGTGCAGGAAATGTCACTAATTATACTGTATGGTCATACAGTATCAAGCCTAATTTACAAAAATTCGTCGATGGCGGTTTGCAGCGCGAAAATCGTCGCCTGCAGCCGCACCGCGTCGCGGTCGCCCTCGAATTGCATCTTGCGCGACAGCCCCCGGCCATCGCTGCCGGCGAAGCCGAACCACACGGTGCCGACCGGCTTTTCCGCGCTGCCGCCGTCCGGGCCGGCGATGCCGCTCACCGACAGCGCCAGATCGGCCTGCGCCGCCCGCAGCGCCCCTATGGCCATCTCGCGCACCACCTCTTCGCTGACCGCGCCGTGCGCCGCCAACGTCGCTTCGCTCACCCCCAGCAGATCATGTTTCGCCGCATTGCTGTAGGTGACGAAACCGCGATCGAAATAGGCGGAGCTGCCGGCGATATCGGTAATGGCCTTGGCGATGCCGCCGCCGGTGCAGGATTCCGCGCAGGTGATCCAGCGGCCCTGAGCCTTCAGTTTCTCCCCTGCCAGCACGCTGAGCCGGCGCAGTTGGTTTTCACTCATAACCCCTCCCTTGCGAATTCAGATATATGCGCCCGATAGTAGCATTTATCAAGGCGCTGCAGCGGCTGGCGCGTGGAAATGCGCAGCGTCTCGCAGGAGGTGCGGTTTTAAGCGCCCGGCCAAGCTGCTAGTATCAAAAGAAGCGCCCCATCGAGCGGCGGCGCACCAGCACAAGGAACATCACGGAGGCGGCACGCTGCGGCGGCCTCAGGGCGCACCAGAAGAGATTAGGATGATAGCGTGAAAAAAACGTTGGGCGTATTCTTGCCGTTGTACACCACCACCCTGCTGCTGCTGTTGGGCTCGGGCCTGCTCACCACCTACGTCTCGCTGCGGCTGACCTCCATCCACGTCAGCAGCGCGCTGATCGGCGCCATCATCGCCGCCAACTACATCGGGTTGGTGATCGGCGGCAAGGTCGGCCACTTTCTCATCGCCCGCGTCGGGCATATCCGCGCCTACGTGGCCTGCGCCGGCATCATCACCGCTGCGGTGCTGGGGCACGGCCTGACGGCGTTCATTCCCGCCTGGGTTGCGCTGCGTCTGGTGATCGGGTTGTGCATGATGTGCCAGTATATGGTGCTGGAAAGCTGGCTGAACGACCAGGCGGAATCCAACCAGCGCGGCATGGTGTTCGGCTTCTATATGGCGGCGACCTATCTTGGCATGTCGCTGGGCCAGATCGTGCTGATGCTGCAGAGCAACCTGGGCATCACCACGCTGCTGGTGATCGCGCTGTGCTTCGCGCTTTGTCTGGTGCCGATCGCGCTTACCACCCGCACCAATGCGCGCCACATGTCGCCGGCCCCGATGGAGCTGCGTTACTTTGTCGGCGCCATTCCCAAGGTGCTGGCCACCACGCTGGTGATCGGCATGGTGGTGGGCTCGTTTTACGGCCTGGCGCCGGTCTACGCCAGCCTGCAATCCTTAACCACTCAGCAAACAGGCCTGTTCATGGCGCTGGCCATCTTCGCCGGGCTGATCGCGCAGTTCCCGCTCAGTTGGCTGTCGGATCGCTATAATCGCCCGTTGCTGATGCGCCTCAACGCCATTTTGCTGATCGTGGCGGCGCTGCCGCTGGCGCTACTGCCGCACATCGATTTCCCGCTGCTGCTGGCGGTCGGGTTCGTCGTCAGCATGTTGCAATTTACGCTCTACCCGCTGGCGGTGGCGCTGGCCAACGATCTGATCGAGCCGGAACGTCGCGTCTCGCTGGCCGCCTGTCTGCTGATGGCGTTCGGCGTCGGCGCCAGCATCGGGCCATTGGCGGTCGGCGCGCTGATCGAACCGCTGGGCGGCAATATCCTGTACGCCTTTTTCGCCCTGTGCGGCGTGCTGCTGGCGGCCCTCAGCCGCACGGCGAAAGCGGAAGAACCGCAGCTGGCGCAGGACGCGCCGGTGCCCCACATCCCGCTGCCAGACAGCCTCGCCAGCTCGCCGCTGTCGCCGGCGCTCAATCCGACCTTCGATGAGCAGATCATTCACGACACCATGCCGCCGCCGGAAGCGGCGCCCGAGGTCGACGAGCCACAGCCTGAAGCACAAGAGGCGGAGCCCTTGCCTCAAGGCGCCGATCCTGAAGAAGACACCGGTCTGAAAAAGGCGCACGCCATGCTGTAAATGACTGCGTTACAGATCCCGGAAAGAGCCCAGCATAAAACCGCGTTCGGCGATCGCCGCTTTCAGCGTCGGCGCGGTCAACACATCCAGCTCGACGAGGCGCGGGTGGCAGTATTTGCTCTGCAGGATCGTCGCGTCGAGGAACGCCGGGTGGCACATCATTTCCAATGACTCTGCGCCCTGCTCGTCGGCGCGCGCCAACCGCTGCAAGAACAAGGCTTCGGAAATCATTTCACCGTAGAATCCCGCGTCAAACGCGTCGGTGCTGCAGGGAGTCTGCAACGCCAGTTCGCGCCGTTTCGCCTCTTCGCGATCGAGACGCAACGGCAGACCCTGCGCTTGCGCGAACGCCTCCACCAACGGATAAATTTGCGGCTGCATATGCACATGGTGATGACTGTCGATATGCGTCGGCGGGCGGCCGAACAGCGTCACAAACCGCGCGAACTGGCGCTGCAGCTCCTCGTGAATTTCGTCCAGCGACAGCTCGCCGGCCTCGGCGCGGCGCCACAGCCATTTGCCCAGTTCGCCATGTTCGTTGACCAACGAAGGCATGGCGCCCAGCGGCTTGCCATGGGTCAAAACGAAATGCAGCCCGATCGGCAACCCCGGATATTGCCGGCTGAGCGCCGCCGCGTGCTGCGCGCCGCCGCCGTTCACCATCGCCGTGGTGGAGGAAACGACGCCATGCTGATACGCCTCGATGACGCCATAGTTCTGCCCTTTGCTCAGGCCGAAATCGTCGGCATTTACGATCAGTAGTTTTTCCATAGAGGCTCCCGCGGGATAGATTTTTGGCAAGGGAAGGCCGACCGCTCGGCGCGGCATTCCCCCTCGTTAAGGTAAAAATCAAATGATTAACCGACCGGCGCCCTGAAGCTCATCGGCATATCGGCGTTGATACTGATCGGGAGCGGCCCTAAAGAGGGCCGTAACACTTTTTTCGGTAATTGCCCGGGGTCACGTCGGTGAGCCGCTTGAAGTTTTTAATGAACAGGCTGACGTCGCCATAGCCGGAATCGAAGGCGATATCGGAAACCGAATAGTTGGTGACCTCCAGCTGCGTCTTGGCGAAGTTGATGCGGATCTCATTGATCACCTGCATCGGCGTTTTATGGTAGTAACGCCGCATCGCCCGGGTCAGGTACTCCTGGGTTTTCCCCGACAGCGCCACCATGTTCGCCAACGCCTTTTCGCCGAACATCGCCTTGTCATGCATGCCGGCCAGGGTGTTCTTCAGCCACTGCGGGATATCATCGCCGCCGTCGTTTTCTTCTTTATAATGTCGGATGCGGCTGATCACGTAGAAGGTCAATGTTTCGAGGAATTCGGCGAAGTCGTCCTCACGAAACTGCGGGGAACTCACCACCGATTCGATATAGGCCAAAAACTCGCTTCTCAGGCTGTAAGCCTGCGAGGCGACAAAGCAGCGCGGCAACTGTTGCAAGTAATGCTCTTCAAAAAACGCTTTGCTGACCGCCACGTTGAAAATTTTCGTCGCGCCGAACTCGTAAAAGCTCTGGTGGTAGGAACCGATAGGGATAAAGACGAAATCCCCGCGTTCCAGCAGCACCCGCTTGCCGTTGATCTCCTGATAGCATTTGCCGCTCAGCACGATGGTGAACTCGTAATAGTCGTGCTGATGCAGCCCGGTGGCGCTTTCCACCTTGTTGTAGATGAACAGGTGAAAGTCTTTGCAGTTAAAGAAATCCTGCTCGCGAATCAGCTTCACGTCGTTGGCACTCAGCGAAATTCGGTTATCGGACACAGCGCCGGCCTCCCGTTAGTCAAATCCGTTGCGTCTGGCCGCCTCGGCAAACCAGTAACCGCTTTTTTTAATGGTGCGCCGCTGATCCGCCCGATCCAGCCGCACCAGCCCATAACGATTCTTGTAGGCGTTCAGCCAGGACCAGCAGTCGATAAAGGTCCACAGATGATAGCCTTTGCACTGCGAGCCTTCCGCCAGCGCGTGGTGCAGCCACTTCAGGTGCTCGCGAATAAAGTCGATGCGGTAATCGTCCTCCACCCGCCCATCGGCGCCGATAAACGCCTCTTCGCCCTCGACGCCCATACCATTTTCCGAAATATAACAGGGCAGATTGCCGTAGTTCTCTTTCAGATCCATCAGGATGTCGTACAGCCCCTTCTCGTAGATCTCCCAGCCGCGGTGCGGATTGATTTTGCGGCCCGGCATTGCATAGTAACTGAACAAATCCTCCGGCGATGCGATCGGCCCCTCGGCGCGCCGTCCCGCTTTCGCCTGCACCCTGCGCGGCTGGTAATAGTTGACGCCAAGGATATCCACCACGCCGCCTTCGATCAGCTGCGCGTCCTGCGGTTCGCAGTAGGGCATCAGCCCATGTCGCTCCAACAGGTGCAGCAATGCGGCCGGGTAACGCCCTTTGGCGACCGGATCGAGGAAACTGCGGTTGAGCAGCAGATCGGCGTCGTGTGCGGCCTGCCGATCCTCCGGCGCGTCGGAGCGCGGATAGGTCGGGCTCAGATTCAGAATGATGCCGATGCTCCCCGGCAGCCTCCGCGCTCTGAAACGCTGCACCGCCATGGCGTGCGCCAGTACGCTGTGATACGCCACGGTGACCGCCCGTTTGAAGTCCACCACGCAAGGGTAGTGCAGGTCATTCAGGTAACCGGCTTCCACCGGCACGATCGGCTCGTTGAAGGTGAACCAGTGGGTGACCCGATCGCCAAACAGGCCGAAACAGGTATCGGCGTAACGCGCATAGGCTTCGACCACCGCCCGGCTTTCCCAACCGCCGCGCTGTTGCATGCACAGCGGCATATCGAAGTGATAGAGATTGATAAACGGGGTGATGCCCTGCGCCAGCAGCTCGTCGATCATCGCGTTATAGAACGCCACCGCCTGCGGGTTCACTTCACCGTCGCCGTCCGGGATCAGCCGCGACCACGAGATCGAGGTTCTGAAAGTATTATGGCCCAGCGTTTTGAGCAGCCCGATATCGGTGCGGAAATGGTCATAAAAGGTCGAGGCCTCGGTCGGCCCCACCCGTCCGTGAAAGCGCTCGGGCGCGATCTCGTACCAATAGTCGAAGATGTTGCGACTCTTGCCGTCCCGCGCGGCCGCCCCTTCAGACTGCGGCGCGGAGGTGGCGCTGCCCCACCAGAACCCGTCGGCAAATTGATATTCCATACTCGCGTCCCTCGCGGGGCGGCCGCGCCGCCCCGTTCCACAGTTAGAATTTCAGCGCCTTGGCGATGTCTTCTTCGCTTTCCGTCGCCGCGTCGATCTGGCTTTGCGCCTTGTTGGAAATCGCCACGAACGGCAGATAGATCACGGTGGCGACCGCCAGGTTGAACAGGCTCAGCAACATGGCCATGATGCTGCCGTTGGTGTTGAAGAACGCCCCCAGGCCGACCGGCATGGTCCAGGGCGCAATGTTGGTGATCGGCGGGATCAGCCCGGAGTAGTAGGCCAGGGAGGTGATAATGGTCAGCACCGGCTGCACCAGGATGAACGGAATGAACATCACCGGGTTCATGATCACCGGCAGACCAAACAGTATCGGTTCGTTAATCTGGAAGATGCCGGATGGCGTCGCCAGTTTGGCGACCTGGCGGTAATCTTCGCGGCGCGAGGCGATGAAGATGGCGATGATCAAGCCCAGCGTCGAGCCGGTGCCGCCGAGGTAGATGTAGGAATCGACGAACGGTTTCGCCCACATGTGGAACTCTTTTCCGGCGGCCACCGCCGCTTCGACCGAACCGTATTTGTTGTACAGCTCCACGTTTTCCAGCGCGAACGGCGTCATGATGCCGCTGTCCAGGGCCGCCAGCGCCATGGAGCCGTGCACCCCAAAGAACCACAGCAGCGAGGAGAACAGCACGTACACCCAGCCCACCACGCTGCCCATCTTGGCCAGCGGCGCCGAAATGCCGTCCATGATGATCTGGTGGAAGTTGGTGCCCCAGTGCGCCAGCGCGAACGCCACCAGCCCCATGATGGAGAGGATGATGAAACCGGGGATCAGCGCCGAGAAGGAACGCGACACCGAAGCCGGCACGCTGTCCGGCAGGCTAATCACCCAGTTGCGCCGCACGATGAAGGCAAACATCTCGGCCACCGCCAGCCCAATCACCATACCGGAAATGATGTTGGCGCCGCCCAACCAGTTGGCTCCCACCGCATAGGCCTCGCCGACATTGAACGGTGTGACGGTCATAAAGGCCGCCACCGCCAGCAGCGCCGAAGCGAGCGGATCGACCTTTCGCTCTTCCGCCAACGCCATGCTGATAAAGAACGGCGTCATCAGGGACATGATCCCCAGCGTGCCGTTGTAAACGCTGCCGCCGATGCTCTTCAGACTATTCAGCGTCTCTATGGTAGAGGCATCTAACCTTACGCCCAGAGAATAGAAGAACGATCCTTCGCCGAAGCTCAGAAACACGTTGTTGATCAACACGAACATCGCCCCGGTCAAGGTCAGCGGCATCAGGCGGATAAAGCCATTCTTGATGGCGTTGACGTGGGGCTGCTTACCGATTTTTACGGCGAAAGGCAGGATAACCTTCTCGAGCGAGGCAATGAGGGTATTCACGGCGGCCTCCTGTTATTGATTGGCTTTCTTGATGGCGGCCACCGCGGCCTTCAGCACGCCCAGCCCATCGACCTTGCCGTACAGCAGCGGATCGATGACCTCAACGGGTTTATTGGGCAGCTGTTTTTGCACTTCCGCCAAGGTGTAGGCGATCTGCGGCCCCAGCAGGATCAGATCCGCCTCAACGCCCTTCTCTGCGGCCAACGCTTCCGGATAGGCGGCGATGATCACCGGTACTTCATATTTTTCGGCCTGCGCCTTCATTTTTGATACCAACAGGGAAGTGGACATACCGGCAGAACAAAACAGATAGATTTTTTTCTTTTCCATACCAAGCACCTCAGATAATCAAAAAAACCCCGTGTTATTTGTATGCCAGATGCAATCACGATTGCTTCACGCACATTCCTTATGAAAATTTCCGTCACGTTGCCCTGGTTATGGACAGTATACGGAGCATGAAAAACGGATCGGTAAGCCAGGGGAAGACATAACCGTCTCTCATTGACCTGACGGATTGACCCCCTTCACATTTCGCACAAAAAAATAGTGTGACCGGGCTCTCAAATAACCGATAAAAACTCGGAATATTCGCAATAAATATTCAAATAACAATTATAAACAGCAAGTTACAAACTCACCGAGAATTTAAGGGGTTATTTGCGCCTGAACAAACGAAAAGGGAATAAAAATAGTTCAAGCTTGATTCACCTACGGCCATCCGAACGCGATAACCGGTGAAGAGGATTAGGTGGGCAGACGCAGCAACTCGATCACCGTGCTCAGCGCCACGGAATGATTCCTGCGGTTGGGATAATAGAGGTAAAAACCGGTAAACGGCACGCACCAGTCGGTCAACACCCGCCGCAGCCGCCCGCTCGCCAGGTGTTCTTCTACTTCTTGTTCGATGGCGAAAGCGATGCCGACGTGCGCCAGCGCCGCCTGCACCATCATCCTGCCGTCATCGAGTATCAACGGGCTGTTAACCGCCACGGAAAACCGCTGCTCGCCCTGCTGAAATGCCCATTTGTAGCGCTCGCCCGAAGAGGCCTTACGCCAACCGATGCAGCGGTGCTGCAGCAAATCCTGCGGATGCATCGGTTCGCCGTGCCGTTGAAAATAATCCGGCGTGGCGACGATGGCGAAACGCAGATCCGGCGTCAGACGCACCGCGCGCATATCGTTGTGCAGATCCTCGCCGAGCCTAATGCCGGCGTCAAAGCCCTGCTCGACAATGTTGGCGAACCCCTCGTCCGCCACCACTTCCAGCGTAATGCCGGGGTACTCGCAGGCCAACCGCCCCAGATGCGGCACGATGGCGAGCTCGATGGCCGAACGCGGCGCGTTGATGCGCACCAGGCCTCGCGGCCCTGCACGAAACGCATTCAGGCTCTCCAGCGCGGCGTCGATGTCGGTAAAAGCCGGCACCAACTGCGCCAGCAGGTGCTCTCCGGCCTCCGTCGGCGAGACGTTGCGGGTGGTGCGATTCAGCAGGCGAATGCCCACCTGCGCTTCCAATTCGCGCAGGGTGTGGGTGAGCGTCGGCGGCGTCACGCCCAATCGGGCGGCGGCGCGGCGGAAGCTGCGTTCACTGGCGATAGCCACAAAGGCCGCCAGGCCGGACAGTTCAGGTTTTTTCATGCTATTGATATAAATTATCTAATAGTGAGATGAATTTTTAGCGGATAGTTATCCGTCATCTAACAACATAGCATTGCGATCGACCCCATTACCAGGTATCGATACGATGATTAATGCTACAGCTCCAACTCATGAAACGCCGCGCCGTCTGGCGGGCAAAGTCGTACTGGTGAGCGGCGGCGGCACCGGCATCGGCCGCGCCGCCGCGCTGGCCTATGCCCGCGAAGGCGCCAAAGTCGCGCTGGCCGGCCGACGCGCGGCGGAAATCGAAGCCACGGCGCGCGACATCGCGCTGGCCGGCGGCGACGCCCTGCCCATCGTGGCCGACGTCTCCCAGGAAGACGATATCCGCCAACTGATCGCCACGGTGACCGCCCATTATGGCCGGCTCGACGTCGCCTTCAACAACGCCGGCATCATCGGCAACTTCGCCCCCATCACCGAACAGAGCAGCGAGGATTTTGACCGGGTAATCGCCATTAACCTCAGAGGCGTCTGGCTGGCGATGAAATACGAGATTGAAACCTTTCTGGCTCAGCGCTCGGGCGGCGTGATCATCAACACCTCCTCCTGGCTGACCCACGGCGCGCTGGCCGGCTCATCCAGCTACTCCGCCAGCAAGGGTGCGCTCGATGCGATGATCCGCGCAGTGGCGCTCGAATACAGCGGCCAGGGCATCCGCGTCAACAACATCAACCCCGGCATCATCGACACGCCGATGGCGCGCGGCAGCGTGGCTGACAGCGCGGCCTTCGCGCCCTTTATCGCCCACACGCCCGCCGGCCGCCTGGGCGAATCGGAAGACATCGGCGATGTGGCGCTGTGGCTGGCGACGGACGAAGCCCGCTTCATCACCGGCCAAAGCCTGCTGGTGGACGGCGGTTACACCATCGCCGGCATGCGTTGAGGAGACGAGGCCATGAACTACGTTCGGCTTGGCGACAGTGGCCTGAAAGTGTCTCGCCTCTGCCTGGGTTGCATGACCTACGGCGATCCGGCCTGGCGGCCCTGGGTGCTGAAGGAAGACGAAGCGCGCCCCTTTATCCGCGAGGCGCTGGAATCGGGCATCAATTTTTTCGATACCGCCAACATTTACTCCGGCGGAGAAAGCGAGCGCATTCTCGGCCGCGCGCTGAAGGCGTTTGCCCGCCGTGAAGACGTGGTGATCGCCACCAAGGCCTATTTTCCAATCGACGCGCAGCCGAACAGCCGGGGGCTCTCGCGCAAGCACCTGCTGCACAGCGTCGACGCCTCCTTGCAGCGGCTGGGAACGGATTACCTCGATCTGTTCGTGCTGCACCGCTTCGACACCGAAACGCCGCTCGAAGAAACCGCCGACACCCTCGACGGCCTGGTGCGGGCGGGCAAGATCCGCTATCTCGGCGCCTCCTCGCTGCACGCCTGGCGCCTGATGAAAATGCTGGCCTTTCAACGTCAGCACCGCCTGGCGCCGTTTATTTCGCTGCAAAGCCAATACAACCTGGTGACGCGTGAAGATGAAGAGGAGCTGATCCCGCTGTGCCTGGAGGAGGGGCTTGGTCTGACGCCCTGGTCGCCGCTGGCCCGCGGCGTGCTGGCCGGCTCCGGCAGCGGCGGCACGCTGCGCGCCGCCACCGACGAACAGGCGCCCCGTTGGTACGGCGGCAGAAACGAGGTAGAACGCACCGTCGCGGCGGTCGCGGAGGTGGCGGCCGCGCGCGGCGTTCCACCGGCGCAAATCGCGCTGGCCTGGCTGTTGGCCAAACCCGGCGTGGCGTCGCCGCTGGTGGGCATGTCCAAGCCGCACCATCTGCAGGATGCGCTGGCGGCGCTCGAGCTCAGGCTATCACCGGAAGACGTGGCCGCGCTGGAGGCGCCAATGGCGCACGCTGCCCGCCCTGAGCGCTGGTAGCCCCCTTTCCCCCATTCCCGGAGATAAACATGTCATACGCTGTTACCGCGCGAGCGGCGTTGCTCGCCCTCGCTGCCGCATTCACCCTTAGCGCTCCGGCGCAGGCCGCCGCCAGCGCAGACTGCACAGAAAGCAGCATGACGCTGCCGCCTGGCGCGCTTTACCCCAACGGCATCGCCCGCGCGACGGACGGTACGCTGTATGTCGGCCTGATCACCAGCGGCAACGTGCTGCGCAAGCGGCCGGGTCAAGCGTGGGAAACCTTTTTCCCCGGCGCCGACACGGTGTTCGCCTCAAACGCGCTACGGCTGGACGAACGGCGCGGGCTGCTGTGGGGCAATTCGCCGGACTTTCTCTCCGGCGGCAAAACGCGCGCCAACCGCATCTATGCGCTGAACGTCGCGGATGGCACGCTCAACCGCAGCCTGGCGCTGCCGGCGGGAGAAATGGGCAACGATATCGTGCTCGGCGCAGACGGTACGGTGTATGTGACGGAAACCCGCGGCGGCGGCATCCTGCGCCTGCGGCCAGGCGAAGCGGCATTCCGTACGCTATATCAGGATCCGCAACTAGCGGCCCCCAGCGGGTTGGGGGCCGCCGGGATCGTGCTGCTCGACGACCGGCTGATGGCAGTCGCCAATTTCGGCACCGGTAAGCTCTACGCCCTCAGCTATAACGATCCAAAGCCGCAGCTGACGGAAATGCAGCTGCCGCGCCTCATCGAAAACCCGGACGGGATGGGGTTGGCACCGGACGGCGCGCTGATCGTGCTGGAAAACGGGATCCAGAGCGGCCAGGGGCGGATCCTGCGGATCCCTTCCCCCAAGGCGGCAGGCATGCACCGGATTGAGATCTTGCGCGAAGGCATGGAATCGCCGGTCAACCTGACTATCACGCCACAAGGCTGCGCCTTCGTCAGCGAATCGCGCATCCGCCACCGCCTGCTGCCCGGCCATGAAACCGAAGTGCCCGACAGCTTCCGCCTCTATCAACTTCCTTTGCCTCTCACCGCCGCGCAATAACCTTTCCACCACCACTGCGGGCGGCGACTTGCGTTGTTGCCCGCAGGCGAACGACAATCTCGCTTCGTTGCAAACCGGCCTTGCGCAGCACTTCCCATTTTTACCTGTGACAGCCGATTGCCCGCTGGGCTAGTATAAGCGTCTGTGCAAACCTCGGGTTTAAGCGCGCCGTTTGGCGTTTTGATGATTTGATTTGCGCCGCCCGCCAAGCGCTGAATGGGGCGACGCCTGCTGAAACAATGTGATAGCGAATGATGACAATGAAAATCACAGTTCCCTTTACATTCAATGGATTGGAAAAATAATCGCATGAATAGCACCGATAAACTCGATTCGCACACGCCGATGATGCAGCAGTACCTGCGCCTCAAGGCCCAGCATCCTGAAATCCTGCTGTTCTACCGCATGGGCGACTTCTACGAGCTATTTTACGACGACGCCAAGCGCGCTTCTCAACTGCTGGATATCTCGCTGACCAAACGCGGCGCCTCGGCGGGCGAGCCGATCCCGATGGCCGGCGTGCCGCACCACGCGGTGGAGAACTACCTGGCCAAGCTGGTGCAGCTCGGCGAATCCGTCGCCATCTGCGAGCAGATCGGCGATCCGGCCACCAGTAAAGGGCCGGTCGAGCGCAAAGTGGTGCGCATCGTCACCCCCGGCACCATCACCGACGAAGCGCTGCTGCAAGAGCGCCAGGATAACCTGCTGGCGGCGATCTGGCAGGACGCGCGCGGCTTCGGCTACGCCACGCTGGACGTCAGCTCCGGCCGCTTCCGCGTCGCCGAGCCGCAGGATCTGGAAACCATGGCCGCCGAGCTGCAGCGCACCAATCCGGCCGAGCTGCTCTATCCGGAAACCTTCGAACACATGGCGCTGATCGAACAGCGCCACGGCCTGCGCCGCCGCCCGCTGTGGGAATTCGAGCTGGAGACAGCGCGTCAGCAGCTCAACCTGCAGTTCGGCACCCGCGACTTGACCGGCTTCGGCGTCGAACAGGCGCACCAGGCGCTGCGCGCCGCCGGCTGCCTGCTGCAGTACGTCAAAGATACCCAACGCACTTCGCTGCCGCACATTCGCGGCATCACCATGGAACGCCAGCAGGACGGCATCATCATGGATGCCGCCACCCGCCGCAACCTGGAGCTGACGCAGAGCCTGTCCGGCGGCAGCGACAACACGCTGGCGGCGATCCTCGATCGTACAGTCACGCCGATGGGCAGCCGCATGCTGAAACGCTGGCTGCACATGCCAACCCGCGACATCAAGGTCCTGACTGCCCGCCAGCAGGCGATCGGCGCATTGCAGGCGCTGTTCGCGGATCTGCAGCCTTCGCTGCGTCAGGTAGGCGATCAGGAACGTATTTTGGCGCGTCTGGCGCTGCGCACCGCCCGGCCGCGAGATCTGGCGCGCATGCGCCATGCTTTCCAGCAACTGCCGGACATCCGCGCGCTGCTGCAGGATGTGAAAACGCCGCACGTGCAGCAGTTGCTGTCGCAGGTAGGCCAGTTCGACGAACTGCGCGAGCTGCTGGAACGCGCGGTCATTGAATCACCGCCGGTGCTGGTGCGCGATGGCGGCGTGATCGCCCCCGGTTACAACAGCGAACTGGACGAGTGGCGGGCACTGGCCGACGGCGCCAGCGACTATCTCGATCGGCTGGAGATCCGCGAGCGTGAAAAGTTGGGGCTGGATACGCTCAAGGTCGGCTTCAACGGCGTACACGGCTATTATATTCAGGTCAGCCGCGGTCAGAGCCACCTGGTGCCGATCCACTATGTACGCCGTCAGACGCTGAAAAACGCCGAGCGCTACATCATCCCGGAACTGAAAGAGTACGAAGACAAAGTGCTCACCTCCAAGGGTAAGGCGCTGGCGATCGAGAAAAGCCTGTACGACGAGCTATTCGATCTGCTGCTGCCGCACCTGGCGGAACTGCAACAAAGCGCCGCCGCGCTGGCCGAGCTGGACGTGCTGGCCAACCTGGCCGAGCGCGCCGATACCCTGAACTACGCTTGCCCGACCATGAGCGAGCAGCCGGGGATCCGCATTACCGAAGGCCGCCATCCGGTAGTGGAGCAGGTGCTAAGCGAGCCGTTTATCTCCAACCCGCTCACCCTGTCGCCGCAGCGCCGCATGCTGATCATAACCGGTCCGAACATGGGCGGTAAAAGCACCTATATGCGGCAAACGGCGCTGATTGTGCTGATGGCGCACATCGGCAGCTACGTGCCGGCCACCAAGGCCACCATCGGCCCGGTGGATCGCATCTTCACTCGCGTCGGCGCGGCGGACGATCTGGCTTCCGGCCGCTCCACCTTCATGGTGGAGATGACCGAAACCGCCAACATTCTGCACAACGCCACCGAGCACAGCCTGGTGTTGATGGATGAAATCGGCCGCGGCACCTCCACCTACGACGGCCTGTCGCTGGCCTGGGCCTGCGCCGAGAACCTGGCCAACCGCATCAAGGCGATGACGCTGTTCGCCACCCACTACTTCGAGCTGACGACCCTGCCGGAGAAAATGGAAGGCGTGGTCAACGTGCATCTGGATGCGCTTGAACACGGCGACACCATCGCCTTCATGCACAGCGTGCAAGACGGTGCCGCCAGCAAAAGCTATGGCCTGGCGGTCGCCGCGCTGGCCGGCGTGCCGCGCGACGTCATCAAACGCGCCCGTCAGAAACTGCGCGAGCTGGAGTCTATTTCCAGCCACACCGCATCGGGCAGCGTCGATGCCACCCAGATGACGCTGCTGCAGGAAGAGACCTCGCCGGCGGTAGAAGCCCTGGAGGCGCTGGATCCGGATTCCCTGTCGCCGCGACAGGCGCTGGAATGGCTCTACCGACTGAAAAATATGGTGTAGTCTGGCGCCAAACGCGGGCATAAAAAAACGGTGAGCATCATGCTCACCGTTTTTATTTGATGCGGTTCAACAACCGGCGTTATTCGCGGAACAGCGCCTCAATGCTCAGGCCCTGCATCTGCAAAATCTCACGCAGACGGCGCAGACCTTCTACCTGAATCTGACGGACGCGCTCGCGCGTCAGGCCAATCTCCCGGCCCACGTCTTCCAGCGTCGCCGCTTCATAGCCCAACAGGCCGAAACGACGCGCCAACACTTCACGCTGTTTGGCGTTCAATTCGAACAGCCATTTGACGATGCTTTGCTTCATATCGTCATCTTGCGTGGTGTCTTCAGGCCCGTTGTCCTTCTCGTCGGCCAGAATGTCCAGCAGCGCTTTCTCCGAATCCCCGCCCAGCGGCGTATCCACCGAGGTGATGCGCTCATTCAGGCGCAGCATGCGGCTGACGTCATCCACCGGCTTGTCGAGTTGCTCGGCAATTTCTTCAGCGCTCGGTTCATGATCCAGCTTGTGAGAAAGCTCGCGCGCGGTGCGCAGATAGACATTCAGTTCTTTGACGATATGGATAGGCAAACGAATGGTACGGGTTTGGTTCATGATCGCCCGTTCAATCGTCTGACGGATCCACCAGGTTGCATAAGTGGAGAAGCGGAAACCGCGTTCCGGGTCGAATTTTTCCACTGCGCGAATCAGACCGAGGTTACCCTCTTCGATCAGATCCAGCAGCGCCAGACCGCGGTTGCTGTAGCGGCGAGCGATTTTCACCACCAGCCGCAGGTTGCTTTCAATCATGCGGCGGCGGGACGGCACGTCACCGCGCAGAGCACGCCGCGCAAAATAGACTTCTTCCTCTGCGGTCAGCAGAGGTGAATAACCGATCTCACCCAGATAGAGCTGCGTCGCATCCAATACGCGTTGCGTAACGCCTTGAGACAACAGCTCTTCTTCCGCTAAATCGTT
This sequence comes from Serratia sp. CY56464, assembly GCF_052168435.1. Lineage (NCBI taxonomy): Bacteria > Pseudomonadati > Pseudomonadota > Gammaproteobacteria > Enterobacterales > Yersiniaceae > Serratia > Serratia sp. CY56464. The sequence continues at coordinate 510,641 of NZ_JBJNMV010000002.1, read as the reverse complement.
CTCGCTGGTCTCTTCTTCTACCAGCGCTTTTTCATCAAACGACTCGGCCTCAGCTCCATTCTCGTCGAAATCCGCATCATCATGTAACTCGTTAACTTTCAGCGTATTTTGGCTCATATGCTGCTCCTACCCGTGATACCGCGAGCAGAATCTCAGCGTATTCTGCCCAATCTATCGCTGCGGAAGATAACGCAGCGGGTTTACGGATTTCCCCTTGTAACGAATTTCAAAATGCAAACGTACTGAACTGGTACCGGTGCTACCCATGGTGGCTATTTTTTGACCCGCCTTCACTTCTTGTTGTTCCCGGACCAGCATTGTGTCGTTATGAGCGTAGGCGCTCAGGTAATCATCATTATGTTTGATGATGATTAGATTACCGTAACCCCGTAAAGCGTTGCCGGCATACACTACGCGGCCATCGGCGGTAGCGAAGATAGGCTGCCCACGGGAACCGGCGATATCGACACCCTTATTCCCACCTTCTGATGAGGAAAAGTTATCAATAACCTTACCGTCAGTCGGCCATCTCCAGGTACTGACCGGAGCGCTGTTGCTGACGGTGCTGCTCACAGGTGGAGCGGCTTCCGGCGCGGTAACAGGCGCAGTCGCGGTCCCAACCGCTGCGGCACCTGCTGCAGGTAACATCTTACCTACATTCTGTTTACCCGAGTTTTCAGAATACGCGTTAGTTGATTGAGAATCAACCGTTGCCGTCTGGATCTGGGAGCTGGAAGGTGGCTTCGGAACACCGCCTTTGGTCGCGTCTGTCGTCGCCAACATGCCGCCGCCGCCGTTGGCAGAACCATTACCAAGCTGAATGGTTTGGCCAACATTCAGGCTGTATGGCTCGGGAATATTGTTGCGCTGCGCCAGGTCGCGGAAATCATTGCCGGTGATCCAGGCAATATAAAACAGCGTGTCGCCGCGCTTGACCGTATAAGTTTCGCCGCCGCTGTAGCTCCCTTTGGGGATGGCGTTATAACTGCGGTTATAGACAATGCGGCCCTCTGGGCTGGCCTGCTGCACTCCGCCATTATTATTGCCGGATGGAGCGGCACCGCCGCCCCCCACGCTGCTGATAGGAGCCGACGTCGAGGCCGTATTCGTACAACCCGCCAACCACAAACTTACCATCGTACACACCGCTACCCGGCGTAACGTAATCATTGGGCTTCCCGTGCTCATGCTTCCCCCATGACAGCAATATCAGTGATATATCCAAAATACCCTTTACATCGTAGCCGAGCTTTTGCCACTTCCCAGTTTCTGCGATGTAAAGGCGCCGCCGGCCGATCCCTGAACGCCAGGTCATCTCGCGCCGGAGCATCAAAACGCGCGCCAATGCTAACCACATTGGCGTTGCCGCACCATAAGACAACTACGTAGAAAGGCCAATTCTAGTGAAAATTAGCCTGATTGGAACGAGAAAACCTTATCCGGCCATGATGAAAGTGCAACAGATTTTGCAGACGGTCGAAAATTCAGACAATCGCTAGGCCAATTCGCCTTTCACCAACGGCACAAAGCGCACTGCCTCGACCGCATCGACAACGAAATCGTTGCCATGACGCTGAATGCGTTTGAGGGTTTGAGCCTGCTCGCCCACCGGCAACACCAAAATGCCGCCATCGTCCAGCTGCTCCACCAGCGCCTGCGGGATCTCCGGCGGCGCGGCAGTGACGATGATCGCATCGAACGGGCCGCGCGACGCCCAACCCTGCCAGCCGTCGCCGTGGCGGGTGGAAACATTGTGAAGATCGAGCTGTTTCAGGCGGCGCTTGGCCTGCCACTGCAGCCCCTTGATGCGTTCGACGGAACAAACGTGTTGCACCAGATGTGCCAGGATAGCGGTTTGATAACCGGAACCGGTGCCGATCTCCAACACCCTTGAGGTGGGCTTCAGATTCAGCAGCTCGGTCATCCGCGCCACCATATAAGGCTGGGAAATGGTCTGACCGGAACCGATCGGCAATGCGGTGTTTTCGTAGGCTTTGTGATCCAGCGCTTCATCGACAAAACGCTCGCGCGGCACCGCTTCGATCGCCCGCAGCAGCTTTTCGTCCCGGATCCCCTGCTGCCGCAGCTGCGTCAGCAATGTTTGCATGCGCTTATTCACCATTCCCCGCTAACCTCTGCCTTGGTTAACCATGTTTTCACGACTTCTTGCGCCGCGTAGGCGGTTAAATCCACCTGTAGCGGCGTTATCGCCACATAGCCTTGTTCCACCGCCGCAAAGTCGGTATCCGGCCCGGCATCAAATTTATCACCAGGCGGCCCGATCCAGTAGATATTTTGTCCGCGCGGATCCTGCTGGCAGAAGACCTTGTCGGCAGGATGGCGGCTGCCGCAGCGGGTAACGCGCAGGCCTTTGATCTCAGCCAGCGGCAGATCCGGTACGTTAATATTCAGGATTTTTCCGGTACGTAACGGTTCACGCTGCAGCGCGCGCAGGATGCGGCAGGTAATGGCCGCTGCGGTCGCGTAGTGTTGGTGACCGTTCAGAGACACCGCCAGCGCGGGCAGCCCCAGGTGCCGGCCCTCCATCGCCGCCGCGACGGTGCCGGAATAGATAACGTCGTCACCCAAATTCGGCCCGGCATTAATGCCGGAGACCACGATATCGGGCGCCGGGCGCATCAATGCGTTGACGCCAAGGTAAACGCAGTCGGTCGGCGTCCCTTGCAACACCGCAATATCCCCGTTGGCCAGCGTCTGCGTGCGCAAAGGCGACTCCAGCGTTAAGGCGTTGGAAGAGCCGCTGCGGTTACGATCCGGCGCCACGACCTGCACTTCGGCGAATTCCCGCAGCGCCGCCGCCAGCGCCTGAATGCCCGGGGCGCTGACGCCGTCATCGTTACTCAGCAATATCCGCATCACTGTCATCCTGCTGCATAATTTCACGCACCACGCTGGTCGCGAAGCTGCCTGCCGGCAGCCAGAAGCGCAATTCTACGGTAACGTCATCCCACCAGTTCCACTGCAAATTTTGCGGCTGCAACAGCAGGGCCCGGCGAGCGGGATCGACACGCTCGCGCTTTAAAAGCGTAAGCAATTCCGGCTGTTCCGCCAAGCATTGTTGTTCAAAAGCCAAGGCTTTGCCGGCGGTGCCTGGCTCACCGTCGCCCGGTAAGGGAGCCGTAACCACCAGCTCACCGGCATCCAGCCGCTGCTGCAATGCCTCCAGCTCATCGGCTTTGGCGACGAACCAGCTGCCGCGGCCGCTCAGCTGCAGGGCGTCCCCCTCCAGCGCGGTGCGCTGCAGGCCGTCGGCCAGGCGTTGGCTCGCGATCAGATTGAACAGCGCGCTGCGGCTGGCGGACAGATAGAAACTGCGCTTGCTGCGCTCTTTGACACGAATTTCATCATTCGCCCAGCGGCGCGCCATCGCCAGATTGTTGCCGCCGCGGCCGAAACGCTGGCTGCCGAAGTAGTTCGGCACGCCCTGCGCAGCGATGGCCTGCAGGCGACGTTCCACGTCCTGCCGATCGGAAATCTGGCGCAGCACCAACGTAAAGTGGTTGCCCTTCAGGTTGCCGATGCGCATTTTACGCAGGTGGCGGGCTGTCGAGAGCACCTCGCAGCCTTCCAGCGTAAACCGGGAGAAATCCGGCGTGTCTTTGCCCGGCATATGCAGGCAGAACCACTGTTCGGTCACCGCGTGGCGATCCTTCAAACCGGCATAGCTGACGGAACGGGCGTGAATACCGGCGAAGCGCGCCAGGTAATCGGCCACGAACTGGGTATTGCAGCCGTTTTTACGGATATTCACCAGCACGTGCTCGCCTTCGCCGTCCGGCGCAAAGCCCAGATCTTCGACCACCACGAAATCTTCCGGATTGGCTTTCAACACCCCGGTGCTCTGCGGCCGGCCATGCAGCCAGGTCAGATTCGCCATATCCATGCGGTTATTCCTTGATCAGCAAGGCGACCGCTTCGCACGCGATGCCCTCGCCGCGCCCGGTGAAACCGAGCTGCTCGGTGGTCGTGGCCTTCACGTTGACGTCATCCATATGGCACTGCAAATCTTCCGCCAGGAAGACGCGCATCTGCGGGATGTGCGGCGCCATTTTCGGCGCCTGGGCAATAATCGTGATGTCGAGATTGCCGAGGCGGTACCCTTTGGCGCGGATGCGTTTCCAGGCTTCGCGTAGCAGCTCGCGGCTGTCCGCGCCCTTGAAAGCCGGATCGGTATCGGGGAACAGCTTGCCGATATCGCCCAGCGCCGCCGCCCCCAACAGGGCGTCGGTGGCGGCATGCAGCGCGACGTCACCGTCGGAGTGGGCCAGCAAGCCTTTGTCGTAAGGGATGCGAACACCACCGATCACCAACGGGCCTTCGCCGCCGAATTTATGTACATCAAAACCGTGACCGATACGCATGATGCGCTCCTTAATTGTCTAACTGGGTCAAATAGAACGCCGCCAGCGCCAAATCCTCCGGCCGCGTTACTTTAATGTTGTCCGCCCGGCCGGCGATCAGCAGCGGATGATAGCCGCAATGTTCCAGCGCCGAGGCTTCGTCGGTGACGTTCGCGCCTTCATCCAGCGCGCGCTGCAGGCACAGCTTGAGCAGCGGCAGCGGAAACAGCTGCGGCGTCAGCGCATGCCACAGATCCTGCCGTTCGACGGTGTGGGCGATGGTTTCGCGACCAGGTTCGGCGCGTTTCATGGTGTCGCGCACCGGCGCGGCGAGAATGCCGCCGACCTTGCTATGTGCGGTGATCGCCAGCAGGCGCTCGAGATCGTCGGCGTGCAGGCAGGGGCGCGCGGCGTCATGCACCAGCACCCAGTCCGCATCACCCGCCAGTTTCAGCCCGGCCATCACCGAATCGGCGCGCTGCTTGCCGCCTTCGGTGACGATCACCCGCGGATCCTGGGCGATCGGCAACTGTTCGAACTGGCGATCTTCGGGGCCGATCGCCACGATCACCCGTTCAATGCGCGGGTGGCGCAACAGGGCGTGAATGGCGTGTTCGACGATGCTGTGCCGGCCGATGGTTAAATATTGCTTCGGGCATTCCGCCTGCATGCGGCTGCCGATACCGGCAGCGGGCAGGACGGCAATCACCGAGGGAAAGGTACCTGCGGAGTGATTCATGCGTTATTTTTGTGCGTTGTTTTGCGAAGAAGACGCCGCGTTGCGTCTGGATTGGTCAGGAACCAGACGATAGAAAGTCTCACCGGGCTTGATCATGCCCAGCTCATTACGCGCACGCTCTTCGATCGCTTCCTGTCCGCCGTTCAAATCATCGATTTCGGCAAACAGCTGATCGTTACGCGCTTTCAACTTGGCGTTGTTGCCCTGCTGGACCGCAACGTCTTCATTGACCCGCACGTAATCGTGAATACCATTTTTGCCCAGCCACAGTGAATACTGTAACCAACCGAGCAATGCCAGCAATAGCAGCGTAAGTTTTCCCATCTCCGCCCCCTGAAAAACCGACCAATCATCCCACAACTTCTCGTTGGACTCCACACTGAGAGCGGCATTTCAGCGCCAAATTCAGAATACGGATGAAGGGTTCCCGTGTTTATCGCCTAATTCCGCTGTGAAAGCGGCAAAAAACGCCCCTTTGGCTCGGCGCGCGCGCCGCGTTTTCCAATGAGACACACGCTGCCCCACCTCCATTATGCAGCAAGAATCACTGCATCACCGCTTCCTGACCCATCGCTTACGCCACAGCAAAGCAAAAAGTGAATATTTAACACCATAGAGAGAATAATCCTCATGCAGCGGTTGCACTTTCATTCATTGAAGCTTATTTTTATGCACTCATAGTGCATAAATAATTCCAATATATAACCATTCATTATCGGGGATCGCGATGTTAAAACGTTTAGTTCTGATCGGCGCCTGCCTGGCCGCCACCTTCTCCATCGCCGCGTTGGCGGCTGAACCAACCTACGTCGTCGGCTCCGGCGGCACCTATCGGCCGTTCGAATTTGAAAACAGCCAAAAGCAGCTGGAAGGTTTCGACATCGACATCATCAAGGCGGTGGCCAAGGCTGAAGGCTTCCAAATCAAACTGATCAATACGCCGTGGGAAGGGATCTTCGCCACGCTGAACTCCGGCGATCGCGACATCATCATTTCCGGCATCACCATCACCGACAAGCGCAAGCAAATGGTTGATTTCTCAGCGCCTTACTTCCCGGCTGAGCAGGCTATCGTGGTGCCGCAAGACTCGACGGTGGACTCCATCGCCGCGCTGAAAGCGCTGAAGGTCGGCGTGGTAAACTCCAGCACCGGCGACATCGTGGTGTCCGACGCGCTGGGTAAAAACAGCACCGCCATCAAGCGCTTTGACAACACCCCGCTGATGCTGCAGGAGCTGTATGAAGACGGCATCGGCGCGGCGGTCGGCGACGTCGGCGTGGCCAAGTTCTATATCAAAACCCACCCTGAGAAAGCCTTCAAGCTGGTGCCCGACGCCAAGTTCGAGCGCCAGTATTTCGGCATCGCCGTCGCCAAAGGCAACGATGAACTGCGCAACAAGATCAACGCCGGCCTGAAGAAAATCGTCGCCGACGGCACCTACGCCAAGATCTACCAAACCTGGTTCGACAGTAACGTACCGACGCTGCCGGCGGAATAATCCCCAGTCGCCGGCGCCCGCAAGAGCGTCGGCGCGCCACCGTTTCAGCCTACCAAGAAGGAATACCCCTTGAACTTCCGCTGGGAGATCATCCAGGAATACGCGCCGCTGTTTATGGAAGGCGCCTGGATGACCATCAAATGCACCATTATCTGCGTGCTGCTGGGCACCACCTGGGGCTTGATCCTCGGGCTGGGCCGTTTGGCGCAGGCGCCGCACGGCATCTGGAAACCCATCCTGCATTACGGCGTTCAGTGGCCGGTGCGCATCTACATCAGCGCCTTTCGCGGCACGCCGCTGTTCGTGCAGATCATGGTGGTGCACTTCGCGCTGGTGCCGCTGTTCATCAACCCGCGTGACGGTCTGCTGGTCACCAGCGGCCTGATGAGCGTCGATTTCGCTCGCGCGCTGCGCGCCGACTACGGCGCCTTTCTCTCCTGCGTGGTGGCGATCACGCTCAACGCCGGCGCCTATGTGTCGGAAATCTTCCGCGCCGGGATCCAGTCGATCGATCGCGGCCAGATGGAGGCATCGCGCTCGCTGGGCATGAGCTATGGCAAGACCATGCGTCAGGTGATCCTGCCGCAGGCTTTCCGCCGCATGCTGCCGCCGCTGGGCAACAACGCCATCGCCATCGTCAAGGATTCGTCGCTGGCCTCCGCCATCGGCCTGGCGGATCTGGCCTATGCCGCCCGTACCGTCTCCGGCGCCTACGCCACCTACTGGGAGCCCTATCTGACCATTTCGCTGGTCTATTGGGTCATCACCTTCCTGCTCTCGCTGCTGGTGCAGCACATGGAAAAGAGGTTCGGTAAAAGTGATTCGCGTACATAACCTGCAAAAACAGTTCGGCGAAAGCCATGTGCTGCGCGGCATTTCTTGCCAGATCGCCGCCAACGAAGTGGTGTGCGTCATCGGCCCTTCCGGCTCGGGAAAAAGCACCTTCCTGCGCTGCATCAATGCGCTGGAAACGCTCTCCGGCGGCGAGATCGAGGTGAACGGCTTCGCCGTCCACGATCAGAAAACCGACCTGAACAAAATGCGTGAAAGCGTGGGCATGGTGTTCCAGCGCTTCAACCTGTTCCCACACATGACGGTGTTGGAAAATATCATCATGGCGCCGGTGAGCGTGAAGAAACAGCCGCGCGCTGAAGCCATCGCACAAGCCGAGCAGCTGCTGCTCAAGGTTGGCCTGCTCGACAAGATCGACGCCTATCCCAACAGTCTGTCCGGCGGCCAGCAGCAGCGGGTGGCCATCGCCCGCGCGCTGGCGATGGAGCCGAAGATCATGTTGTTCGACGAACCGACCTCCGCGCTCGATCCTGAGCTGGTGGGCGAAGTGTTGGCGGTGATGAAATCACTGGCCCTCGAGGGCATGACCATGGTGGTGGTGACGCATGAGATGGGCTTTGCCCGCGAGGTGGCCGACCGGGTACTGTTTATCGATCAGGGGATCATTCAGGAAGAGGGGCAGCCGCAGCAGATCTTCAGTCACCCGTCCAATCCGCGCACTCAGGCATTTTTGAGCAAAGTTTTGTAACCTTCGGCACGGCTTTGCAATCCTGCGGGCGCCGGCATCGGCGCCCACTCTCTCACCACCCGGTCAGGAAGCTGAACACCAGCCAGAACAGGCACAGCACAACGGCGCCGGTCAGCAGCAGCGTCAAGATCAGACGGCCGCGCAGCAGCATGCTGAGAGTGATGCCGATCAGCACCGACAGCGGCATCAGCGCCAGGAAAAACGGCCAGGTATAGAGCAGGAAAAACAGCGTGTTGGAACCGTAAACCAGAAACGGCAACGCGAACGCCAGCCAGTAGAAAACAAAGCCGCTGACGCCGCCCAGGAAAGAATAAGAAGGCTCCTCTCTCTCCTGTTTTGACTGCTTGGAGTCGATCAAGATAGGCGTGACATTTTGCATAGTGATCCCTGGTTATTCGGCTCGCTCTGCGGCGGCTTAGAGTAAAAAGCGCATGGCGAAAAACGCCACACGCTTTTTTTGAATTCAGGGTTTGATAATAGCCTGACCACGCAACACGTCTAACAATTGCGCAATCAAATTTGTTACCAATTGTTGGCCGTCGAGGTGGATTTCCGGCTGCTGCGGCGCCTCATAAACCGCGTCGATACCGGTGAAATTGCGCAGCTCGCCGGCGCGCGCTTTCTTATACAATCCCTTCGGATCGCGCGCCTCACAGATCGCCAACGGCGTGTCGACGAACACCTCGATAAAGCGATCGTCGCCGAGCATCTCGCGCACCAGTTGCCGCTCGGCGCGGTGCGGCGAAATGAACGCGGTCAGCACCACCAGCCCGGCATCCACCATCAGTTTGGCCACTTCGCCCACCCGGCGGATGTTCTCGCGCCGATCCTCGTCGGAAAAACCGAGATCGCGGCACAAACCGTGGCGCACGTTATCGCCGTCCAGCAGATAGGTGCTGACGCCAAGCCCATGCAGCGCTTGCTCCAGCGCGCCGGCGACGGTGGATTTGCCCGAGCCGGACAGCCCGGTAAACCACAGCACCGCGCCGCGGTGGCCGTTGCGCGCTTCGCGATCCGCGCGCGTGACCGCGTGCGGATGCCAAACCACGTTCTCATCGTCCGGCCCGGTCGCCCTCAGTTCAGCGGCCACCTTATTGGCCACCGAGCAGATCGCGGGCGCCCCAGTGCGGGAAGTGCTTGCGCACCAGCGCATTCAGCTCCAGCTCGAAGGCGCTGAATTCTCCGCGCGCCGCCGATGCGGCCTGCAGCGTTTCACGCACCAGACCGGCGCCAACCGTCACGTTGCTCATGCGATCGATGAAGATCAGCCCGCCGGTGTCGTGGTTGCTCTGGTAGCTGTCCAGCACCAGCGGTTCGTCGAAGGTCAGCTCCACCAACCCGATGCCGTTGAGCGGCAATGTGTCAGCCGGATGCTGCGCCAGCGTGTTGATCTCCACCTGATGGCGGATGCTCTCCACGCGGGCGCGGGTCTTTTTGCCGGCGATCTTGATGTCGTAGCTCTGGCCCGGCACCAGCGGCTGCTCGGCCATCCATACCACGTCCACCCGCGCGCTCTGCGCCGCCTGCAGGTTTTCGCCGGCGTCGACCAGCAAATCGCCGCGGCTGATGTCCACTTCATCTTTCAGCACCAGCGTAATCGCCTCGCCCGGCACCGCTTCTTGCAGATCGCCGTCAAAAGTCACGATGCGCGCCACGCTGGACTCCACGCCGGAAGGCAGCACTTTGATGCGTTGCCCCACCCGCACCACGCCGGCGGACAGCGTGCCGGCATAACCGCGAAAATCGAGGTTCGGGCGGTTGACGTACTGTACCGGGAAACGCAGCGGCTGGTTTTCTCGCTCGCTGATCACATCAACGCTCTCCAGCACTTCCAGCAGCGTCGGGCCGCTGTACCACGGCATATGGGCGCTTTCGCTCGCCACGTTGTCGCCGTCCAGCGCCGACAACGGCACGAACTTGATGTCCAGATCGCCAGGCAACTGCTGGGCGAAGGTCAGGTAATCCTGTTTGAACTGCTCGAACACCGCTTCCTGATAGTCCACCAGATCCATTTTGTTTACCGCGACCACCAGATGGCGAATGCCCAGCAGGGTCGCGATAAAGCTGTGGCGGCGAGTCTGATCCAGCACCCCTTTACGCGCGTCGATCAACAGGATCGCCAGATCGCAGGTCGAGGCGCCGGTGGCCATGTTGCGGGTGTACTGCTCATGCCCCGGGGTATCGGCAATGATAAATTTACGTTTTTCGGTCGAGAAATAGCGATAGGCCACGTCGATGGTGATGCCCTGCTCGCGCTCGGCCTGCAGGCCGTCCACCAGCAGCGCCAGGTCGAGCTTTTCGCCCTGAGTACCGATGCGTTTGCTGTCGCTGTGCAGCGTCGACAGCTGATCCTCGTAGATCTGGCGGGTATCGTGCAGCAGGCGGCCAATCAGGGTGCTTTTGCCGTCATCGACGCTGCCGCAGGTCAGAAAGCGCAGCAGGCTCTTGTGCTGCTGCGCGTGCAGGTAGGACTCGACGCCGCCCTGGTCAGCGATTTGTTGTGCAATTGCGTTGTTCATCCGGCGGCTCCTTAGAAATACCCTTGACGCTTTTTCAGCTCCATCGAGCCGGACTGATCGCGATCGATCATCCGCCCCTGGCGTTCGCTGGTGGTGGAGACCAGCATCTCTTCGATGATCTCCGGCAGGGTTTGCGCCTGCGAATCCACCGCGCCGGTAAGCGGCCAGCACCCCAGGGTGCGGAAACGCACCATGCGCTGGCTGATCACTTCACCCGGCTGCAGATCGATGCGATCGTCGTCCACCATCATCAGCATGCCGTCGCGCTCCACCACCGGGCGAGGTTTCGCCAGGTACAGCGGCACGATGTCGATCTTTTCCAGGAAGATATACTGCCAGATATCCAGCTCGGTCCAGTTCGACAGCGGGAACACGCGGATGCTCTCCCCTTTGTTGATCTGGCCGTTGTAGTTGTGCCACAGCTCCGGCCGCTGGTTTTTCGGATCCCAGCGGTGGAAGCGATCGCGGAACGAATAGATGCGCTCTTTGGCGCGCGATTTCTCCTCGTCGCGCCGCGCACCGCCGAAGGCAGCGTCGAAACCGTACTTGTTCAACGCCTGCTTCAGGCCCTCGGTTTTCATGATATCGGTATGCTTGGCGCTGCCGTGCACGAACGGGTTGATGCCCATCGCCACCCCTTCCGGGTTTTTATGCACCAGCAGCTCGAAGCCGTACTCCTTCGCGGTGCGATCGCGGAATTCGTACATTTCGCGGAACTTCCAGCCGGTATCGACATGCAGCAGCGGGAACGGCAGCGTGCCGGGGAAGAACGCCTTGCGCGCCAAATGCAGCATCACGGAAGAGTCTTTGCCGATGGAATACAGCATCACCGGGTTGGCGAATTCAGCGGCGACTTCACGGATGATATGGATACTCTCCGCCTCCAATTGCCGCAAATGAGTGAGTCGTTTTTCGTCCATAACAGATCCTTAAAAGCCTTGCCTATGCCAAATTCACGACGGCCGGGCGCGCGGCCCCTTCCGTCTGCGATTGATGCCCGAACCAGGCGATTTGATGGTGCAGTTCCACCACTTCGCCAATCACCAGCAGCGCCGGCAGCGGCGCCCGTTGGGCCAGGTGTTCCAGGTGTTCCAGCGTGCCGATCTGCACCTGCTGATCGGCGCGCGTGCCGCGGCTGATCACCGCTACCGGCGTCGCGGCGTCGCGACCGTGGGCGATCAGACGTTGGCTGATGTCCGCCGCCTTCATAGTGCCCATGTAGATAGCCAGCGTCTGCCGCGCCCGGGCCAGATCGGCCCAGTCCAGACCATCGCCGTCCGGGCGGCAGTGGCCGGTGATAAAGGTCACGCTCTGCGCGTGATCGCGATGCGTCAGCGGAATGCCGGCGTAGGCGGTCGCCCCCGCGGCGGCCGTGACGCCCGGCACCACCTGGAACGGAATGCCGGCGGCGGCGGCCACCTGCAGCTCTTCGCCGCCGCGGCCAAAGATGAACGGATCGCCGCCCTTGAGGCGCACCACGCGTTTGCCCTGCTGCGCCAGCTCCACCAGCAGCCGGTTGGTCTCTTCCTGGATCACCGAGTGCGCGCCGGCGCGCTTGCCCACGCAGATGCGCTCGGCGTCGCGGCGCACCAGATCGAGGATCTCGCCGCTGACCAGATGGTCATACAGCACCACGTCCGCCTGCTGCATCACCTGCAGCCCGCGCAGGGTCAACAGCCCCACGTCGCCCGGCCCGGCGCCCACCAGGGCGATCTCGCCCTGTGCGCCTTCATCGCCTGCGGCGAAGCGGTGTAAATCCTGCTCCAGCTGCCGTTCCGCCTGCGCCGTCTGGCCGTTGGCCACCAGCGTGGCGAAACGGCCGCCGAAGGTTTTCTCCCAGAAACGGCGACGTTCGCCGATCGAAGCCAACCGCCGTTTGACCTGGCCGCGCCAACGGCCCGCCACCTGCGCCATCTGCCCCAAACTGGCGGGCAGCAACGCCTCCAGCTTTTCGCGCAGCAGTCGCGCCAGCACCGGCGCCTGGCCGCTGGACGACACCGCCACCACCAGCGGCGAGCGATCGATGATCGACGGGAAAATGAATGAGCAGCGCGGCTGATCGTCCACCACGTTGGCCAACACCCGGCGTTTATCCGCCTCGGCGAACACCGCGGCGTTCAGCGCGTTGTCGTCCGTGGCGGCGATCGCCAGAAACACGTCGTCCAACTGCTGCGGATCAAAGCTTTTCCCCAGCCAGAGCACCTGCCCTTGCTGACGTTGTTGTTCCAGTTCCGGTGAGAGCGACTGCGCAACTATCCGTATTTCAGCCCCGGCGCGCTGAAGCAGATCGACTTTGCGCGCAGCCACGTCACCACCGCCAACGACCAGCACCGGGCGTTGTTTCAGGTCGGCGAATATTGGTAGATAGTCCACAACAGCCTTTTCATATAACAGAAAGATAGTGTGACTATACGGGCTGAGATTTAGCCTCTGAAATGACGAAAAGGAATGATTAGTTCCTTTATGGAATATAGGCCGCAACGCAGGAAGCAAACGGTAATACTCACGGCGGCGGTTTGCGCGTTCGTGCGAAATTAAGAGACAGGGAAATTGTGTAATGCCGCCCGGCGTCTCATACTGGGTGCCGAAGAAAAATGATCGGCAGCGCCGATAGCAAAGAAGGATTTTTCGGTATGTTTTCCCGTTTTTACCTGAAGACCAGCCTGCTGGCCCTCGCACTCGGCGGCGTCTTCAGCGTTTGTGCCGCACAGCCCGTAAAAGACGCGCCAATGGGCCGTTTCGCCGCCGAACAGACCCGCCACATCGCCACTTACTTCCCCGGCCGCATGGCGGGCAGCCCGGCAGAATTGCTCACCGCCGACTATCTGAAGCAGCAATTCAGCAAGATGGGTTACCAAAGCGACATTCGCAGCGTCAATACGCGCTATCTCTACACCAGCAAAGACGGCAAGAAGAACTGGAACAACGTCACCGCCAGCTCGGTGATCGCCGCCCGCAACGGCGACAGCCCAAAACAGATCGTGGTCGTCGCCCACTTCGACACCTATACGCCGCAGAGCGATGAGGATCTGGATAACAACCTCGGCGGCTTGACGCTGCAGGGCGTCGACGACAACGCCTCCGGCATCGGCGTGATGCTGGAACTGGCGGAACGCCTGAAGAACATTCCCACCGCCTACGGCCTGCGCTTCGTCGCCACCAGCGCCGAAGAGATCGGTTCACTGGGGGCGCAGAACTACCTGCAACGCATGAGTGCGGAAGAGAAAAGCAACACCGTGCTGGTGATCAACCTCGACAGCCTGATCACCGGCGATCGTCTGTATTTCAACGCCGGGCGCAACACGCCGCCGCAAATGGCGAAGCGTTCCCGCGATCGCGCGCTGGATATCGCCCACCGCTACGGCATCGCCGCCGCCACCAATCCGGGCAGCGCACAGCATCCGAAAGGCACCGGCTGCTGCTCTGATCAAGAGGTGTTCGACGCTGCTGGCATCCCGGTGCTGTCGGTGGAGGCCACCAACTGGTCGCTGGGCGACAAAGATGGCTACCAACAGCGCGCCGTCAGCCCGCACTTCCCGCAGGGCATCACCTGGCACCGTCCGCAGTATGACAATCTGCAGTATCTGGATCGCTACCTGCCGGGGCGGATCGACAAACGCAGCCGCGACAGCGTGCAGATCCTGCTGCCGCTGATCAAAGAGCTGGCGCAGGCGCACCCGCCGAAAGCGCAGAAGAAAAAGTAGCCCGCAAAAAAACAGGGCCCAGCATTGCTGAGCCCTGTCATGTTGATCGCGCCGTTTAGCCTTCGTGCAGGCCGCACTCGCGCTTCAGGCCGAAGAAACGCGTCTCTTCCTCGCTCATGCCCGGCTCCCACTTCTGGGTGGTGTGGGTATCGCCGACCGACAGGTAACCCTGCTCCCACAGCGGGTGATAATTCAGCCCGTGTTCGGTCAGATACTGGTAAATCTTGCGGTTGTCCCAGTCGATGATCGGCAGGATCTTGAACACCCCACGCTGCACCGCCAGTACCGGCAGATTGGCGCGGCTGCCTGACTGCTCGCGCCGCAGGCCGGCGAACCAGCTCTGCGCGCCCAGCGTCTCCAGCGCGCGGTTCATAGGCTCGACCTTATTGATCTGGTTGTATTTTTCAATCCCTTCCACGCCCTGCTCCCACAGTTTGCCATAGCGCGCCTCTTGCCAGGCGGGAGACTGCTCCGCGCGGAACACCTGCAGATTCAGCTTCAGTTGGTCGGTCAGTTGATCGATAAAGCGATAGGTTTCCGGGAACAGATAACCGGTGTCGGTCAGGATCACCGGGATATCCGGCCGGATACGCGTCACCAGGTGCAGGCATACCGCCGCCTGAATGCCGAAACTGGACGAGAGTACGAATTCGCCGGGCAGATGCTCCAGCGCCCATGCAACGCGCTGTTCGGCGCTGAGGGTCTCCAGTTGGCCATTGACCACCGCTAATGCCAGCGCCTGCCCGGATTTGGGCAACGCGTTCAGCGCCGCCAGATCGAATTCAGCCATGTTGTCTCTCCTGATACTTGAAATGACCTGTGCGGCCCCTCTGCCCAGGGGCCTCTGCCCAGGGGCCGCCGGCCTCACTCCCAAAAATCTCGCGCCGGATCCAGCACCGGTTTGACGATGCCCGCGCGAACGGTGAAGTCGCCGAAACCTTCGCCGGCGTTGCGCTCCTTCGCCCAGCGCCCCACCAGCAGATCGATCTCGCTCAGGATCTCATCTTCGTTGATGTTCTCGCGGTACATGCGCGGAATGCGCGTGCCTTCGCGGTTGCCGCCCAAATGCAGGTTATAGCGGCCGACCGCCTTGCCCACCAGCCCCAGCTCCGCCAGTAGCGCGCGGCCACAGCCGTTCGGGCAGCCGGTGATGCGCAGCACGATATGCTCGTCACCCACCCCGTGCCGATGCATGATCCCTTCCACCTTGGTGACAAACTGCGGCAGGAAACGCTCGGCCTCCGCCATCGCCAGCGGGCAGGTCGGGAACGACACGCAGGCCATCGAGTTTTTGCGTTGCTCGCTGATCTCGTCGTCGATCAGGCCATGATCGCGCGCCAAGGCTTCGATCTTCGCCTTTTCGCTTTCCGGCACGCCGGCGATGATCACGTTTTGGTTCGCCGTCAGGCGGAAGTCGCCTTTATGGATCTTGGCGATCTCCGCCATACCGGTCTTCAGCGGGCGCCCCGGATAGTCCAGCAGGCGGCCGTTCTCGATAAACAGCGTCAGGTGCCACTGATCGTCGATGCCCTTCACCCAACCGATGCGATCGCCGCGGCCGGTGAATTCATACGGCCGAATCGGCGCGAAGGTGATGCCGGCGCGCTTTTCCACTTCGGCGCGGAAAACGTCCACCCCGACGCGCTCCAGCGTGTATTTGGTTTTGGCGTTCTTGCGATCGGTACGGTTGCCCCAGTCGCGCTGTGTGGTCACCACCGCTTCAGCCACCGCCAGCGTATGCTCGAGCGGAATGTAGCCGAACTCGCTGGCCTGACGCGCGTAGGTTTTCTTGTTGCCGTGCTCAATGGACAGCCCGCCGCCCACCAGCAGGTTGAAGCCCACCAGCTTGCCGTTTTCGGCGATCGCCACGAAGTTCATGTCGTTGGCGTGCAGATCGACGTCGTTCTGCGGCGGGATCACCACCGTGGTTTTGAATTTGCGCGGCAGGTAGGTCGGCCCCAGAATCGGCTCTTCGTCGGTAGTGGCCACCTTCTCCTGATCCAGCCACACCTCTGCGTAGGCGCGGGTGCGCGGCAGCAGGTGTTCGGAGATCTTCTTCGCCCACTCGTAGGCTTCCTGATGCAGCTCGGACTCCACCGGGTTGGAGGTGCACAGCACATTGCGGTTCACGTCGTTGGCGGTCGCCAGCGCGTCCAGCCCCAAGCGGTTCAGCAGCTGGTGCACCGGTTTGACGTTGCCTTTCAGAATGCCGTGAAACTGGAACGTTTGGCGGTTGGTGATGCGAATACTGCCGTACAGCGTGCTCTCCTGCGCGAACTTGTCGATGCCCAGCCACTGCTGCGGGCTGATGATGCCGCCCGGCAGGCGACAGCGCAGCATCATGGCGTGGCGCGGCTCCAGCTTCTGCTCGGCGCGTTCGGCGCGAATGTCGCGGTCATCTTGCTGGTACATGCCGTGAAAACGGATCAGCAGGAAGTTGTCGCCGTTGAAGCCGCCGGTCAGGCCGTCGTTCAAATCTTCGGCGATAGTGCCGCGCAGGAAGTTGCTTTCCTTCTTCATGCGCTCCGCATCGGCCAGTTTGCCTTCGACTACCAAAGGCCCGGGGTGTTTATCACTCATCAGTAAACATCTCGCTGATAACGGCGCTCAAGGCGCAGCTCACTTAAAAATTCATCCGCCTGCTCGGTATCCATGCCACCGTGCTCGGCCACCAGTTCCAGTAATGTGTTTTCCACGTCTTTCGCCATGCGATTGGCATCGCCGCAGACGTAAATGTGCGCGCCTTCCTGAATCCAGCGCCACACTTCCGCGCCCTGTTCGCGCAGTTTGTCTTGTACGTATATTTTATGTTGCTGGTCGCGGGACCAGGCCAGATCGATGCGGGTCAGCAGGCCGTCTTTCACGTAGCGCTGCCATTCAACCTGGTACAGGAAATCTTCGGTAAAGTGCGGGTTGCCGAAAAACAGCCAGTTTTTGCCGCCGGCGCCGTCGGCGTCGCGCTGCTGCATAAAGGCGCGGAACGGCGCGATGCCGGTGCCCGGGCCGATCATGATCACCGGCGTTTCCGGGTTGGCCGGCAGACGGAAGTTGTCGTTGTGCTCGATAAACACCCGCACGTCGCCGTCCTCCTCCAGGCGATCCGCCAGGAAGCCGGAGGCGCCGCCGCTGCGGGCGCGCCCGTCGATGTCGTAACGCACCACGCCCACGGTGATGTGCACTTCGCTTTCGTTCTCCGCCTGCGAAGAGGCGATGGAGTACAGGCGCGGCGTCAGCGGACGCAGCAGACCGATCAGCTGTTCGGCGCTCAGATCCGCCGGCGCCTGGCGCACCATGTCGACGATCGGCGTGTTGTGCGCGTAATGCTGCAGCGCGGCTTTATCCGCCAGCAGGCCGATCAGCGTTTCGTCGCGCGACAGCGCGGCGTATTTATCGACGATCGGCGTGGTGTTCTGCGTCAGCTCGAAATGGCTGCGCAGCGCCTGCGCCAGCGGCAGGGTCTGCCCTTCCACCTCGACCGGCTCGTCGCCTTTCAGCCACAACAGCTGCACCAGTTCGTCCACCAGCGCCGGATCGTTGTCGAACCATACGCCGAGCGCATCGCCCGGCTGATAGCGCAGGCCGGAGTCGCCCAGATCGATCTCGATATGGCGCACGTCTTTATCCGACGCGCGGCCGGTAATTTTCTGCTTGACCGCCAGTTGGGCGGTGAGCGGTTGTTCCTTGCTGTACGGACTGCTGTCGATCAGGTCAACCGCGCCGCTGGCCAACACGCCCGGCGCGGTGCTTTCCGCCGGCGCGCGCGCCTTCAGCACCGACACCACCTGTTTGCGCCAGGCGGCGGCCAGCTCCTGGTACTCCACGTCGGCATCCACGCGCTCCACCAGGCGCTCGGCACCCAGCTCGGCCAGCTTGCCGTCGAAATCTTTACCTGACTGGCAGAAATTCTCATAAGAGGTGTCGCCCAGCCCGAACACCGCAAACGCGGTGTCATTGAGCTTCGGCGCCTTCTTCGAAAATAGGAATTTATGCAGCGCCACCGCTTCTTCCGCCGGCTCGCCTTCCCCTTGCGTGGAGGCGACGATCACCAGCAGGCGCTCTTGAGCTATCTGCTTGAACTTGTAGTCGCCGGCGTTGATCAGCGTGGCGCTCAGATTGGCGGCCAGCAGATCGTCGCGCAGCTGCTCCGCCAGGCGGCGCGCATTGCCGGTCTGCGAAGCGGAAATGATAGTGATGCCGGCGGCAGCCGCAGGGGCGACAGGCGCCATGGCCACGGCTCCGGGCTGTTGATTGACCATGCCCCAAAAATAACCGGACAGCCACGCCAGCTGCGTCGGCGAATAGTCGCCGATCGTCGCCTGCAGGCGTGCCAGCTGTTCGGGCGTCAGCGGGAGCAAAGATGTTGGAGGAGCCTGAGTCGTCATTGCTGTACTTATTTCCTATACTTAGCGCCTTTCCTGCCAGGCGCGCGCCAGTGCCAGTCGCTGTCTCTTCGCTGCGTCGGGTGTGCGGAAAAGATCAGGAGAGTTTGTAAGGTTACCGAGCAGAATAGCAACGATTAAATAAGGGATAGCAATAAATCATAACCAAAATGACTAAGCTGTTTTTCTGGTAAGGGATAACGCTTAAACCGTTAAACAAAGTTTTTTATCCAGATGAAATTAAAGCGCTTTTTTTCATCATTTTTTCACCGTTCAACATTTCGACTCATAACCCCAGCCGATAGGTGCCGCAAACACCAAACAAAAAAAGTGTTAACCGGGCGCGGTTACCGCGGCGGTAGACCATAACGGTATAAATGGCAAGCAGACGCGCTTTCCGGTACTATGCGGCGGTTTTTGAGTCAATGAGGCCGTAATAATGGCAACCACGCTGTTTAAAGATTTTCAGTTTGAAGCCGCACACCGCTTGCCGCACGTGCCGGAGGGCCATAAATGCGGCCGTCTGCATGGGCATTCGTTTATGGTGCGTCTGGAAGTGACCGGTGAAGTGGATCCCCACACCGGTTGGGTGATGGATTTCGCCGAGCTCAAGGCTGTGTTTTCCCCGATCTGGGAACGGCTGGATCACCATTATCTGAACGATATTCCAGGATTGGAAAATCCCACCAGCGAAGTGCTCGCCGCCTGGATTTGGCAGCAGCTCAAGCCCCAGTTACCGGAACTGACTGCGGTGATGGTGAAAGAGACCTGTACGGCGGGATGCGTATATAAAGGTTGATGCCGTGAGGGTATGTGCAGATACCCTCACACTACCTCGCCTTGCAGATCCAGACGCCGCGCCGTCCAGGGCCTTTCCGACAGGCTCAGCGCCATTCCCCCTCGATAGACAAACGTTTTGCTCTCGCCATCCTCAATGAACGCCGTCTCGTTTTCCATCGCCCAATAGCCGGCGCCGGTATAGTACTTTTCGCTTACCGCAAACAGTATGGAATACGCGATCCCTTTACTGCGCAAATAGTCATGCGCCTTCACCAGCATGTTTGCGGCCACGCCGCGGCGCCGATGCGTGTGTGCCACGGCCACCAGCCCGATGATGCCGATCACCTCGGCCTCACCGTCAATCAACACCGGCCGCTCATGCACCGCCAGTTGTCCGACGATCGCCTCGCCTTCCGTGGCGGTCACCAGGCAAGCCGGCACCTGCCGCCGATAAAATCCGTCGGTTATCTCGGGGAAAGCGTCGGACAACAGCGAGCGAATCGACCGCAATTCCGCTTCCGTCACCGCCTCGAATGCACGCGATATAATTTTCACCGTAACTCCCGTCCCGTTCGAAGGCCTGCGGCCAATAAAAAACTCAGGCGATGTTCAGATACTTGTGGGTCTGCATCGACAGCCGCCAATTGCGCGCGATACAGGTTTCAATACACAGACGGGTCGCCTCTTCTTTCTGGCTGATCGGCTGCAGCGCGATAATGCGCGCCTTGTCATCCTGCAACGTCGCCAGCAGCGCATCCAGCGCCTCGATGTCGCGCTCGCGCGCCACCGGATGCTTCACCTCGTCGGCGCGCCGCAGCGCCTGATCCAACACCTTCATGCCGCCGCGCATATTCACCTTGGGCGAAACCGTCACCCAGGTGTTGGCGGAACAGCGAATTTCGTGGGTGCCGCTGGTTTCAATCTGGCAACGGTAGCCGTGCTGTTCGAACAGCTCGGTCAGCGGCGCCAGATCGTAAATGCAGGGTTCGCCGCCGGTGATCACCACATGGCGCGCGGTGTAGCCTTGTTGGCGCATCACCGCCAACAGCTGCTCGGCGCTGGCATTGCCCCAGGCGTCGCTCTCTTCTGTTTTGACCAGGATCCGTTGCAGGTCTACTTCCCGATGGGCTTCCTTTTCCCAGGTATGTTTGGTGTCGCACCAGCTGCACCCTACCGGGCAGCCCTGCAGGCGGATGAAAATGGCCGGCACGCCGGTGAAAAAGCCTTCGCCCTGCAAGGTTTGGAACATCTCGTTGATCGGGTACTGCATCGGTTTCTCAATCTGGAAAAGTAAAAAACGATTATCGCAGATTCCGCCTCGGCGACCAAACGGCCAAAATTGTATTAAATTTTTTCCTCCGCGCCGCCGCCAGCATATCTCACCGCCAATGGCGTTCATTTAATTTGTTAACCGGTATTAGGCCTTTCATCCGCGGTGCAACCTGCTCCACAGAAAACAACACGAAGTTAACAAATAAGATAATTATATTTGACATAAAGCGCCGACGCGCAGATGTATATACAAGCAAACACAAGCCGAGCATCAGTTTCGGCCACATACTATTCATCACGACTACATCTGCGTTTAGAGGGTGCCATGACTCATTCCACCAGCGAGTTAAACATTCAACAGGCCATCGACGACAGCAAGTTTTCGCTGTTTCACTGGACACTGATCGTTCTCGGATTCCTGATCCTCGCCATCGACGGTTTCGATACCGCCGCCATGGGCTATATCGCCCCCTCGGTCGCCAAAGACTGGGGCATCGTGAAGCAGGATCTGGGGCCGGTGCTGAGCGCCGCGCTGCTGGGGCTGTCGCTCGGCGCGCTGATAGCCGGGCCAATCTCCGACCGCATCGGCCGCAAGCGCGTGCTGGTGTTTTCCTGCCTGTTCTTCGGCCTGTCGAGCCTGGCCACCGCCTACGCCGGTTCGCTCAACAGCCTGACGCTGTGGCGCTTCCTCACCGGTCTCGGGCTGGGGGCGGCGATGCCCAACGCCATTACCTTGATCTCCGAATACGCGCCGCAGCGCTGCCGTTCGCTGGCGATCAATACCATGTATTGCGGCTTTCCGCTGGGCGCGGCCGGCGGCGGCGCCATTTCATCGTGGCTGATCCCGAGCTACGGCTGGCACAGCGTGCTGTTGCTCGGCGCCATTGCGCCGCTGGCGTTGACGGTTTTGCTGATCCTGCTGCTGCCGGAATCGGTCAAATATATGGTCAACCGCGGGCAGGATGCGGCGAAGATCAAACGCATCACGCAACGCTTCGTCAGCCAGAGCCTCGACGGCGTGACGCGTTTTTACCTGTACGAAGAGAAGCTGACGCAGGCCAAGACCAGCGTCGGCCTGCTGTTCAGCCGCCCTTACCTGCTCGGCACGCTGATGCTGTGGGTGACCTACTTCATGGGGCTGGTGATCTATTACGTGCTGCTGAGCTGGATGCCAATCCTGATGCAGGGGCTGGGCTATCAGCTGGAACAGTCGGCGATGCTCACCTCGCTGTTCACCTTCGGCGGCACGCTGGGCATCCTGGTGGCCGGCTGGCTGATGGACCGCTGGAATGCGCACAAAGTGGTCTCGAGTGGCTTTGTCGTCACCGCCCTGCTGATCGTGGCGATGGCCACCGAAGACAAGCAGATCGTGCTGCTGGGCGCCTTCATCTTCCTGATGGGCGTCACCATGAACGGCGCGCAGTCCGGGCTGCAAACGCTGGCGGCCACCTTCTACCCGACCCACAGCCGCGCCACCGGCATCGCCTGGATGCAGGGCATCGGCCGCTTCGGCGGCGTCGCCGGCACCATGATGGGCGCCCAACTGCTGGCGATGCAGTGGGAAGTGCAGAGCATCCTGATGTTCCTGTGCGTACCGGCGCTGATCGCCGCCATCGCCACGGTGTGCAAGATGAGCCGCAAGCCGATGCTGCAACCGGCCGCCTGAGCCTGGCAAGCCCGCCCACGGCGGGCTTTCTTCCCGCGGTGATAGGGCTTGTTTATCCTCCGCCGCCAACTGTAATCAGTCTGTAAAAATATTGTGACTAGCCGCCCAAAAATGAGTCAATTTTAATTCATTTTTGCCGAACAGCTCACTTTTCTCCGGCTTTTCGCACATGAAGCCGGTGATAAAAAATCGCATATCAACCTGATATAAAAAGAAAATAACTTTTTCTTATGCCACTTTTCAGCGGCAACTGGTCAGTGTTGCATATGCTTGTACATACAAGTATATGTTAATAAGCCCTACGCATTGTTATGCCGTGGTACTCATCCCCACCGCGGCATGGAATCTGCACCGATACTGTTTGAGGAAAATGCTGTGACTACAAATAACAAAGTTCGCAATGTCGATGTACGCGCGCCACGCGGCACACAATTAAACGCAAAAAGCTGGCTGACCGAAGCGCCGTTACGCATGCTGATGAACAACCTCGATCCTGAAGTTGCGGAGAACCCACATGAGCTGGTGGTGTACGGCGGCATCGGCCGCGCCGCGCGCGACTGGGATTGCTACGACAAGATCGTCGAAACCCTGAAAACGCTGGAAGAGGACGAAACCCTGCTGGTGCAGTCCGGCAAGCCGGTCGGCGTATTCAAAACCCACAGCAACGCGCCGCGCGTGCTGATCGCCAACTCCAACCTGGTGCCGCACTGGGCGACCTGGGAACACTTCAACGAACTGGACGCCAAAGGCCTGGCCATGTACGGCCAGATGACCGCCGGTAGCTGGATCTACATCGGCAGCCAGGGCATCGTTCAGGGCACCTATGAGACCTTCGTCGAAGCGGGCCGCCAGCATTACGACGGCAGCCTGCAGGGGCGCTGGGTGCTGACCGCCGGTCTGGGCGGCATGGGCGGCGCGCAGCCGCTGGCCGCCACGCTGGCGGGCGCCTGCTCGCTGAACATCGAATGTCAGCAGAGCCGCATCGATTTCCGTCTGAAAACCCGCTACGTCGATGAGCAGGCCAAAGATCTGGACGACGCGCTGGCCCGCATCAAAAAATACACCTCAGAAGGCAAAGCCATCTCCATCGCCCTGTGCGGCAACGCGGCGGAAATCCTGCCTGAGCTGGTGCGCCGCGGCGTGCGCCCGGACATGGTCACCGATCAGACCAGCGCCCACGATCCGCTGAACGGCTATCTGCCGAAAGGCTGGAGCTGGGAAGAGTATCGCCAGCGCGCCCAGACCGAGCCGGCCAAGGTGGTCGCCGCCGCCAAGCAGTCGATGGCCGATCACGTCAAAGCCATGCTGGCGTTCCAGCAGATGGGCGTGCCGACCTTCGACTACGGCAACAACATTCGCCAGATGGCGAAAGAAACCGGCGTCGACAATGCCTTCGACTTCCCGGGCTTCGTGCCGGCCTACATCCGTCCGCTGTTCTGCCGCGGCATCGGGCCGTTCCGCTGGGCGGCGCTGTCCGGCGATCCGCAGGACATCTACAAAACCGACGCCATGGTGAAAGAGCTGATCCCGGATGACGAACACCTGCACCGCTGGCTGGACATGGCGCGCGAGCGCATCAGCTTCCAGGGCCTGCCGGCGCGCATCTGCTGGGTTGGCCTCGGCCAGCGCGCCAAGCTGGGTCTGGCGTTCAACGAGATGGTTCGCCGCGGCGAACTGTCCGCCCCGATCGTCATCGGCCGCGACCACCTGGATTCCGGCTCCGTTTCCAGCCCGAACCGTGAAACCGAAGCGATGAAAGACGGTTCCGATGCGGTTTCCGACTGGCCGCTGCTGAACGCCCTGCTGAACACCGCCAGCGGCGCCACCTGGGTTTCCCTGCACCACGGCGGCGGCGTCGGCATGGGCTTCTCCCAACACTCCGGCATGGTGATCGTCTGCGACGGCACCGACGAAGCCGCCGAGCGCATCGCCCGCGTGCTGCACAATGACCCGGCTACCGGGGTCATGCGTCACGCCGACGCCGGTTACGATATCGCTATCGACTGCGCCCGCGAGCAAGGCCTGAACCTGCCGATGGTTGCCGCGACCCAAGGAGAAAAAGCATGAAAGCGCTGACTATTCGCCCGGGCAAACTGACGCTGGCCCAGCTACGCGACGTGTATCAACACCCGGTGACGCTGACGCTGGACGACAACGCCTATGCCCCAATCCAGCGAAGCGTGGCCTGCGTGGAACGCATCGTTGAAGAAAACCGCACCACATACGGCATCAACACCGGGTTTGGCCTGCTGGCTTCGACGCGCATCGCCCGCGACGATCTGGAAAATCTGCAGCGCTCGATCGTGCTGTCACACGCCGCCGGCGTGGGCGAGCCGACCGACGACAATCTGGTGCGCCTGATCATGGTGCTGAAGATCAACAGCCTGTCGCGCGGCTTCTCCGGCATTCGCCTGGAAGTTATCCAGGCGCTGATCGCGCTGGTCAACGCCGAAGTCTATCCGCATATCCCGCTGAAAGGCTCAGTCGGCGCCTCCGGCGATCTGGCGCCGCTGGCGCACATGAGCCTGGTGCTGCTGGGCGAAGGCCAAGCGCGCCATCAGGGCCAATGGCTGCCGGCAACCGAAGCGCTGGCCAAAGCCGGCCTGAAACCGCTGACGCTGGCGGCGAAAGAGGGCCTGGCATTGCTGAACGGCACCCAAGTCTCCGCCGCCTTCGCGCTGCGCGGCCTGTTCGACGCGGAAGACCTGTTCGCCGCCGCGACCGTGGCGGGCAGCCTGACGGTGGAAGCGGCGCTGGGCTCCCGCAGCCCGTTCGATGCGCGCATCCACGAGGTGCGTGGCCAGCGCGGCCAGATCGACGCCGCCCTCGCCTACCGCCACCTGCTCGGCGCGCGCAGCGAAGTCTCCGACTCGCACCGCAACTGTGAAAAAGTGCAGGATCCTTACTCCCTGCGCTGCCAGCCGCAGGTAATGGGCGCCTGCCTGACGCAGATCCGTCAGGCCGCCGAGGTGCTGGAGATCGAAGCCAACGCCGTCTCCGATAACCCGCTGGTGTTCGCCGAGCAGGGTGACGTGCTGTCAGGTGGCAACTTCCACGCCGAACCGGTGGCGATGGCCGCCGATAACCTGGCGCTGGCATTCGCCGAAATCGGTTCGCTGTCCGAGCGCCGCATCTCGCTGATGATGGACAAACACATGTCTCAGTTGCCACCGTTCCTGGTGGAGAACGGCGGCGTGAACTCCGGCTTCATGATCGCTCAGGTCACCGCCGCGGCGCTGGCCAGCGAAAACAAAGCGCTGGCGCATCCATCGAGCGTCGACAGCATTCCGACCTCCGCCAACCAGGAGGACCACGTTTCCATGGCGCCGGCCGCCGGCCGCCGTCTGTGGAGCATGGCGGACAACGTGCGCGGCATTCTGGCGGTCGAGTGGCTGGCCGCCTGCCAGGGCCTGGATTTCCGCAACGGCCTGAAGACCTCGGAAGGTCTGGAGCAGGCGCGCCGTCTGCTGCGCGAGCATGTCAGTTTCTACGACAAGGATCGTTTCTTCGCCCCCGACATTGAAGCCGCCAGCCAGCTATTGGCGGCCGGTCACCTGACATCGCTGCTGCCTGCGGCGCTGCTGCCTAGCCAGGCATAATCATTACACACTGAATCACGCAGTTTGTTCTGCCCCGCCGGGTGCGTTCCACCCGGCGCGGGCAGCGCGTGCCTGTTCGGCAAACACTTAACGGGAAGCAACATGCGTAACGAAACGACACAACTCAGACGCGGACTAAACGCGCGGCATATCCGTTTCATGGCTCTCGGCTCGGCGATCGGCACCGGCCTGTTCTACGGCTCCGCCGGCGCCATCCAGCTGGCCGGCCCGGCGGTGCTGCTGGCCTACCTGGTGGGCGGCGCGGCGGTATTCATGGTGATGCGCGCGCTGGGTGAAATGGCGGTGCATCAGCCGGTTTCCGGCTCGTTCGGCCACTACGCCAGCCACTATCTCGGCCCGCTGGCCGGGTTCCTCACCGGCTGGACCTACACCTTTGAAATGGTGATCGTCGCCCTGGCGGACGTCACCGCCTTCGGCATCTATATGGGGCTGTGGTTCCCGGACGTCGCCCAGTGGGTCTGGGTGCTCAGCATCATCCTGTTTATCGGCGCGCTCAACCTGTGCAGTGTCAAGGTTTTCGGCGAGCTGGAGTTCTGGCTGTCGCTGGTCAAGGTCGCCGCCATCGTGGCGATGATCGTCGGCGGTGCGGCGGTGATGCTGTTCGGTTTCGGGCAAGCCCAGCACGCCACCGGCATCAGCAACCTGTGGCAGCACGGCGGCTTTATGCCTAACGGCATCGGCGGCGTGGTCGCGTCATTAGCGGTAGTGATGTTCGCCTTCGGCGGCATCGAGATCATCGGCATCACCGCCAGCGAGGCGAAAGACCCCGCCAAAGTGCTGCCGAAGGCGATCAACGCCGTGCCGGTGCGCATCCTGCTGTTTTACGTGCTGACGCTGACGGTGCTGATGGCGATCTATCCGTGGAACAGCATCGGCCAGAACGGCAGCCCGTTCGTTGAGATCTTCAGCAACCTCGGCATCAGCTCCGCCGCCAACGTGCTGAACGTGGTGGTGATCACCGCCGCCATTTCGGCCATCAACAGCGACATCTTCGGCGCCGGCCGCATGATGTACGGCATGGCGCAGGACGGCCAGGCGCCGCGCAGCTTCACCAAACTGACCGCCAGCGGCGTGCCGTGGATGACGGTGCTGGTGATGTCGGTCGCCCTGCTGCTGGCGGTGGTGCTCAACTACCTGATCCCGGAGAAGGTCTTCATGATCATCGCCTCGATCGCCACCTTCGCCACCGTCTGGGTGTGGCTGATGATCCTGCTGTCACAGATCGTCATGCGCCGCACGCTGTCGCCGGAAGAAACGCGTCAGTTGAGCTTCCCGGTGCCGTGGTGGCCGGTCGCGCCGGCATTGGCGACCGCCTTTATGGCGTTCGTCATCGGCCTGCTCGGCTACTTCGAAGAGAGCCGCATCGCGCTGTACGTCGGGCTGGTGTGGATCGCGTTCCTCACCGTGGCTTACTGGCTGTGGGTGCGCAAGAAAGGCGGCGGTTCGCCGGTGACCACCGCGACGCAACAGATGTAACGCTCGCTTCGGCCAAAACCCGCTGCGGCGGGTTTTTTTATTGCGCCTGCGCCAGCGCCTGCAGGATATCCGCCTGCAGATCGTCAAACGCCTCCAGCCCGGCGGACAGCCGCACCAGCCCCTCGCTGATGTGGTGCCGTTTCCGCTCTTCCGGCGTGTAGGCCGAGTGCGTCATGCTGGCCGGGTGTTGCGCCAGGCTTTCGCAATCGCCCAGGCTGACCGCGCGCAAGATGAGCTGCAGCGCATTGAGGAAGCGAATGCCCGCACGTATTCCGCCCCGCAGTTCAAACGCCAGCATGCCGCCGGGGCGCGCCATTTGCCGCCGTGCCAACGCATGCTGCGGGAAGTTCGCCAGGCCGGGGTAATACACCCGCTCGATCGCCGGATGCTCCGTCAGCATCTCCGCCAGGCGCTGCGCGTTATCGCAATGACGATCCATGCGCAGCGGCAAGGTTTTCATCCCACGCAGCACCAGCGCGGCATCCTGCGCCGACAGTACCGCCCCGTTCATGTCCTTTAGCCCCTCCAGACGGATCGCCTCGGCCAACGCCTGACGCGTCACCGCTATCCCGGCCAGGAGATCGCCGTGCCCGCCGAGGTACTTGGTCGCCGAGTGCACCACGATATCGGCGCCTAACGCCAGAGGCCGCTGCAGATAGGGCGTACAGTAGGTGTTGTCCACCAGCAGCAGCGCCTGATGCCGATGGGCGATCTCCGCCACGGCGGCGATATCGATCAAGCGCATGTTGGGATTGGCCGGCGTTTCGCAATACACCAGCCGGGTATGCGGCCCCATGGCCGACGCCAGCCGCTCCGGCCGGGTCAGGTCAACGTGGGTTATCTTGACGCCAAAGCGCGCCAGACCATGATGAAAATAGCTGAAGGTGCAACCATAGACGGTTTCATCGACAATCAGCTCATCACCCGGTCTGAGCAGCGTCCAACAACACGCGGTGATCGCCCCCATACCGGAAGCGAACGCCACCGCCGCCTCCCCCTCCTCCAGGTTGGCGATGCGTTGCTCGAGCAGGTTTAACGTCGGGTTGGCGATGCGCGAATAAAAGTACCCCGGCTCGGTGCCGGCAAAGCAGGCGCCACCGTATTCCGCCGTGGGAAAAGCAAACGTAGAGCTCATAAACACCGGTGGAGACAGTGCCCCCTGATACCGCTGAGGATCGTAGCCGTAATGAATAGCCCGGGTGGCAAAGTCGTGGCCAACTGCTGTAGCGGACATAACACAACTCCTTACCTGAGTGGGTGAAGCTTAATTCGACGATTCATCTGGAAGGGCTGACGGCAACGCGCTGTCTCGCGCGCGCTTGCCGATGATTTGTAAAGTACGCAGCAGCAACGTTAACCCCAGCAGGGTATCCGGCTGCTTCAGCAAGGCGTACAGCGCGCGAAAACTGGCCGGCGGAGGATTCAACTGCAGCTCGCTGTGCGCCATCTGCAGCGCCGTTCCGCCTTCCCAGCCGAGGGTCACCAAACCTTCAAAGACGCCGGCCAGTTTCTCCACCAGCGCGTTGTCGGCAATATCCACCACGTCCGACAACAGCGACAACAGATCGACCACGTTATCCAACCGGCCGCCCGACAGCAGCGGCTGCAGTTTCTCGAGCAACGCCGCCAATGATTGCAGGTCCGCCGCATGCACCGTGCTTTCCGTCATATCAGCCCCCTTACCGTGGCCCAGTAAAGGCCGCGGTTAAACCCATTGCGCAGCATGCCGCCCACCTTGGTGGCGGGCGTCGGCAGCACGTCGTGACGGTAGTCGTACACCAGCGGCATGCCGGCATTCAGCCCCATTTGCGCAACCGCCTGCACCTTGCCGTCATAATGGCTCACTGTGTGGCCCAGCCGCATTTCCGCCACGATGTTGTCGGCAATGACCGGCGCCTGATTATGGCAAGAGCCGCCGGCCTTGCTGACCGGCAAATCCACGGTATCGCCTATGACATACACGCCCTGCTGGCCGTAGACCTGCAGCGTTTGATGATCGGTCGGCAGCCAGCCTTCACCGTTTTGACTCTCGCTCAACCCGGTATTGCGCACCGCCTCGACTGCGCGAATCGGCGGCGTCGCCATCAGAATGTCGAACGGCTGCTCTTCCCCCTCAGCGGAATAGGCGACGTTACGCTGGGCGTCTACCCGGCTGAGGGTAAACCCTCGCTGGTGGCGAATGTCGCGCGCGGCAAAAATGGCGGGCAGCGCTTCACCGGTCGGGCGCTGTAAAAACAGGCAGTTACGCAAGAGTTGAGAAATGGTCGGATAGGTGTACACAATCTCCACCGCCTTGCGCACGCCGCGCCGCCGCAGATAGTCATCCAGCATCAGGGTGGTTTCGATCGGTGCGATGCCGCACTGATGGGGCACATTGGGCGTTTCAGGGAAGGACACGGTGATGAAAATGCGGCCTTTCTCGATCGTCGCCAATTTATGCGCTAACCGCCTGGCGGCCTGATACTGGTAAAAATGATCGCCCGCCTGCACCAATCCTTCGATGCGCTCTGGCCAAGGTACGCAGCCGGTGGCGAAAACCAGAAAATCATAGGAATAAAATTTACCGCTTTGCGTAGCTATGCTTCGCTGTTTTAAATCGAAAGATTCCGCCTTATCAATAATAAACTGTATTTCGGGCCGCAATAAACTCCGCTGTGAGCGCGTGAGCTCTTGCTTGAAAAAAGTATTGAACGCCACATACATAAACGCCGGCTTGTAATAATGCAGCGGTGAATCCGATATCATTAATAACTCGACTTTATTATTAATAATTTCCCGGTGCAATTTTGCGGCCAATAAATTAGCCAGGATAGTGCCGCCGGTTCCGCCGCCGACAATGATGATTCGCTGTCGCATCAAGCCCTCGCTCAACCGGCCAGCAAGCCGGCAGTATTAAGGTATGGTGATGATGAAGGTCTACGGCAGAACGGCGAAAAATAAACTGCCTTATTGGCAGTCTAGTAACGAATAGTTATAAAGCAAATAAAATGGGAATATAAAATAAACGCATTTACTATCTTTAATGAAATTATCGGGTTAAACAAAACCGCGCTTTCAATGAAAAACTTATTATTAAACTGACAATCATCACGAATTTAAAACATAAAAAAACCCGCCGCAGCGGGTTTTTATTTAGCAACCGAATCGGTCGAACTTATTGGCCTTTAACTTCTTTCAGGCCGTTGAACGGCGCACGGTCACCCAGCGCTTCTTCGATACGGATCAGTTGGTTGTACTTGGCAACGCGGTCAGAACGGCTCATGGAACCGGTTTTGATCTGGCCAGCCGCAGTCCCTACCGCCAGGTCGGCGATGGTCGCGTCTTCGGTTTCACCGGAACGGTGAGAGATCACCGCGGTGTAACCGGCGTCTTTCGCCATCTTGATAGCTGCCAGGGTTTCGGTCAGAGAACCGATCTGGTTGAACTTGATCAGGATGGAGTTAGCGATGCCTTTCTCGATGCCTTCTTTCAGGATCTTGGTGTTGGTTACGAACAGATCGTCACCCACCAGCTGGATTTTGTCGCCCAGAACTTTGGTCTGGTAAGCGAAGCCTGCCCAGTCGGATTCATCCAGGCCATCTTCGATAGACACGATTGGGTACTGTTTGGTCAGCTCTTCCAGGAAGTGCGTGAACTCTTCGGAAGTGAAGGCCTTGTTGCCTTCGCCGGCCAGCACATATTTACCGTCTTTGTAGAACTCGGAAGCCGCGCAGTCCATCGCCAGAGTGACGTCTTTGCCCAGCTCGTAGCCCGCCGCTTTTACCGCTTCAGCGATAACCGCCAGCGCTTCGGCGTTGGAACCCAGGTTTGGCGCGTAGCCGCCTTCGTCGCCCACGGCGGTGTTCATGCCTTTGGCTTTCAGAACTTTCGCCAGGTGGTGGAACACTTCGGAACCGATGCGCACCGCTTCTTTCAGGGTTTTCGCGCCAACCGGCTGAATCATGAATTCCTGAATGTCGACGTTGTTGTCAGCGTGCTCGCCGCCGTTGATGATGTTCATCATCGGCAGTGGCATGGAGAATTTGCCTGGGGTGCCGTTCAGTTCAGCGATGTGCTCGTACAGCGGCATGCCTTTAGAGGCTGCGGCTGCTTTCGCTGCTGCCAGGGAAACCGCCAGAATGGCGTTGGCGCCGAAGTTGGATTTGTTCTCGGTGCCGTCCAGCTCGATCATGATCTTGTCGATGTTCGCCTGGTCTTTGGCATCTTTACCCAGTACTGCCTGAGCAATCGGACCGTTTACTGCGGCAACGGCTTTCAGTACGCCTTTACCCAGGAAACGAGACTTGTCACCGTCACGCAGTTCCAGCGCTTCGCGGGAACCGGTAGAAGCACCTGACGGCGCAGCAGCCAGGCCTACGAAACCGCCTTCCAGATGAACTTCGGCTTCAACAGTCGGGTTACCGCGGGAGTCGATGATTTCACGACCGATGACTTTAACGATTTTGGACATTAGGTTTTCCTCAGTACAAGTTAAACTAAAACTCCAGACAAACAGCGCGCGGTTCTCACCGCGCGCCGCCTACCAAATATGTTATTTCACCTGGCGCTTCTGATGCTCGCCTGCGGCTTTCACGAAGCCGGCGAACAGCGGATGCCCATCACGCGGTGTAGACGTAAATTCCGGGTGGAACTGACAGGCTACAAACCACGGGTGATTCGGCAGTTCAATGATCTCAACCAGCTTGTTGTCGGCGGAACGACCGGCGACACGCAGCCCTGCGGCTTCGATCTGCTTCAACAGCATGTTGTTAACTTCGTAACGGTGACGGTGACGCTCGACAATGGTCGGTTCGCCGTACAGCTGACGCACCAGGCTGTTGTCGCTCAGGTTGCACTGTTGGCCACCTACGCGCATCGTGCCGCCCAAATCGCTTTCTTCGCTGCGCACTTCGACGTTGCCGTCTTCGTCGCGCCATTCGGTGATCAACGCCACCACCGGGTACTTACAGTCTGGCATAAACTCGGTGGAGTTGGCGTTTTCCATCCCCGCCACGTTGCGAGCGAACTCCATCAACGCCACCTGCATGCCCAGGCAAATACCCAGGTAAGGAATGTTGTTCTCGCGCGCATAGCGCGCGGTCATCACTTTGCCTTCCACGCCGCGGTAGCCGAAGCCGCCCGGGATCAGGATCGCATCCAGCCCTTTCAGCACTTCCACGCCGCGCGTTTCCACGTCCTGCGAGTCGATCAGCTTGATGTTCACGGTCAAACGGTTTTTCAGCCCGCCGTGCTTCAGCGCTTCGATTACCGACTTGTAGGCGTCCGGCAGCTCAACGTATTTGCCGACCATACCGATGGTCACTTCGCCGCCCGGATTGGCTTCTTCGTAGATCACCTGTTCCCATTCGGCCAGGTTGGCTTCCGGCGCGTTCAGGCTGAATCGTTTACAAATATAATCGTCCAGCCCCTGAGATTTCAATAGGCCTGGGATTTTATAAATAGAATCAACGTCTTTCAGAGAGATAACCGCTTTTTCCGGCACGTTGCAGAAAAGCGCGATTTTAGCGCGTTCGTTAGCAGGAACCGCGCGATCGGAACGACAAATCAGCACATCAGGCTGAATACCGATGGAAAGCAGCTCTTTTACGGAATGCTGGGTCGGCTTGGTTTTCACTTCGCCCGCCGCCGCCATGTACGGCACCAGCGTCAAGTGCATGTACAGAGTGTGCTCGCGGCCCACTTCCACCGCCATCTGACGGATGGCTTCGAGGAACGGCAGCGATTCGATATCGCCGACGGTGCCGCCGATTTCCACCAGCACCACATCGTGGCCTTCGCCGCCTTCGATGATGCGCTCTTTGATCGCGTTGGTGATGTGCGGAATGACCTGCACGGTCGCGCCCAGATAGTCGCCGCGGCGTTCTTTACGCAGCACGTCGGAGTAGATGCGGCCGGTGGTGAAGTTGTTGCGACGCGACATTTTGGTGCGGATGAAGCGCTCGTAGTGACCCAAATCCAGATCGGTTTCTGCGCCGTCTTCGGTGACGAAAACTTCCCCATGCTGAATCGGGCTCATGGTGCCCGGATCCACGTTGATGTACGGGTCCAGTTTCATGATGGTAACGTTGAGGCCACGGGCTTCAAGAATAGCCGCCAGAGAGGCTGCGGCAATGCCTTTACCCAGAGAGGATACGACCCCGCCGGTCACAAAAATATAATTAGTTGTCATGCTGAACCTGAGAGTTTAGGTTTAAAGACGATGGAAGAACCAGGACGGGAAAGTAGTATACCCGAACCTCTCCTGACCTACAAACGATCGTTTTGCTGTCCATCATCTCGGCCGCCCTCCCGTGTTCATCAGGGTTTACTCCGCCGGCGCCGCATAAACCCTCCAGGAAATACAAAGAGTTAGCGGAGAAAGTTTCTTTTTACCGCCCCTCTCGAGCGATAAAACGCCTTAGATTTCAGTTTGTTGGCCTTTTGCTGCCGACGGCAGCCATGCGCCTGTGACCTGACCGCAAGCTTAACCGTTTCAGCCCAAGTGAACCTTGTTTGCGATCAACATTGTCGTCGCAGCGATTCAACTTTCCTGGCGCTTCACCTGCTGCCAGGCGTCTTCCATCTGCTCCAGCGTGGCGTCTTCAAGCCGCAGCCCGCGTTGCTGGACGATCGCTTCCACCTGGCGGAAGCGACGTTCGAACTTGCGGTTCGCCGTCTGCAGCGCATTCTCTGCCTTGTGCCCCAAATGGCGCGACAGGTTCACCGTGGCGAACAGCAGATCGCCGATCTCCTCTTCCAGCTTGCTCTCATCGACCACCGCCTGGCGGGCTTCGTGCATCACTTCGTCGAGCTCTTCATACACTTTGTCCAGCACCGGCCCCAGGGTGTTCCAGTCGAAGCCGACCGAGGCGCAGCGTTTTTGGATCTTGTGCGCCTTCATCAACGCCGGCAGCGCCTGCGGAATGTCGTCCAGCACCGAGTGCAGCGCTTTTTCGGCGCGCTCGCCGGCCTTCAGCTGCTCCCAGCGCGCCGCCACGGCTTCGCTGTCTCCCGCCTCGGCGTCGCCGAAGATATGCGGGTGACGGCGCTCCAGCTTGTCGCTGATGGCGGTGCACACCTCATCGAAATCGAACAGCCCCTGCTCCTGCCCCATCTGGGCATAGAACACCACCTGGAACAGCAAATCACCCAGTTCGTCGCGCAGATCGGCGTAGTCCTGCCGCTCGATGGCGTCCAGCACTTCGTAAGTCTCTTCCAGCGTGTAGGGCGCGATGGTGGCGAAAGTTTGCTTGCGGTCCCATGAGCAACCGACCTGCGGATCGCGCAGCGTTTTCATGATGTTCAGCAGGCGCTGCAGCGGAGTGGATTGGGTCATAAAAAATCTCTGAGAAAGAATGAGGGCGCATGGGAGCGCCCACCGAATTCATGGATCTCGGGCCGTATCGATGGCGCATACGGCCCGAAAGGCGATGTGGGCTTAGTTGCCGTGCAGACGCTTGGCGTCTATCACGTCCGGCAGCTGGTTCAGCTTCGCCAGCACCCGGCTCAGCACCTGCTGGTTGTAGATTTCGATATCCATGTCGATGGTGGCCAACTGTTTCTTGGTGTCGCTGCGGCTGGCGACGCCCAGCACGTTGACCTTTTCGTTGGCCAAAATGGTGGTAATGTCGCGCAGCAGCCCGCTGCGATCGTTGGCCATCACGCGCACCACCAGCGAATAACCGCTGGAGTAGCTTTCACCCCATACCGCATCGACGATGCGCTCCGGCGCGTGCGATTGCAAATCGACCAGCTGATCGCAGTCCGCACGGTGGATCGAAATACCGCGCCCCTGGGTGATAAAGCCGACGATGTCGTCGCCCGGGATCGGCTGGCAGCAGCGGGCGATGTGGTGCATCAGGTTGCCCACGCCCTCCACCACCACGCGGCCGTTGTCCTTGTTGCGGGCCGGCGGCGGCGCTTTCTGCTGCACCAGCTGGCGCAATGCCTCGCGATCCTGCTCTTCGGCGCTCGGTTTGTTGAACTTGCCCTGCAGGTAATTCACCATCTGGTTCAGGCGAATGTCCCCGCCGCCGATCGCCGCCAACACCTCGTCCAGCGAGTTCATGTTGTAGCGCGGGATCAGCAGCTTTTCGGCCTCTTTCAGGCTGATGCCGAGGTGTTCCAGTTCGTTGTCCAGCATCTGGCGGCCGGCGAGAATGTTCTTGTCGCGATCCTGCTTGCGGAACCAGTTGTGGATCTTCGAGCGCCCGCGGCTGGTGGTGACATACCCCAGGTTCGGGTTCAGCCAGTCGCGGCTCGGGTTCGGCTGTTTCTGGGTGATGATCTCAATCTGATCGCCCATCTTCAGCTGATAGGTAAACGGCACAATGCGGCCGCCGATCTTGGCGCCGATACAGCGGTGACCGACGTCGCTGTGAATGTGGTAGGCGAAATCGAGCGGCGTGGAGCCGGCCGGCAGATCCACCACGTCGCCTTTCGGGGTAAATACATAGACCCGATCGTCGAACACCTGGCTGCGCACTTCGTCGAGCATCTCGCCGGAGTCCGCCATTTCTTCCTGCCAGGCGATGAGCTTGCGCAGCCAGGCGATGCGTTCTTCGTAGCCGGAGCGCACGGTTACGCCCGCGCCCTCTTTGTACTTCCAGTGCGCGGCCACGCCCAGCTCGGCGTCTTCGTGCATTTGCCGGGTGCGGATCTGAATCTCGACGGTCTTGCCGCGCGGCCCCAGCACCACGGTGTGGATCGACTGGTAGCCGTTGGGTTTCGGGTTGGCGACGTAGTCGTCGAACTCATCCGGCAAATGGCGGAAGTGGGTATGCACGATGCCCAACGCCGCGTAGCAATCCTGCAGGCGCTCCGCCACGATGCGCACCGCACGCACGTCGAACAGTTCGTCGAACGCCAGGTGTTTTTTCTGCATCTTGCGCCAGATGCTGTAGATGTGTTTCGGCCGGCCGTAGATCTCCACCCGAATGCCTTCGTTGGCCATTTCTGCGCGCAGCCCGGCGACGAAATCGTCAATGAACTGTTCGCGATCGATGCGGCGCTCATGCAACAGCTTGGCGATGCGCTTGTATTCTTCCGGATGCAGGTAGCGGAAGCAGAAATCCTCCAGCTCCCACTTCAACTGGCCGATGCCGAGCCGGTTGGCCAGCGGGGCGTAGATGTTGGAACACTCTTTCGCCGCCAGCACGCGTTCGTCTTCCGGCGCGTCTTTCACCTCGCGCAGGTGGGCGATGCGCTCCGCCAGCTTGATGACCACGCAGCGGAAATCCTCCACCATCGCCAACAGCATGCGGCGCACGTTGTCGACCTGTTCGGAGGCCATCGAGTCGTTTTGGGTGGCTTTCAGTTGGCGAATGGCGTCCATATCGCGCACGCCGTGCACCAGCGCGACGATCCCCTTGCCGAACGCTTCGGTCAGGGTCTCTTCCTGCACGATGCCGGCGTCCACCAGCGGGAACAGCAGCGCGGCGCGCATGCTGTCATTGTCCATGCTCAGCGTCGAGAGAATTTCCACCATCTCCAGGCCGCGCCACAGCAGCAGCGAGGCGTCGGGATGGTTTTGGGTCTGCTGCTCACAATAACGCCAGGTTGCGGCCAATCGCTCACATGACTGCGGGTTAGGTAGCCCCAAGCCGGCGATCCACTCATCGAGAGCGAACTCACCCGCCGTATTCAGATGTGCACTTCTTACCGCAACCATAACTTCTCCCTACTTTGCAGCGACCTCTGGCGCACGCTCGTTGATAAACAGCGCCATTGATTCAAGATGCCCCGTGTGCGGAAACATATCCAACATCCGCACGCGCGCAAGACGATAACCGGCATTCAACAGCACGTTGCTGTCGCGAGCCAGCGTGGTGGGGTTACAGGAAACATACACCACCCGCGCCGGCGCCAGTTTTACAATGTGTGACATCACCCCGGCCGCACCGGCGCGGGCGGGATCCAGCATCACCTTATCAAACCCTTGTGCTGCCCAAGGTTGCCGCGCAACGTTGTCCTCCAGATTCTCATGGAAGAACGACGCATTATTCAGCTTATTCTTATGTGCATTATATTGCCCATTCGCTACCAGCGTGGCAACACCTTCGATGCCCACCACCGCGGCGGCGCGGCGCGCCAGCGGCAGGGTGAAGTTGCCCATGCCGCAGAACAGGTCCAGCACCCGATCATTGGGTTGAATATCGAGCCATTCAAGGGCCTGCGCCACCATTTGTTGGTTTACGGCGTCATTGACCTGAATAAAGTCGCGCGGACTGAAGTCTAAGCGTAGCCCGTCAACCTGATAATACGGCGTTTCACCGCACAGTTTTTCCACCCGATCGCTGTCCGGCGCCAGATAAACGGCGACCTTTTCCCGCTCGCCAAACGCCAACAGCGCCTGCCGATCCGCCTCTTTCAGCGCGTCGAGATGACGCAGCACCAGCAGCGGGCCGTTATCCGCCAGCACCAGCTCCACATGCCCCAGCCGCCGCACCGCCTGCAGCCCGCTCAGGCAGGCGCGCACCGGCGCCAGCAG
Organism: Serratia sp. CY56464; assembly: GCF_052168435.1. Classification (NCBI taxonomy): domain Bacteria; kingdom Pseudomonadati; phylum Pseudomonadota; class Gammaproteobacteria; order Enterobacterales; family Yersiniaceae; genus Serratia; species Serratia sp. CY56464. Next base: position 472,619 of record NZ_JBJNMV010000002.1, on the reverse strand, counting down.
CTGTTCCAGCTCCGGCCGCAGCACCGGGCAGTGCTCCACCGCCACCAGCTCGCTGGAGGCCGCCTGGCGAAAGCCCATCATCAGGCGCTGCAGCTTCGGCTGCCATGCCAGGCTCAGGCGGGCGCGGCGGCGATAGCCGTATTCCGGGCCGGCGATCACCGGTTCCTGTTGCGGGGTTACGCCGGTTTCGCGGGCGATCATGCGCACCAGCGCCGCCGCCTTGCTCTGCTGTTGCAGCGCCTCATCAGCATGTTGCTGCTGGCAGCCGCCGCACACGCCAAAATGCGGGCAGCGCGGTTCTACCCGCTGCGGGCTGCGGCTCAGCAGGCGTTTGAGCTTGCCTTTGGCGAACTGGCGCTTGTCTTCGGTCAACTGGATTTCCGCCTGCTCGCCCGGCAATACGCCCGGCACGAACACCGCTTTGCCGTCGTGGCGCGCCACGCCCTGGCCAAAAGGATCGAGATCGCTCACCGTCACGGTGAAGATTTGTGAGCTCTGCCGGGTCGTCACGCGGCGTTTGGGAGAGTAGAATTGCGCCATATTTGTCGATTGTGTGCTGGTTCATTAAGCTAGTGTCAGCTGTCAATTCTCCCACATTGGAATCCCATGACCAAATACAGCCTGCGTGCGCGCATGATGATCCTGATTCTGGCCCCGACCTTGCTGATTGGTTTGCTGCTCAGCACCTTCTTCGTGGTGCACCGCTATAATGAGCTGCAGGAGCAACTGGTCGACGCCGGCGCCAGCATCATCGAGCCGCTGGCGGTGGCCAGCGAGTACGGCATGACGTTCCGCAGCCGCGAATCGGTCAGGCAGTTGGTCAGCCTTTTGCACCGCCGCCATTCGGACATCGTACGTTCGATCACCGTGTTTGATGCGCAGAACAACCTGTTCGTCACCTCAAATTATCACCACAACTTCGCTCAGCTGCAGTTGCCGAAAGGCGTGCCGTTGCCCACCGAGCTGATGCTCACCCGACGCGGCGATTCGCTGATCCTGCGCACGCCGATCCTGTCGGAAAGCCAGTATCCGGATGAAACCGCCGACGGCGGCAGCCATCCCGACAACAACCTGGGCTATGTGGCGATCGAGCTGGATCTGCAGTCGGTGCGGCTGCAGCAGTATAAAGAGGTCTTCGTCTCCACCTTGCTGCTGCTGCTGTGCATGTGCATCGCCATCCTGTTCGCTTACCGGCTGATGCGCGACGTGACCGGCCCGATCCGCAATATGGTGAACACCGTCGACCGCATCCGCCGCGGCCAGCTCGACAGCCGCGTGGAAGGTTACATGCTCGGCGAGCTGCACATGCTGAAAAACGGCATCAACTCGATGGCGATGTCGCTTACCGCCTATCACGAAGAGATGCAGCAGAACATCGATCAGGCTACGTCAGACCTGCGCGAAACGCTGGAGCAGATGGAGATCCAGAACGTCGAGCTGGATCTGGCGAAAAAACGCGCGCAGGAGGCGGCGCGCATCAAGTCCGAATTCCTGGCCAACATGTCGCATGAGCTGCGTACTCCGCTCAACGGCGTGATCGGCTTCACCCGCCAGATGCTGAAAACCGACCTGAGCGCAACCCAGACCGACTATTTGCAGACCATCGAGCGCTCGGCCAACAACCTGCTGACCATCATCAACGACGTGCTGGATTTCTCCAAGCTGGAGGCCGGCAAGCTGGTGCTGGAGCATATTCCGTTCGCCCTGCGTGAAACGCTGGACGAAGTGGTGGTGCTGCTGGCGCCCAGCGCACATGACAAAGGGTTGGAGCTGACGCTGGATGTGCACAACGACGTGCCGGAGCAGGTGATCGGCGACTCGCTGCGCCTGCAGCAAATCATCACCAACCTGCTGGGCAACGCCATCAAGTTCACCGAAACCGGCAATATCGATATTCGCGTCGAGCTGCGCAAACAGCTGGAGCGCCGGGTGGAAGTGGAAGTGCAGATCCACGATACCGGCATCGGCATCTCCGAACGCCAGCAGTCGCAGCTGTTCCAGGCATTCCGCCAGGCGGACGCCAGCATCTCCCGCCGCCACGGCGGCACCGGGCTGGGGCTGGTGATCACGCAAAAGCTGGTGAAAGAGATGGGGGGCGATATCTGCTTCCACAGCCAGTTGAACCGCGGCTCGACCTTCTGGTTCCACATCACGCTGGATCTGAACGAGGGCATGCTGTCGCTGGCGCCGAGCCTGCCGGATCTGAACGGCAAAACGCTGGCCTATATCGAGTCCAACCCGACGGCGGCGCAGGCGACGCTCAACATGCTCAGCGTCACGCAACTGGTGATCACCCACTCGCCGACGCTGGGCCAGTTGCCGCCAAGCCACTATGATTTCCTGCTGGCCGGCGTGCCCATCCCGTTCCGCGACAACATGGCGCAGCACGAAGACAAATTGCTGGCCTCGCTGAAGCTGGCCGATCGGGTCATTCTGGCGCTGCCGTGCCAGGCGCAAATCGATGCCGAGCTGCTTAAACAACAAGGCGCGCTCGGCTGCCTGATCAAGCCGATCACCAGCACCCGACTGTTCCCGATGCTCCGGATGGAGGCGCCGGCACGCCTCACCGCGCAGCCTGAGCGTAAACGCCTGCCGCTCACGGTGATGGCGGTTGACGACAACCCGGCTAACCTGAAGCTGATCGGTACGTTGTTGGGGGAACAGGTAGAAAAAACCCTGTTGTGCGAGAGCGGCGAGGAAGCGCTGGCGCTGGCGCGCGACAACGTGCTGGATCTGATCCTGATGGACATTCAAATGCCGAAGATGGACGGCATTCACGCCAGCGAGCTGATCCGCCAACTGCCGCATCACAACTCCACGCCGATCGTCGCCGTCACCGCCCATGCAGCCAGCGGCGAGCGCGAGCACCTGTTGCAGGCCGGGATGGACGACTACCTGGCCAAGCCGATCGACGAGAAAATGCTGACCCGCGTGCTGTCGCGCTATCACAGTGGCGAAATGGAAAACGCCGTCGCCGACGACGCACCGCTGTCGCTCGACTGGCCGCTGGCGTTGCGTCAGGCAGCCAATAAACCGGATCTGGCGCGCGATCTGCTGCAAATGCTGCTCGATTTCTTGCCGCAGGTGCGCGAACGGGTGCAGGCGCTGCTCGACGGCCAGCATGACGACGAAATCCTCGATCTGGTCCATAAGCTGCACGGCAGCTGCAGCTACAGCGGCGTGCCACGCCTCAAGCAGCTGTGTTTCTACCTCGAGCGGCAACTGCGCCAGGGCGTCACCAACGACGAACTGGAGCCGGAATGGCTGGAGCTGCTGGATGAGATTGAACTGGTGATCCACGCGGCGCACGCGCATCTGACGCAGCCTGCCTGAATTCGCAGGCCGTTACGCAAAAAGGCACGCCGCAGCGTGCCTTTTTCTTTTAGCGCCTGACGTTTATCACTGCGCCAGCAGGTACAATTGGCTCTCGCCGCGCTGAATATTCAACGCCAGCACCGACGGCTTGCTGTCGAGAATCTTACGCAGCTCGCCCAGGTTCTGTATCGGCTGTTGGTTCACGCCCAGGATCACATCGCCTTTTTTCAAGCCGATGCGCGCCGCGGCGCTGCCGGCTTTCACGCTGTCGACCTTGACGCCTTTCTGGTTGCCGACCTGGGTGTTGCTCAGCTCGGCGCCCTCGATGCCGGTGTAAATATTGCCCGAGGCCACCTGGGTCTGCGCGCTTTGCTCCAGCGTGACATCAATGGTCACCGGTTTGCCGTCGCGGATAATGCCCAGCGACATTTTGCTGCCGACGGGCAGCGTGCCGATCTCCGCCCGGAATGAGGCGAAGCTGGAGATGGCCTTGCCGTTCATGGTGACGATCACGTCACCGGCTTTAATGCCCGCCTTCGCGGCGGAAGACTTCGGCATCACCTGGCTGACAAAGGCCCCGCGCTGCGCATCAACCTTCATCGCCTTGGCCAGCTCAGAGTTCAGCTCGGTGCCCATGATGCCGAGCTCGCCGCGTTTCACCTGGCCATACTCGACCATTTGCGCCGTCAGGTTTTTCACCATGTTGCTCGGAATGGCGAAGCCGATACCGATGTTGCCGCCGTCCGGCGCCAGGATCGCGGTGTTGATGCCGATCAGCTCGCCGTTCAGGTTAACCAGCGCGCCGCCGGAATTGCCGCGGTTGATCGCCGCATCGGTCTGGATAAAGTTTTCGTAGTTTTCGATGTTTAGGCCGCTGCGCCCCAGGGCGGAAACGATGCCCGAAGTGGCGGTTTCGCCCAGCCCGTACGGGTTGCCGATCGCCACGGTGTAATCGCCGACGCGCAGCTGATCGGAATCCGCCATCTTGATCGCCGTCAGATTCTTGAAGTCTTTCAGCTGGATCAGGGCGATGTCCGAGCGCGGATCCTTGCCGATCACCTTGGCGTCGAAGCGGCGGCCGTCACTCAGCTGCACCTGGATCTTGTTGGCGTTATCCACCACGTGGTTATTGGTCACCACATAGCCCTTGGCGGCATCGATGACCACCCCGGCGCCCAGCGCCTGGAATTTCTGCTGCGTGCCCTGCGGCTGGCCATCCGGCCCAGGCTGTTCACCGCCCTGACACATCGGCGAGCCCTGGAACGGCGAACCGTCCTGGCAGAACGGCGAATCTTCACCGAAGAACTGTTGGAACTGCTGCGGCATGCGCGGCGTATTGACCGTGGTGCTGCCCTCAACGTTAATGCTCACCACGGAAGGCATCACCTTTTCCAGCATCGGCGCCAGACTCGGCAGCTGTTGGGTGGAGGAAGAGGCGGTTTCAGCGGCGCTGGCCGTCACCGGGCCCATCGCCATGCCGATGCTGAATGCCAATGCGCTCAGAACTAATGCGGTTTTTTTCATCTGTGTGTCTCTTATAAAGTCGTTCAAAAAAGAATGGCCGTCTTGCGTGCTTATTCAGAGTTAATTAATAGCCTGAAGTTCCGGCACAGATGATTGGCAATAGTAAACAAATATTGTCCGTCTTTACAAAAATCAAGACAGCCAACCGGTTGGAATTGCTGATAATTATTCCTCAGCTTAATTATTCCGCCGCCATTAATCGACGATATTCATCATAGGCATAAAGGTCGGTCATTCCGCTGATATAGTCCTGCAATAAACGCGCGCGGAAATAATATTCCCGAATGGCTTGCTGCTCCGGCGATAAATGCTGCAGCCCTTCTACCGCCTCCGCATACGCCAGCCGATGCTTGGTGGACAGCTTGTGGAACAGACGCGTTTCGATCGGGTACGCGCGGTGGCTGTCTTCACGCACCAGCAGGGTGAAGTCCGCCAGCGACATCGCCAACAGCGGACTGTAAATGTCCAGCAGGCCGCTGATCACCCGATAGCCTTGCAGCTCGAGCTGCTCGACCTCCGGGTGGTTGAACACGTGCTTGAACGCCACATTTTTAAATATTTTCAGCAGCCGGTAGGCCGGGCTGGAATCCTCCAGCAGTGCCTGATTGAAGCTGCCCTGATATACCGCGTCCAGATTGTCGATAAAGCGCTGCGCCGCGTGCGGCACCAGCCGCGCCACGGTAAACACCCGCAGATACATGAAGAACTGATCTTCCGCGCTGCGCCGCGCGCCGCCGCGATCGATCTTGCGAAACGCGCTGGCGACGGTCTTGTCGAACAGATCGCCCGGCGCCACCTCGCCCCATTCCTGAATCAGGTGCTGATACAGCTGCTCGACGGTGAAAATGCTCTTCTCCACCGCGTCTTCCAGATCGGCCACGCAGTACGAGATATCGTCGGCGGCCTCCATAATGTAGGTCAGCGGGAAACGATCGAACTCGCCCATATGCAGCTCACGCCGCAGCCGATCGACGAAGGCTTCTTCCGCCAGATAGTAGCCGGGCTTTTTCATCAGGTAACTGTGGCTGGCGGGGATGTCGCTCGCCCAGTAGGCCGGGCGGGTGTATTTCAAAATGCAGCCGACCTGCGCGTAGGTCAGGTTGAGCTTGAGCAGGCTGTACACCATGCGGATCGCCTGGGCGTTGCCCTCGAAGTGGCTGAGATCCTGACGGATCCGGCTGCGCAGCCGGTTCAGATCGCTCTCCCCTTCATGCAGGCGCAGCGTCGCCACCTGGCAGCGATCGTGGCTGCCCGGCTCACTGCCGCAGCTGGCGGGATCGAGCCGCTGGGCGAACCAGTCATTGATCGCCGATTCGCCGAAATGACCGAACGGCGGATTGCCGATGTCGTGCATCAGGCAGGCCATTTCCACGATGCTTTCAAACGGATCGAGCAGCCGGGTCAGGCCGAGTTCGTCGATCTTCCCCGCCTGTTTGAAGCGGTTGAGGATCTCTTTGGCGATATGGCGCCCGACCTGCTGCACCTCCATCGAGTGCGTCAGGCGACTGCGCACCGCCGCGTTGCGCTCCAGCGGAAACACCTGGGTTTTTTGCTGCAGACGGCGAATGGCGGCCGAGTTGACGATGCGCCCGCGATCGCTCTCGAACTGCCGCACGATGTCGTACTCTTCCTCGGCCTCGATCGGTTTGCTGAAAGGCCGTTGGAAGCTGATTTTTTGCTTGAAGTCGATCCCGGACATCTGTTTCTCCGCCGTTGCGCCCTGCCCCCGTGATAACAATTCCCGGCAGCGGATGCAACGCATTATCTCTGATACACAGCCATGATAGACTATGCCGCAATTCTCACGGCCAATCAGCGAGTGTTATTTATGAAAGTAGGCATCATCGGCGCAATGGAGCAGGAAGTCACCCTGCTGCGCGATCAAATCGAAAACCGTCAAACCATCCAGCGCGCGGGCTGCGAAATCTACACCGGCCAGATCGGCGGCGTTGACGTGGCCCTGCTGAAATCCGGCATCGGCAAAGCCTCTGCGGCCATGGGCACCACCCTGTTGCTGGAGCACTGCAGCCCCGACGTGGTGATCAATACCGGCTCCGCCGGCGGCCTGGCCAGCACGCTGCGCGTGGGCGACATCGTGGTGTCGGAAGAAGTGCGCTACCACGACGCCGACGTCACCGCCTTCGGCTACGAGCCGGGCCAGATGGCCGGCTGCCCGGCGGCGTTCGTCGCCGATGATGCGCTGATCGCGCTGGCGGAAAGCTGTATCAAACAGCTGGATCTGCACGCGGTGCGCGGCCTGATCTGCAGCGGTGACGCCTTCATCAACGGCGCCGAGCCGCTGGCGCGCATCCGCGCCACCTTCCCGCGCGTCGCCGCCGTGGAAATGGAAGCCGCGGCGATCGCCCACGTCTGCCATCTGTTCGGCACGCCGTTCGTGGTGGTGCGCGCCATTTCCGACGTCGCCGACAGCGAATCGCACATGAGCTTTGACGAGTTCCTGGTGGTAGCGGCCAAGCAGTCCACGCTGATGGTCAACGCCATGCTGCAAACCCTGGCCAAGCGCGGTTGATGTGAGGCAGCGCTTCACCTCGATGCTCTGTCTGTTGGCGCTCTGGCTGGCCCTGCCGGTCGGCGCCGCCCAGCGGGTGATCAGCCTGGCGCCCAACGCCACCGAACTCGCCTATGCCGCTGGCATGGGCGAGGTGCTGGTGGCGGCGAGCGCCTATTCCGATTACCCGCCGCAGGCCGCCAGGCTGGAGCAGGTAGCCTCCTGGCAGGGCATCAATCTGGAGCGGGTGCTGGCGCTCAAGCCGGATCTGATCCTCGCCTGGCGCGGCGGTAATCCACAACGCGCGTTGGATCAGCTCGCCGCGTTCGGCATCCCGATCTTCTATGCGGACGCCGACAATCTCGAAGGGATCGCCGGCTTGCTGGATAAGCTGGCGCGCTACAGCCCGCACCCGGAGCAGGCGCATCAGGCGGCGGACGGCCTTCGCCGCCAGTTCGCCTCTCTCAAGCAACAGTACGCCGCTAACTCGCCACGGCGTGTGCTGCTGCAGTTCGGCACCCAGCCGCTGTTCACCAGCTCCGGCGCCACATTGCAAAGCCAGGTGCTGGCACTGTGCGGCGGGCAGAACGTCTTCGCCGACAGCCGCACCCCTTGGCCGCAGATCAGCCGCGAGCAGGTGCTGGCACGTCAGCCGCAGGCCATCGTCATCACCGGCGGCGAGAAAGAGGCCGCCAATGTGAAGGCCTTCTGGGCACCGCAGCTGCAGGTGCCGGTGATCGCGCTGAACGAAGACTGGTTCAATCGCGGCGGGCCGCGCATCCTGTTGGCGGCGCAGCAGCTGTGCCGCCAGCTGGCGGAGATCCGCTGATGCTGGTGTTCTGGCTGGATATTCTCGGCACGGCGGTGTTCGCCGTCTCCGGCGTGCTATTGGCCGGCAAGCTGCGCATGGATCCGTTCGGCGTGCTGGTATTGGGCGTGGTCACCGCGGTCGGCGGCGGCACCATCCGCGACATGGCGCTGGCCAACGGCCCGGTATTTTGGGTCAAGGATCCCACCGATCTGGTTGTGGCGATGATCACCTGCGTCTTGACGCTGCTGCTGGTGCGCCAGCCGCGCCGCCTGCCGAAGTGGGTGCTGCCGGTGCTGGACGCCGTCGGGCTGGCGGTGTTCGTCGGCATCGGCGTCAACAAGGCCTTCGCGGCCGGCACCGGCCCGCTGGTGGCGATCTGCATGGGGGTGATCACCGGCGTCGGCGGCGGCATTATCCGCGACGTGCTGGCGCGCGAGATCCCGATGATCCTGCGCACCGAAATTTACGCCACCGCCTGCATCATCGGCGGCATCGTGCATGCCACGGCGTTCTACACCTTCAACATGCCGCTGCAACAGGCCATGATGCTGGGCATGCTCATCACCCTGGCCATTCGGCTGGCGGCCATTCGCTGGCATCTCAAGCTGCCCGCCTTTATTCTCGAACGCTGAGCAGCCGCGCATCACTCGCGGCCGTCCGGCGCAGGAGAACGGCACGGCAGTCATTCTCGTGGAAGGGTAGGCATAAAAAAACCCGCCGGCCGTAAGGCGAGCGGGTTGATGTTCTGACAGGCAAACTCAGATGCTGAACGACGAACCGCAACCGCAGGTGGTTTTGGCATTCGGGTTGGTCACCACAAAGCGCGATCCTTCCAGCCCTTCGGTGTAGTCCACCGAACCGCCGACCAGATACTGCAGGCTCATCGGATCGACCACCAGCGCCACGCCCTGCTTCTCGATGGTCATGTCGCCATCGTTGACCTTGTCGTCAAAAGTGAAGCCGTACTGGAATCCGCTGCAGCCGCCGCCGGTAATGTAAACCCGCAACTTCAGGTTCGGGTTTTCTTCGTCAGCAATCAGGAACTTAACCTTGTTTGCTGCTGCCTCGGTAAATTGCAGGGGCAGTGCCGTTTGATCACTCATACTCTTTACTCCCAACATTGTTCAGCATCAGATCGCGACTATGGCTGCCTGATTAATATTAACGATTATCCGATACCTGAGTGTTGCGTTCAAGTATTCACCGCATTTGTTGTATTTTCCTTACTTGTTTTCTGCGCCGCCTCCCGCGCCAGCTGCGCCTCCTGCTTTTGCAGCGTGCGGGCCAGGATCGACGAATACAGCGGCTTGCCGCCGAGCAGCTGCGCCACCACCGTGGCGCCGAGGCAGGTAATGATCATCGGTAAAATAAGCTGGTAGTTGTCGGTCATTTCCAGCACCAGCACGATGCCGGTCAGCGGGGCGCGCACCGTGGCGGCGAACAGCGCCCCCATGCCGGCGATGGCGAAGGTGCCCGCCTCGATGCCGTACTGCGGGAACAGATGTGCCCCCGCCAGCCCGAAGGCGGTGCCGAACAGCGTGCCCAACGCCAGCATCGGCGCGAAGATGCCGCCCGGCGCGCCGGAACCGAAGCACAGCAGCGTGGTGAAGATGCGGGTGATAAAGATAAACATCAACATGCCGACGCTGTAGTTGCCCGCCGCGGCGATCGGGATCAGCCCAAAGCCGCCGCCCGCCGCCTCCGGCTGGATCAGCCCCAGAATGCCGCACACGCCGCCGAGCAGCCCGCCCATCAGCAAGACATTGCGCATTCTGCCGCCGTGCAGGCGCGCGAACATGTCTTGGGTGCGGAAGATCAGCGCGTTGAACCCCACGCCCACCGCGCCGAAGATTGCCCCCAACACCAGATAGAGCCACAGGGTATTGATGGGCGCCGAAGAAAGTTTGTTGACCGCGATCACCGCCCCCTGGCCGTTAAACAGCTGGAACACCACGCTCGACATGATAACGCCGATAAACACCGCTTTAATCGAGATCAGGTTGTAGCGGAACTGCGGCCGCATCTCTTCGATGATGAACAAGATGCCGGCCAGCGGCGCGTTGAACGCGGCGGACAACCCGGCGGCGGCCCCGGTCGCCAGCAACGTATGACGCGCCTCGGCGCCGCGAATGCGCAGCACGTCCAATACCATTCGCCCGACGTTGCCGCCCATTTGCACCGTGGGCCCTTCGCGCCCCAGCACCATGCCCGCCCCCAGGGTGCCCATACCGCCGATGAATTTTACCGGGATCACGCGCCACCAGCGTACCGGCCGCAGCTCTTCCAGCGCGCCTTCGATTTCCGGAATGCCCGAGCCGCCCGCCTCAGGCGCAAAGCGCCGTACCAGGTAATAGCCCAGCGCCGCCAGCGCGGCGGACAGGATAAACGCCAGGGGCCACACCAGAAGCCAGGAGTCGGCGACCTGCGCCAGCGAAGCCAACCGCTGCTGCTGCACCCACTCCACCGCTTTATCGAAGGCCACGCCGAGCAAACCGGCCAGCGCCCCCACCAGCGCGGCCATCACCAGGATCGCCACCGGGGTTTTATCGCGGCGAATAAACTGACGCACCGCATCGCTGCGGCGCAGACGCGGGCTCAACGTCCCGACTGGCTGTGATTGTGATTCTGTCATCGCGAGTGATTCGTCAGGTAATTTGTAATACAAATAGGCAGGGCGATAATTCTACCCCAACCTGGCGGCGGACGCTGCCGTTAATGGTATCTGACTGTGATCGTTTCATAACGCGGCGCTCTCCTCTAGAATAGCGCGGTCAAATCATTCAAAAGAGAATCCAGGAGCCGATTTATGAGCCTACACAGCAAGTCCGAAAGTCTGTACGCCCAGGCGCAACAGTTGATCCCCGGCGGGGTAAACTCTCCGGTGCGTGCATTCACCGGCGTGGGCGGTGTGCCGCTGTTTATCGAGCGGGCAGACGGGGCTTACCTGTTCGATGCCGACGGCAAGGCCTATATCGACTATGTCGGTTCCTGGGGGCCGATGGTGCTGGGGCATAACCATCCGGCGATCCGCGACGCGGTGATCGAAGCGGCGCAGCGCGGCCTGAGCTTCGGCGCGCCGACCGAGATGGAAGTCAAAATGGCGCAGCTGGTCACCGAGCTGGTGCCGACGATGGATATGGTGCGCATGGTGAACTCGGGCACCGAAGCCACCATGAGCGCCATCCGCCTGGCGCGCGGCTACACCAACCGCGATAAAATCATCAAGTTCGAAGGCTGCTATCACGGCCACGCCGACTGCCTGCTGGTGAAAGCCGGCTCCGGCGCGCTGACCCTCGGCCAGCCGAACTCACCGGGCGTGCCGGCCGACTTCGCCAAGCACACTCTGACCTGCACCTATAACGATCTGGACTCGGTGCGCGCCGCCTTCGAACAGTACCCGTCCGAGATCGCCTGTATTATCGTCGAGCCGGTCGCCGGCAACATGAACTGCGTGCCGCCGCTGCCAGAATTCCTGCCGGGCCTGCGCGCCCTGTGCGACAAGTACGGCGCGCTCTTGATCATCGACGAAGTGATGACCGGCTTCCGCGTCGCGCTGGCCGGCGCGCAATCCTATTACGGCGTCGAACCGGATCTGACCTGCCTCGGCAAAATCATCGGCGGCGGCATGCCGGTGGGCGCCTTCGGCGGCCGTCGCGAGGTGATGGACGCGCTGGCGCCCACCGGCCCGGTCTACCAGGCCGGCACCCTGTCCGGCAACCCGATCGCCATGGCGGCGGGCTACGCTTGTTTGACCGAAGTCTCACAGGTCGGCGTGCACCAGACGCTGACCGAACTGACCGAGATGCTGGCCGCTGGCCTGCTGCACGCGGCGCAGGAGGAGAATATTCCGCTGGTGGTCAACAACGTTGGCGGCATGTTCGGCCTGTTCTTCACCGACGCGCCGGCGGTCACCTGCTACCAGGACGTGATGCAGTGCGACGTGGAACGCTTCAAGCGTTTCTTCCACCTGATGCTGGAAGAAGGGGTGTATCTGGCGCCGTCCGCCTTCGAAGCGGGCTTCATGTCCGTGGCGCACAGCAAGGAAGACATCCAGCGCACCATCGACGCCGCGCGTCGCTGCTTCGCCAAGCTGTAATCCCGGCCGAATGGCCAAACAAAACGGGCGCCTCGGCGCCCGTTTTGTTTTTCTCTGCGGCTTAAAGCAGCGTGCCGTAAATGGTCAACAGCGCCACCACCACCACGATGATCATCGTCACCTTGCGCGCCAGCGTCACCGCCGCCCGCGGCGTTTGCACCGGATCCATATGCGGATCGCGCGCCAGCGAGAACTGGGCCAGCCGCGTCAGCACCTGATACGACGACGAATGCCGATCCCCCAGCGAGGCGAACCAGGCCGGCAACGCGCGTTCGCCGTGGCCGAACAGCGCATAGGCCACCCCGGCCAAACGCACCGGGATCCAGTCCAGCCAGTTCAACAGGTGATCGATGCCCGATTGCGAACGCTCCAGCGGCGTATTGTGGCGCGCCAGCCAGGTTTGATAGGCGCGCAGGAAGGCATACCCCGCCAGCGCGATCGGCCCGTACGGCCCAAAGACCACGAACCAGAACAGCGGCGCCAGGTAATAACGGAAGTTAATCCATAGCAGCGCGTTTTGCAGCTCGCGCAGGCGCAGCTCTTCGCTGCAGTCCACCGGCAAGCCGTGGATCAACGCCAGCTCTTCCGCCATCTGATCGCTGGCGTGGATATCACCCTGCCGCGCCGCTTTCAGGTAGGCGCGGTAGTGTTTGCGCTTGATGCCGGCGCCGACACACAGCAGATCGATGACGATCCACAGCAGCAGCGTCACCACGCCGAAGAACAGCCCGTGCGACAGCCACAGAACGCCCCAGACGATCACCATCCAGGCGGCGGTCATCGCCAGTGTCTGCGCCAGCGAAACCCGATGCAGCCGCTGAAATACCACTTCGAGGCGATGATCCAGCTGCCAGTGCTCTCCCAGCTTGAACAGGCGTTCCCAGGCCAAAACCAGCAACAGCGTAAACAGCGTCATTAGCGATTCCTCTCCCTTTTTCTTGTCTCAAGCATAGCGTCGGCGGGCGCGCCGCGTTGTTCCAGAGATGCCAGATAGCGATCCCAATCGAACGCCGGCCCGGGATCGGTCTTGCGGCCGGGGGCGATATCGCAATGCCCGGCGATATTGGCCGCCAGCGGTGGGTAATGTTCGGCCAGCAGCACGGTGACCGCCTGCAGCGTGCGATATTGCGCCTCGGTGTAGGGCAACTGGTCAGTCCCTTCCAGCTCGATGCCGATGGAGAAATCATTGCACCGATCGCGCCCCTGATACAGGGAAACGCCCGCGTGCCAGGCGCGTTGGTCGAAGGGCACATACTGCACGATCTCTCCGCCGCGGCGAATCAGGCAATGCGCCGACACCCGCAGCTGATGGATATCGGCGAAATAAGGGTGCTGCGCAGGGTCGAGCGTGCCGGTGAACAGCTGGTCGATATAGGGGCCACCGAATTCGCCGGGCGGCAAGCTGATGTTGTGGATGACCAACAGCGAGGGCGGCTCGTCATCCGGGCGCCGATCGCAGTGCGGCGAGAGCACTCGCGTCACCCCGACAATCCAGCCATTTTCCAACTGCATCAGACACCTCTCTGCGGTGGTACTTATTCCTGCAACAGAGTAGCATGTTCCCCTACGATCTAACCGTCCATTTCGGAGTTTTCCATGCCGACACGCCGCTACAGTGCCGACAGTCGCCGCACCGAGCTTCTTGAACGAATTGAAAGTGATATTCCCTATGCCGTCGCCCAGGCGCTGCGCGAAGACCTGGGGGGGGAAGTCGACGCCGGGCGCGATATTACCGCGCAATTGTTACCGGCAGACAAACAGGCCGAAGCCACCGTCATCACCCGCGAAGCCGGCGTGTTCTGTGGCCGCCGCTGGCTGAACGAAGTCTTTATTCAGTTGGGCAATCAGGTGCAGGTGGAGTGGCTGGTGGCGGACGGCGACCGTCTGACGCCGAACCAACCGCTCTGCCGGCTGCGCGGCCCGGCGCGGGTGATGCTGACCGGCGAGCGCACCGCGCTGAACTTCGTGCAGACGCTCTCCGGCGTGGCGACCGAGGTCAGCCGCTACGTGGCCCTGCTGGAAGGGACCCGGACTCGCCTGCTCGATACCCGCAAAACCTTGCCCGGCCTGCGCACCGCGCTGAAATACGCCGTGCTGTGCGGGGGCGGGAGCAACCACCGGCTGGGGCTGTCCGATGCCTTCCTGATCAAGGAAAACCACATCATCGCCTCCGGCTCGATCAAAAACGCGGTGGAAAAAGCCTTCTGGCTGCACGCCGACGTGCCGGTGGAAGTGGAAGTCGAATCGCTCGATGAACTGCAGCAGGCGCTGGATGCCGGCGCCGACATCATCATGCTGGACAACTTCAGCGTCGAGATGATGCGTCAGGCGGTCGCCCAAACCCAGGGCCGCGCCCAGCTGGAAGTGTCCGGCAACGTCACCAGTGAGACGCTGCGCACCTTCGCCGACACCGGCGTAGATTACATTTCGGTCGGCGCGCTGACTAAGCACATCACTGCACTCGATCTGTCGATGCGCTTCAAATGATCCCCTCGCCCCCGGCCGCCGCCGGGGGCGTCACCGTAAAATTGCGAACCCCCTCTCACCGTTTTTTTCACCGCTGCAAACCACATCATTACTGATGGAGGCGCGCCGAGAAACGCGCAAAAGCCCCTCGCCGTGCCCCCGAGCAAGCCGCTACCGTTGTCTTCCACACCCCAATGGAGGAAACAACGCATGGAAACGCAACGCGGCTTTACCCTGATAGAACTGATGGTGGTGATCGCCATCATCGCCATCCTCAGCGCCATCGGCATTCCCGCCTACCAGCGCTACATCCAGAAAGCGGCGATGACCGACATGCTGCAAACCATGGCGCCGTATAAAATGGCGGTCGAGCTGTGCGTGCTGGACGAAGGCACGCCCGCCGGCTGCGAGGCCGGCAGCAAAGGCATTCCCACCGGCGGCACATCGCGCTATGTCAGCGGGGTGAAAGTCGTCAAAGGCGTGATCACGCTGACCGGCAGCCAAACGCTGCAGGGCCTGGCGGTGGCATTAACCCCCAAGTCGAACGCCGATGGACTGACCCGCTGGACCCGGCTGTGCAGCAGCGAAAACGCGACGCTGGTTGAGGTGTGCCAGGAAGTCTTCCGCTTCGACAACGCGGCGGAGTAACGGCGATGAACGCGCAAATCAGCGAAGAGGTTCACGCCCTGTGCCGGCGCTATCAAGCGCTGGCGCTGAGCGAAGACCCGACCACCCTGACGGTCGCGCTCAGCGAAGAAGCGTCGCAGGGGCTGCTGGCGGCGCTGCGTTTCGCCACCGGCAAGCGCATCCATTTGGAACAATGGCCGGCGGCCAGGCTGGAGATGGCGCTGAACCAGCACCACGAGCCGCTCCCGGCGCCATTGACGGCCGAAGAGGACACGACCGACATCGCCTACCCCGACGACGGCGATGCGCCGGTGGTACAGTTCATCAACCAGACGCTGCGCCTGGCTATTCAGCGCCGCGCCTCGGACATCCACTTCGAGCCCTTTCGGCAACATTTTCGCATTCGCCTGCGCATCGACGGCGTGCTGCAAACCCTCGCCTCACCGCCGCAGCAGCTGGCCGCGCGCCTCATCGCCCGGCTGAAGATCCTCGGCCAGTTGGATATCGCCGAGCGCCGTCAGCCTCAGGACGGGCAGCTCAGCCTGACGCTGGACAGCGCGCGCTATGCCATGCGTATCGCCACCCTGCCGACGTTGCACGGCGAAAAGGTGGTGCTGCGCATTCAGCAGAGCGAGCAACAAGAACTGCCGCTGGATCAGCTAGGCATGAGCCGGGCGGATCTGGCGCGCTACGCGACGGCGCTGGCCTGCCCGCAAGGGTTGATCCTAGTGACTGGCCCGACCGGCAGCGGCAAGACGGTGACGCTGTACAGCGGTCTGCGCCAGTTGAACGATGCGCAGAGCAACCTGTGCAGCGTCGAGGATCCGGTCGAGATCCCGCTGTTCGGCGTTAATCAGACCCAGATCAACGCCAAAACCGAGCTGAGCTTCGCCCGAGTGCTGCGCGCCCTGCTGCGCCAGGATCCGGACGTCATCATGATCGGCGAGATCCGCGATGCGGAAACCGCCGAGATCGCGGTCAAGGCCGCGCAAACCGGCCACCTGGTACTGTCGACGCTGCATACCAACTCCACCGGCGAGACCCTGACGCGGCTGATGCACATGGGTATCCCCGGCTACCTGCTTGCCGGCTGCCTAAAGCTGGTCGTCGCCCAGCGGCTGGTGCGCAGGCTGTGTCGCCACTGCCGCTACCCGCACAGCCAGCCGACGCATTTTCCCACCGCGATCTGGCCGGAACCGCTGACTGCCTGGCGTGCCGACGGCTGCGAGCACTGCTTCGGCGGCTACTATGGGCGCATCGGCGTGTATGAACTGTTGGCCATTACGCCGGAAATTCAGGCAGCATTGCTGGCGAACGCCGCTCCCAGTCTGCTGGCGGATATCGCCCGCGAACAGGGGCAGCTTTCGCTGCTGCAGGCGGGTCTGGCGCTGGCCGCCGAAGGTACGACCTCGCTGGAAGAACTGTACCGCGTCATCGACGTCGTCCGGCTCGGCGTAACCACGCCATGAAAGCGCGCCGGTTGTTTCTGTGGCAGGCCTTCGACGCTCAGGGCGCCTTACGCCGCGGCGAATTGATGAGCGATGAAAAACGGCAGGTGAGCAGGTTGCTGATCGAACAAGGCCTGCAACCTTGGCGGATCGGGCACGGCAAACGCGTCACGCCCGGCCAATGGCGCGGAGAACCCTTAATCCACTTCACCCGCCAGCTCGCTACCTTGTTGCAGGCCGGGCTGCCGCTGGTCAATACGCTGCAGCTTCTGGCGGCAGAGCACCCTTCGGCAGCCTGGCGTTGCCTGTTGCGCCTGTTGGCAGAACAGGTGCGCGAAGGGCAGCCGCTCTCCGAAAGCCTTGCCGCGCAACCAGGCGTTTTTCCACCGATCTATCGCCAACTGATCGCCATCGGCGAACTGACCGGCAACCTCGATCGCTGCTGCCTGCAGTTGGCGCAACAGCAGGAGGCTCAGCACCTGCTGCGCCGCAAAGTGACCAAAGCGCTGCGGTATCCCCTTTTCATCTGTGCGGTGGCGCTGCTGGTCAGCGTGCTGATGCTGGTGATGGTGCTGCCGGAATTTGCCAAGGTTTATCAGTCGTTCGATGCGCCGCTGCCCTGGTTTACCCAAGGGTTATTGGGGCTGTCCGCGCTGCTGATCGCCGTTGGCCCCTATTTGGCGCTGCTGCTCGGCGCGTCGCTGTTCGGCTACTTCCGCTGGTTGCATCCGCGCCCTCCGTGGCGCCAACGCGAACAGGCCGCCTTGCTGCGCCTGCCGCTGATTGCCCGGCTGGTGAACGGCGGCGCGCTGAGCCAAACGTTTCGTATCCTGACCATGACCCAACGCGCGGGGCTGACGCTGGTGGAAGGCTTGAACGCGGCGGCGCTGGCGGCGGATCATCTGCTGTACCGGCAGGCGCTGGAGCAGGTGCAACGGCAGATCGCCGAAGGCGAAGCGTTTCATCAGGCCCTGGGTCTGCAACCGCTGTTTCCGCCACTGTGCCGGCAGCTGGTGCGGGTGGGCGAGGAGTCCGGTTCGCTGGACGCCTTGCTGGATAAGTTGGCGCAGTGGTATGAACGGCAGACGCACGAGCTGGCCGATACGCTGGCGCAAACGCTGGAGCCGCTGCTGATGCTGGTGGTGGGCGGGATTGTCGGCGCTTTGGTGATCGCCATGTATCTGCCTATCTTTCAACTGGGCAGCGTGCTGGGATAAAGAAGAGGATAGCGGGCGCCGCGGTGCGCGGCGCCCGAATGCAAGCTGCGGCTTATTTGCTGCCGAAGACGCGGTTTTCCTGCTCCGCCACGCGGATAAAGGTGGTGCGCTTGGTCAGCTCTTTCAGACGCTCGGCGCCGACGTAGGTGCAGGCGGAACGCAGGCCGCCGAGGATATCGCGCACGGTAAACTCCACCTCGCCCCGCAGCGGCAGCTTGACGGTTTTCCCTTCAGCCGCGCGATACTCCGCTACGCCACCGACGTGGCGCTTCATCGCCGACTCGGAGCTCATGCCGTAGAACAGCATGAACTTCTCGCCGTTCTCTTCCACCACGGTGCCTTCGCACTCGTCGTGGCCGGCCAGCATGCCGCCCAGCATCACGAAGTCCGCGCCGCCGCCGAAGGCTTTGGCGACATCGCCCGGCACCGAACAGCCGCCGTCGCTGACGATTTGGCCGCCCAACCCATGGGCCGCGTCGGCGCATTCGATCACCGCCGACAGCTGCGGGTAGCCCACGCCGGTCTTCACGCGGGTGGTGCATACCGACCCCGGGCCGATGCCAACTTTAACGATGTCGGCGCCGGAGAGGATCAACTCTTCCACCATCTCGCCGGTGACCACGTTACCTGCGCAGATGACGTGATCCGGGCAGGCTTCGCGCGCTTTCTGCAGGAAGGCGACAAAGTGTTCAGAGTAGCCGTTGGCCACGTCGATACAGATGAATTTCAGCGCCGGAGACAGGGCCAGGATCTGCTGCATTTTGGCGAAGTCGGCTTCGGAGGTGCCGGTGGAGACCATCACGTGGCGCAGCACCGATTCCGGCATGCGCTGCACGAAGTCAGCCCATTGCTCGACGCTGTAATGTTTGTGTACGGCGGTGAGAACGTCGAAAGAAGCCAGGGCCTCGGCCATGCGGAAGGTGCCCACCGTGTCCATGTTGGCCGCGATAATCGGCACGCCGGACCAGCTGCAACCTGAATGCTTGAAGGCAAACTGACGTTCCAGTTCAACCTCGGAGCGGCTTTTCAGCGTGGAGCGCTTAGGGCGGATCAACACGTCTTTAAAGCCCAACTTCAAATCTTCTTCAATACGCATGACTTATGATTTCCTGGTTAATGGCGACGGATCGCAAGGAGGATATTCGAACCTCTGCCCGACGGCTTTCCAGTGGCGCAAAAAGACGGCGGCGAGATTAATGCCAGTTCCAGTGACGTTATAATACGCGCTAATAATCGCCGAACAAGACTGCGAATTCGCCTTTATTTACGCTACAATCCGACAAATTTACCTGCATAATCGCAGTGTGATTGCCCGCTCATTTTTGCCGTGCCGCTGCGTTTTTTCTCGCCACCCGATCGGTGCCGATGCGCAAGCGCCGCCTGCCGACTTGCACTTCTGCGCGATCGCTTTATGATTCGACTATTATTTTTTTATGAACATCGGATGCACCTAACACCATGGCCTACATTGTTGCGTTGACCGGGGGCATAGGCAGCGGCAAGACGACCGTCGCGAACGCCTTTGCGCGCCACGGCGCAACCCTTGTCGACGCCGACGTGATCGCCCGTCAGGTCGTCGAGCCGGGCACCCCTGCCTTGGCCGCGATCGCCGAACGATTTGGTAATGAAATGTTGCTGCCGGACGGCGCGTTGAACCGCGCTGCGCTGCGTCAGCGCATCTTCAGCCATCCCGATGACAAAACCTGGCTGAACCAGCTGCTGCACCCGCTGATACACCGTGAAACCCAGCGCCAACTGGCGCAGGCCACCAGCCCGTACGCGCTGTGGGTGGTACCGCTGCTGGTGGAAAACGGTCTGCAGGATCGCGCCGATCGGGTGCTGGTGATCGACGTCGACGCCGAAACCCAGCTGGCTCGCACCATCGCGCGCGACGGCGTCAGCCGTGAGCAAGCGCAGAGCATTCTCGCCGCCCAGGCCACGCGCCAGCAGCGCCTCGCCGTGGCGGATGACATTATTGACAACAGCGGCGCCGCTCAGGGGATAGAGCCACAGGTCGCCGCACTGCATCGTCGCTACCTTGAACTGGCGGCAACAGCGCCCCAACAGGATTAAACTGCATGAGTGATGTTTCCCCAACCGTTCTCTTTGAACACCCGCTGAACGAAAAAATGCGCACCTGGCTGCGCATCGAATTCCTGCTGCAACAGCTGCACGGCCAACGCGCCCTGAGCGAGACCGCCATCGCCCTCACCTTCTTTCGCACCGTCTCCGATTTGCTGGACGTGCTGGAGCGCGGCGAAGTACGCACCGAACTGCTCAAAGAGTTGGAACGCCAGCAGCAGAAACTGTTGGCCTGGGCCGATGTGCCGGGCGTGGATATGGCGCTGATCGACCAGCTGCGTGGCCAGCTGAAGTCGCGCTCATCGGCGCTGATGGCGGCGCCGCGCCTCGGCCAGGCGCTGCGCGAAGACCGGCTGATCGGCCTGGTGCGTCAGCGGCTGAATATTCCCGGCGGCTGCTGCAGCTTCGATCTGCCGACCCTGCACATGTGGATGCACGCGCCGCAGCAGGATCGCGATGCCGACGTCGCCGCCTGGCTGCAGTCGCTGGATCCGCTGAACCAGGCGCTGATCATAGTGTTGGATCTGATCCGCCAATCCGGGCCGTTCCGCAATCAAATCAGTCTGAACGGTTTTTTCCAGGACAACGCCGAAGGGGCGGATCTGCTGCGCTTGCGCCTCCATCTGGCACCGCAGCTTTATCCGCAGATTTCCGGCCATAAGACGCGCTATGCCATTCGTTTCCTGCCGCTGGATAGCGAAAATGGCGCGGTGCCTGAACGCCTGACGTTCGAACTGGCCTGTTGTTGAACTTGTGAAAGAAAGCCTTCTCAGCACTGACAGAAGGCGTAAGGAACCGTTATGACGACCGTAGTAAAATGCCCAACCTGTGGCACCGGCGTGGTTTGGGGTGAAGTCAGCCCATTCCGGCCGTTTTGCAGCAAACGCTGCCAGCTGATCGATCTCGGCGAGTGGGCCGATGAAGAGAAGCGCATTCCGAGCAACAGCGATCTGTCGGAAAGCGAAGACTGGAGTGAAATGGACGATCGCTGATCGCCCGCTATTGGCCTGGCGGACGCCAGGCCAACCTTGTTATTGCGCGGCGTTCGCCTGCGCCACCAGCAATTGAATAATGCCGACATTGGCTTCGGGGAACTCGTCTTCACGCAGATCCGCCTGTTTTACCCAGCGCATCGGTTGCCCCTCACGGCCGAACGGCTCACCCGCCCAGGCTTCTACCAGATAAAAATTCAGCGTCACGATACGATCGCTGAAGCGGTGCTCCACCACCTCCAGCAGTTCGGCACGTTCGGCTTCGATACCGGTCTCTTCCCGCAGCTCGCGGCTCAACGCCTGTTCCGGCGTTTCACCCTGTTCGATCTTGCCGCCGGGAAACTCCCAGAATCCGGCCATGTGCGCGTCAGCGGCGCGGCGGGTAATAAAAATTTCCCGCTGAGCATTACGGATGATGCCCACGGCGATATTCAGATGTTTCATCTCACCCTCCTGATGGGTGTCAAAAAAACAGGGGCTCAGCAAGCTGAACCCCTGGGTGTTATCGGTCAACCGCGGCCGGCATTACTGCAGGCGACCGTGGCACTGCTTGTATTTCTTGCCGGAACCGCATGGGCAAGGATCGTTGCGGCCCACTTTACGCTCGGCGGTCGCCGGTGCATTCGGATCTTCAGTCGCCAGCGCGTTCTCGTCGTGGTGGCTCAGCTGTTGCTGCTGCGCCAGACGCTCGGCCTCTTCACGGCGCTGCTGTTCCAGCGCTTCCACCTCTTCCGGCATCCGCACCTGTACCTTGCTCAGCACGCTGATCACTTCATATTTCAGCGATTCCAGCATGGTGGCGAACATGTTGAAGGATTCACGCTTGTACTCCTGCTTCGGATCCTTCTGCGCGTAACCGCGCAGGTGGATACCCTGGCGCAGGTAGTCCATCGCCGCCAGATGCTCTTTCCACAGAGAATCCAGCGTCTGCAGCATCACGCCCTTCTCGAAGTTGCGCATCATCTCGCTGCCGACCACTTCTTCCTTACGCTGATACTGCTCTTTGGCGTTCTCCAGAATGCGTTCGCGCAGCGTCTCTTCGTGCAGCTCCGGCTCTTTGTCCAGCCACTGGGCAATCGGCATCTCCAGATCGAAGTCGTTCTTCAGGCGCTCTTCCAGCCCCTGAATGTCCCACTCTTCTTCCAGCGACTGAGGCGTGATGTAGTTGTCGATGGTGCTCTTGAACACGTCCTCGCGGATGCTGGCGATGGTTTCGCTCACGTCGGACACGTCCAGCAATTCGTTGCGTTGGCTATAGATGGCACGGCGCTGATCGTTGGCGACGTCGTCGTATTCCAGCAGCTGCTTACGGATGTCGAAGTTGCGGCTCTCTACCTTGCGCTGAGCATTGGCGATCGCCTTGGTCACCCACGGGTGCTCAATCGCTTCGCCTTCTTTCATACCCAGTTTACGCATCATGCCGGACACGCGATCCGAGGCGAAGATACGCATTAGGGCATCTTCCATCGACAGGTAGAAGCGGGATGAACCGGCGTCGCCCTGACGACCGGAACGGCCGCGCAGCTGGTTATCGATACGGCGCGATTCATGGCGCTCGGTGCCGATAATATGCAGGCCGCCCGCCGCCAGCACCGCGTCGTGGCGCTCTTTCCAGGCGGCTTTGATAGCTTCGATCTGCTCTTCGGTCGGTTCTTCCAGCAGCGCCACTTCGGCCTGCCAGCTGCCGCCCAGCACGATGTCGGTACCACGGCCCGCCATGTTGGTAGCGATGGTCACCGCACCGCTTTGGCCGGCCTGGGCGACGATGTCCGCTTCCATGGCGTGGAATTTGGCGTTCAGCACCTTGTGGTCGATGCCCGCTTTGGTCAGCTCACGGGACACCACTTCGGATTTCTCGATTGAGATGGTACCCACCAGCACCGGTTGGCCTTTGGCGGTACGCTCGCGGATATCTTCAATGATGGCGCCGATCTTCTCTTTCTCGGTCATGTACACCAGATCCGGCATATCCTTACGGATCATCGGACGGTTGGTTGGCACCACGATCGTGTCCAGCTTGTAGATCGAACTGAATTCGAAGGCTTCGGTATCGGCGGTACCGGTCATCCCGGCCAGCTTCTCGTACAGACGGAAGTAGTTCTGGAAGGTGATCGAAGCCAGCGTCTGGTTCTCGTTCTGGATCTCCACGCCTTCTTTGGCTTCCACCGCCTGGTGCAGACCGTCGGACCAACGGCGGCCCTGCATGGTACGGCCGGTGTGTTCATCGACGATGATCACTTCACCATCTTTCACGATGTAGTCCACGTCGCGGGTGAACAGCACGTGGGCGCGCAGCGCGGCGGTAACGTGGTGCATCAGCATGATGTTGGTCGGCGAGTACAGCGATTCGCCTTCATCCATGATGCCGGCGTCCACCAGCATCTCTTCGATCAGGATCAGACCGCGTTCGGTCAGGTGGACCTGACGCGCCTTCTCGTCCACCGAGAAGTGCCCTTCACCCTTGAAGGTGTCGGAGTCTTCTTTTTCCTGGCGGATCAGTTTAGGGATCAGCTTGTTGACCTTGATGTACATCTCAGAGCTGTCTTCGGCCGGGCCGGAGATGATCAGCGGCGTACGCGCTTCATCGATCAGGATGGAGTCCACCTCATCCACCAGCGCATAGTGCAGTTTGCGCTGCACGCGCTCTTCCGGGCTGAACGCCATGTTGTCGCGCAGGTAGTCGAAGCCGTATTCGTTGTTGGTGCCGTAGGTGATGTCGGCGGCGTAAGCTTCGCGCTTGGCCGGCGCCGGCATGCCCGGCAGGTTGATGCCGATGCTCAGGCCGAGGAACTCGAACAGCGGACGGTTGTTTTCGGCGTCACGCTGCGCCAGATAGTCGTTGACGGTCACGACGTGCACGCCGCGGCCGCTCAGGGCGTTCAGGTAGGCCGGCAGCGTCGCGGTCAGGGTTTTACCTTCACCGGTGCGCATCTCGGCGATGCAGCGGTCGTTCAGCACCATGCCGCCCAGCAGCTGCACGTCGAAGTGACGCATGCCGAACACGCGCTTGCTCGCCTCGCGCACCACGGCGAAGGCTTCAGGGATCAGGCTGTCCAGCGACTCGCCTTTCTCCAGGCGTGCGCGGAACTCGTTGGTTTTCGCTTTCAGCTCGTCATCGGACAGTTTTTCCATGTCCGGTTCCATGCGGTTGATCTGCTCAACCACTTTGCGCATGCGGCGCAGGGTACGATCGTTACGGCTGCCAAAAACTTTGGTTAATAATTTCACTAACATGATGTTTGATATCTCTGTCATGACCGCCGAACACGGCAGTCAACTTGCTATTATTTATGGTTTTTGTGCCCGAAGGGCGAGATCAGACGAGGGCGGCGGGCCCGGCGCGAATGCCCTGCACCTGCGCCACCCACAGGCCGGTCTGGTGGCGCGCCAGCGTGGGCAGCACCTCAAGGTGAGTGTGGCGAATAATGGTCGGCGGTTTCGGCTCGTGCGTCAGCAGCGCGTTGAGGGTAGACAGCAGCGCCAGTTGCGCTACCTGCAAAGGGGGTTCCGCTTCGGCTTCGCTCTCCTGCACCCGCGCATAAACCGCCTGCGGCGCCAGCGCGAAAGAGAGGTGACGAATGACGGTGCGCAGCGCATGTTGCTGCCAATAATCTACGCTGAAGGTAGGACGGCGATGCGCGTCCTGCAGCAGGGCCAGGCTGTTGAACGTGCCATTGGCCGAATTTTGCCGGTTAAGGCTGGACGACGTATTCGGCAGTGCGGCCTGATCGGGGGCGCCGGACAAATTGGAAGACGCGCCAAGCGTGGCCGCAACCATCCCTAACAGGAGATGGGGCCAGAAATAACGTCTGCCAAATTGTCGCCAACGATTTAGAATACCGATCACGAGTTTATAATCCGCCGGAGCCCATTATGCGCGATAGCCGTCCACAATTATTAGATGTCCTGTTCGACGACGCGTCTGCCGGCAGCAAAGGGCCGCTGCATAACGTCCAGCAACGCGCGGTGGCGCTGCTCAAGCTTAACCGTGCAGTGAAGGGCCTGTTGCCCGCTCCCCTGCATCCCTGGTGCCGCGTCGCGAATTTCCGACAGGGTATTTTAGTGCTCGAAACGGCAAATGCCAGTTGGATGATGCGCTTGCGCTACGAACAACCCGCTTTGCTGTCTGCACTACGAGCGCAAATTCTACCATCATTGTCGTCGATCGACATCAGGATTAATCCGGCCTTGATGGCGAAAGGCAGCAACCAGGTGCAAAACGCCGAAAAAGCGCCGGAAAAACCCGTGCCGATGCGGCATTTGAGTCTGGAGAGTGCGGAAGAGCTGAGAGGGTTGGCGAGCCGTAGCCCGGAGAAACTGCGCAAGATATTGGAACGGCTGGCTGCATTGGCCGGAGAGGGTACCAACACAACCAGTCGTGATAAGTAATCAGCGACACAAACTGCAAAACACCCGACAGCCAGCATCATGAGCCTGAATGATCAGGCTCTCAGGGGATGCGCCTGCCGTTATTCGCAGGCGAGGAATTCGGACCTTACGCCAATACGGTAGACGGCGCCTTGAATGCCAACGGCATTTCGGCTTCGTCCTGGAAGGTCACGTATTCCCACGCTTCCTGCTTGGCCAGTACGGCCTGCAGCAGTTTGTTGTTCAGCGCGTGGCCAGACTTGAACGCGGTGAACGCGCCAATGATGTTGTGGCCGCACATGAACAGGTCGCCGATGGCGTCCAGCATTTTGTGACGTACGAATTCGTCTTCGAAACGCAGACCGTCTTCGTTCAGCACGCGGTAGTCATCTACCACGATGGCGCAGTCGAAGCTGCCGCCCAGGGCCAGGCCGCGGGACTGCAGGTATTCGATATCACGCATGAACCCGAAGGTGCGCGCGCGGCTGATTTGACGCACGAACGACTCAGCCGAGAAATCAAGACGATAGCGCTGAGAGCTGGCGTCGATGGCCGGGTGGTTGAAGTCGATGGTGAAGTCCAGGCGGAACCCGTTGTGCGGGGACAGCTCGGCCCATTTGTCGCCGTCTTCAACGCGTACGGTCTCTTTCAGACGCAGGAATTTCTTCGCCGAGTTCAGTTCTTCGATGCCGGCATCCAGCAGCAAGAACACGAACGGGCTGGCGCTGCCGTCCATGATTGGGATTTCAGCGGCGTCGACTTCAATGACGATGTTGTCGATGCCCAGCCCAGCCAGCGCGGCGTTGAGGTGCTCAACGGTCGAAATACGCACGTCATGCTCATTCACCAGGCAAGTACAGAGCATGGTATCACGCACGGATTTTGCATCAGCCGGAAAATCAACCGGTGGATTCAAGTCAGTGCGACGATAGATGACCCCGGTATTAGCCGGCGCTGGGCGCATTGTCAGCGTGACTTTCTTGCCGGTATGCAAACCGACGCCAGTCGCCTGAACAATACGTTTTAATGTCCTTTGTTTGATCATCGTTTTATCTCGCAATGTTATCCATCCTACCAGCCAAGCATACAGCATGGCCGGCGGGACAGTTTAGCACAAAGAGCGGAGATTCCAAATTCTCAGGATATTCTTAGTCTGCCTGTTTACGCAGGAAGGCTGGAATATCAAGATAGTCGGGCTCTTTATTCGGCTGCGCAGCTTGGTCGTTGACCACCTTGGCGGCAGGTTTCACTTCCTGCGGCAGAGGCGACATGCCGTGCTGCTGATAACGGTGATCCATCACTGGCTGGCTGGCCTGCTTATTGGTCACCAGAGTGATTTCTGGACGCTTGTCCATACCGATACCGGTTGCAACCACGGTTACGCGCAGTTCGTCGTTCATTTCCGGATCCAGCGAGGTACCGATAACCACGGTAGCGTTGTCGGAAGCGAACGCACGGATGGTGTTACCCACGGTTTCGAACTCATCCAGACGCAGATCGAAGCCAGCGGTAATGTTGACCAGCACGCCGCGCGCGCCGGACAGGTCGATGTCTTCCAGCAGCGGGCTGGAGATCGCCATTTCGGCCGCTTCTTCGGCACGGTCTTCACCGCAAGCCACGCCGGAACCCATCATCGCGTAGCCCATTTCGGACATCACGGTGCGCACGTCGGCGAAGTCGACGTTCATCAGGCCCGGACGGGTGATCAGCTCGGCGATACCCTGCACCGCGCCTTTCAACACGTCGTTGGCCGCACCGAACGCGTCCAGCAGAGAGATCCCGCGCCCCAGCACTTTCAACAGCTTGTCGTTCGGGATGGTGATCAGCGAGTCCACGTGTTTGGACAGCTCAGCGATACCCTGCTCCGCGAATGCCATGCGCTTCTTGCCTTCGAAGTTGAAAGGCTTGGTCACCACGGCCACGGTCAGAATACCCAAATCTTTAGCCACTTCAGCCACCACTGGTGCCGCACCGGTACCGGTACCGCCGCCCATGCCGGCTGCGATGAAGACCATGTCTGCGCCGTCCAGCGCTGCGCGCAGGGCTTCGCGGTCTTCTTCCGCTGAATTGCGACCCACCTCAGGGTTCGCGCCCGCACCCAGACCTTTGGTAATACCGCTACCAATCTGGATGGTTTGGCCAACCGCCGTTTTGCGGAGCGCCTGGGCGTCCGTGTTCACAGCGAAGAATTCAACACCTTCGATGCGCTCGCGCACCATGTGTTCAACGGCGTTGCCACCGCCGCCGCCGACGCCGATGACTTTAATCACCGCGTCATTGGTTAGTTCCATTGGTTCAAACATAGTTTCTCTCCGTTTTGTGCCTGTCGCTGCGAGATCATAAAAAGATTACTCAGCATGATCTCTTTGTTGAAACATTAAAACTCTTTTCTCAGCCAGCTATTGATGCGTTTAAACCAATTGCCCACCGAGGCGCGTTTTTCTACTTCCGTCTCACCGCTCAGGTGAGACTCTTTTCCATAGTGCAGCAGACCTACCGCCGTCGAGTAGTAAGGCTCCTGCGCATAATCCGTCAGACCCGTGATGTTCAAGGGTTGGCCGATGCGTACCTGGGTGTGGAACACCCGTTGCGCACAGGCTGCCAGGCCATCAATCTGGGCGGCGCCACCGGTCAGCACGATACCTGCCGCCAGATGATGCTTCACCCCTTGCTGACGCAGTTGCTCCTGCAATTGCAAAATTTCATCGTTAACCAGATTCAACAGTTCGGTGTAGCGTGGCTCAATGACTTCAGCCAGCGTCTGTCTTTGCAGACTGCGTGGGGGACGTCCCCCAACGCTAGGCACCTCTACATTCTCATCCTTGCTAACAATCGACCCAAGCGCACAACCGTGTCGAACTTTAATCGCTTCCGCGTCGGTCGGCGGCGTGCCAAAGGCGTAAGCGATGTCGCTGGTGACCACGTTCCCGGCGTAAGGGATCACTTTGGTGTGGCGCAGCGCGCCGCCGGTGTACACCGCCATATCCATGGTGCCGCCACCGATATCCACCACGCAAACGCCGAGTTCGCGTTCATCTTCGGTCAGCACCGCGTAGCTCGCGGCCAGACCGGCGAAAATAAGTTGGTCAACTTTCAGGCCGCAACGTTCCACGGCCTTGACGATGTTCTTCGCCATATCGTTATGGCAGGTAATCAGATGCACCTTGGCCTGCATGCGCACGCCGGACAGCCCAACCGGGTTTTTGATGCCTTCCTGATAATCGATGGCGTATTCCTGAGGAATCACATGCAGGATGCGGTGTTCGTCGCGCACGCGCACCGATTTGGCGGTATGCACCACGTTTTCCACGTCGTCCTGCGTCACTTCCTCTTCCGAGATCGGCACCATACCGATTTCGTTCTGGCAGCTGATGTGCTTGCCCGACAGCGCCAGATACACTGACGAGATCTGGCAGTCCGCCATCAGCTCGGCCTGATCGATGGCGCGCTGTACGCACTTCACCACCGACTCCAGGTCGTTTACGCCACCCTTATCCATGCCGCGAGACGGGCAGCTGCCCACCCCGATAATGTTGACCATGCCATCGGGCAGAACTTCCCCTACCAATGCGGAGACTTTTGCAGTACCGATCTCCAGTCCAACTACCAGTTTTCTGTCCGTCGACTTGATCATTGTTGTTTTGCCTGTGCCTGATTCTGTTGCTGATTACTGTTTTGCTGACCGCCAAGCGCCTGCGGATCGACCAACACCGGAGCCCACCCTACCGAAGCGCCGGACTCGTAGCGCAGATCGACATAGCTGACACGCTTGCTCTCCGCCTGGCCCTGCTGTTGCAATACCGGGTAAAGCTCGATAAACCGCTGCAAACGCCCGTTGCGGTCATCGCGCCCCAGCTCAAGCCGAACATCGTTGTCCAGCGCCAGCTGCCAGGAATGGCGCGCGGTCATCGCCGCCATTTTCAGCGTATATTTGCTGGCCGCCAACGTGGCGCTCATCGCCCGATAGCCCTCCAGCACATCCTGCTCGCTCCCTTCCGGCCCGTAGAGCAGCGGCAACTTCTGCTTGCCCGCCCGCTCCGCCGGCACGCTGAACGCTTTGCCCTCGGCGTCCACCATGTGCAAATCGTTCCAGCGCGCCACCGGGACGTACTCCACCAGATGGATCTTCAGCTCATCCGGCCATTGTTTGCGCACGCTGGCCTGCTTGATCCACGGCAGACGTTCGATCTGCTGCTGGATGACGTCCACATCCTGCGTCATAAAGGTGCCGGGTGCGCCCAGCGCCAGGATCGCCTGACGAATATCATCGTTGGTGGTGTAGTGGCGTTCGCCGGTCACCACCAGCCTTGAGAGCGGCAGGCGACTGGCGTCTTTCATCCAGCCAAGCACCGCCCAACCGCTCCACACGACCGTTCCCAACACCATCAGCAGGAAAATCATTCCCGCCAACTGGGTTCCATTGCTGCGGCGCGGGCCGTTATCCACCTCGCGATCGCGCGCATTCAGGGCAGCTTGCGACATATCAGTCGGCCAACTCCAAAATTCTCGCCACTAGCTGCGAGAAGCTTAATCCAAACTGGCGCGCTGCCATCGGCACCAGGCTATGACTGGTCATGCCCGGAGAGGTGTTCACCTCAAGCAGATAGAAGCTGCCATCGCTGTCTTGCATTACGTCGACGCGGCCCCAGCCGCTGCAGTCCAGACCGCGGTAGGCGCGCAGCGCCAATGCCGCCATCTCGGCTTCCTGCTCGGCGCTCAAACCGCTCGGGCAGAAGTACTGCGTATCGTCCGAAATGTACTTGGCCTGGTAGTCGTAAAACACACCGGCCGGCTGGATGCGGATCGACGGCAGCACCTGGTCGCCCAGCATTGCCACGGTGTATTCCGGCCCGCTCAACCACTTCTCCACCAGCACATCGTCGTCATGGCGGAAGGCTTCTTCCAACGCCGCTTCCAACACAGCGCTCTCGGTGACCTTGCTCATGCCGACGCTGGAGCCTTCACGGCTTGGCTTGACGATCAGCGGCAGACCGAGATCCGCCACGCGCGCCAGCAGCGCCGCTTTTTCGGTGCCGAAGTACAGTTGGCGATTCAACGCCACGTAAGGCGCCACCGGCAAGCCCATCGACTGCCACACCATCTTGGTGCGCCATTTGTCCATGGTCAGCGCCGAGGCCATCACGCCGCTGCCGGTATAAGGCAGCTCGAGGAACTCCAGGAGCCCCTGCAGGGTGCCATCCTCGCCGCCGCGGCCGTGCAGCGCGATAAACACTTTGGTGAACCCCTGCTCTTTCAGCTGGGTCACCGGGAAATCGCGGGTATCGACGCCGTGCGCATCGATACCGGCTTCGCGCAACCCGGCCAGCACCGCGGCGCCGGATTGCAGAGAAACGTCACGTTCAGCGGAGGTGCCGCCCAGCAGAACTGCAACTTTATCAGCCATGGTGCTCCTCCTCTTTCTTCGGCGGCTGCAGCTTCAGCTCGGCCAGTTTACGGGCGATTTTGCCCACGTTACCGGCGCCCTGCACCAGCACCAGGTCTTCATCCTGCAGCAGCTGCGCCAGCGTTTCCGGCACGCTATCGGCATCGGAAACCAGGATCGGATCCAGCTTGCCGCGGCTGCGGATGGTGCGGCACAGCGAGCGGCTGTCCGCGCCCGGGATCGGCGCTTCGCCGGCGGCGTACACGTCGAGCATCAGCAGCACATCCACCTGCGACAGCACGTTGGCGAAATCGTCGTACAGATCGCGAGTACGCGTGTAGCGGTGCGGCTGGAAGATCATCACCAGACGCTTGTCCGGCCAACCGGCGCGCGCCGCCTTCAGCGTGGCGTCCACTTCGGTCGGATGGTGGCCGTAGTCGTCCACCAGCATCGCGCTGCCCGCTTTGCCGTTGACCGGCTCCAGCGGGAACTCGCCGAGGAAATCGAAGCGACGCCCGGTACCCTGGAAACCCGCCAGCGCGCGCAGGATATCTTCGTCGTCGATGCCTTCTTCGGTCGCTACCGCTACCGCCGCCGCCGCGTTCAACGCATTGTGGCGGCCCGGCGCGTTCAGCGTCACCGTCAGCAACGGCTTGTCCTGACGGCTCAGGGTAAAGTGCCCCTGCGGCCCAATCTGCCGGTAGTCTTCGATGCGCACATCAGCATCTTCACTGAAGCCATAAGTGGTGATATGGCGACCCACGCGCGGCAACAGCTCGCGCACTACCGGATCGTCGATGCACATCACCGCACGGCCGTAGAACGGCAGGTTGTGCAAGAAATTGATAAACGTCTGCTTCAGGTTCTCGAAGTCGCCCTGGTAAGTGTCCATATGGTCGGCTTCGATGTTGGTGACCACGGCCACCATCGGCTGCAGGTGCAGGAACGACGCATCGCTCTCATCCGCTTCCGCGATCAGATAACGGCTGGACCCCAGTCGCGCGTGGGTGCCTGCCGCCTTCACCAGCCCGCCATTGACGAAGGTCGGGTCCAGGCGGGCTTCGGCATAAATGCTCGAGACCATCGCCGTGGTGGTGGTTTTGCCGTGCGTGCCGGCGATAGCAATGCCGTGGCGAAAACGCATCAGCTCCGCCAGCATTTCAGCGCGGCGGATCACCGGGATGCGCGCTTCACGAGCGGCGACGATCTCCGGGTTGTCGGCGGAGATGGCGGTAGACACCACCACCACGCTCGCATCCAGCACGTTTTCCGGACGATGATTGAAGTAAATCGTCGCCCCGAGCGCGCTCAACTGTTGGGTCACCGGATTCGGCGCCAGGTCGGAGCCGCTGATCTGATACCCTTCGTTTGCCAACACTTCGGCGATACCACCCATGCCGGCACCACCGATGCCGACAAAGTGAATGTGCCGGACGCGACGCATCTCGGGCACGATAGTACGTAGTTTCGCCAGTTGTTGTGTATTCATCACTCTCTCTAATCCGGATCCGGTACCCCGGCCCTACATCACATTGCTTTTATTCAGGTTCGGCGCGCCGAACCCCTGCACTCGTTACCTGGCGAGCCGCACCAGCTCCGCCGCCACGCGCTCGGTGGCGTCCGGAATGGCGACCGCGCGCGCTTTCTCGGCCATGGCCAGCAGCGTCTTGCGATCCCAGCTCGCCAGCAGTTCGGCCACCACATCGGCGTTGAACTGCGGCTGTTCGATAATCTTCGCCGCGCCGGCTTCTTCCAGCGGACGTGCGTTCCAGTACTGTTGACGATCCTTGTGCATGAACGGCACGAAGATCGCCGGCAGCCCCGCCGCCGCGATTTCGCTGACGGTCAACGCGCCGGAGCGGCAGACCACCACGTCGGCCCAGGCATAGGCGGCTGCCATGTCGTCGATGAACTCGGTCACCTTGTGCTGCGTCTGCCCTACCCTCTCGTAGTCGCGCAGCACCGTTTCCAGCGCGCCCTTGCCAACCTGATGCCAGAGCGTAATTCTATCGCCCAAACGCGCCGCGACTTCAGGAACTGTCTGATTCAGCACGCGCGCGCCCTGACTTCCGCCAATCACCAACACACGGATCGGGCCTTCGCGCCCTTGCAACCGCTCCGCCGGCAGTGGCAGCGCCAACACGTCGGTACGCACCGGGTTGCCCACCACCTCGGCGTTCGGGAACGCGCCGGGGAAGGCCTGCATCACTTTGGCGGCGATGCGCGCCAGCCAGCGGTTGGTCAAACCGGCGATGCCGTTCTGCTCGTGCAGCACCACCGGGATGCCGCACTGCCAGGCCGCCAGGCCGCCGGGGCCGGAAACGTAACCGCCCATCCCCAGCACCACATCCGGCTGATAGCTGCGCATAATGGCTTTCGCCTGCCGCACCGCCTGCCAGATCCGCAGCGGCGCCGTCAACTGGGCCTTCAGGCCCTTGCCGCGCAGGCCGGAGATGCGGATAAAATCAATCTCGATCCCGTGCTTCGGCACCAAATCGGCTTCCATTCGGTCTGCGGTTCCGAGCCAGCGCACCTGCCAGCCCTGCGCCATCAGATGATGCGCGACCGCCAGCCCCGGGAACACGTGCCCGCCGGTACCGCCTGCCATCACCATTAAACGCTTAGGTTTCCCGCTCATCCCTTACCTCTTCACAAACGCCTGAGCCTTGGTCAGGCGCGTTTCATAATCAATTCGCAGCAACAGCACGATCGCCGTCGACATAATCAGCAAGCTCGAGCCGCCGTAACTGATCAGCGGCAGCGTCAGACCTTTGGTCGGCAGCATGCCCGCGGCGGCGCCGACGTTAACCAGCGCCTGGAAGCTGAACCACACGCCGATCGCGCAGGCCAGGAAGCCGGAGAAGCGTTGGTCGATCTCCAGCGCGCGGCGCCCGATGGACATCGCGCGAAAAGCGACGAAGAATACCATTAACAGGGCTAAAACCACACCGATATAGCCCAGTTCTTCACCCAAAATGGAGAAGATGAAGTCGGTATGCGCTTCCGGCAAATACTCCAGTTTCTGCACCGAGTTGCCGAGCCCCTGCCCCCAGAACTCACCGCGGCCGAATGCCATCAGCGACTGGGTCAACTGGTAGCCGCTGCCGAACGGGTCGGCCCACGGGTTCCAGAACGAGGTCACGCGGCGCATACGGTACGGTTCCGCGATAATCAGCAGCACCACGGCGAACACGCCGGAGCCGATGATCGCCAGGAACTGCCACATTTTCGCGCCGGCCAGGAACAGCATCGCCAGCGTGGTGATGAACAGCACCACCACGGTACCGAGGTCCGGCTGCGCCAGCAGCAGCACCGCCAGCACCACCATCACGCCCATCGGCTTACAGAAGCCCCAGAAGTTGCTGCGCACCTCTTCCACCTTGCGCACCAGATAGCTCGCCAGGTAGCAGAACAGCGACAGCTTGGACAGCTCTGCGGGCTGAATACGCAGCGGGCCGAGCGCGATCCAACGCGAGGCCCCGTTTACCGAGCTCCCCACCACCAGGACGATCAGCAGCATCACGATCGACATCAGCAGCATTACGTTGCTGTAGCGCTGCCAAACTTCCATCGGGATGCGCAGCGTCACCAGCGACAGACCGAACGCCAGGCCGAGGTACAACGCATCACGTTTGGCGAACAGGAACGGATCGTCCGCCAGGCGTTGGCCGATCGGCATCGACGCCGAAGTCACCATCACGAAGCCGATGATCGCCAACCCGAAGGTCAGCCACAGCAGGGTGCGATCGTACAGCACCATGTTGACCGCGTCGTTGTCGCGCGCGCCGGTCACCCAGTCTTTCAGCCGTTCTGTCAGCCCGAAGTTCGGCAAGCGTAGTTTCATCCGCCAAGCTCCTGCGCCAGGCGGGCGAACTCATCGCCGCGCACTTCAAAATTACGGAACTGATCGAGACTGGCGCAGGCCGGCGACAACAACACCATATCGCCGGGCTGTACGCGGCCGGCGATGGTGCGCATCGCCTGCTCCATGGTCTCGGTCAGCGTCGCCACTTCCGGCCGCAGCTGCGCCAGCTGGGCGCCGTCGCGGCCAAAGCAATACAGACGCACGTTGTCACCCTGCAGATAGCGCGCCAGCGGCGAGAAATCGGCGGACTTGCCGTCGCCGCCCAGCAGCAGATGCAGCGTGCCGTCCACCTGCAGGCCGTTCAGCGCCGCTTCGGTGCTGCCGACGTTGGTGGCTTTGGAATCGTTGATCCAACGCACGCCGTTGTTCTCCCAGGCCAGCTGGAAGCGGTGCGCCAGGCCGGTGAAGGTGGTCAGCGCCTTCAGGCTGGACGCGCGCGGGATATTGACCGCATCCGCCAACGCCAGCGCCGCCAGGGCGTTGGTGTAGTTGTGGCGGCCGGTCAGTTTCATCTCGCGCGTATTCAGCACCTTGTCACCGCGCACCCGCAGCCAGGTTTCCCCCTGCTGACGGTTCAGGTGATAGTCGCCCACGTCCGCACCGAAGCTGACGCAGCGCTCGTCGGCGCCGCGCACCGGCATGGTCAGCGCATCGTCCGCGTTCACCACGCACACGGCGGCGTTTTCATACACGCGCAGCTTGGCGCCGCGATACTGCTGCAGGCCGAACGGATAGCGATCCATATGGTCTTCGGTCACGTTCAGGATGGTCGCCGCCGCCGCCCGCAGGCTATGCGTCGTTTCCAGCTGGAAGCTGGACAGCTCCAGCACGTACAGCCGGCATTCCTGGCGCAGCAGGCTCAGCGCCGGCAGGCCGATATTGCCGCCCACGCCCACCGCCCAACCGGCGGCTTTCGCCATCTCGCCCACCAGGGTGGTGACGGTGCTTTTGCCGTTGGAGCCGGTGATCGCCACGATCGGCGCCTGCGCCTCGCGGCAGAACAGCTCGACATCGCCGACGATTTCCACGCCGGCGTCAGCCGCGGCGCTCAATGCCGGGGTCGCCAGCGCGACGCCCGGGCTGGCGACGATCAGATCCGCCGCCAGCAGCCAGTCCTGATTCAAATCACCCAGATGGCGCTCCACGCTTTCAGGCAGTTTGTCCAACCCTGGCGGCGCGATACGGGTATCCATCACGCGCGGCGTAACGCCGCGCGCCATGAAGAAATCGACACAGGACAGGCCGGTGAGGCCCAACCCGATGATGACGACTTTTCTACCCTGATAGTCTGCCATGA
Organism: Serratia sp. CY56464; assembly: GCF_052168435.1. NCBI lineage: Bacteria > Pseudomonadati > Pseudomonadota > Gammaproteobacteria > Enterobacterales > Yersiniaceae > Serratia > Serratia sp. CY56464. Next base: position 436,619 of record NZ_JBJNMV010000002.1, on the reverse strand, counting down.
TTAACGCACCTTCAGCGTTGCCAGGCCAATCAGCACCAGCATCAGCGAAATGATCCAGAAGCGCACGATCACGCGCGGTTCCGGCCAGCCTTTCAATTCATAGTGGTGGTGAATCGGCGCCATGCGGAAAATGCGTTGTCCGCGCAGCTTGAACGACCCCACCTGCAGGATCACCGACAGCGTCTCTACCACGAATACGCCGCCCATGATCACCAACAAGAACTCCTGACGCAGCAGCACCGCGATGGTGCCCAGCGCGCCGCCCAGCGCCAGCGAACCGACGTCGCCCATAAATACCTGCGCCGGGTAGGTGTTGAACCACAGGAACCCGAGGCCGGCGCCGACGATGGCGGTGCAGACGATCACCAACTCACCGGCATGACGCAGATACGGGATATGCAGGTAGTTGGCGAAGTTCATGTTACCGGTCGCCCAGGCCACCAGCGCGAAACCGGCCGCCACGAATACCGTCGGCATAATCGCCAGGCCGTCCAGGCCATCGGTCAGGTTGACCGCGTTGCTGGTGCCGACGATGACGAAATAGGCCAGCAGGATGTACAGCAAGCCCAGCTGCGGCATCACGTCCTTAAAGAACGGCACAACCAGCTCGGTGGCTGGCGTGTCTTTTCCTACGGCGTACATGGCGAATGCGACAATCAGCGCAATCACCGACTGCCAGAAATACTTCCAGCGGGCGATCAGCCCTTTGGTGTCCTTACGCACCACCTTGCGGTAGTCGTCGACGAAACCGACGATGCCGTAACCCACCAGCACAAACAGCACGCACCAGACATACGGGTTGGACGGGTAGGCCCACATCAGCACCGAAATGGTGATGGAGGTCAGGATCATGATACCGCCCATGGTCGGCGTGCCGCGCTTGCTGAAGTGCGACTCGGGGCCGTCGTTACGCACTACCTGCCCGAAGGACATTTCTTGCAGACGCTTGATCACCCGCGGGCCCATCCACAGCGACAGGAACAGCGCGGTCAGCAGGCTGACAATGGCTCGGAACGTCAGATAAGAAAAGACGTTGAAGCCTGAGTAATACTTGACCAAATGCTCGGCCAGCCAAACTAACATGGTGCTTTCTCCTGTAACGCGCGTACTACCTGCTCCATTGCGGCACTACGTGAACCTTTGATTAACACGGTGATGACCGCATGTTCCGACAGTAATTCCGCCACGCGCGCGATCACTGCTGTCTTGTCCTGATAATGTTCGCCATTGCCGGAGGCTTCGCTCAGCACGCGGCTCAACCCGCCGACGCTGATCACTTTGTCGACCCCGGCCAGACGGGCGGCTTCACCCACCTGACGGTGGCACTCTTCCGCTTCTGCGCCCAGCTCGGCCATATCGCCGACCACCATCACGCGATAGCCCGGCATTTCCGCCAGCACCTGCGCCGCCGCGGTCATCGACCCGACGTTGGCGTTATAGCTGTCATCCAGCAGCAGCTTGTCTTCGGCCAGCGCCACCGGGAACAAACGCCCCGGCACCGCCTGCAATTGCTTCAACCCCTGACGCACCGCTTCAAGGGTGGCGCCCACCGACATCGCCAGCGCCGTGGCCGCCAGCGCGTTGGCCACGTTGTGGCGCCCCGGCAGCGGCAGCGCGATCTCGGCGGTACCGAACGGGCTGTGTAACGTAAACTGCGTGCCTGCGCCGTTCACCCGCACGTCGTCCGCGAAGAAGTCCACGCCTTCGGCGGCCTGCGGCGAGAAGCGCCAGACGGTTTTGCCGCCCAGCATGCTCTGCCAGTGCGGCCAGTCGTTGTTATCGGCGTTGATGATCGCCACGCCGTCGGCCGGCAGGCCGGTAAAGATTTCACCTTTCGCCTGGGCGACGCCGGCCAGCGAGCCGAAGCCTTCCAGGTGCGCTGCCGCCAGGTTGTTCACCAAAGCGGTCTGCGGACGCGTCAATGCGGTGGTGTAAGCAATTTCGCCAATGTGATTAGCGCCCAGCTCTATCACGGCAAAGTCATGCTGCGGCTCCAGACGCAACAGCGTCAGCGGCACGCCGATGTCGTTATTGAAGTTGCCGGCGGTATACAGCACTTCGCCGCATTCACGCAGAATGGCAGCGGTCATTTCTTTCACCGATGTCTTGCCCGAGGAGCCGGTCAGCGCCACCACGCGCGCAGGCACCTGTTGACGCACCCAGGCGCCAAGCTGCCCCAGCGCCAGACGGGTGTCTTTCACCACCAGCTGCGGCGCGTCCACCAATAAGCGCTTACTGACCAGCAACGCCCCGGCGCCTGCGGCTACGGCATCCGCCGCGAAGTCGTGAGCGTCGAAACGCTCGCCTTTCAGCGCTACAAACAGGCAACCGGCGGTCACCTTGCGGGTGTCTGTCGTCACCTCGACAATTTGGCAATCGGCGCCGATCAGTTCAGCGCTCAATACCTCAGCCAGTGTCTGAAGAGAGACAGGGATCATGCCAGCACCCCCAGCAGCCGTGCGACCGTCGTGCGGTCGGAATAATCCAGACGGCGGTTGCCCACCAGCTGATAATCTTCGTGGCCTTTGCCCGCCACCAACACCACATCCTGCTCCTGCGCCTGCATGATGGCGCTGGTCACCGCTTCGGCGCGGCCGTGGATCACCAGCGCCTGCCCGGCGTCCAGCAATCCGGTCAGGATGTCGTTGATAATCGCGCGCGGCTCTTCGGTCCGCGGGTTGTCATCGGTGATCACCACGCGATCGGCGAACTGCTCGGCGATGCCGCCCATCAGCGGACGTTTGCCCTTGTCGCGATCGCCGCCGCAGCCGAACACGCACCACAGCTGCCCCTGGCAGTGCAGGCGCGCGGCTTCCAGCGCTTTCTCCAGCGCATCCGGCGTGTGGGCGTAATCCACCACCACCGTCGGTTTGCCCGGCGCGTTAAACACTTCCATGCGGCCGCAGACCGGCTGCAGACGGCTGCCGGTTTCCACCAGCGCCTCCAGCGGGTAGCCCAACGACAGCAGCGTCGCCAAGGCCAACAGCAGGTTGCTGACGTTGAAAGCGCCCATCAGGCGGCTTTCGATCTCGCCGTCGCCCCAGCTGGAGCTGAAACGAACCGTGGCGCCGTTGTCGTGATAGTCGACCGCCGTGGTTTTCAGCCAGCGGCCGTGGCAGCCAGGCTGCAGGTTGTCCTGCATCGTCACCGCTACCGCATCCGGCAGCTTGCTCAGCCAGCGCTGGCCGACTTCATCGTCGGCATTGATGATCGCCTGCCCCACGTTGTGGGCGGCGAACAGCGACCATTTGGCCGCTTCGTAATTGGCCATGTCACCGTGATAATCCAGGTGATCGCGGCTCAGGTTGGTGAAAACCGCCGCAGCGAACGGCAGCGCCGCCACCCGGTGTTGCACCAGACCGTGGGATGAGACTTCCATCGCGGCGAAGGTCGCGCCCTGTTCCGCCAACTCGTTTAATACGTGTTGAACATCCACCGCAGAACCGGTGGTATTCTCCGTCGGACACACCTGGCCCAGCAGGCCGTTGCCGACGGTGCCCATTACCGCGCTGGTTTCGCCCAGCAGTTGGCTCCACTGCGCCAGCAGTTGCGTGGTGGTGGTTTTGCCGTTGGTGCCGGTCACCCCAACCAGGCGCAGACGCTCGCCCGGCTGATGGTAAAAACGCCCGGCCAGCGCGGAAAGGCGCTGGTTCAGTTGGCTCAGGTAGATCACCGGCACGCCGTGCATCTCAACGATGGCGCCGTCTTCGGCCTGACCGTCAGCCTCGGCGATCACAGCGGCGACGCCCTGCGCGATGGCCTGCGGAATATAGCGGCGTCCATCCGTTTGATGGCCGACCACGGCGACAAACAGATCCCCGGCAGCCGCCACGCGGCTGTCTAATGTCATTTCCCGCAGCGCGCGCCCGGGTGCCGTCGGCACCCACGGGGCGAGTAAGTCGCGCAAATTACGATCTGCCACCTGAACCCTCTTTCTTGTTAATCACTAATTCGCTTTTGTCACCGGTGGGCAACGCGTCAGGCTCGACGTTCATGGTGCGCAATACGCCGCCCATGATGGCGCCGAACACCGGCGCGGAGATTGCGCCACCATAGTATTTCCCACCCTGCGGGTCGTTGATGACGACCACCAGGGCAAAACGGGGGTTACTTGCCGGCGCGACGCCGGCGGTATAAGCGATGTATCGGTTGACGTATTTGCCGTCCGGGCCCACTTTTTTCGCGGTACCGGTTTTGATGGCGATACGGTATCCCTTGATGGCGGCTTTCACGCCGCCACCGCCCGGCAAGGCCACGCTTTCCATCATGTGCACCACGGTGCGCACCAGAGGTTCAGGGAAAACGCGTTCGCCGGCGACCGGAGGGTCAACCTTGGTGATCGACAATGGGCGATACACGCCCAGGCTGCCGATCGTTGCATAGACTCGCGCCAACTGTAACGGAGTTACCATCAGCCCGTAGCCGAAAGAGAAGGTGGCCCTCTCTATGTCAGACCACCGTTGTTTTTTTGGGTATATGCCACTGCTTTCTCCGACCAGCCCCAAATTGGTCGCTTTTCCCAGCCCAAAACGAGAGTAAGTATCTACTAACGCTGAGGACGGCATCGCTAACGCCAGCTTTGAAACACCGACGTTACTCGACTTCTGCAAGATCCCGGTCAATGACAGCTCCGAGTACCGCGCCACGTCTTTGATCTCGTGGCCCTGAATGCGGTACGGGATGGTGTTCAGCACGCTGTTTTCTCTCACCACGCCGTTTTGCAGCGCGGTCATCACCACCATCGGCTTCACGGTTGAACCGGGTTCAAAAATATCGGTGATGGCGCGGTTACGCATGGTTTCTTTCGGCGTACCGGCCATGTTGTTCGGGTTGTAAGACGGGCTGTTGGCCATCGCCAGCACTTCGCCGGTGTTCACGTCGATCAGCACCGCAGTGCCCGATTCGGCCTTGTTGAACGCCACCGCGTTGTTCAGCTCGCGATACACCAGCGCCTGCAGGCGCTCATCGACGCTCAGTACCAGGTTGTGCGCCGCCTGACTGTCGACGGAGGAGATATCTTCGATCACCCGGCCGAAGCGGTCCTTACGCACCGTTCTCTCGCCCGGTTGCCCGGTCAGCCAGCGGTCGAAGCTCTTCTCGACGCCTTCGATACCTTGCCCGTCGATGTTGGTCACGCCGATGATGTGCGACGTCACCTGCCCCGCCGGGTAGTAACGGCGCGACTCCTGCCGCAGGTAGATCCCCGGCAGCTTGAGTTTGTGAATGTAATCGCCGATCGCCGGGTTAACCTGGCGCGCCAGATAAACGAAACGCCCTTTCGGGTTGGCGTTGATGCGGTTGGAAAGCTGGTCCAGCGGGATGTTCAGCGCATCGGAAAGCGCTTTCCAGCGGCTGTCCAGCGTGATGCCGCCGCGCTCGTTCAGCTCTTTCGGATCGGCCCACACCGCATTCACCGGCACACTGACCGCCAATGGACGGCCGGCGCGATCGCTGATCATGCCGCGCGCAGTCGGCACTTCCTGCACGCGCAGCGAACGCATGTCGCCTTCTTTCACCAGACGATCGGGGTTGATGACCTGCAGGTACGCGACGCGCAACATCAGGCCAACCATCGCCAGCAAAATGCAGCCGCACAGCAACGCAAAACGCCAGCTGACAAAGCTGGCCTGATCTTCCTGGCGTCTCAACTTACCGGGGCGCGCTGCTTTCATGCGTTTCCTTTCTACTCCGTGTCATTATTCCGGTTAAACCATTCATTGTTTAACGATGATATTTTCCTGCGATGGATCAACGTGTTGCATCTGCAGTTTTTCTGTCGCGATACGTTCAACCCGGCTGTGATCGCCGAGGGCGTTCTCTTCTAAAATCAGGTTGCGCCACTCGATATCCAGCGCATCGCGCTCCAGAACCAGCTGTTCGCGCTCGGCGGTCAGCAGGCGGGTGCGGTGCGCGGTAGTCACCACGAAAATCGCGGAAACCAGTGACGCAATCAGTAAAATCAGGGGGATCTTGGCATTGCGCAGCAGATCGCCGCCAATCACCCCGACCAAACCGTGACGTTCGTTGCCGATCACGCGGGCATCCTCTCAGCAATACGCAGCACCGAGCTGCGCGCACGCGGGTTGTCCGCCACTTCCGCTTCCGACGGCATCATTTTGCCCAGCGCTTTCAGCGTCCGGCCGCCCATGCCGCGCAGCTGCTCTTCGGTCAACGGAATGCCCGCCGGCACCTGAGCACCGCGGCTGTGGTGACGCATAAAGCGTTTGACGATGCGGTCTTCCAGCGAGTGGAAGCTGATGATCGACAAACGGCCCTGCGGGGCCAGCACTTCCAGCGCGCCGTCGAGCGCACGCTCGATCTCTTCCAGCTCGCTGTTGATATAGATGCGGATCGCCTGGAAGCTGCGCGTCGCCGGATGCTTGTGCTTTTCACGGAACGGGCTGGCATCGGCGATCAGATCCGCCAGCTCTTTGGTGCGCGTCATCGGCTCCACGCGGTTTCTTTCCACGATGGCGCGCGCGATGCGCTTGGCGAAACGCTCTTCGCCAAAGGTTTTCAGCACCCAGGCGATATCGTCCGCTTCGGCCTTCATCAGCCATTCGGCGGCGGACAGGCCGGTGGACGGATCCATGCGCATGTCCAGCGGACCGTCACGCATAAAGGAGAATCCGCGCTCCGCGTCGTCAAGCTGCGGCGAGGAAACGCCCAGATCGAGCAGAACGCCGTCGATCTTGCCCACCAGGTCGCGCTCCCGCACATAGTGCGACAACTCGGAAAATGGGCCGTGTACGATGGTAAAACGAGGATCTTCAATAGATTTGGCGGCTGCAATCGCCTGAGGGTCACGGTCAATCGCCAGCAAGCGCCCTTCCGGCCCCAGTTGGGACAGAATCAGACGAGAATGGCCACCGCGACCAAAAGTACCGTCGATATATATGCCGTTGCTGCGGATGTTGAGGCCGTTGACGGCTTCGTCCAGCAGGACGGTGGTGTGTTTATAGTTTTCCAACATGCTTATAGCGACAAGTCCTGTAGCCGCTCAGACAACGGTTCCTGAGTCGACTGTTCAGCGTCAATATCATCCTTGACTTGTTGATACCAGGTCTGTTCATCCCACAGTTCAAACTTGTTGAACTGACCGACCAGCATCACTTCTTTCGTGAGCCCGGCGTGTTGCCGCAGCGTACTGGCTAACAGCAAACGACCGGCACTATCCATCTGACACTCACTGGCATGCCCCAGCAGCAGGCGCTGAACGCGGCGCTCGGCGGGATTCATGCTCGACAGACGTGATAATTTTTGTTCAATAATTTCCCATTCGGGCAAAGGATAAAGCAGCAGGCAGGGCTGATGGAGGTCAATGGTACAGACCATTTGGCCTTGCGATTCCTCGTTGAGCAATTCCCGATATCGGGTAGGTACGGCGAGCCGCCCTTTGCTGTCGAGGTTGACCATCGTCGCTCCACGGAACATTCCTGAGCTACCCCTTAGTGACCGTTTTCACCACTTTACCCCACAAATTCCCACACAATGGAGTTTACGGAGGGTATGAAAACCTTGTCAAGCCAGAGCGCCAGCGCTTTGGCAATATTTCTCTGGTCATTTTGGGAGCTGACTCGCGAAAGAAACTCTGATTATTCGACGATTAAAAATTAACACCATGATAAACGGAGAGAATTTTCTAAGCGGAAAGAATCTGATTAAAAACCTGACGAACTGGCGATTAATTAACTCATTACTTCCTTCTGCAAGCCATGTCTCATTTTTCAGCTCGGCAATCTCAGGGCTGTAACCGCTGGCGAGCCGCGCCCGCCAAGGCTCGGCGCCAGGCGAACCGATCGCGGAATAAGGCCATAACCCCTTGAGTTAATAACGCTCAATCGTTATTCACCGTAAAGCCGGGCGCTATTTTACTTCAATTTGCACCGCCGTGATGAGGGCGCGATAAAAATAAATGGCTCGGATATTACGAGCAGAAGTAATTTCGATTCAAATCAATTTGGTAAGATTATTCCCAAAATACCTGTTTACAATTATGGTTTCATTTTCTTACACCTTTATTTCCACAATTTTTGCCGGAAAAATCCCCTTCAAAAACGAAAAATCGCAACCTTATGTTTTTAATCGATTTATTTAAAAACGCCGATTTTAATCTCTCCGCCCCATCCTATGCCCCAGCTCTGCGGGACAAAAAGCGAACAAATGTTAAAAATAAAAATATAAACCTAGTTAAAAAAGACAATTCAGATTAGTACACTATAAAAAAGGCAAAAAACCAGCCTTAACATCCAACAATTAATAACTTAACAGAATTTTAACCAAAGAGGATGACGCATGCTTTCGCCCGCGACTCACTGGCGTAGCGCCGCTGCCGATACGTTCGCACTGGTGGTGTACTGCTTTATCGCCGGCATGGCGATAGAAGTGTTGATCTCAGGCATGAGCTTCCAGCAATCCCTCTCTTCGCGCCTGCTGTCGATCCCGGTCAACATCCTGATCGCCTGGCCTTACGGCCGCTATCGCGATCTGTTTATCCGCACGGCGCGCCGCTGCCCGCGCGGCCAGTTCCTGCTGCGCAACCTCGCCGATCTGCTGGCCTACGTCAGCTTCCAGTCGCCGGTTTATGCCGCCATTCTATGGAGCGTAGGCGCCGACGGCCAACAAATGCTGGCGGCGGTAACCAGCAATGCGCTGGTCTCCATGGCGATGGGCGTGGTGTATGGCTATTTCCTGGAATACTGCCGGCGGCTGTTCCGGGTGGCGGACTACGTCTAAACCAGGAGCCCGCCAACGCGGGGGCTCCTGCCAGGCAAACTACTTGCGGCTCAGGCTGCCGCGGCGGAACAGATTGCGGCGAATACGCGTCAATCCAGGCTTGGGTTTACGCGGTTCGTCCAGGCTGGCCAACACCAGCTCCAGCACGCGTTCGGCCACGTCACGATGGCGCTGCGCCACCGCGAGCACCGGGCACTCCAGGAAATCCAACAGTTCATGGTCGCCGAAGGTGGCAATCGCCAGATCGGTCGGCAAACGGCCGCGTTGCTTCAGCGTCACGTCCATCACTCCCTGCAACAGCGAGAACGAGGTGGTGAACAGCGCCTGCGGCATCGGGTGCGTCTTCAGCCATTCGGCAAACAGCGCGCCGGCGGCTTCACGCTCATAGCTGTTGGCATACAGGTAATCGACGTGGCGGGGATCCTCTTGCCAGGCCCGGCGGAAGCCCTGCTCACGCAGGAAGCTGACCGAAAGCTCCGGCAAGGCGCCCAGATACAGCACCGATTCAGCCGGGAAGGTGCGCAGCTCCTGCGCCAGCGCAAAGGCATCTTCCTCGTCGGCCCCGACGACGCTGATGAAATGTTCGCGATCCAACGCGCGGTCCAGCGCGATGATCGGCAGCGGATCGTTGGCCCAGCGTTGATAGAAGGGGTGCTCCGGCGGCAAGGCGGTGGAAACGATGATGGCGTCCACCTGACGCTGCAGCAAATGCTCGATACAGCGCATCTCGTTGTCCGGCTGATCTTCGGAACAGGCGATCAGCAATTGATAACCACGCTGGCGCGCCTGACGCTCCAGGTAGTTGGCGATACGGGTATAGCTGGTATTTTCCAGATCCGGGATCACCAGACCGATAGAACGGGTGCGCCCGGCACGCAGCCCTGCCGCGACGGCATTCGGGTGATAGTTGTGCTCCCTAACCACGGCCATCACTTTCTCGACGGTTTTATCGCTGACACGATACTGCTTCGCCTTGCCGTTGATGACATAACTGGCCGTCGTGCGCGAAACGCCCGCGAGACGCGCGATTTCATCCAGTTTCACATTAACCCCTTAATGACGCTGAAAATAGAAGTGAAGGCTGTGCTCGGATTAACCATGGCATCCCGTACGGTTATTCAATCCAGCCTCTGCGATCTAACAGCAGAAAACACTACCTAGCAACCGCTTTTGCCGAAAGGTGCCAGCAATCGGGCAAAAAATACCGAAAAACAAAGGGCGCAGCCACGCCGCGCCCCGAATTATTCGCCGCCAGACCACGCTCAGCGCATGATTTTGTCGCCGCGCGACACGCCGACCACGCCGGAACGCGCCACTTCCACGATCTCCGCCACTTCACGCACCGCGCTCAGGAAGGCGTCCAGTTTATCGCTGGTGCCGGCCAGCTGCACCGTATACAGCGTCGCCGTCACATCAACGATCTGGCCGCGGAAAATGTCGGCGCAGCGCTTCACTTCTTCACGGCCGTAGCCGCTGGCCTGCAGCTTCACCAGCATGATCTCGCGCTCGACGTGGGCGCCCTGCACCAGCTCGCTAACGCGCAGCACGTCCACCAGCTTGTGCAACTGCTTCTCAATCTGCTCCAGCACTTTCTCGTCGCCGACGGTCTGGATAGTCATGCGCGACAGCGTCGGATCGTCGGTCGGCGCCACCGTCAGGCTCTCGATGTTGTAACCGCGCTGGGAGAACAACCCCACCACGCGCGAGAGGGCGCCGGATTCGTTTTCCAGCAAGACAGATAAAATACGGCGCATGATCAGGTCCTCTCCGTTTTGCTAAGCCACATTTCGTCCATGCTTCCGCCGCGGATCTGCATCGGGTAAACATGTTCGGTTTCATCGACGGTCACGTCGACGAACACCAGCCGCTCTTTTTCCGCCAGCGCCTGCGCCAGCTTGCTTTCCAGCTCATCCGGCGTGCGGATGGCGATGCCGACATGGCCGTAAGCCTCGGCCAGCTTGACAAAGTCCGGCAGCGAATCCATGTAAGACTGCGAGTGGCGGCCGGAATAAATCATGTCCTGCCACTGCTTGACCATGCCCAGATAACGGTTGTTGAGGTTCACCACCACCACCGGCAGGTTATATTGCAGCGCGGTGGACAGCTCCTGAATGTTCATCTGGATGCTGCCGTCGCCGGTGACGCACACCACGGTTTCCTTCGGCAGCGCCAGCTTGACGCCCAATGCCGCCGGCAGGCCAAAGCCCATGGTGCCGAGGCCGCCGGAGTTGATCCAACGGCGCGGTTTGTCGAACGGGTAATAGAGCGCGGCGAACATCTGGTGCTGCCCCACGTCGGAGGTCACATAGGCGTCGCCTTTGGTCAGGCGATGCAGGGTTTCGATCACCGCCTGCGGCTTGATGGTGCCGCTGTTTTTGTCGTACCCCAAACAGTCGCGGGCGCGCCACTGTTCAATAGACTGCCACCAATCGCGCAACGCATCGTGATCCTGCGCCTTGTCATCCTGCGCCAACAGCTCCAGCATCTGCACCAACACCTGTTTGGCATCGCCGACGATCGGAATATCGGCATCCACCGTTTTGGAGATCGAGGTCGGATCGATATCGATATGCAGCACGGTGGCATCCGGGCAGTATTTGGCTAGATTGTTGGTCGTGCGATCGTCGAAACGTACGCCGACGGCGAAGATCACGTCGGCATGGTGCATGGTTTTGTTGGCTTCATAAGTGCCGTGCATGCCGAGCATGCCGACACTCTGGCGATGGGTGCCGGGGAAAGCGCCCAGTCCCATCAGGCTGCTGGTCACCGGCAGGTTCAGCTGCTCCGCCAACGCCAGTAGTTCGGCTTCGCAACCGGCGTTGATCGCGCCGCCGCCGACATACATCACCGGCTTCTTGGCCGCCAGGATGGTTTGCAACGCGCGTTTGATTTGCCCGCGATGGCCCTGCACCGTCGGGTTATAAGAACGCATGCTCACGTCCTGCGGGTAGGAATAAGGCATCCGCACCGCCGGGCCGACGATGTCTTTCGGCAGATCGATCACCACCGGGCCGGGGCGGCCGCTGGAAGCCAGGTAAAAGGCCTTCTTCAACACCGCCGGGATGTCTTCGGTACGTTTCACCAGGAAGCTGTGCTTCACCACCGGCCGAGAAATCCCCACCATATCGCACTCCTGGAAGGCGTCGTAGCCGATCAGCGAGCTGGGCACCTGCCCCGACAGCACCACCATCGGTATCGAGTCCATATAGGCGGTGGCGATGCCGGTAATGGCGTTGGTGGCGCCGGGGCCGGAGGTCACCAGCACCACGCCCACTTCGCCGGTGGCGCGCGCGTAACCGTCGGCCATGTGCACTGCCCCTTGCTCGTGGCGCACCAGAATATGATCGATCCCTCCGACCGTATGCAGGGCGTCGTAGATATCGAGCACCGCCCCGCCGGGGTAGCCGAATACATGTTTAACGCCCTGATCGATCAACGATCGGACGACCATCTCGGCTCCTGACAACATCTCCATGGGTTTGCCTCCAGGCTTGCTTATTCTTCTCTGGCGCCGGAACGTAGCGCCTGCTGCGGGGCAATGCCCCTAAATTTTTATGGGTTGTCGCTATCGAATTAACATAACGTCAGAATATGGGGCAGGCAAACGGCAAAATGGCTTAACGGCGGCGGGGTTATTGCCAAGCGGCTGGAGATCGCAGCTTTATAAAAACAATGCGCTAGCCTCAGGGTTGTTGGGCTAGGCATTGTTTCGAACAGGAGGAAAATTACAGAACTAAATCAGGTGAAGGATATGCCGCTTTTTTCGCCGGGCACGTGGCCCGGCGGCGGCGTCAGGCCTGTTCCCGGTACATCGAGTCGATTTCGCGCTGATAGCGCTGCAGGATCACTTTGCGGCGCAGCTTCAGGGTTGGCGTCAGCTCCCCCAACTCCATGGAAAAAGCCGCCGGCAGCAGAGTGAACTTCTTCACCTGTTCGAAGCGCGCCAGCTCCTTTTGCATCTCGCGCAGGCGCTTTTCGAACATCGCGAGGATCTCGCCGTTGCGCAGCAGCTCCAGGCGATCCTGATACTTCAGGTTGACTGACTTCGCGTACTCTTCCAGCGACTCAAAGCACGGCACGATCAGCGCGGAAACGAACTTGCGCGCATCGGCGATGATCGCCACCTGCTCGATAAAGCGGTCCTGCGCCAACGTGCCTTCCAGCATCTGCGGCGCGATGTATTTGCCGCCAGAGGTTTTCATCAAATCCTTAAGGCGCTCGGTGATGAACAGATTGCCCTCTTCATCGATCGCCCCGGCGTCGCCGGTTTTCAGCCAGCCGTCTGCGGTAAAGGTCGCGGCGGTTTCCAACGGTTTGTTAAAATAGCCGCGCATCACGATCGGCCCGCGCACCTGAATTTCATTTTCTTCACCGATGCGCACCTCGACCTGCGGCAGCGGTTTACCGATAGAGCCGAAGCGGAAATGCCCTTCTTCCCAGCAGGACACGGTCGCACAGGTTTCGGTCATGCCGTAACCGTACTTGATGTTGACGCCCATCGCCTGGAAAAACAGGATCACATTGTCATCCAGCTTGGCGCCCGCCGCCGGCAGGAAGCGCACCCGGCCGCCGAGGATACCGCGCAGCTTGCTCAATACCAGCTTGTCGGCCCAGCGGTGAGAGAATTCGAACAGTTTGCCCAACGGTTTGCCGGCCCGCTCTTGCAGGAACTTGCGCTCCCCGCAGACGATCGCCCAGTGGAACAGCGCGCGGCGCAGCCAAGGGGCACGCGCCACTTTTTCATGCACCGCGCTGAAAATCTTCTCGTAGAAACGCGGCACCGCGCACATTAACGTCGGCCGCACCTGCCCCATCGCTTCCCGAACCCAGTCGGTGTTCGGCAGGAAAACGTTCTGCGCGCCGGAATGCATGACAAAGAAGCTCCAGGCACGCTCGAACACGTGCGACAGCGGCAGGAAACTGAGCGACACATCCTCTTCGCCGACCGTCAGTCTCTCATCATGCAGGTAGAGCTGTGCCGCCAGGTTGCGATAATCCAGCATCACCCCTTTCGGCTCGCCGGTGGTGCCCGAGGTATAGATCAGGGTGAAGAGATCCTGCAGGTCGCACTCTTCAATGCGCTGCCGACGTTGAGCGATAAAAGCCGCCGGATCGACGGCATGCTCGAAAGCGCTCAGGTGTTGGGCTATCTCGCAATCGCGCAGATCGGCATCCTCGTCGAACACGATAATATGACGCAGTTGCGGACAGACGCCGCGCAGCGCGATGGCGGCGTCCAACTGCGCCTGTTCGCCAACGAACAGGATGCGAATGTCAGCGTCATTGATGACGAAGGCCGCCTGCGCCGGCGTATTGGTGGAATAGAGCGGTACGCTGACGCCACGCAGGTGCAGGATCGCGAGATCGGTCAACGACCAGGCCATCGTGTTATTGGCGAAGATACCGATACGTTCTTGCACTTCGGCGCCCAGCGCCAGCAGCCCGGCGGCAATGCGATCAATGCGGGCAGCCGCCGCTCCCCAAGTCAGTTGAAACTCGCCGTTGGGCGACCATTGGCGAAATGCTGTGCGATCGGCTCGGTGGGTGATTTGATGCTGTATACGATGGATCAAATGGTATTGCAGCAGATTAGTGATCATAGTGCTCTAAGCCTGAAATGAATCATACCGTTAAGCCTGAACGACGCCTTGCGGCCCTCATCTCAGCTTACACGTGTTTACTTTTTTCCGCGCAGTCTACCTACTCTCAGGCAGGGGGAAAAGCGATTTCAGCGTAGAAGTGTGAGCCAAAACTCAAGCCGGCTTTCGCGCTTTCATGGGTTGGACAGAATGGGAAGGAAAAGGTTTGATGGCGGCCATAAAACGCGGCCCGTTCGGGCCGCCACATCGAGTTAGTTTAAAATCCCAACTGGAAAGTAAAAATCAGAATATTAATTTATATTAATTGTTTTCGCTAAATGAACAAATTTACCCTAATAATAAGTTATTCTATCGCCGCAAAACCAAGAAATATCTTAATAAAAACACAGATAGTTCTTAGCTTTTATCATGAGAAAAAAACGCTCAGTTGAATATTATCTTTATATGGCTCCCATCTTTATCGCTTTACTTTGGGTTACCCGCCTCAATCAGGACAGATTTCATCCACTGGTGGCCTTTATCCCGCTCTGAAGATTCATGCCAGGATAGGTAGCAGGTGGCTTTATTATCGTTGCCACATAAAGGAACCGCCTTTATTTTCAACGCCTCCGTCAGCTGTCGCACCAACCAGGCGGGCGCAATCGCCACCATTTCCGTTTGCGACACCATATTCAACACGCTGTAAAGATCCGTGCACTGCTGCGTCACGGCACGCAGCATCGGCTCGTCTGAATAAAAAGGTTTACTGAACGATCCAAAACTTTCCAGGGAAACCGCAGCATGCTGCTCGGCCAGCATGTGCTCCGGCGTCACCTCCTCGCCTATTCTCGGGTGCGCCTGCGCAACCGCCAGCACTAATTCGTCGTCGAACATCGCCAGGCTGCGAAACTCCGCCGACTCGAAACGGCTGTAGCCGATGACAAACTCGACGTCCTGATAACGCAATTGATGTTCAATATTATTGTTAATGTATGACTTTATTTGCAGGTTAAGCTGCGGCGCTATCTGTTTGACGTGATTAATTATCCCGGCGCCCAGACGCAAATCGAGCGGGCTGCACAGCGACAGGGAGAACGCTCGCGTGCTGGTCAGCGGCTCAAACTCAGATCCCGGCAACTCATTCTGCACCAGCTGCAGCGCTTGCCGCACCGGCCCGAACAGCTGCCTGGCCCGCATGGTGGGCTGGATCCCGCGGCCGCAGCGCACGAACAGTTCGTCGTTGAACATCACCTTCAGGCGCGCTACCGCATTGCTCACCGCCGGCTGCGACATCCCTAACGAATTAGCGGCTCGCGTAATATTTTGCATTTGCATCACGGCGTCAAACACCGTCAGTAAATTAAGATCGACGCTGCGCAAATGAATGTCCGCCGGCTCTTTGACCATGGCGATTTCTGAATCATATTCAGCCATATTTCACTCCACTAAATCCTGTGTAGATAATCTAATCCTTATGCTCGACAAACAATGAAACGCCGCATTGTCTTATCTTTGCACGACAAATTCTGCCATTACCGTCATCAACCGATAAAAAACCTCGTGTTATCGACACGATATAAGTCGTATATGGAATACATGTCAGCAGCATCCCCCGTCAGCGAGAAGAATGCCACCTGGGTAGTACTAATAATTAGGTATCAACAATGATTAATACAATTGAACAACGTCGCCGCACTGTATGAGACAAACTATAAAAACACATCATAAGCAATCAAACCATCTAAAAACACCGCTCACTTTGTGTAAAAACGCATTATTTTGTTATATTATGACTAAAACAATCAATTATTCATATGAGTTCAATTTAAACCATTTGTATTGAAAATGTTATTTCATTGCTCCCCGTGATTAATCCCTCTTGTTTTTTTCATCACAAATCTTAACGCAACGAAATCCAGAAGCAATTAGCGCAGTATATATTCGATTCGTTTATGCTAAGCAGCACGCAAACTGGTCCCATTTTTTTCTCTAAGGCGTCGTTTTTTTGCCGAATGATCCTCTGTTTAGCTAATGGGCTGATGCATTGTCCCCGCATTCAATCAGGTGTTGACATCGCCAGGCCAATCACGTATCAAATTAGGCAGACACCCAATTTAAGAGAAGCTGAACCCTTATGATCCGTACTCACCGTCTACTAGGCCTACTACTTAACGCATCTTGTTTGCGCGGTATGCCTATGGACGAAGTTCGGAGCTGACTCAGCCGATCACCCATAAGAAACCCGCGCTACTGCGCGGGTTTTTTTTTGCCCGCTTAGCGTGAAATCAACACGATAAGGAATGCACCGATGAGCCAACAAGTCATTATTTTCGATACCACGCTGCGTGATGGCGAGCAGGCGCTGCAGGCCAGCCTGAGCGTAAAAGAGAAGATTCAGATTGCGCTGGCGCTGGAAAGAATGGGCGTTGACGTGATGGAAGTCGGCTTCCCGGTCTCTTCGCCGGGCGACTTCGAGTCGGTGCAAACCATCGCGCGCCAGATCAAGAACAGCCGCGTCTGCGGCCTGGCCCGCTGCGTGGACAAAGACATTGACGTGGCCGCCGAAGCGCTGCGCGTCGCCGAAGCGTTCCGCATCCACGTATTCCTGGCCACCTCGACCCTGCACATCGAATCGAAACTGAAGCGCTCGTTCGACGAAGTGCTGGAGATGGCGGTGCGCTCGGTAAAACGCGCCCGCAACTACACCGACGACGTGGAGTTCTCCTGTGAAGACGCCGGCCGCACGCCGATCGACAATCTGTGTCGCGTGGTTGAAGCCGCCATCAACGCCGGCGCCACCACCATCAATATCCCGGACACCGTCGGCTACACCACGCCAAACCAGTTCGGCGGCATCATCACGACCCTGTATGACCGCGTGCCGAACATCGACAAAGCCATCATCTCCGTGCACTGCCACGACGATTTGGGCATGGCGGTCGGCAACTCCATCGCCGCGGTGCAGGCCGGCGCCCGCCAGGTGGAAGGCACCCTGAACGGCATTGGTGAACGCGCAGGCAACTGTTCGCTGGAAGAAGTAATCATGGCGATTAAAGTGCGCCAGGACATCATGAACGTGCACACCAACATCAATCACCAGGAAATCTTCCGCACCAGCCAGATCGTCAGCCAGCTGTGCAACATGCCGATCCCGGCCAACAAGGCGATCGTCGGCTCCAACGCCTTCGCCCACTCCTCCGGCATTCACCAGGACGGCGTGCTGAAGAACCGCGAAAACTACGAAATCATGACCCCGCAGTCGATCGGCCTGAAAGACGTGCAGTTGAACCTGACCTCCCGCTCCGGCCGCGCGGCGGTGAAACACCGCATGGAAGAGATGGGCTACCAGGAACAGGATTACAACCTGGATAGCCTGTACGCCGCCTTCCTGAAGCTGGCCGACAAAAAGGGCCAGGTATTCGACTACGATCTGGAGGCGCTGGCCTTCATCAACAAACAGCAGGAAGAGCCGGAGCACTTCAGCCTGGGTTACTTCAGCGTGCAGTCCGGCAGCAGCATCATGGCCACCGCCTCGGTGAAACTGATCTGCGGCGGCGAAGAGAAAGCCGAAGCCGCCACCGGCAACGGCCCGGTCGATGCGGTCTATCAGGCGATAAATCGCATCACCGACTACCCGATCGAGCTGGTGAAGTACCAGTTGACCGCCAAGGGCCATGGCCGCGACGCGCTGGGCCAGGTGGATATCGTGGTCTCTTACAACGGCCGCCGCTTCCACGGCGTGGGTCTGGCGACCGACATCGTCGAATCCTCCGCCAAGGCGATGGTGCACGTGTTGAACAATATTTGGCGCTCACAGCAGGTAGAAAAAGAAAAGCAGCGCCTGCAGCAAAACAAACATCAAAATAATCAGGAAACGGTGTGAACATGACGAAGACTTATCACATTGCCGTCTTGCCCGGAGACGGCATCGGCCCGGAAGTAATGGCTCAGGCGCGCAAAGTGTTGGACGCGGTGCGTCAACGCTTTGACATTCGCATCACCACCGCCGAGTACGACGTCGGCGGCATCGCCATCGATCGCCACGGCAGCCCGCTGCCGGCGGCGACCGTCGCCGGCTGTGAGCAGGCCGACGCCATCCTGTTCGGCTCGGTGGGCGGCCCGAAATGGGAACACCTGCCGCCGGCCGAGCAGCCGGAACGCGGCGCGCTGTTGCCGCTGCGCAAGCACTTCAAACTGTTCAGCAACCTGCGCCCGGCGCGCCTGTATCAAGGGTTGGAGGCATTCTGCCCGCTGCGCGCCGACATCGCCGCCCGCGGCTTCGACATTCTGTGCGTGCGCGAATTGACCGGCGGCATCTATTTCGGCCAGCCGAAGGGCCGCGAAGGCCAGGGCATGCAGGAACGCGCCTTCGATACCGAGGTGTATCACCGTTTCGAGATTGAACGCATCGCGCGCATCGCCTTCGAATCCGCCCGCAAGCGCCGCCACAAAGTGACGTCGATCGACAAGGCCAACGTGCTGCAAAGCTCCATTCTGTGGCGTGAAGTGGTCAATCAGGTCGCCAAGGATTACCCGGACGTATCGCTGTCGCACATGTATATCGACAACGCCACCATGCAGTTGATCAAGGATCCGTCCCAGTTCGACGTGCTGCTGTGCTCCAATCTGTTCGGCGACATTCTGTCCGACGAGTGCGCGATGATCACCGGCTCAATGGGCATGCTGCCGTCCGCCAGCCTGAATGAGCAAGGCTTCGGCCTGTACGAACCGGCGGGCGGTTCCGCGCCGGATATTGCAGGCAAAGGCATCGCCAACCCGATTGCGCAGATCCTGTCCGCCACCCTGCTGCTGCGTTACAGCCTGGGCGCCGATGAAGCGGCCGACGCCGTGGAGCGCGCCATCAACCAGGCGCTGGAACAGGGCTACCGCACAGCCGATCTGGCCGGTGACGGCAAAGCCATCAGCACCGATGAAATGGGCGACATCATCGCCCGCTTTGTAGCTCAGGGGGCATAACATGGCCAAGACCTTATACCAGAAGCTGTACGACGCCCACGTGGTGCACGAAGCGCCGAACGAAACGCCGTTGCTGTATATCGACCGTCACCTGGTGCACGAAGTCACCTCGCCGCAGGCGTTCGACGGCCTGCGCGCCATGGGCCGCAAGGTGCGCCAGCCCGGCAAAACCTTCGCCACCATGGATCACAACGTGTCGACCCAAACCAAAGACATCAACGCCAGCGGCGAAATGGCGCGCATCCAGATGCAGGAGTTGATCAAGAACTGCGCGGAATTCGGCGTTTCGCTGTATGACCTGAATCACCCGTTCCAGGGCATCGTGCACGTGATCGGGCCTGAGCAAGGCATGACGCTGCCGGGCATGACCATCGTCTGCGGCGACTCGCACACCGCCACCCACGGCGCTTTCGGCTCGCTGGCGTTCGGCATCGGCACTTCCGAAGTGGAACACGTGCTGGCGACCCAGACCCTGAAACAGGGCCGCGCCAAGACCATGAAGATTGAAGTCACCGGCGACGCCGCCGAGGGCATCACCGCCAAAGACATCGTGCTGGCGGTGATCGGCAAAACCGGCAGCGCCGGCGGCACCGGCCACGTGGTGGAGTTCTGCGGCAAGGCGATCGAAGCGTTGAGCATGGAAGGCCGCATGACCTTGTGCAACATGGCGATCGAAATGGGCGCCAAGGCCGGGCTGGTCGCACCGGATGACACCACCTTCGCCTATCTGAAGGGGCGTCAGTTTGCGCCAACCGGCGAAAACTGGGAGCAGGCGGTCGCCTATTGGCGCACGCTGAAGTCCGACGCCGACGCCCAGTTCGATACCGTGGTGACGCTGCGCGCCGAAGAGATCGCGCCGCAGGTCACCTGGGGCACCAATCCCGGCCAAGTGATCGCCGTCAATCAGGCGATCCCGGCGCCGGAATCGTTCAGCGATCCGGTCGAGCGCGCCTCCGCCGAGAAAGCGCTGGCCTACATGGATTTGAAGCCGGGCATCAAATTGACCGACGTGCCGATCGACAAAGTGTTCATCGGCTCCTGCACCAACTCACGCATCGAAGATCTGCGCGCGGCGGCGGCTATCGCCAAAGGGCGCAAGGTCGCCAGCGGCGTGCAGGCCATCGTGGTGCCGGGATCCGGCCCGGTGAAGGCCCAGGCGGAAGCCGAAGGGTTGGACAAAATCTTTATCGAAGCCGGTTTCGAATGGCGTTTGCCGGGTTGCTCAATGTGTCTGGCGATGAACAACGACCGTCTGAATCCGGGCGAGCGCTGCGCGTCCACCAGCAACCGTAACTTCGAAGGGCGTCAGGGCCGCGGCGGGCGCACCCACCTGGTCAGCCCGGCGATGGCCGCCGCGGCCGCCGTCGCCGGTCACTTCGCCGACATCCGTGATATTCACTAAGGGGCTAACGTGGCTAAATTTACTCAACATACCGGCTTAGTGGTGCCTTTGGATGCGGCCAACGTCGACACCGACGCCATTATTCCCAAGCAGTTTTTACAGAAGGTCACCCGCACCGGTTTCGGCCAGCACCTGTTCAACGACTGGCGCTTCCTCGACGACGCCGGCCAGCAACCGAACCCGGCGTTCGTGCTGAACAAACCGCGCTATAAAGGCGCCAGCATCCTGTTGGCGCGCGAAAACTTCGGCTGCGGCTCTTCGCGCGAACACGCCCCCTGGGCGCTGACCGACTACGGGTTCAAAGTGGTGATCGCGCCGAGCTTCGCCGACATCTTCTACGGCAACTCGTTCAACAATCAGCTGTTGCCGGTGACGCTGAGCGAGCAGCAGGTGGACGAGCTGTTCAAACTGGTGGACGCCAACGAGGGGACGGAGTTCGTGGTGGATCTGGAGAACCAGACGGTCAACGCCGGCGGCAAAAGCTATCCGTTCGAAATCGACAGCTTCCGCCGCCACTGCATGATCAACGGGCTGGACAGCATCGGCCTGACGCTGCAGCACGAAGCGGACATCTCCCGCTACGAAGCGCAGCAGCCGGCGTTTCTGAATTAATCCCCTTCACTTCACCCGCCGCCCGGCGGGTGAATTCTTTCCTCACCAGTAGCCCAGCAGCTTCCACCATGCCCCGCCGATCAGCATCCAGATCAGTAGGTTAACCACGCTCATCACCCATCCCGCTTTCCACCACTCCCCCAGCGTCACATAGCCGGAGCCAAAGACGATCGGCGCGGTGCCGGTGCCGTAATGGGTCAGCGACATCATCAGCGAAGAAGAGAACGCCAGGATCAGGCCCAGCAACGCCGGCGGCGCCCCGAGCGCGATGCCGGCGGCGAAGAAGGCGGCGAACATCGCCGTCACGTGCGCGGTGGTGCTGGCGAAGAAATAGTGTGAATACAAATAGATGAGGGTCAGCAAGATCGTACCGCCCACCCAGCTCATGCCCATACGGTCGATGCCGTTGCCGACGGTTTGCGACAGCCAGCCGATCAGCCCCAGCTTGCCGAGGAAGCTGGCCATCATCACCAGCGCCGAGAACCACACCACGGTGTCCCAGGCCCCTTTATGCTTCAGCACATCCTCCCAGCTCAGCACCCCGGTAGCCAGCAGCACCGCCAGGCCGATCAGCGCCGCGGTGGTGGGATTGACCGCCAGCGCCGGGCCGAAAATCATCGCCGGAATGCCGGCCCACAGCACCAACAGCAGCGCGAACACCCCGAGAGTAATTTTCTCCGGCAGCGTCACCGGCCCCAGCGTCTGCAGTTTTTCGCGCGCAAAGCGCGGCGCGTCCGGCGTGCTTTTCACCTCCGGCGGATACAGCAGATAGATGACCAGCGGCATCACGAGCAGCGAACACAGCCCCGGCACCAGGGCGGCAATCGCCCACATCGACCAGGACAGTTCGAAGCTGCCGTGGGTGCCTTTGGCGATCAGGCTGACGATCAACGGGTTAGGCGCGGTGGCGGTGATAAACATCGCCGAGGTGATCGGGTTGATGTTGTAGTTCACCAGCGACAGGTAGCGGCCGATCTTGCCGGAGGTATTGAGCTCGGGTTTGGAACCGAAGCTGTCGGCGATCGACTTCATGATCGGGTGAATGATGCCGCCGCCGCGCGCGGTGTTGCTCGGCGTCACCGGCGCCAGCGTGGTTTCCGCCAGCGTCAGCGCGTAAGCGATGCCCAGCGTCTTCTTGCCGAACAGCGAAATAAAGTAATAGCCAATGCGCGCGCCCAGCCCGGTTTTGTTCAGGCTGAGGGAAATCATGATCGAAAAGCCGATCAGCCAGATCAGCTGGTTGGAGAAGCCGCTGAGCGCATCGTCCAGCGCGGCGCCCGGCTTGCCCGGATTGGTGACGCCGGTCACCGCCACCAGAGCGATGGCGATCACCGAAACCGCGCCGATCGGCATCGCCTTGCCGATGATGGCGATGATGGTGCCGATAAACAGCGCCAGCAGTTGCCAGGCGTTGGGCGCAACGCCCTCCGGCACGGGAATGAGGAACCAGATAATCAGCGTGGCGCCAAGGGCGCACAGGGAAGGAAGCGGTTTGAGCGGTGTGAGTTTATCCATAACGTTCCCACTGTTCTAAACGACAGGGCGGCATCTCAATAGCGAGATGGGCGTGGGCGCAGCGATCGCGCGCCATATGCCTTCAGCTTGAGCGTCCGGCTTAGCCTTCTCAATGACTTGCATCAAGAATGCCGTCGTTTAACCTCACACTTCACGCACTTTGGCGCTCATCCCGAGCGCCGCCAGCGCCAGCAGCGCCGCCATCCAATACACCGAACCATGACCGAAATTCTCCACCAGCGCGCCCTGCAGCACCCCGGCCAGGATCACCCCGGTAGAGATGCTGTTGGTGAACAGCGTGGTGGCGGCGCCCGGCCGGCCCGGCATCAAATCCTGAAAATAGAGCATGCCGATACCGGCGACGATGCCGATAAACACCGCGTTAAGCAGTTGCAGCGCGATCAGGGCCGGCTTGGTCGCCAACACCGTCAGCCCGAGATAAAACAGCACGCCCGCCGCCACCGCCAGCAGCATCATGTTGCGCTTGCCGAAGCGTTTGACGTAATAACCGGCCAGCAGCATTGCCGGGATTTCCAACCCGGCGGCAGTGCCCATCAGCACCCCGGCCAGCCCTTCCGGCAACCCGAGATCGGCGGTGATATACAGCGGCATATCGATGATATACAAGGTATTGCAGGTCCACATCAGCATCGAAGCGATGAACAGCAGCCGCACATCGCGATTGCGCCAGGCGCTGGCGGGCGCGATCGGCGCAGACATCCCGCCTTGCAGCCCCCCATTCTCCGCCGCACGCGGCACCGAAGGCAGCATAAATCCCACCAGCAGCACGCAAACCGCGAAGGTGGCGGCGGCGATCAGGAACATCACGGTGAACCCGTAGTTCAGCGCCAGCGCAAACGACAGCGGCGGGCCGATCACCCACGCCAGCGAAAGCTGGGCGCGCATCACCGAGCTGAACATCACCACTTCACGCGCCTCGCTGTCGGCGTATTCCCGCGCCAACGCGAAAATCTGCGGCATGGCGGTGTTGGCAACGGCGGACATCAGCACCCCGGCGGTGATCAGCGTCAGGTAGTCGCGGTTAAAGGCGAACAGCAGGCAGTTGCCGACCGCCATCAGGCAGCACAGCAGGATCAACCTGCGCCGATCGCCGCGGGTGTCGGAACGTTTGGCCAGCAAGAAGCTGACCACGATGCCGGCCACCGCGTTGGCGGTGTAAAACAGCCCGACCCACAGCGGCCGCACTTTGACTTCGGTGGTCAGAAACAGACTGAGCGTCGGCGTCAGCAACGCGCCGGCGATGCCGGAGAGAAAAGCGATCAGCAGGAAGGCGGCGAAGATGGGGTTAATGCGCAGTGACAACCGGCTCAGGCGTTGCATATTGTCTTCCCTGACCTCAAAGCAGACAGAAGAGAGAACCTTAGGCCACGGCGAGGAAAAAGCAAGCGCATCGCCATGACCGCGCATAAAAAAACCAGTGGGTCGCCCCACTGGCTGGTGAAACAGCACCATTACTCAGAAACTTGTTGCCGCAGCCCCTACAGGTGCTCGCGATACTGCTTATCGGTCATCTCTTTAATGTCCCATTGCGTCAGGTGCGCCAGCATCGCCAGCCGTGCCTGTTCGGGCACCAGGCTCAGCCAGTCGGCGCGCTGGCGGCGCACCGCGCGGAAATAGCGCTGATAGAACGGTTTGGATAAGAAAGCTTTCATGATTACGTCCTCCCCTTTCATTGATGAAAATTATCGGCGTAATATAGGGAAAGAAAAATTGACGAGTTGAAGCGGGAGCGTTCCTCTTTTATGTCCACGTCCAGATTGCAGCAGCAGTTCATCCGCCTGTGGCAGCGCTGCCACGGTGAAACCACCGACACCACGCTGCAGGATCTGGCGGAGGTGCTCAGTTGCTCGCGGCGCCACGTGCGTTCCCTGCTGAGCGCCATGCAGCGGGAAGGCTGGCTCACCTGGCAGGCGGAGTCGGGGCGCGGCAAGCGTTCGCGGCTAACCTTCCACTACACCGGCCTGGCGCTGCAGCAACAGCGGGCCGAGGAGTTGCTGGAACAGGATCGCATCGATCAGCTGGTACAACTGGTGGGCGACAAAAGCGTGGTGCGCCAGATGCTGCTGTCGCAGCTGGGGCGCAGCTTCCGCCAGGGGAAACACATCCTGCGGGTGCTCTACTATCGGCAGTTGTACAATCTGCTGCCCGGCTCGGCGCTGCGGCGTTCCGAGACCCATTTGGCGCGTCAGATCTTCAACGGCCTGACGCGCATAAATGAGGAAAACGGGGAACTGGAGTCCGATCTGTCCCACCATTGGCAGGCGCTGACGCCCTTGCACTGGCGGTTTTACCTGCGCCCGGCGATCCATTTTCATCACGGCCGCGAGCTGGAGATGGCGGACGTCATCACTTCCCTCTCGCGTCTGACCTCGCAACCGCTGTTCTCGCATATCGAAAGCGTCACCTCGCCGACGCCGTTCATTATCGACGTGCATCTGCGCAGCCCCGACCACTGGCTGCCCTGGCTGCTGGGCAGCGTGCAGGCCATGATCCTGCCGCGCGAATGGCGCGAACTGCCGGATTTCGCCCGCCATCCGGTCGGCACCGGCCCCTACCGCGTGGTGCGCAATCTTCCCAGCCAGATGAAGATCCACGCCTTCGACGACTATTTCGGCTACCGGGCGCTGATCGACGAGGTGAACATCTGGGTGCTGCCGGAGTTCTCCGAAGAGCTGGTGCACTCCGGCGTGCAGCTGCAGGGCGATGAAACCGGCAAAAACGAACTGGAAAGCCGACTGGAAGAGGGCTGTTATTTCTTGCTGTTCGATCAGCGCTCCCCGCTGGCCGCCGACCCCGCCATTCGCAGCTGGCTGTGCGAATTGATCAACCCCATTTCGCTGCTGAGCCGCGCCGGGCCGCTCTACCAGCGCTACTGGTCGCCGGCGTACGGCCTGCTGCCCCGCTGGCACCACAACCGCGCGCTGGCGCAGCAGCCCAAACCGGCGGGGTTGACCGAACTGACGATGACCCACTTCAATGAGCATTCGGAGTTTCACGCCATTCGCCAGGCGATTGAACCGCTGCTGGCGCAGCACGGCATCCGCCTGATTGTGCAAAGCGTGGATTACGCCACCTGGCACCAGGGCGACGCGCGCAGCGATCTGTGGCTCGGCAGCGCCAACTTCTATCTGCCGCTGGAGTTTTCGCTGTTCGCCACGCTGTACGAACTGCCGCTGATGCAGCACTGCATGAACGAAGATCTGGCGCAGGACGCGGCGCTGTGGCGCGCCAACCGCTTGCCGCTGGCGGAGTTCTGCCAGCGTCTGGTCAGCAACCACCAGCTGCATCCGCTGTTCCACCACTGGCTGCAGCTGCACGGCCAGCGCAGCATGCGCGGCGTGCGGATGAACACCCTCGGCTGGTTCGACTTCAAGTCCGCCTGGTTTGCCCCGCCGGAGACATAAGCGCCTTTCGCCCAAGTCGGTTAATCTTTACAATAGCGCCGTCTCAACGGGGTGCGGAGAGCCGGGCCGCCTAATAAGCCCGATTTTCCGCTGAGAGCACACCCGTCGAACCTGATCCGGTCAATACCGGCGGAGGGATTTGAGCCCAGCGAACCGGCGACGCCGCCTCGCCCCCTCAGATGCCCTTGCCCCCTTATTTTTCAGGAGTGCAACGTGGTCAAAAAATTTCTGCCCTGCTTATTGCTGCTGTGCGCCGCGCCGGCGTTCGCCAAGCCGACGCTGACGGTTTACACCTACGATTCCTTCGCCGCCGACTGGGGCCCTGGCCCGGCGGTGAAAAAAGCCTTCGAAGCCGAATGCGGCTGTGAACTGAAGTTCGTCGCGCTGGAAGACGGCGTCTCGCTGCTGAACCGCCTGCGCATGGAAGGCAAAAACAGCGCCGCCGACGTGGTGCTGGGGCTGGACAACAACCTGCTGCAGGCGGCGCAGCAAACCGGCCTGTTCGCGCCAAGCGGCGTCGACACCGCCAAGCTGACGGTGCCGGGCGGCTGGCAGGACGCGACCTTCGTGCCTTACGACTACGGGTACTTCGCCTTCGTCTACAACAAAGAAAAACTGAAGAACCCGCCGAAAAGCCTGCAGGAGCTGGTCAGCGGCGACCGCAACTGGAAAGTGATCTACGAAGATCCGCGCACCAGCACGCCGGGGCTCGGCCTGCTGCTGTGGATGCAAAAAGTGTATGGCGACAAGGCGCCGGCCGCCTGGCAGCAGCTGGCGAAGAAGACCGTCACCGTCACCAAAGGCTGGAGCGAGGCCTACGGCCTGTTCCTGAAAGGCGAAGGCGACCTGGTGCTCAGCTACACCACGTCTCCGGCCTATCACCTGATCGAAGAGAAAAAAGACCTTTACGCCGCCGCCACGTTCAGCGAAGGCCACTACCTGCAGGTGGAAGTGGCGGGCAAGCTGAAAGCCGCCAAACAGCCTGAGCTGGCCGAGCGCTTCATGCAGTTCATGGTGACGCCGGCATTCCAGAACACCATCCCGACCGGCAACTGGATGTACCCGGTGATCAACACCCCGCTGCCCGTCGGTTTTGAGCAGATGAACGTGCCGCAGACCGCGCTGCAATACAGCGCCGAAGAGGTGGCCAAACAACGCGGCGGTTGGATCCGGGCATGGCAAACCGCCGTCAGCCGCTGATCCCCCGCTGGCTCTGGCCGGGGCTGCTGGCCGCCGGCGTGATCCTGCTGGTCGCCGCACTGGCGATGGGTTCACTGTGGCGTCACGCGCCGGACAGCGACTGGCGCGGCCTGTGGCAGGACAGTTACCTGTGGCACGTGGTGCGCTTCACCTTCTGGCAGGCGCTGTTGTCGGCGCTGATTTCGGTGCTGCCCGCCGTTCTGCTGGCGCGTGCGCTCTATCGCCGCCGTTTCCCCGGCCGACAGCTGCTGCTGCGGCTGTGCGCCATGACGCTGGTGCTGCCGGTGCTGGTGGCGGTGTTCGGCCTGCTCAGCGTCTATGGGCGCCAGGGCTGGCTGGCGACGCTGTGCGGCTGGCTGGGCGTCGAGTATGGCTTCTCGCCCTACGGGCTGCAGGGCATTCTACTGGCGCACCTGTTCTTTAACCTGCCGCTGGCCACCCGCCTGTTGCTGCAGGCGCTGGAGAACATTCCGGTGGAGCAGCGCCAGCTGGCCGCCCAACTGGGTATGAACGGCTGGCAGCAGTTCCGTTTCGTCGAATGGCCGGCGCTGCGTCGCCAGATCCTGCCGAGCGGCGCGCTGATCTTCATGCTGTGCTTCGCCAGCTTCGCCACCGTGCTGTCGCTGGGCGGCGGGCCGCAGGCCACCACCATCGAACTGGCGATCTACCAGGCGCTGAGTTACGACTACGATCTGGGGCGTGCCGCCATGCTGGCGCTGATCCAGCTGGGCTGTTGCCTCGGGCTGGTGTTGATCAGTCAGCGCCTGAGCCAGGCATTGCCGGTGGGGCATACCCACGCCCAGCGCTGGCGCAATCCGGAAGACAGCCTGTGGCGGCGCATCAGCGATTTTCTGCTGATCGCCGCCACCCTGCTGCTGCTGCTGCCGCCTCTGCTGGCGGTGATCGCCGACGGCGCCAATCAGGCCATTGTCAGCGTGCTGCGCCAGCCGGTGCTGTGGCAGGCGCTGTTCACGTCGCTGCGCATCGCCCTCGGCGCCGGGCTGCTGTGCGTGGCGCTCACGATGATGCTGCTGTGGAGCAGCCGCGAGCTGAAACTGCGGCAGCAGCTGCACGGCGGCCAGGCGCTGGAGCTGAGCGGCATGGTGATCCTGGCGATGCCGGGCATCGTGCTGGCCACCGGCTTCTTCCTGCTGCTGAGCGATACAATTGGGTTGCCGCAGTCGCCCTATGCGCTGGTGATCCTCACCAATGCGCTGATGGCGGTGCCCTACGCGCTAAAGGTGTTGGAGAACCCGATGCGCGACCTCGCCGAACGTTACAATCCGCTGTGCCTGTCGCTGGATATCCGCGGCTGGCAACGGCTGCGGCTGATTGAGCTGCGCGCCCTGCGCCGCCCGCTGGCGCAGGCGCTGGCCTTCGCCTGCGTGCTGTCGATCGGCGACTTCGGCGTGGTCGCCTTGTTTGGCAACGAGCATTTCCGTACCCTGCCTTTTTACCTGTATCAGCAGATTGGCGCCTACCGCAGCAACGACGGGGCGGTGACCGCGCTGCTGTTGCTGCTGCTGTGCTTCCTGTTGTTTACCCTGATTGAACGCTTACCGGGCCGCCATGCTGACGCTTGAAAAACTGACCTACCTGTATGAACACCTGCCGATGCGCTTTGATCTGCGCATCCAGCCGGGCGAGCGCGTCGCGGTGCTCGGCCCCAGCGGCGCCGGTAAAAGCACCTTGCTGAGCCTGATCGCCGGTTTTCTGCCGGCGGCCAGCGGCCGGCTGCTGCTGAACGGCGAAGACCACACCGCCACCCCGCCGGCCAAGCGGCCGGTGTCGATGCTGTTTCAGGAGAACAACCTGTTCGCGCACCTGACGGTAGCGCAGAACATCGGGCTGGGGTTGGATCCCGGTCTGCGCTTGACTGAACAACAGCGCCAACAGCGGGAGCACATCGCCCGTCAGGTCGGCCTGGAAGAGCACCTGGAGCGCCTGCCGTCGCAACTTTCCGGCGGCCAGCGTCAGCGCGCCGCGCTGGCGCGCTGTTTGATTCGCCAACGGCCGATCCTGTTGCTCGACGAACCCTTCTCGGCGCTCGATCCGGCGCTGCGCAACGAGATGCTGCAGCTGCTGCAAACGGTATGCGAACAGCGCAACCTGACGCTGCTGATGGTGTCGCACAACCTCGACGACGCCGCACGCATCGCGCCGCGCACGCTGCTGGTGGTCGACGGCCACATCTATTACGACGGCACGACGCAGGCCCTGATGGACGGCAGCGCGCCCGAAGCGCGCGTGCTGGGCATTTCGGGCAAAGCGTGATCTGACGCGCGTTTTTTATGCTGCGCCAATAAACCTGTTGTGCGAATTTTGCGCCTGTGTTTTTATAAAAACCTGACTTTTTTTACTGATGATAAGGTTCCCTGTGATCGCATCCTCGCTGACTTCGACCCTACTAGTTACCGCGCTACCAGCCGCGGTGGTCGTCGTGCGTGTGGTGGTGGTCGTCGGCAATGCGCCGTAGGGTCCGAATCAACGCATCGATTCCCAAACCCCGCCGGCGCAAACCGGGCGGGGTTTCTTGTTTTAGCACCCTGTCCAGCAAAGCTCACCGGCCTTGAGAAAGGACAGGAACATGGCAACTTCGGGCACGCCTCAACCGAGTACCCGCTTCACCGGCGCACAATTGATCGTTCATCTGCTGGAGCGTCAGGGCATCACCACCGTCGCCGGCATTCCCGGCGGCGCCGCGCTGCCGCTGTATGACGCGCTGAGCCAAAGCACCCGCATTCACCACGTGCTGGCGCGCCACGAACAGGGCGCGGGCTTTATGGCGCAAGGCATGGCGCGCGCCAACGGCAAGGCGGCGGTGTGCATCGCCTCCAGCGGGCCGGGCGCCACCAACCTGGTCACCGCCATCGCCGACGCCAAGCTCGACTCCATTCCGCTGGTGTGCATCACCGGTCAGGTGCCCTCCTCGATGATCGGCACCGACGCCTTCCAGGAAGTGGATACCTACGGCATTTCCATCCCGATCACCAAGCACAACCATCTGGTGCGCGATATCCGTGAACTGCCGCAGGTGATTGGCGACGCCTTCCGTATCGCCGAGTCCGGCCGCCCCGGCCCGGTCTGGATCGATGTGCCGAAAGACGTGCAAACCGCCACCATCACGCTGGAAGAGCTGCCGCCGATCGCCGTGCCGGACGCCGCTCCAAGCTTCGATCCGGCGCTGGTTTCGCAAGCGGCCGCGATGATCAATCAGGCGAAACGCCCGATCCTCTACCTGGGCGGCGGCATCATCTGCGCCGACGCCCACCGGCAAGCGGTGGAACTGGCCGAACGCGCCGGTCTGCCCACCACCATGACGCTGATGGCGCTGGGCGCGATGCCGGTGGAACACCCGCTGTCGCTGGGCATGCTGGGCATGCACGCGGCGCGCAGCACCAACTTCATTCTGCAGGAAGCCGATCTGCTGATCGTGCTGGGCGCGCGCTTCGACGATCGGGCGATCGGCAAAACCGAGCAGTTCTGCCCTAACGCCGCCATCATTCATGTGGATATCGACCGCGCCGAGCTGGGCAAGGTCAAACAGGCCAACGTTGCGATCCATGCCGACGTCGGCCAGGTGCTGCGCCAGTTGCTGCCGCAGATCGACACGCAGCCGCGCAGCGCATGGCTGAACACCGTCAATGACCTGAAACGCGAATTCCCGTTCAACATGCCGAACGCCGACGATCCGCTGAGCCATTACGGCCTGGTGCTGGCCGCCGCGCGCTGTGTGGACGACAGCGCCATCATCACCACCGACGTAGGCCAGCATCAGATGTGGGTGGCGCAAGCCTATCCGCTGAGCCGGCCGCGCCAGTGGCTGACGTCGGGCGGTCTGGGCACCATGGGCTTCGGTCTGCCGGCGGCGATCGGCGCAGCGCTGGCGGAGCCCGAGCGCAAAGTGCTGTGCTTCTCCGGCGACGGCAGCCTGATGATGAACATTCAGGAAATGGCCACCGCGGTCGAGCACAATCTGGACGTGAAAATCATTTTGATGAACAACCAGGCGCTGGGGCTGGTGCACCAGCAGCAAACCCTGTTCTACCAGCAGCGCATCTTCGCCGCCGCCTACCCGAAGCGCACCGACTTCCTGAAGATCGCCGCCGGATTCGGGCTGGATACCTGCGATCTGAACGCCGCGGAAGATCCGCAGGCGGCGCTGGCCGAGGCGATCCAACGCCCGGGCCCCTGCCTGATCCACGCGCTGATCGATATCAACGAAAAAGTATTCCCGATGGTGCCGCCGGGCGCCGCCAACATCGACATGATTGGAGAATAAGCCATGCTGCAACCACAAGATAAACCCCAAGTGATCCTGGAGCTGGCAGTGCGTAACCATCCCGGCGTGATGTCGCACGTTTGCGGGCTGTTCGCCCGCCGCGCGTTCAACGTCGAAGGCATTCTGTGTCTGCCGCTAAAAGACGGCCAGCAGAGCCGCATTTGGCTATTGGTCGCCGACGATCAGCGGCTGGAGCAAATGATCAGCCAGGTGGAAAAGCTGGAAGACGTGCTGCAGGTGAAGCGCCACAGCGAAGACGTGCGGGTATTTGAACAGCTGGAAGCGTTCTTCCAATAAGGCGAACGGGGGCTTTCGCCCCCTTTGGTCATTGACCCGACAACACCTGCCACAGCAGGTGGCGATACACCGGCATCAGCGGCTGCTGACTCAGCGCATAACCGACCGCCAGCGCCGCCAGCCAACTCAATCCGCAAACCACGCGCAGCCGCAGCGGCGTCAGCCAACGGCTCAGTCGATCGGCGTTGCGCTTACCCTCACGCCACCAACGCCAGCTCAACCATACCGCCAGCCAGACCAGCAGCGCCGCCGCGAGCAGCAGCCACTTGAACATCGCGCTGTCGGCGCCGGCGGGAATATCGATCGCCACGCCCGCCAGAATGCCGGGGAAGAAATAAACCGGCGGCCAGGTCAGGCAACCGATGATGTTCGGCAGCGCGAACTTGTACGGCGGCAAATCGAGCATGCCGGCCACCATTGGCACCAGCGGGCGCGTCGGGCCGACGAAGCGGCCGATCAGAATGGTCGCCATGCTGTGCTGGTGCAAGGCATGCTCGGTTTTGTCGAGCAGCGCCTTGTTCTTCTTCAGGAATGACCAACGGTGTAAAGGCCCCTTGAACGCGCGGCCGACGAAATAAGAGATCCAGTCGCCGAGCAGACAGCCGACGATGCCCGCCGCCCAGGCGTAGTAAAAGTCCACCTTGCCGCTGCCGATCAGCGCGCCGATGCTGGCCATCATCACCGTGCCGGGCAGCAACAGCCCCACCAGCGCCAGCGACTCCAGAAAAGCGACCAGCAGGACGACCATCAGGGTGAAAGCCAGTGACTGGGTGATCAAATCTTGTAAATAGGCTTCCATTACACCTCTGCGGATTATTCGGGCCAAACGGGGCGGAGGATTTTCCAGCGCCGCCGCTGACGAGTCAATCGATGAATTGTATGCGTATTTGGCAACGCCGCGCGGCGATGGACAATTACTGTATAAAAACCCATACTATAATTTATCTATATTAGCGCCAAAACCGACATCACGCTGAACGTCGCGCACGCCGCCCGGTGGAAAACGAAGGGGTTATGACTGCACTGCAACAGGGTTTCCTGCTCACTCGCCACTGGCGCGACACGCCAGCCGGCACCGAGGTCGAATTTTGGCTGGCGACCGACGCAGGCCCGCGTCAGCTGCGTCTGCCGCCGCAGACCTCGGTGGCGTTTATCCCCGCCGAACAAAGGCAGCGCGCGGAACTGCTGCTGCGGGAAGAGCGGCAAGTCGAACTAAAACCGCTGGCGCTGACGGATTTTCATCACCGCCCGATGCTGGGGCTGTACTGCCGCCAGCACCGTCAGCTCATCAAGCTGGAAAAACTGCTGCGGGAAGGCGGCGTTACGGTCTACGAGGCCGACATTCGCCCGCCGGAGCGTTACCTGATGGAACGCTTCATCACCGCGCCGGTATGGTTCAACGGCAGCCCCGACGGCGGCGGCCCGTTGCTCAACGGCCAGATGAAGCCGGCGCCGGAGTACCGTCCAACGCTAAAACTGGTGTCGCTGGATATCGAAACCACCGCCCACGGCGAACTTTACTCTATCGCGCTGGAGGGCTGCGGCCAGCGTCAGGTCTATATGCTGGGGCCGGCCAACGGCGGCGATGCGCCGCTGGATTTCGATCTGGAGTACTGCGCCAGCCGCCCTCAGCTGCTGGAGCAGTTGAACGCCTGGCTGGAGCGGCACGATCCCGACGCCATCATCGGCTGGAACCTGGTGCAGTTCGATCTGCGAGTGCTGCAGAAGCACGCCGAGCGCTACCAAATCCCGCTGCGGCTGGGACGTGGCGGCAACCTGCTGGAGTGGCGCGAGCATGGCTTCAAGCAGAATCACTTTTTCGCCGCCGCCGCCGGCCGCCTGATCATCGACGGCATCGAGGCGCTGAAATCCGCCACCTGGAATTTTCCCTCCTTCAGCCTGGAGTACGTTTCGCAGGAACTGCTGGGCGAAGGCAAGGCGATCGACAATCCTTATCAACGCATGGCGGAGATCGACCGGCGCTTCGCCGAAGACAAGCCGGCGCTGGCACGCTACAACCTGAAGGACTGTGAACTGGTGACGCGCATCTTCGCCAAGGCCGATCTGCTCAACTTCCTGCTGGAGCGCGCCACCGTCACCGGGCTGGCGGCCGATCGCAGCGGCGGATCGGTGGCGGCCTTCAGCCACCTCTATATGCCGCGCATGCATCGCCTTGGCTTTGTCGCCCCCAACCTCGGCGAACAGCCGGAAGAGCACAGCCCCGGCGGCTTCGTGATGGATTCCCGGCCCGGCCTGTACGACTCGGTGCTGGTGCTGGACTATAAAAGCCTGTACCCGTCGATCATCCGCACCTTCCTGATCGATCCGGTCGGGTTGGTGGAAGGCATGCGCCACCCAAACGACGCCGACTCGGTGCCCGGCTTTCGCAACGCCCGCTTCTCGCGCAGCAAACACTGCCTGCCGGCGATCGTCGAGCAGATCTGGCAAGGGCGCGAGGCCGCCAAACGCCAGCACAACAAGCCGCTGTCGCAGGCGCTGAAGATCATCATGAACGCGCTGTACGGCGTGCTGGGATCGAGCGGCTGCCGCTTCTTCGATCCGCGGCTGGCGTCGTCGATCACCCTGCGCGGCCACGAGATCATGCGCCAAACCCGCGAGCTGATCGAAGCCGAAGGCTATCAGGTGATTTACGGCGACACCGACTCCACCTTCGTCTGGCTGAAACAGCCGCATGACGAGCAACAGGCGGCGCAGATCGGCCGGGCGCTGGTGCAACGGGTCAACGCCTGGTGGCAGCAGCATCTGCAACAGCAGTTCGGGCTGGAGAACGCGCTGGAGCTGGAGTTCGAAACCCACTATTCCCGCTTCCTGATGCCGACCATTCGCGGCGCCGAACAGGGCAGCAAAAAACGCTACGCCGGCCTGGTCGCGCGCGCCGACGGCGAGGAAGAGATGGTGTATAAAGGCCTGGAAACGGTGCGCACCGACTGGACGCCGCTGGCGCAGCAGTTCCAGCAGCAGCTCTATCAGCGCATCTTCAAACGGCAACCTTATCAGGACTATGTGCGCGACTACGTCGGCAAAACCCTGAACGGCGACTTCGACGATCAACTGGTGTACCGCAAACGGCTGCGCAGAAAGCTCGATGACTATCAGCGCAACGTGCCGCCGCACGCCCGCGCCGCGCGCATCGCCGACGACTACAACCGCAGTCAGGGGCGGCCGCTGCAGTATCAGAACGGCGGCTGGATCAGCTACGTGATGACCGTGGCCGGGCCGGAACCGCTGGAAACCCGCCATTCGCCCATCGATTATCAGCACTACCTTGAACGCCAGCTGCAACCGGTGGCAGACGCTATACTCCCTTTCTTGCACGACGACTTCACCACGCTGGTCACCGGGCAGATGGGGCTGTTTTGAGATTGCGCCAGGTTAAGAAAAATCATCCGGTTTTGCAGGTGACGAACGCGCCGCCTTCCATTACCATAGCGCCCTTCCCAAAACTGAACCACGCTTAGCCCTGCCGTCTCGCGACGTCTGCATGGCGTGAACGGCTATTGCCCGCCAAATTTAAAACAAACCGGGATTAGCAGACGTTCAGTACAGGTGCCGCGGCCCTTCCCGCCCGGTAACAAGACTTACTTACAAAGAATCGAGCCGACAATATATGCCTTTTACTCTTGGTCAACGCTGGATCAGCGACACGGAAAGCGAATTAGGACTGGGCACCGTCGTGGCGCTGGACGCGCGCATGATTACCCTGCTTTTCCCCGCCACCGGTGAAAACCGCCTCTATGCCAGAAACGATTCGCCGATCACCCGCGTGATGTTCAACCCGGGCGATACCGTCAGCAGCCACGAGGGGTGGCAGCTGCAGGTGGAAGAGGTGAAAGAGGAAAACGGTCTGTTGACCTATATCGGCACCCGCCTGGATACCCAGGAAAGCGGCGTGGCGATGCGCGAAGTGCTGCTGGACAGCAAACTGACCTTCAGCAAGCCGCAGGATCGCCTGTTCGCCGGCCAAATCGACCGCATGGATCGTTTCGCGCTGCGTTTTCGCGCCCGCAAATACCAGAGCGAGCAGTATCGCCTGCCGTTCGCCGGCCTGCGCGGCATGCGCGCCAGCCTGATCCCGCACCAGCTGCACATCGCTCATGAAGTCGGCCAGCGCCATGCGCCGCGCGTTCTGCTGGCGGACGAAGTCGGCCTCGGCAAAACCATCGAAGCCGGCATGATCATCCACCAGCAACTGCTGGCGGGCCGCGCCGAGCGCGTGCTGATCGTGGTGCCGGAAACGCTGCAGCACCAGTGGCTGGTAGAGATGATGCGCCGCTTCAACCTCTATTTCTCGCTGTTCGACGACAGCCGCTACGCCGAAGCCAAGCTCGACAGCAGCAACCCGTTCGAGACCGAACAGCTGGTGATCTGCTCGCTGGACTTCGTGCGCCGCAACAAGCAGCGCCTGGAAGAGCTGGCGGACGCCCAGTGGGATCTGCTGGTGGTCGATGAAGCGCACCACCTGGCCTGGAGCGAAGAAGCGCCGAGCCGCGAATATCAGGTGATCGAACAGTTGGCCGAGCATATCCCCGGCGTACTGCTGCTGACCGCCACCCCGGAACAGCTGGGTCAACAGAGCCACTTTGCGCGCCTGCGCCTGCTCGATCCGAACCGTTTCCACGACTACGGCGAGTTCGTCGCCGAACAGCAGAAATACCGTCCGGTGGCCGACGCCGTCACCCTGCTGCTGAGCGGTGAACGCCTGGCCGACGACAAGCTTAACCTGCTGGGCGAGCTGATCGACGAGCAGGACATCGAACCGCTGCTCAAAGCGGCCAACAGCGAAGGCGACAACGCCGAGCAGGCGCGCCAGGAGCTGGTGGCCATGCTGATGGATCGCCACGGCACCAGCCGCGTGCTGTTCCGCAACACCCGTAACGGCGTGAAGGGCTTCCCGCACCGCAACCTGCACCAGATCAAGCTGCCGTTGCCAACCCAATATCAGACCGCGATCAAAGTGTCCGGCATCATGGGCGCCAAGAAATCCGTCGAAGCGCGCGCGCGCGACATGCTGTACCCGGAGCAGATCTATCAGGAATTCGAAGGCGAAAACGCCACCTGGTGGAACTTCGACCCGCGCGTCGAATGGTTGCTGGATTACCTGCTGGCCAACCGCAACGAAAAGGTGCTGGTGATCTGCGCCAAGGCCGATACTGCGCTGCAGTTGGAGCAGGTGCTGCGCGAGCGTGAAGCGATCCGCGCCGCGGTGTTCCACGAAGGGCTGTCGATCATCGAGCGCGACCGCGCCGCCGCCTACTTCGCCTCCGAAGAGGAAGGCGCGCAGGTGCTGCTGTGTTCCGAGATCGGTTCCGAAGGCCGCAACTTCCAGTTCGCCAGCCAACTGGTGATGTTCGATCTGCCGTTCAACCCGGATCTGCTGGAACAGCGCATCGGCCGTCTGGACCGTATCGGCCAGATGCACGATATCCAAATCATGGTGCCTTACCTGGAGCACACCGCACAGGCGGTGCTGGGCCGCTGGTTCCACGAAGGGCTCGACGCCTTCGAACACACCTGCCCGACCGGCCGCACCATCTACGACAGCTGCTACGAGCAGTTGATCGGCTATCTGGCCGCGCCGACCGAGCAGGAAGGCCTGGACGAATTCATCCACGCCTGCCGCCAGCAGCATGACCAGTTGAAAGCGCAGCTGGAACAGGGCCGCGACCGTCTGCTGGAGATGCACTCCAACGGCGGCGACAAGGCCCAGGCGCTGGCCGCCGCCATCGCCGAGCAAGATAACGATGTCAACCTGGTGGGCTTCGCGCTCAACCTGTTCGACATCGTCGGCATCAATCAGGAAGACCGCAGCGACAACCTGATCGTGCTGACGCCGTCCGACCATATGTTGGTGCCGGACTTCCCGGGCCTGCCGCAGGACGGCTGCACCGTCACCTTCGATCGCGATCGGGCGCTGTCACGTGAAGACGCGCAGTTCGTCAGCTGGGAACACCCGATCATCCGCAACGGCCTGGATCTGATCCTGTCCGGCGATACCGGCAGCTGCGCGGTGTCCCTGTTGAAAAACAAAGCGTTGCCGGTCGGCACCCTGCTGGTTGAGCTGGTGTACGTGGTGGAAGCCCAGGCGCCGAAACACCTGCAGCTGACCCGCTTCCTGCCGCCGACGCCGATCCGCATGCTGATGGATCGCAAGGGCACCAACCTGGCGGCGCAGGTCGAGTTCGAAAGCTTCAACCGTCAGTTGAACGCGGTCAACCGCCACACCTCCAGCAAGCTGGTCAACGCCGTGCAGCAAGACGTGCACGCCATGCTGCAGCAGGCGGAAAGCCTGGTGGAAGCGCAGGCGCGCACGCTGATCGAACAGGCGAAGCAAGAAGCGGACGACAAGCTGAGCGCCGAGCTGGCGCGTCTGGAAGCGCTGAAGGCGGTCAACCCGAACATCCGCGACGACGAAGTCGAAGCGCTGGAGTTCAACCGCCGTCAGGTGCTGGCCAACCTCAATGAAGCCGGCTGGCGCCTGGACGCCATTCGTCTGGTGGTGGTCACCCACCAGTAACCGGCGCGACATGGGGAGGCAACCGTCTCCCCGTTCGGCCCTTTTCGCGGAGCCAAGATGGAACCCTACAATCCCCCGCAGGACCCGCTGCACATCCTGTATCAGGATGAACACATCATGGTGGTCAACAAGCCCAGCGGCTTGCTGTCGGTGCCCGGCCGCGCGCCGGAAAACAAAGACAGCCTGATGACCCGCATTCAGGCCGATCATCCAGCCGCCGAATCGGTGCACCGGCTGGACATGGCCACCAGCGGGGTGATCGTGGTGGCGCTCAACAAGGCCGCCGAACGTGAGCTGAAGCGTCAATTCCGCGAACGCGAGCCGAAGAAATCCTATATCGCCCGCGTTTGGGGGCATATGGAACATGACGAAGGACTGGTGGATTTGCCGCTGATCTGCGATTGGCCGAACCGGCCGCTGCAAAAGGTGTGTTTTGACACCGGCAAAGCGGCGCAAACGGAATATCAGGTGCTGTCGCGCGACGCCGACGGCAGCACGCGCGTGAAGCTGACGCCGATCACCGGCCGCTCGCATCAGCTGCGGGTGCACATGCTGGCGCTGGGGCATCCGATCCTCGGCGACGGTTTCTACGCCCCGCCGGAGGCTAAGGCGATGGCGCCACGGCTACAGCTGCATGCGCAAGAGCTGCGCATCACCCACCCCGCCTTCCAGACGCCGATGCACTTTCGCGCCGAGCCGGATTTCTGAGCCCACCGCTCAGGGATACCCTAAATAATTCGAGTTGCAGGAAGGCGGCAAGCAAGCGCAGCCCCGGGAGCGTACAAAAAGTACGTGACCGGGGTAAGCGCGGGCAGCCAATACACCTGCGGCTCGAAGTATGACGGGTATCGTTATTTGAAGCCTTTCTCGCGTTTGATCAGGTCGTACGCCGCCTGGATCTCCTGCGCTTTCTGCTTGGCCATTTCCATCATCTGCGGCGGCAAGCCCTTCGCCACCAGCTTATCCGGATGGTGTTCGCTCATCAGCTTGCGGTAGGCGCGTTTGATGGTGGCGGCATCGTCGCTGCTGCGCACGCCGAGCACCTTGCAGGCATCGTCGAGCGTCGGGCCGCGCTGAGCCTGCTGATAGCCGCCCTGCGAATACCCGCCCTGCTGACCGCCGCCGAACTGACGCCCGCCCTCCATCATGCTGAGGAACTGATCGAACTGCGCGCGCGAAATGCCGAGTTCTTCGGCGATGACGTACAGCACCTGACGTTCGTTCGGGTGCAGCGAGCCGTCGGCGAACGCCGCCTGGATCTGAATTTCCAGAAACATCCGAATCAGATCGAAGCGGCCGAAACAGATGCTGCGGAACTGCTGCAGCGTCTCACGCAGCGGGAACTGGCTCTGTTTGCCCTCGCGGAACGCCTGCTGCGCCGCGGTGCGCGCTTCGCCGTGTAGCTGCAGGCGATCCATGAACAGGCTGGCGATCTGGATATCCGCCTCGGTAACGCGTCCCTTGGATTTGGTCAGGTGGCCCATCACCTGAAAAGTGGTGCGGAAAAACAGCGTTTGCCGCGTTTGCTGGTCGGTGAAAAACCCCCGGCTGCGCTTGTTGCTGCGCGCCGTATCGATCATATGACCGATAATCAGCCCCAGAACTACACCCCAGAATCCCGCGCCAGACCAGATGGCGACGATGACGCCGAGCAGTTTTCCCCAATACTGCATATACTCCTCAATTATCATGCCGAAAGCCGCCCGCTCTCCTTCGCTTCAGGAAAGGGCGCAGGCGATTTTTCCTAGAATTTGGATTATCATACCTGTCATTTATCTTTGCGCCTAACGACGACGCAAGTAAACGGCTGGATTTAGCACTAGCGCAACGCAGATGAGTAATATAGTCTCTGACCGTTTGCCGGACACGACGCCTCTGATGACGGAACACCAAAACCGCGTATGAAAAAAAGTTTCCCAACACTGCTGGCCACGATGATTTGGACGGCACTCTACAGTCAGCATGCGCTGGCTGATCTGGCCGAGCAATGCATGCTTGGCGTTCCCGTTTACGACAAGCCTTTGGTCAGCGGCGATCCGAACAGCCAGCCGGTGACCATCAATGCCGATGACTCGCGCGCTGACTACCCCAAAAGCGCCCTGTTCAGCGGCAACGTGCATATCGAGCAGGGCAACAGCACCCTGACCGCCAAAGAAGTCGAGCTGAACCAGACGGAAAACCCTGGCCAGACGGAACCGGTGCGCACCGTCACCGCCACCGGCGACGTGCACTACAGCGACAATCAGATCAAACTGAAAGGCCCGAAGGCCTGGTCGAACCTGAATACCAAAGATACCGACGTCTATGAAGGCGACTACCAGATGGTCGGCCGTCAGGGGCGCGGCGACGCCGACAAGATGAAAATGCGCGGCGCCAACCGTTACACCATCCTGGAAAACGGCACCTTTACCTCCTGTCTGCCGGGCGACGACAGCTGGAGCGTGGTCGGTTCCGAAGTGATCCACGATCGCGAAGAGCAGGTGGCGGAAATATGGAACGCCCGCTTCCGCATCGGCGGCGTGCCGGTGTTCTACAGCCCGTACCTGCAGCTGCCGGTCGGCGACAAGCGCCGTTCCGGTTTCCTGATCCCCAACGCCAAGTACGGCAGCAACAACGGCTTCGAGTTCATGTTGCCGTACTACTGGAACATCGCACCGAACTACGATGCCACCATCACGCCGCACTATATGTCCAAACGCGGCCTGCAGTGGCAGACCGAGTTCCGCTATCTGGTGCAGCCGGGCCTCGGCCTGATGGAGTTCGACTGGCTGCCGGACGACAAGGAATACGGCAAAGATCATGAGGACAGCAAACGCTGGCTGTTCTACTGGAACCACAACGGCGTCATGGATCAGGTGTGGCGCTTCAACGTCGACTACACCAAGGTCAGCGATTCCAAATACTTCACCGATCTGGACTCCAAGTACGGTTCCACTACCGACGGCTACGCCACGCAGAAATTCAGCCTCGGCTACGCCAACGAAAACTGGAACGCCACGCTGAGCTCCAAGCAGTTCCAGATTTACGACGATACCGATCGTTCACAGTCGGAGTCGTATAAAGTCCAGCCGCAGCTGGATCTGAACTATTACAAGAACGACCTCGGTCCGTTCGACTTCCATATTTACGGCCAGGCGGCCAAGTTCACCAGCGTCAACCCGTACAGCCCGGACGCCACCCGTCTGCATATGGAGCCGACGCTGAGTCTGCCGCTCACCAACGGCTGGGCCAGCCTGAACACCGAAGCCAAAGTGATGGCGACCCACTACCAGCAGGATATTCCTGACGGTTTCGCCGCCAACTACCAGAGCCGCAAAGGCGTCGCTGCGCCGGATCTTGATGACTCGGTCAACCGCGTACTGCCTCAATTCAAGGTCGACGGCAAGCTGGTGTTCGAGCGGCCGATGATCTGGGCCGAAGGCGCCACCCAGACGCTGGAGCCGCGCGTGCAGTACCTGTACGTGCCGTACCGCGACCAGAGCAACATCTACACCTACGACACCACGCTGCTGCAGACCGACTACTCCGGCCTGTTCCGCGACCGCACCTACAGCGGCCTGGATCGCATCGCTTCGCAGAACCGCGTATCCACCGGTTTGACCACGCGCATTTATGATGACGCGCTGGTGGAACGTTTTAACGCTTCCGTGGGTCAAATCTACTACTTCAGCCGTTCGCGCACCGGCGATCAGGTGACGGGATACGATAACAACGACGATACCGGCAGCGTGGCCTGGGCCGGCGATACCTATTGGAAAATCGACGATCGTTGGGGCCTGCGCGGCGGCCTGCAGTACGACACCCGCCTGAACAGCGTCTCGCTGGGCAACGGCGTGGTGGAATACCGCCAGGACGCCGAGCGCGTGGTGCAGCTGAACTACCGTTACGCCACGCCGGAATACATCCAGACAGCGTTGAACACCAAAACGATTCCGGCCTTCCAGGACGGCATCTCGCAGGTGGGCATCACCGGCAGCTGGCCGATCGCCGATCGTTGGGCGGTCGTCGGGGCGTACTACTACGACACCCGCGCCAAACAATCCGCCGATCAGCTGGTGGGGCTGAAGTATAACACCTGCTGCTGGGCGGTGACCCTGGGCTATGAGCGCAAGATCACCGACTGGAACAACAGCAACAATACCAGCGTTTACGACAACAGAGTTTCGTTCAACGTCGAACTGCGCGGCCTGAGCAGCGATCATAGTCTCGGCTCCGCGGAAATGATGCGCTCCGGCATTCTGCCGTATCAGCGCGCATTCTGACGCTTTGCAACACTTTGAAAACGAGAACTTTCACCCGCATTTGCGGATTACATAATGGGAAATGTATGAAGAACTGGAGAACGCTTATTCTCGGATTGGTGGTTTGCGCCAATGCCGCGTTCGCAGCACCCCAAGAAGTGGATAAAGTCGCCGCCGTCGTGGATAACGGCGTGGTACTCGAAAGCGACGTCAACGGTCTGTTGCAGTCAGTCAAGCTCAACGCCCAGCAGGCCGGCCAACAGTTGCCGGACGACAAGACGCTGCGCCATCAGATCATCGAACGGCTGATCATGGATAATATCCAGCTGCAGATGGCCAAGAAAATGGGCATCACCGTGTCCGACGCTGAGCTGGACAAAGCGATCGCCAACATCGCCGCGCAGAACCGCATGAACGTCGATCAGCTGCGCAGCCGCCTGTCGTACGAAGGGTTGAACTACAACACCTACCGTTCGCAGATCCGCAAAGAGATGCTGATTTCCGAAGTGCGTAATAACGAAGTGCGCCGCCGCGTCACCATCCTGCCGCAGGAAGTGGACGCGCTGGCCAAACAGGTGGGCGCGCAGAACGGCAGCGACACCGAAATGAACATCAGCCACATCCTGATCCCGCTGCCGGAAAACCCGTCGCAGCAGCAGGTCGATAAAGCCGAAGAGCTGGCCAAACGCCTGGTGGGTGAGATCAACAGCGGCGCCGACTTCGGCAAGCTGGCGATCACCTACTCCGCCGATTCTCAGGCGCTGAAAGGCGGCAACATGGGCTGGGGCAAGCTGCAAGAGATCCCGACCCTGTTCGCTGAACGTCTGGTGAGCGCCAAGAAAGGCGACGTCGTCGGCCCAATCCGTTCCGGCGTCGGCTTCCACATCCTGAAAGTGAACGACATCCGCGGCGCGAGCCAGTCGGTGTCGGTCACCGAAGTGCACGCCCGTCACATCCTGCTGAAGCCTTCGGTGGTGCTGACTGACGATCAGGCGCGCGCCAAGCTGCAATCCGTTGCGGAAGCGATCAAGAGCGGCCGCGCCAAATTCGCCGACGAAGCCAAACAGCTGTCGCAGGATCCGGGTTCCGCCATGCAGGGCGGCGATCTGGGCTGGGCCTCCCCGGACATCTACGATCCGGCCTTCCGCGATGCGTTGCTGAAGCTGAGCAAAGGTGAAATCAGCGCGCCGGTGCACTCTTCCTTCGGTTGGCACCTGATTCAGCTGCTGGATACCCGTCAGGTGGATAAAACCGACGCCGCGCAGAAAGATCGCGCTTACCGCATGCTGTTCAACCGTAAGTTCGCCGAAGAGGCGCAGACCTGGATGCAGGAACAGCGCGCCCAGGCTTACGTGAAGATCCTCGATGGCAGCGATGCACAGCAATAAACGCGTCGTCATTACCCCCGGCGAACCCGCCGGGGTGGGGCCGGATTTGGTAGCCGCCCTGGCGCAACAGGATTGGCCTGTTGAGCTGGTGGTGTGCGCCGATCCGGCCCTGCTGCTTGAACGCGCCAAGCGTTTGGGCCTACCGCTGACGCTGCGCGACTACCAACCGCAGCAACCGGCCGAGGCGCAACGCGCCGGCACGCTGACCGTGCTGCCGGTGTCGCTCGCTCAGCCGGTCACCGCCGGTGAACTGAACGTAGGCAACAGCGCCTACGTGGTGGAAACCCTGGCGCGCGCCTGCGACGGTTGCCTGAACGGCGAGTTTTCCGCCCTGATCACCGGCCCGGTGAACAAAGGCGTGATCAACGACGCCGGCGTGCCGTTTATCGGCCATACCGAATTCTTTGCCGATCGCAGCCGCTGCGATCGCGTGGTGATGATGCTCGCGACCGAAGAGCTGCGCGTGGCGCTGGCGACCACCCACCTGCCGCTGCTGGCGGTGCCGGGCGCCATCACGCAGCAGAGCCTGTTCGAAGTCATTCGCATTCTCGACCACGATCTGAAAACCAAATTTGGCATCGCCCAGCCGCACATTTACGTCTGCGGTCTGAATCCCCACGCCGGGGAAGGCGGCCATATGGGGCGCGAAGAGATAGACACCATCATCCCGGCGCTCGACGCGCTGCGCGCTGACGGTATCCATCTGATCGGCCCGCTGCCGGCGGACACCCTGTTCCAGCCCAAATATCTGCAAGA
Organism: Serratia sp. CY56464; assembly: GCF_052168435.1. Classification (NCBI taxonomy): domain Bacteria; kingdom Pseudomonadati; phylum Pseudomonadota; class Gammaproteobacteria; order Enterobacterales; family Yersiniaceae; genus Serratia; species Serratia sp. CY56464. Next base: position 391,674 of record NZ_JBJNMV010000002.1, on the reverse strand, counting down.
TGCCGATGCGGTGCTGGCGATGTATCACGATCAGGGGCTGCCGGTGCTAAAATACCAAGGGTTCGGCCGCGCGGTGAATATCACCCTCGGTTTGCCTTTCATACGCACCTCGGTCGACCACGGTACCGCTCTGGAACTGGCCGGCACCGGCACCGCCGATGTCGGCAGTTTCCAAACGGCCCTGAATCTCGCCATTAAAATGATAATTAATTGTAATGAATAACAGAGTCCACCAAGGGCACTTTGCCCGCAAACGCTTTGGACAAAACTTTTTAACCGATCAGTTTGTCATCGATAGCATTGTCTCCGCCATTCACCCGCAACCGGGCGAAGCGGTGGTCGAGATCGGCCCCGGCCTCGGCGCCTTGACCGAGCCGGTCGGCGCACGCATGGACCGCATGACGGTGATCGAACTGGACCGCGATCTGGCCACCCGGTTGGAGAACCACCCACGGTTGAAAGACAAGCTGACCATCCACCAGCAGGACGCCATGACGGTGAATTTCGCCGAACTGGCCGAGGAAGCTGGCCAACCGCTGCGCGTATTTGGTAACCTGCCGTACAATATTTCGACGCCGCTGATGTTCCACCTTTTCAGCTATACTCAGGCAATCCGCGACATGCACTTTATGTTGCAAAAAGAGGTGGTCAACCGTCTGGTGGCCGGCCCAAACAGCAAGGCCTACGGGCGTTTGACCGTGATGGCGCAGTACTACTGCAACGTCATTCCGGTGCTGGAAGTGCCGCCGACCGCGTTCGCGCCGCCGCCGAAGGTCGATTCCGCCGTGGTGCGTCTGGTGCCGCACAGCGTGCTGCCGAACCCGGTGGGCGACGTGCGCATGTTGAGCCGCATCACCACGCAGGCGTTCAACCAACGGCGGAAAACCATCCGCAACAGCCTGGGCGACCTGTTCACGCCGGAACAGCTGATGGAACTGGGCGTCGATCCTTCGCTCAGAGCAGAGAATATTTCTGTGGCGCAGTACTGCAAGCTGGCCAACTGGCTGTCAGCCAATCCGGCGCCGCAGCAATAAGGAGTTGTTGTCATGATTGATTCGCCCCGCGTGTGTATTCAGGTTCAGAGCATCTATGTGGAATCACAGTCGATCCCTGAAGAAGAGCGTTACGTCTTCGCCTATACCATCACCATCCGCAATCTGGGGCGGACCGACGTGCAACTGCTGGGCCGTTACTGGCTGATCACCAACAGCAACGGCCGCCAAACCGAAGTCCAGGGCGAAGGCGTGATCGGCGAACAGCCCGTCATTCCGCCCGGCGGAGAGTTTCAGTACACCAGCGGCGCCATTCTGGAAACGCCGCTGGGCACCATGGAAGGCCATTACGAAATGGTTGACCATCAGGGTCAGCCGTTCCGCACCGCTATTCCCGTGTTTCGCTTAGCCATTCCAACGCTGATCCATTAATTATGTCGACATACCTTATCGGCGACGTTCACGGCTGTTTCGATGAACTGAAGTCGCTGCTGGCTCAGGCTGCGTTCGATCCCGAGCGCGATCAACTGTGGCTGACCGGCGATCTGGTGGCGCGCGGCCCCGCCTCGCTGGACGTGCTGCGCTACGTGCGCTCGCTCGGCCCGGCGGTGCGCATGGTGCTGGGCAACCACGATCTGCACCTGCTGGCGGTTTACGCCGGCATCAGCCGCAACAAACCCAAAGATCGCATCACCCCGCTGCTGGAGGCGCCTGACGCCGACGAACTGATCAACTGGCTGCGCCGCCAACCGGTGCTGCAGGTGGACGATGAGCAAAAGCTGGTGATGGCGCACGCCGGCATCACTCCGCAGTGGGATATCGACACCGCGAAAATGTGCGCGCGCGAAGTGGAAGCGGTATTGAGCAGCGACAGCTACCCGCTGTTCCTCGACGCCATGTACGGCGACATGCCGAACAACTGGGCGCCGGAGCTGAGCGGCCTGGCGCGCCTGCGTTTCAGCACCAATGCGCTGACGCGCATGCGCTACTGCTTCCCCAACGGCCAACTCGACATGATCTGCAAAGATGCGCCGGGCAGCGCGCCGGCGCCGCTGAAGCCGTGGTTCGAATTGCCGCGCCTGGTCGACCCCGAATACACCATCATCTTCGGCCACTGGGCCTCGCTCGAAGGCAAGGGCACGCCGGAAGGCGTGATCGGGCTGGATACCGGCTGTTGCTGGGGCGGTGACTTGACGATGCTGCGCTGGGAAGACCGCCGTTACTTCACGCAGCCCGCCAATCGGGGCGAGGCGTCTGACCACGCCGGCAGATTAGCCGCATCCTGAAAATACACAGGCGGCCCGGTGGCCGCCTTTGTTTTCTATATTGTCGCCTTACGCCCCAATCACCCCGCCATCTTCACGCGTGATCATCAATACCGATGAACGCGGGCGCGGGCTGTTGTTCGGGAAGTGCGAATCGCCCTCTTCTCCCGGATGTTGTACGTTGACGAACATCGTCTTGTAGTCCGGAGTGAAAGTGATGCCGGTCAATTCGCAGGACTTCGGTCCCACCATGAAACGGCGGATCTCGCCGCTGATCGGATCGCCCACCAACATCTGGTTGTTGCCCTGCCCGACATAATCGCCCTTGTTGCTGTACTTGCCGTCGGTGAGGATCCACAGGCGGCCGGCGCGATCAAAGCCCAGCCCGTCCGGGCTGTTGAAGGTATTTTCCGCCGTGATATTCGGCGTGCCGCGGTTGACGCCCTCGGGGTGGGCGATCGGGTTGCCGCACAGCGCATAGATATCCCAGGCGAAGACGTCGGCGGTGGCGTCGCCGCCTTCGTCCCAGCGAATGATCTGGCCATAGATATTGTTCGGTCGCGGGTTGGCGGCGTTCAGCGGCATCCCTTCCTCACCGCGCTTGCTGTTGTTGGTCAGCGTACAGTATGCGCGACCGTCATGCGGGTTCACCGCGATCCACTCCGGGCGATCCATTTTGGTGGCGCCGACCTGCTGCGCCGCCTTGCGGGCGAAGATCAGCACTTCGGCCTCGTCGCGGAAACCGTTCTCCGGCGTCAGGCCATTCTTGCCAAACTCAAGCGCAATCCAGCGCCCTTTGCCCTTCAGCGGCGTGCCGGCCTCATCGCCGTCGAACTGCGCCACGTACAGCGTTCCCTCGTCCAGCAGCGTGCGATTGTTGGCCGGATTGGCGGCGTCGACCACGCCTTTGGAAACGTACTTATAGATATGTTCGCCGCGCTCATCGTCGCCCATGTACACCACCAGACGGCCGTCTTTGGCCACGGTCACCGCCGCGTTTTCATGCTTGAAGCGGCCGAGCGCGGTGTGCTTGATGGGCGTCGAGCTCGGATTCAGCGGATCGATCTCGACGATCCAGCCGTGACGGTTGAATTCGTTGGGATTCTTCGCCACATCGAAGCGCTCGTCATAGTCCGGCCAGTTGCGCTCCGGTTCGCTGACCTTCAGCGTGTAGCGCTTTTGTTCCGGCGTGGTTCGATAATCGGCCTGACGGGTGCCGAAATAGGTGTCGAAATTTTCCTCGCAGGTCAGATAGGTCCCCCACGGCGTCTTGCCGTTGGCGCAGTTGCCGAAGGTGCCCAGCACCTTGCGGCCGCTCGGATCGGCGGCGGTCTGCAGCAGCGGGTGCCCGGCGGCCGGGCCGCTGAACTGCATTTCGCTGTTGGCGGTGATGCGGCGGTTATAGCGCGATGGACGTTCCACCTCCCAGCGCTGGCCGTCGCCGACCCGCTTGACCGCGACAATGGAGACGCCGTGCGCCGCCTGCGACTTGCGCACCTCTTCCAGGCTGGTGGCTTTGGCGCCGCCGTGGGCGAACAGATACTGTTCGTTGACGTATTCGTTATTGATGGCCATCACGCCGTGATTGTCATCGATAGGGAAGAAGCTCATACCGTCATTGTTATCGCCAAACTGTTTTTCCTGATCGGCGGCGCTGTTGTTGCCCTGCGGATCGAAGGCCGGCGCGCCGTCCACCAGCGGCTCACCCCAGGAGATCAGCACCTCCGCGCGGTAGCCCGGCGCGATGGTCACCTCGTCGGCGGTAGATGCGGCGATGCCCTGAAAGCCCAGCAGCGTGTTCGGCGGCAGATCCTCGGCCAACGCCTCGGCGGAAACCGACCAGATGCCGCCGCCGAGAAAGCCGGCCAGGCCGACGGCGCCGGCGCTGCCAAGCAGCAGCTTGCGGCGAGTGGGATCGATCAGGCGGTCGGCGTCTAATTGCTCAATTTGCTTGGTCATAACGTGGTTACCTTTTTAGTTATGGCGCCGCGGTCAAGATTCACCAGAGTTGCCGTGGCGCTCGGAGTTGGGCTTCATACTAATCAGGTAATGTGACGGAAAGGTTACAAATGACCGGCGCAAAAAGGCCGGGGGCGCAATTGCTTGCGCCCCCGGGAGAGTTGGCTAACGGGCTGAAATCAGCGGCGCTGCAGGATTTCGAAGCAGTAGCTGTGCGAGTTCAGATTGTCGGCGTCGTGGAATTCGCTGAACGTGGTTTCCCACTCGTCCGGCTCGTAATCCGGGAAGTGGGTATCGCCGCCGACTTCGGCGTCGATGTGCGTCAGGTACAGACGGTCGGCGCGCGGCAGCAGCTGGGTATAGATGCGCCCACCGCCGATCACCATCACTTCCTCCACGTCGCCCGCGGCGGCCAGCGCCTCATCCAGCGAGGTTACCCAGGTCACCCCGGCTTCGCTGCCCGGGCGGCTGCTCAAAACGATATTGTGGCGGCCCGGCAGCGGGCGGCCGATGGACTCGAAGGTCTTGCGGCCCATAATAACCGGCTTATTCAACGTGTTGCGTTTAAACCACGCAAGGTCCGCCGGCAGGTGCCACGGCATGGCATTTTCCATGCCAATAACGCGATCCGCCGCCAAGGCAGCGATCAGGCTGATAATCATTGTTTAACCCTGTGTAGGCAGCAAAATTGGTGACACTATACGTAAAGGCCTGAGTGCCGTCGATAGGCTAATCAAGCAAGATGAATATATAAGATAGCTCTTATCAGTATATCTAATAACCAACGATCGCCCGCCGGGCGATTTCACACGCCGGGGCGTTTGCGGTACAGCCACAGGCCCGGTAACGACAGGCCGATCGACAACGCGCCGACGATGAAACTGGCCTTGAGGAAGTTGGTGATCATGGTCTCCATCAGGGCTTCGCTGTAGCCCAGATGCGAGATCTCCACCACCGTGATCATCGCGGTATAGGCGGAAATGCCGGGGAACATCGGGATCACCGCCGCCACGGTGAACACCTTCGGATGCGCCAACAGCCAGCGCGACCAGTAGATGCCGATGATGCCAATCAGGATCGCCGCCAACAGCGAGGCCCACTCAATGTTCATGCCGGCATGCATCATCAGCATGCGCGAACCGCGCCCGATAGCCCCGAGCAATGCGCAATAGCGCAGCGCGCGCAACGGCACGTTAAACACCATGGCGAAGCCCAGCGCCGGCACCGCCGCCAACAGCATCTCCTGCAACAAGGCCCACAGCAGATTCATGACCACCCCCGCAGATCCCACAGCGACATCGCCATCACCACGCCGATACAGGTCGCCAGCGTCAGCAGGCTGGCCATCGCCCAGCGCGCCAGTCCGGTATTGACGTGCCCCTTGAACATGTCGGCCACCGCGTTGATCAGCGGGAAGCCCGGCACCAGCAGCAACACGCTGGCGGCCATCGCCACGCTCGAGGTGTCTTTAAACGCCGGCAGGCGCAGCAGCAGTCCGGAGATCGACGTCGCGACAAATGCCGTCAGGCAAAAATTGATCAGCGGATTCATCTGGCGGGCGGTGAGGATCTGGCGCACCAGCATCGCCGCGCCGCTGGCGATAAAGGTCACCAGGAAGGCGTCGCCGCCGCCGCCGTTGAGCATGCTGAAGCACCCGCAGGATAGCCCTACCATCAATACCACCAGCCAGCGCGGGTAGCGCAGCGGCCGAATCCTTTCAAAGCGGCGCGCCACGTCGTGCGCATCCGCCAGGCGATGCTCGGCGAGGATCACGATATGCTGCACTTCGGTCACCACCTGCATATTGATGCCGCGATCGACGTTCTTGCGGGTGGTGGTCAGGCAGGCGCCATGGCTAAGAGTGGTCAACACCACCGCATTAGCGGAGATCGAGCTTTCCACGCTGTCCATCCCCAGCGCCAGCCCCAGGCGGGTCGACAACTGTTCCACCACCGTGCTCTCGGCGCCGTGCTGCAACAGCAGCAGCGCGCATTGAATGCACAGTCGGGTGATTTCGCGTTGTTGTCGGTGCGGTTCCGGCCTGTCTGTGGCGGTAGTGGTCGTCTGCTGCATGGTGCTCCGTCGCTGGCGGGAGATGAATTATTATCATAGAGCCTAACAATACCTCATTGGGTTGATGCGCATCAGAGGAAGCGGCGTTATTATCGCCAGATTGCTGCCTTTTGCGCGAGACGTCTCCCATGTTTGAAACTTCGTTGTTCGTCGCCGGCATTGCCGCCCTCGGCATGCTCTCCCCCGGCCCGGATTTTTTCCTGGTGATCAAAAACGCCGCCCGCTACCCGCGGCTGGCCGCCATGATGACCGCCTTCGGCGTGATCTGCGGCGTCGCCACCCACATGTCCTACTGCGTCGCCGGGCTGGCGGTGGTGATCACCACCACGCCGTGGCTGTTCAACCTGCTGAAATACGCCGGGGCGGTCTATCTGGTGTGGATCGGCATCCAGGCGCTGCTGTCGCGCGGCGGCGGAAAAATGAACGTCAGCAATCTGCCGCAACAGCGGGTCAGCCTGAAGAGCGCCTTTGCGCAAGGCTACCTGTGCAACCTGCTGAACCCGAAAGCCACCCTGTTCTTCCTGGCGGTCTTCACCCAAGTGCTGCAGATCGATTCCGGTCTGGGGGACAAGCTGTGGTACGCGGGGATTATTCTCGGCCTGTCGGTCATCTGGTGGCCGCTGCTGGTGTTCCTGATCCAGAGCGGGCCGGTGCGCCGCGGGCTGGAAAAGACGCAGAAGATCGTCGACAAATTGCTGGGCGGCATGTTGATCGCCTTAGGCATCAAGGTCGCGCTGAGCTAAGCAAAAGGGGCGCCATCACGGCGCCCCTGCGGTTATCCTTTGGCTTCCACCACTTCATCCTCCGGCGCCTTGCCGTCGATGCTGCCGCGCCAGCCGGTCTGCTGCACCCGCGCCAACCGATTCTGATCCTGCTCGATGGCCGCGCTGAGCATCTCCTTGGCCCGCTGCAGGCTGGCGATACGGAATTCAGTATCCTGGTAATTATCCAGCGTATCTTCCAGCATCTTCAGGTTGTAGCGACGGAACGTGTCCGCTTTCTCGCGCGCCTCATAGGCGTCCAGCCCCAGCAGCTCCAGCGTTTCACGGCCGATGCGCAGCGAGCTTTCAAAGGTTTCGCGCTCCGGTTTTTCCACCCCCAGTTGCCGCAGCTGATACCAGTGATCGACGTCGCGCGCCCGCGCCACCACCTTAAGATGCGGGAAGTGCTGTCTGGCCAGCGCGGTTAACGCCAGGCTGTCTTCCACGTCGTCGATGGCGTTGATCAGCACCTTGGCGTGAGCGGCGCCGGCGGCCTCCAGCAGATCGGCGCGCGTGGCGTCGCCGTAGAACACCTTGGTGTCGAATTTACGCAGCGTTTCGATATGGTCCGGATCGTGATCCAGTACCACGGTGTGCACGCCGTTGGCCAACAGTAAACGACCGGCGATCTGGCCGAAACGGCCGAAGCCGGCGATGATCACGCTGGCGTTCTCGTCATCAATGACGTCAGCCGGGCGATCCTCTTTCGGCGCATTTTTTTCCAGCTGCGCGGCGATCACCAACAGCAGCGGCGTGGCCGCCATCGACAGCGCCACCGCCAGCGTCAGCGACTTGGCCCATTCAACCGGCAAGACGCCGGCCAGCTGCGCGGCGCTGAAGATCACGAAGGCGAACTCACTGCCCTGCCCCAGCAGAATGGCGAACAGGCCGCGCTGGCGCTTCGGCACGCCGAGCAGCGGCCCAATCAGCCACAGCAACGCCGCCTTGATCAGCATAAAGCCCAGCAGCAGCGAGGCGATCAGCAACGGATGATGGAACAGCGTGCCGAAGTCGATCGACATGCCGACGCCGATGAAGAACAGCCCCAGCAGCAGTCCTTTGAACGGCTGAATATCGCTCTCCAGCGCGTGGCGGTATTCAGAGCTCGCCAACAGCACCCCGGCGAGGAACGCCCCCATCGCCATCGACAGCCCGGCCATCTCCAGCAGGATGCCGAAGCCGAACACCAGGAACAACGCCACGGCGCTGAACACTTCGCGCATGCCCGAACGGGCGACGAAGTGCAGCAGCGGACGGGTGACGTAGCGGCCGAGCAACACCACCATCGTCAACGCGCCCACCACCTTGGCCGCCGACAGCATGAAAGCGCCCAGCGTTGTGGTGGCGCCGCTGCTGGCCAACAGCGGGATCATCGCCACCAGCGGGATCGCCGCGATATCCTGGAACAGCAGCACCGCAAACGCGCTGCGGCCGATCGGCGACGGCGTCAGATTGCGTTCGCTCATCGCCTGCATGGCGATGGCGGTGGATGAGAGCGCCAGCGTCAGGCCAATCAGCAACGCCACCTTCCAGTTAAGGCCAAGGAAGTAACAGAAGGCGCTCAGCGCCAGGCCGCAGCCCACCATCTGAATGCTGCCGCCGCCGAACACCGAGGCGCGCAGCGTCCACAGCCGTTTGGGATCCAGCTCCAGGCCGATGATAAACAACATCAGCACCACGCCGATCTCGGCGAAGGTCAGGATCGACTCGGCGTCGGACACCAGCTTCAGCCCCCAGGGGCCAATGATGCAGCCGGCGATCAGGTAACCGAGCACCGAGCCCAGTCCCAGGCGCACCGCGATCGGCACAAACAGCGCCGCAGAGCCGAGATAGATCAGCCCCTCGATCATCATGTGGTGATTATCCATGGCTGGCCTCCCGGGTTTCCGCTTCGGCATGTTCCATCAGATAGTCGACCAGCCGCTGGCGGTAGGCTTCGCCGGCGGCGAGCAGCGCCGGCTCGTTGCAGGTAAAGGTATTGTGCACGGCGAAATAAGGCAGCCAGGTCATGCCGCAATAGATCGCCGTGGCCTGCAGCGGCTGCGCCAGCGCGGCGAAGTTGGGGAAATCGCCCAGCTCGAAGTGGTGCTCGTCGCCGCCGCTGGTCACCGCCCACAGGCAGTCTTTACCCACCAGCGCATTGCCGTCGTGACCGTAGGCCCAGCCGTGCTCCAGCACTTTGTCGATCCACAGCTTCAACAACGGCGGGAAGCTGTACCACTGCATCGGATGTTGCAGCACCACCAGGTCGGCGCGTTCCACCGCCCGCTGCTCGGCGTTGATGTCGATATTGAAATCGGGGTACAGCTCATACAGCGAGCGCACCTCCACCTCGGGGAGATCCCTCACCGCCTGCAGCAGGCGGTGATTGGCATGCGAATGCCGGGGATACGGGTGAGCATAAATTATCAGAATCATTGTTATCGTCGTTCCTTCGTTCCTTGCCAATACACCAAGCATATACCAATCACACAGAGTGACAGTTTGCCCACTGATTGATAGCGGAAATTTTTAACGCCAGCCGACAAATTCGCTGAATAAAAAAGGGCGCTGCATCTGCAGCGCCCCTTACGTTGCGTTATCGCGCGGTTACTTGCCGATGCGCGCGTGCATTTCCTGCACCGACGTCACCTGCTCGGTCGGATCCGCTTTCAGCGCCATCGCGGTGGCGAAGCCGCCGTTCAGCGTGGTGTCGTAGTGCACCTTGTACTGCAAGGCGCTGCGGCGAATCAGCTTGGAGTCCTCAATCGCCTGACGGCCTGCCGTGGTGTTGACGATGTAAGTGTACTCGCCGTTCTTGATACGGTCCTGAATATGCGGACGCCCTTCGTGCACCTTGTTGACCAGGCGCGGGTTGATGCCCGCTTCGCCCAGCACCACCGCGGTGCCGTGGGTCGCGTCCAGCTCGAAGCCCTGCTTCAGCAGGCTGGCGGCCAAATCGACCACGCGAGCCTTGTCGCCTTCGCGCACCGACAGCAGCGCGCGGCCCTGTTTCTTCATGCCCGAGTTGCTGCCCAACATCGCTTTGGAGAAGGCTTCCGCGAAGGTGCGGCCCACGCCCATCACTTCCCCGGTAGAGCGCATTTCCGGCCCCAAAATCGGGTCGACGCCCGGGAATTTGTTGAACGGCAGCACCACTTCTTTCACCGAATAGTACGGCGGGATGATCTCTTCGGTCACGCCCTGCTCGACCAGCGTTTTGCCCGCCATCACGCGCGCGGCCACTTTGGCCAGCGGCACGCCGGTCGCTTTGGACACGAACGGCACGGTGCGCGCGGCGCGCGGGTTGACTTCAATCAGGTAGACTTCGTTGTCTTTCACCGCGAACTGCACGTTCATCAGGCCGCGCACCTGCAGCTCGAACGCCAGTTTTTCCACCTGGCGACGCATCACGTCCTGAATTTCCTGGCTCAGGGTGTACGCCGGCAGCGAACACGCGGAGTCGCCGGAGTGCACGCCCGCCTGCTCGATGTGCTCCATGATGCCGCCAATCAGCACGCGTTCGCCGTCGCAGATGGCATCAACGTCCACTTCCACCGCGTCGTCCAGGAAGCGATCGAGCAGCACCGGCGCATCGTTGGATACGCTGACCGCAGTCTGGAAGTAGCGGCGCAGGTCGGTTTCGTCGTAGACGATTTCCATCGCCCGGCCGCCCAACACGTAGGAAGGACGCACCACCAGCGGATAGCCGATGGCCGCCGCCTTCTCGACCGCCTGTTCGATGGCGGTGACGGTGGCGTTGGCTGGCTGCTTCAGGCCCAGACGGTTGACCGCCTGCTGGAAGCGCTCGCGGTCTTCGGCGCGGTCGATGGCGTCCGGGCTGGTGCCGATAACCGGCACGCCTGCGGCTTCCAGCTCGCGCGCCAGCTTCAGCGGAGTCTGGCCGCCATACTGCACGATCACGCCTTTCGGTTTCTCGATGCGCACGATTTCCAGCACGTCTTCCAGCGTTACCGGCTCAAAGTACAGGCGGTCCGAGGTGTCGTAGTCGGTGGAGACGGTTTCCGGGTTACAGTTGACCATGATGGTCTCGTAGCCGTCTTCACGCAGCGCCAGCGAAGCGTGCACGCAGCAGTAGTCAAACTCAATGCCCTGGCCGATGCGGTTCGGCCCGCCGCCCAGCACCATCACTTTCGGCCGGTCGTTGGTCGGATTGGACTCGCACTCTTCTTCATAGGTGGAGTACATGTAGGCGGTGTCGGTGGCGAATTCCGCCGCGCAGGTATCCACGCGCTTGTATACCGGATGCAGGCCGTAGCTGTGGCGCAGCTTGCGAATTTCGCTCTCGGCGACGCCGGCCAGCTTGGCCAGACGCGCATCGGCGAAGCCTTTGCGCTTCAGAGTGCGCAGGAAGTCTTTGTTCAGGCCGTTGATGCCCGCCTCGGCCACCTGCTCTTCCAGGCGCACCAGCTCTTCAATCTGCACCAGGAACCAACGGTCGACGTTGGTCAGGTTGAAAACGCCGTCAACCGACAAACCGGCGCGGAAGGCGTCGGCGATGTACCAAATGCGGTCGGAACCGGCGTCTTTCAGCTCGCGGCGGATTTTGGTCAGCGCTTCCGGATCGTCCAGGCTCACTTTCGGATCGAAGCCGGTGGCGCCCACTTCCAGACCACGCAGCGCTTTCTGCAGCGATTCCTGCTGGGTGCGGCCGATGGCCATCACTTCGCCGACCGACTTCATCTGGGTGGTCAGGCGATCGTTGGCGCCGGAGAACTTCTCGAAGTTGAAGCGCGGGATCTTGGTTACGACATAGTCGATGGACGGTTCGAACGACGCCGGGGTGCGGCCGCCGGTGATGTCGTTCATCAACTCATCGAGGGTATAGCCCACCGCCAGCTTGGCGGCGATCTTGGCAATTGGGAAGCCGGTGGCTTTCGACGCCAGCGCCGAAGAGCGCGACACGCGCGGGTTCATTTCGATAACGATCAGGCGGCCGGTTTTCGGGTTGACCGAGAACTGCACGTTGGAGCCGCCGGTTTCAACGCCGATCTCACGCAGCACCGCCATCGAGGCGTTGCGCATGATTTGGTATTCCTTGTCGGTCAGGGTCTGGGCCGGCGCGACGGTGATCGAGTCGCCGGTGTGGATGCCCATAGCGTCGAAGTTTTCGATGGAGCAGACGATGATGCAGTTGTCGTTCTTATCACGCACCACTTCCATCTCGTATTCTTTCCAACCGATCAGCGATTCATCGATCAGCAGCTCGTTGGTCGGCGACAGGTCCAGGCCGCGTTCGCAGATCTCTTCGAACTCTTCGCGGTTGTAGGCGATGCCGCCGCCGGTGCCGCCCATGGTAAAGGAAGGGCGGATGATGCACGGGAAACCGACGTCAGCGGCTACCGCCAGCGCTTCTTCCATGGTGTGCGCGATGCCGGAACGCGCGGTATCCAGACCGATTTTCTTCATCGCCACATCGAAACGGCGACGGTCTTCGGCCTTGTCAATCGCATCGGCGGTGGCGCCGATCATGGTAACGCCGAACTCGGCCAGCACGCCCTGGCGCTCCAGCTCCAGCGCGCAGTTCAGCGCCGTCTGGCCGCCCATGGTCGGCAGCACCGCATCCGGGCGCTCTTTTTCGATGATCTTGCGCACCACTTCCCAGTGGATCGGCTCAATGTAGGTCGCGTCGGCCATCTCCGGGTCGGTCATGATGGTCGCCGGGTTGGAGTTGACCAGAATGACGCGGTAACCCTCTTCGCGCAGCGCTTTACACGCCTGGGCGCCCGAGTAGTCGAACTCACACGCCTGGCCGATAACGATCGGACCCGCGCCGAGGATCAGGATGCTTTTTATGTCTGTACGTTTTGGCATTTTTTACTGCTCCTGATTATTTGGCGTTAGAACGGTAAGTCTCAATCAGTTCGATAAAGTGATCGAACAGCGGCGCAGCGTCGTGCGGGCCTGGGCTGGCTTCCGGGTGGCCCTGGAAGCTGAACGCCGCCTTGTCGGTGCGGTGAATGCCCTGCACCGTATGGTCGAACAGCGATTTGTGCGTCACGCGCAGGTTCGCCGGCAGGTTGTTTTCATCTACCGCAAAGCCGTGGTTCTGCGCGGTGATCATCACGGTGTTGTTGTCCAGATCCTTCACCGGGTGGTTGCCGCCGTGGTGGCCGAGCTTCATCTTCATGGTTTTCGCCCCGCTGGCCAGCGCCAGCAGCTGATGGCCCAGGCAGATGCCGAACACCGGAATGTCGGTTTCCAGGAACTGTTTGATGGCGGTGATGGCGTAGTCGCACGGCTCCGGGTCGCCCGGGCCGTTGGACAGGAAGATGCCGTCCGGATTCATTTTCAGCACGTCGTCGGCCGGGGTCTGCGCCGGCACCACGGTCAGGCGACAGCCGCGATCCACCAGCATGCGCAGGATGTTGCGCTTGGCGCCGTAGTCGTAAGCCACCACGTGGAATGGCAGTTCCGCGGCGGTTTTGGCTTCGGGCAGGTCGCCTTCAAGCGTCCAGCTGCCTTGCTGCCAGCTGTAGGCCTCTTGGGTGGTGACCTCTTTCGCCAGATCCATCCCCTTCAACCCCGGGAAACCTTGCGCCTTGGCCAGGGCCAGCGCGGCGTCCGGCGAATCGGCGGCGATGATGCAGCCGTTCTGGGCACCCTTCTCGCGCAGCAGGCGGGTCAATTTGCGGGTATCGATATCGGCGATCGCCACGATGTTGTGACGCTTGAGGTAGTCGGACAGGCTTTCTTCGTTGCGGTAGTTGCTGGCGATCAGCGGGAGGTCGCGAATGACGAGGCCTTGGGCGTGTACTGCGGAGGATTCTTCGTCGGAAGCATTGGTGCCGACATTGCCGATATGAGGATAAGTAAGAGTAACGATCTGGCGGGAATAGGAAGGATCAGTGAGGATTTCTTGATAACCGGTCATCGACGTATTGAAGACCACTTCCCCCACTGCCGTTCCCTCTGCCCCGATGGCCCGACCGTGGAATTGGGTTCCGTCTTCCAGAACCAATAGCGCTGACTTTATCAAAACACCCTCCAAGGAATAATCAATCACAATATTTGCATATTAATTCAGATATCGCGATCTAAATCAATGCAAAAACCGTCCGCGAGGCCAATTTTTGGCAAATTGGGCGCATTTTAATGATGAGTGCCTGGCTTGTCTACCCAAACTGCCGTTTTTTGTTTTATTTTTGCAGTTCTCGGCGCGCATGCGGCTTGAGCGCCGATAAAAACACAGAAAACCGGGGCTGGAAAACGGTTGCGGGGAAGAATGATGGAAAACGGCGCCGGAATGGGACAAAAAAGACGCTAAAAAAGCCGAGGGTGGAAAAAAAGGAGATGATTAGCAAAGTAAATATAGATAAATAACATCTTTGGCAATGAAACAAAGCCAACATGATATTTATCATGTTAAAAAAAAGGACAATAAAATTATTGCCCGATTATCATAGCATTATGACCAATACAACCACATCACGATGGTATGCAAATCAATTATAACTGGTCCAAATTCAATACGTCTCGCATATCAAACAAACCTTTATCCCGGTTATGCAGCCAGGCCGCCGCGCGTACCGCGCCGCTGGCGAAAGTCATGCGGCTGGAGGCCTTATGGGTGATTTCCACCCGTTCACCGATGTCGGCGAACATCGCGGTGTGCTCGCCGACGATGTCGCCGGCGCGAATGGTGGCAAAGCCGATGCTTTTCGGATCGCGTTCGCCGGTATGGCCTTCGCGCGCATAGACCGCACAGTTTTTCAGATCGCGCCCCAGCGCGCCGGCGATCGCTTCGCCCATGGCCAACGCCGTGCCCGACGGCGCATCCACTTTGTGGCGGTGGTGCGCCTCAACGATTTCGATGTCGGTGTAGTCGCCCATCACCTGCGCGGCCTTCTCCAGCAGTTTCAGCACCAGGTTGACGCCGACGCTGAAGTTGGCGGCGAACACGATGCCGATGTGCTGCGCCGCAGCGCGGATCGCCTGCTTGCCGGCGTCATCGAAGCCGGTGGTGCCAATCACCATCGCCTTGTGGTGCGCCACGCAAAAATCCAGGTAGCTCCGGGTGCTTTCCGGGCGGGTGAAGTCGATCAAAATGTCGAACTCGCTCGCCACTTTCTCCAGGCTGTCGCTTACCTTAACGCCCAGCGCGCCAATGCCCGCCAGCTCGCCGGCGTCGACGCCGATCAGGCTTGAACCCGGGCGCGACAGCGCCGCGCCCAACACCACGCCTTCCGCCTGCTGCACCGCCTGGATCAACTGACGGCCCATCCGGCCGCCGGCGCCCGCAATCGCAATGCGGATTTGTGAATCACTCATGCTTGCTCTCTTCTTGATTTGACGCCTATCCCATTAGGCTATCGATTCAGGGTAACTGCCCCGCTTCAGCGTCGCCAGAGGATTCATTTCATAATTAGAAAATTATGATATTCCCCCGCTTTTATCAGCGGCGCTGTCGTGAGATTAACATTCAACCGATTTGGCGGCCTGCGACGATTGTACATAATCATGCAGTTTCCATGACAAAAAAATGCAGAAAAAAGGCGCCGAAAACGGCGCCTGGGGAAAGGATCACAGCGTGGTCAGGCGGTAATGGCGGCCACTTCGTTGGCGATCGCCGTCAGCGCATCGTGGCGGGCATAGTCCTCACGCACCAGCGCTGCGCGTTGTCGATAGATCGGCTGCTGCAGAATGCGCGTCGCCGCCGCCAGGATCTGTTCAGGGCTCGGCGTGCTGGTGTGCAGGCTGATGCCGCAGCCGGCGGCGACCACGCGCGCGGCCGCCTCCAGTTTGTCTTCGCCCGTGCCAGCGACGATCAGCGGCACGCCGCTGTTCAGCGCATAGTTGATCGAACCGTAACCGCCATTGGTGATCAGCAGCGCCGTCTCCGGCAGCCAGCGTTCGAAGGAGATGAACTCGCGCACTCTGGCATTGCCCGGCAGCGCGTCCATCAGGCCTTCCGTCGCCCGCCCGCCGGTGGTGGCCAACACCCGCACCGGCAGATGCGCCAGCGCTTGCAGCGTCGGCACGATCAGCTGATGCAGATCGACATTGGCCAGCGTGCCCTGAGACACGATCACCAGCGGCCGATCATCGTTTGCCTCCCACAGCGTTTCTTCCGCCGCCGGCTGGCCGCCGCTGCGCAGCGGGCCGACGAAGCGCACGCCGCTCGGCAGATCGTCACGCTCATATTCCAGCGCCGTGGTGGCCAACTGCAGGAAACGCTCGCAGCCGCCGATCAGCGCGTCGGTGAACGGGCGATTCAGCGGCCGCCCGCCCGCCTGCACCAGCGCGGCATCAAAGCTTTGCTGCACCTCATCAAGCAACACCCGCGTTTCTTCATCCACCAACTGCTCACGGGTCAGCGTCCGCGGCAGCAGCGCCGGCGGGATGCGCGGGCCATAGAAAATGGCGTCGCGCGAAGAATACGACAGCGGCGTGACGCCGATCCCGAAGACCGGCGGCCGTTCGGCGGACTGCAGCAGCGGCAGCACGCCGTAGAAGCAGTTCTCCACCATCAGCAGATCGGTCTTTTCGGCGGCGATGGCCGCACGCAGCTGACGATCCAACAGTGGGATCGGCGCGGCGAAGAAATCTTTCAGCGCCAGCGCCATCTGCGCGTTGCCCGGCGGCAGCGCGGCGCGCTCGGGGAAATGCGCCTCCAGGTGGCGATAGTCGAAGTCCACCTGCGCGTCGAACGGCACGAAGCTCGCCCC
Organism: Serratia sp. CY56464; assembly: GCF_052168435.1. Taxonomy (NCBI): domain Bacteria; kingdom Pseudomonadati; phylum Pseudomonadota; class Gammaproteobacteria; order Enterobacterales; family Yersiniaceae; genus Serratia; species Serratia sp. CY56464. Next base: position 374,956 of record NZ_JBJNMV010000002.1, on the reverse strand, counting down.
AGCCGCTTCGGCGCGTTCGCGGAACAGCGCGCCGGTCATCACCCGCACCTGATGCCCTTGGGCGATCAGGTGGCGAGCGATGGCTAACATCGGGTAGACGTGTCCCGGAGTGGCGACCGCCGCCATCAGTATCCTTGCCATAATGCTCCTTTTAAGCTTCTGCGTTGGCCGGCTTCAGCGCCAGATTGGCGCACACCGGATTGCTTTGAATATGCACGCGCTGCAAATGACGCGCGGAACGGGCGGTAAAGCCCTCGCGGCCGTGCAGCAGCGAGAAGTTGTCCGCCACCACCACGTCGCCCTGTTGCCACTGATGGGCATAATAGTGACGCGGATCGTACAGATGCTGCTGCAGAGTGTGGTGGAACTGTTCCTGCTGTTGTTCCGGCACACCGTGATATTCCAGCGCATGTTGATTGAGGAATTTTTTCCCTTCCGTCGGCGGTTCATTGTAGCGCATGATCAATCCTCTGCCGTTCGGGTGCTGCACCACCAGCGGCGAACAGACTTCACCGCCGTAATGCACCACCTGCTTGATGCGGTAGGTGATCGAGACCGACAGCCACTGATCCAGCAACGCTTCGTCCGCATTGGCCAGCAGCCGCGTGGTATCGACGAAGGTAGTGCACCCGCCTTCGTCCGGCGACGGCGCCGCCACGCAGTGGAACAGCTGGAATTCGGGAATAGTCGGCTTATACATGCCATCCCAATGCAGCGGGACGTAGCTGCTGTCGAAAATATGATCCTTGGCGTCCGGATGTTCCTTCACGTCCAGCACCGCGCCGAACGGCCACATCATGATCTCGCCCCACTGCTCGGCGTAGCGCGTCAGAACCTCTCCATCGCTGAAACCGGAGTCGAATCCGCGCAGCACCAGCAAGTGATGTTCCTGCGCCAGCGCCCGCAGCGCTGCCACCGGCAGTTCGCCGATCTTTTGCCCCGGATGCTGCGGCGTCAGGATCGCGCCAAACGGGGTATTCGGTTGAATATGGCAATTAAGCGGTTGGTTATTCATCGGTGATTCTCCTTGCATCGAATGTGCTGCTCACACGGCAACGTGCCGTCAAAAACGCGTCCGCCAGGATTTCGGGCGCAAAAGCCTGCAGCGGCCTCAGGCCATCTGCGGTTGTTCGATCAGGTAATGGCTCGGCGTGCCGCGGATCGCCACCAATTCGCCGTCCAGGCTCTGCGCGTCTTTACGCTTCATCAGCACGAACTGGCCGTTCACGTTGGCTGCCACGCCATGCCACGGCGTCAGCCAGTCGTCTTTGGTCGGCATCATGTGGATGCCCATTTTCAGGCTGTCGACCGGCTGCGGGTGAATCGACAGGCGGATCGCCGCCGGGAAATGCTGCGCCAGCAGATTGCCCCAGGCCCAGCTGCGCTGGATCACTCCGCAGGCGCGCTGTTTGGCGTCTTTCTGCAGCGCGGCGTTGGAACCGCTGTAGCCCGGCAGTTGGCTGTCTTCATACAGGAAGCGCGTGATGGCGCGGTACAGCAAGAGGCCCTGTTCGTCCTGCATCAACTGCTGTTTGATCGCCTCTTCCGATTCGGCATAGCCCTCCACCAACAGTTGGCGCAGCAGATCGTAATCATCGGTATGTTCGGCCAGGCCTTTGACGTCGCCGAGGTTGAATACGCTGAGATGCGTCGCGCCCACTTCATGCAGCAGGTTTTCAATTTCGCGCTGATAGCGGTTGATCGCTTCGTCACTGACGCGGATCAGATCGCCGAACACGTGGCCATCGGAGCAGATAACGATATGCGCACCCGGCGGGTAGTAGAGTTGAATGCGCTGGCATAGCGAGTTGAGGAAGATCAGCGACAGCCGCTCCGCCATGTCCGGCACCGCGCCGATCACCTTGTTGGTGTTGGGCGACTTGGTCGGGAAGGCCGGCAGCACGAATTCGATACGTTGCTCGTTTTCGATGAATGCCCGAATGCGCGGCAATTGCACCTGAGTGACCCGCCGTTCTTCTTCAGCGATCGAGGTGTCGTCGCCGGGGAAACGGCGGCGGTATTGCAATAATTCACGTAGGATCTTTAACGATATTTCTTCTTTCTGAGCGCTGTCCACAATGAGCTCCTGTTACGATGTGGTGCGGGAGTATTATTGATAAGCGCAATAAGATTTATCAAAAAGAGAAAAAATCTCTGCAAAATAATAATCAGCCCGTCGTTTATATGCTTCAGGCAATATAGAAGAGATGATGCTATATTATTAGCCCGTATAATTCACAATCTTGGTTAAGTTGTGCTTAACAAACTATGAGCAATATTTTAAAACGCATGGCCATTTTCTCAAAAGTGGTCGATTGCGGCGCATTCAGCATGGCGGCAAAAGAATTGGGCATGACGACCTCCGCCGTCAGCCAACATATTCGCCAGCTGGAGGAGCATCTGGGCATTCAATTACTGTTGCGATCGACGCGTTCATTGAGTCTGACCGAAGCAGGATTGTGTTTTTATGAAGATTGCCTGCTGATGATCCACGCTGCCGAACGTGGCCAACAACGGATCGCCGCGCTGCGTGGAGAGCTGGTCGGCGAACTGCGCGTCGCCACCTCCACCGAATTCGCCACTCACTATCTGGTGCCGGCGTTGCAAAGCTTTCTCGACGAGCATCCTCGGCTCACGCTGCGGCTGGAGATCCACGATGAGAAGATAGACCTGATCGCGCAACGCATCGATCTGGCGATACGCGGCGGCGTGCTGGCCGATTCCAGCTACGTTTCCACGCGGTTGGCCCGCTGCCGCGAAGTGTTGTGCGCCTCACCGGCCTACCTGGCACACCACGGCGTGCCGGATTCGCCGCAGGCGCTGACCCATCACCATTGGGTCACCTTTACGCCGCTCGGCAACCCACAGTTTGTCCGTCTTATCCATCGCAACGGCGATGAACACCGCATGCGCATGACCGGGCGTTTGTTCACCAACAGCGGTATGGCGATGAAGGAGTTGGCGTTGACCGGCAAGGGTATCATTCGCAATTTCTTCGCCAATGTTGAACGTGAATTGCGCAGCGGTGAGCTGATTGAAATATTGCCCGATTGGCGCTTACCGGAAATTAATTGCTACGCCATTATGCCACGTAGGGAGATCCAGCCATTAAAAGTCAGACGGTTGCTGGAACATATGAAACTCTATTTGCAGGAGAAGGGATTAACCGCCGTAGAACATATTCGGCAGGAATAAAATAAGAAACATCTGCAACATCCATTATTGTAATTATTGTAATCACTTTGCCAACACCGGGCCTATTTAGATTGCAGCCTAATGATATTCTTATTAATGACTTTTCGCCAGCCTATATAATTAACCACACCGACGTTATTTCAAATACTCAGAATAAATTTGACTTTAGTTAGCAGAAAATTTGAATATGCATGGAGTGTTATTTTTTACGCGGTTCGCTTTCCCAAAAAAAACGGGAAGCCTAAGCCCCCCGTTGTCATTCACTCACGCACATCAGTCAATCTGACGGACGTCCACGCGCAGCTCTTTCGGCACTTCGAACACGATGTTCTCTTCGCGCCCGCTGATTTCATGCACGTCCAGGCCGCCCAGCGCTTTCAGGCGGGAGATCACCTCCTGCACCAGCACGTCCGGTGCCGAGGCGCCGGCGGTAACGCCGATATTGCGCGCTTCGCTCAGCCAGCTTTCCTGAATATCCGCCGCCGAATCGATCAGATAAGCCGGTTTGCCGACGCGCTGCGCCAGTTCCGCCAGACGGTTGGAATTGGAGGAGTTCTTCGACCCCACCACCAGCACCACGTCCGCATCGCCGGCCAGGTTGCGCACCGCTTCCTGACGGTTGGTGGTGGCGTAGCAAATGTCATCCTTACGTGGCCCGATAATATTCGGGAAACGCTGACGCAACGCGTCGATCACGTCCGAGGTATCATCCACCGACAGCGTAGTCTGCGTCATGAAGCACAGGTTGTTTTCGTCTTTCACCCGCAGCTTCCACACGTCTTCCGGCGACTCGACCAGGTACATGCCGCCCTGTGGGTTGCTATACTGGCCCATGGTGCCTTCCACCTCCGGATGCCCGGCATGGCCGATCAGGATCGCTTCGGTGCCGCGGCGGCTGGCGCGCGCCACTTCCATATGCACCTTGGTCACCAGCGGACAGGTGGCGTCGAACAGCATGGTCAGATCGCGCGCCTTGGCTTCGGCGCGCACCGCCTGAGAAACGCCGTGCGCCGAGAAGATCAGGATAGAGCCGTCCGGCACTTCGGCGATCTCTTCGATAAACACCGCGCCGCGCTCACGCAGGCTGTCGACCACGTAGCGGTTGTGCACCACTTCATGTCGCACGTAGATCGGCGCACCGTACAGCTCCAGCGCACGTTCCACGATGCTGATCGCACGATCAACCCCGGCGCAGAAGCCGCGCGGGTTAGCCAGCAATATTTGCATGCGTCTCCTCCTGCTGCGGATCGATCTCCAGCACTTCGATGTCGAAGGTCACCGGATGGCCCGCCAGCGGATGGTTGAAATCGACGGTGATTGAATCCTCCGCCACCGCGCGCACCACGCCCGGCATTTCGCTGCCGTCGATGGCGGTAAACAGCATGATGGTGCCCACGTCCGGCACGCCGGTTTCCGCGAAGTCGCGGCGCGAGAAGAACTGGACCAGATCCGGGTTCTCCGCGCCGAACGCCGCTTCCGGCTGCAGGGTAAAGGCGCGCTTGTCGCCCGCGCGCAGGCCGAGCAGTTGCTCTTCCAGCGGCGCCGACAGGCTGCCGTCACCCAGGCGGAACAGCGCCGGTTTGCCGCTGCTGCGGGTGGATTCGGCGGTCGAACCGTCTTCCAGTTTCAGCGTGAAGTGAACCAGCACCGCGCTGTCACTGATAACCTGAGCCGTCATATTACTCACCTTTACTCTTTGCGTCTTTGTTCGCCGGCGACAAGAAACCTTCCAGCACGATCATCGCCGCGCCCACGCAGATAAAGCTGTCCGCCAGATTGAAGGTCGGGTAGTGCCAATCACCGACGTAGAAGTCGATGAAATCGACCACAAAACCGTGCCACAGGCGATCGAACAGGTTGCCCAGCGCCCCGCCGATAATAAAGGCGTAGGCGATGTTGTTCAGCTTCTGCTGTGCCGCGCTGCGGTACATCATCACCAGCAGCACCGCGACGATGGCGATGGCGATGCCGGCGAAGAACCAGCGCTGCCAACCGCCGTGATCGGCCAGGAAGCTGAACGCGGCGCCGTAGTTGCGCGCGTAAAACAGGTTGAACGACGGGATCAACGGCTGGGACTGGCCCAGCGTAAAGTTAGCGAGGATCCACTGCTTGCTGCCGAAATCCAGCGCCAACACCGCCACTACAACCCACAGCCAACGCAGGCCGGTCGAACAAATTGGTTTACTCATCAGGCGCGAGTTCTCAGGCAAAGTTACGCTTCTCGCCGTCACCGGCGACGTTGCTCACACAGCGGCCGCAGATGTCTGCGTGCTCCGCCACCAGACCGATATCGGTGGTGTAATGCCAGCAGCGCGGGCACTTCTCACCTGGCGCCGTGCTGAAGGCGATCTTCAGCCCTTTCAGCAGCTCGGAAGCCTGCGCGTCGGCCGGCGCATCCGCCAAAGGCGCAACGCTTGCCGCAGAGGTCAGCAGCACAAAGCGCAGCTCATCCTGCAGGCTGTTCAGACGCGCCGCCAACTCGCTGTCGGCATACAGCGTCACCGCCGCTTCCAGCGAACCGCCGAGGCGTTTGTCGGCACGCGCCTGCTCCAGCACTTTGTTCACTTCGCCGCGCACTTTCAGCAGCTCAGCCCAGAAAGCGTCGTTCATCGACTCGCCTTCCGCCAGCCCGAACAGGCCGTCGTACCACTCTTCAGTGAACACGTACTGCGCGCGTTTGCCCGGCATGAAGCCCCAGATCTCGTCTGCGGTGAACGACATGATCGGCACCATCCAGCGCACCAGCGCTTCGACGATGTGATACAGCGCGGTCTGGCAGCTGCGGCGGGCGACGCTGTCGCTCTTCGCGGTGTACTGACGATCCTTGATGATATCCAGGTAGAAGGAGCCCATCTCGACCGAACAGAACTGCATCAGGCGCTGCACCACTTCGTGGAAATCGTAGTTGGCGTAAGCCTGCTCGATATCCCGCTGCGCCGCCAGCGCGCGGCCGACCGCCCAGCGATCCAGCACCACCATGTCTTCCGGCGCCACGCAATCGGTGCTCGGCTCGAACCCGTTCAGGTTGGCCAGCAGGAAGCGCGCGGTGTTGCGGATGCGGCGATAAGAGTCGGCGGAGCGCTTGAGGATCTCATCGGACACCGCGATCTCGCCGGTGTAATCGGTCGACGCCACCCACAGACGCAGAATGTCGCCGCCCAGCTTGTTCATCACGTCCTGCGGGCTGACAGTGTTGCCGATCGATTTGGACATCTTGCGGCCCTGACCGTCGACGGTGAAGCCGTGGGTCAGCACTTCCTTGTACGGCGCCTTGCCCTTCATCGCGGTGGAAATCATCAGCGATGACATGAACCAGCCGCGGTGTTGGTCGGAGCCTTCCAGATACATGTCGGCGCCGTGGCCGTTGAATTCAGGACGCACGTCGACAACCGAGGCGTGGGTGGAACCGGAATCGAACCACACGTCCAGCGTATCCGGCACTTTCACGTAGTCGGCGGCTTCCGCGCCGAGGATGTCGGCCGCGTCCAGATCCCACCAGGCCTGAATGCCGTCTTGCTCGACGCGTTTGGCCACTTCTTCCATCAGCTCAACGCTGCGCGGGTGCAGCTGCTCGGTCTCTTTATGCACGAACAGCGACATCGGCACGCCCCAGGTGCGCTGACGCGAGATGCACCAGTCCGGACGGTTGGCGACCATCATTTCGATGCGCGCCTGACCCCAATCCGGGATCCACTGCACGCCCTTGATCTCTTCCAGCGACTGCTGACGCAGGCCTTTCTGATCCATGCTGATGAACCATTGCGGCGTAGCGCGGAAGATGATCGGCGTCTTGTGGCGCCAGCAGCACGGATAGCTGTGCAGGAACTTCTCGACGTGCAGCAGCGCGCCTTTGTCACGCAGCAGATCGACGATCAGATCGTTGGCCTTGAAGACGAACTTGCCGTCCAGCAGCGGGTAGGTGCCGGTCAGGTAGCAGCCGTTCGGCCCTACCGGATTGGCCACTTCCAGGCCGTATTTCTGGCCGATCACGAAGTCGTCCGGGCCGTGGCCTGGCGCGGTATGCACCGCACCGGTACCGGCGTCCAGCGTCACGTGCTCGCCGAGGATCGCCGGCACGTCGAAGTCCATGAACGGGTGTTTGAAGCGCAGCAGCTCCAGATCGGCGCCTTTGCAGCTGCCCAGCACGGTCCACTCGGTGATGCCGGCGCGCTTCATCACGCTTTCCACCAGTTCAGCCGCCAGGATCAGGCACTGGCCGTCAACCTGCACCAACTGATAGGTGAAGTCCGGGTGCAGCGAGATCGCGCGGTTGGCCGGCAAGGTCCACGGGGTGGTGGTCCAGATAACCAGGGAGATGGCGCCGCTGAAGTGGCTCACGCCGAACTTGGCCGCCACGGCAGCCGCGTCGGCCGCATGGAAGCTCACGTCGATCGACGGCGAAGTTTTGTCGTAGTACTCCACTTCCGCTTCCGCCAGCGACGAGCCGCAGTCGGTGCACCAGTGAACCGGCTTGGCGCCTTTCAGCAGGTGGCCGTTGCTGATGATCTTGCCCAGCGCGCGGATGATGTTGGCTTCGGTTTTGAAGTCCATCGTCAGGTACGGACGATCCCAATCGCCCAACACGCCCAGGCGGATGAAGTCCTTCTTCTGGCCTTCAACCTGCTCGGCCGCGTACTCGCGGCACTTCTGGCGGAACTCGGCCGCCGTCAGCTTCTCGCCCGGCTTGCCGTACAGTTGCTCAACCTTCAGTTCGATCGGCAGGCCGTGGCAATCCCAACCCGGCACATAAGGCGAGTCGAAGCCGGCCATCCCTTTCGACTTGATGATAATGTCTTTGAGAATCTTGTTAACCGAGTGACCAATGTGAATGCTGCCGTTCGCATACGGAGGCCCGTCATGCAAAATGAAGGTTTTTTTGCCCTTTTTGGCAGTACGAATAATCCCGTACAGATCCTGTTCATACCAACGTTGCAGCATGCCAGGTTCGCGCTTGGCGAGATCGCCGCGCATCGGGAACCCTGTTTCCGGCAAGTTCAGGGTATTCTTGTAGTCACTCATGAGATTCTCGTTTCCGTTTTCGGCTATTTACCCGTCACACTTCAAGCTGCATCTTTGTCGGCCGCCCTTTCTCACCCGAATCACTTGCCTGTGCAAGCTCATCGGGGTTCGCGCGGTTGCCGCCGCGATGCAACTCGAATTGTTTAGGGTAAACGATTAAACCAGTGTTTTTAACCCGAAGAACTTCCGGGCCGTCACCACATCATTGGCGATTTGCTGCTTCAGGGCATCCAGCGAAGCAAACCGCTGTTCATTGCGCAATTTTGCGCGGAGCACCACCTCAATATGGCGCCCGTAAAGATCCATTGTGACATCCAGCAGATGCACTTCCAGCTGCTGGCGCACGCCGGCGACGGTCGGGCGCGTGCCGATATTGGCCACGCCCGGCAGCGGCTTCGGCCCCAGGCCATACACTTCCACCGCATACACTCCTTTCACCGGCGCCACCAGACGCTTGAGCGGCAGATTGGCGGTCGGGAAGCCGATGGTGCGCCCCAGCTCGTCGCCGTGCACCACGCGCCCGGAAATGCTGTACGGGTGGCCCAGCAGGGTCTCCGCCAACGGCAGATCGTCCTCGCTCAGCGCGGTGCGGATCGCGGTGCTGCTGATGCGCCGCTCGCCTTCGCGGAAGGTCGGGGTGCTGACCACGTCGAAGCCGTACTCTTTTCCGGCCTGCTGCAATAGCGGAAAATCACCCTGACGCCCGGCGCCAAAGCGAAAATCATCCCCCACCATCAGGAATTTGACGCCCAGTTTTTCCACCAGCAGCTCGGCGACGAACGCCTGCGCGGTGTTGGCGGCGAAACGCGGATCGAACTTGACGCACAGCAGGTAATCGACGCCCGCCTGCGCCAGATAGTTGGCCTTGTCGCGCAAGCGCGTCAAGCGGGCCGGCGCCTTGTCTGCGGCGAACATCTCCAGCGGCTGCGGCTCAAAGATCATGACCATCACCGGCAGCCCGAGGCGTTGCCCTTGTTGCTTCAACTGCTCCAGCAGCGCCTGATGACCGCGGTGTACGCCGTCAAAGTTGCCGATGGTGAGCACGCAACCATGGTGGCGCGCCCGGATATTGTGAATGCCGCGAATTAGCTCCATAGCTGGCTCAAAACAGTGGAAATCGGCGGATTATACCTTGTACAGCCGGTAAGGTTAACCCGCGATTGGTGCCTTTATGTAATAGACATACCATACCGGAGATAATCTGCGCGTGAAACGGCTTCGCCGCAGTTTATCCGGCGCTGCCGGGGCGATTCTCGACCGCGGCCAACGGCTTGCGCCCGCCGCGGCAAAACATTGGCGAATTTTCTCGCGAAACACTGTATTCCCAAGAGCGAAGCTGGTAAAATCCTGCGCCATCACAACGTAGCGAGTGCCGCCTGTACAAACGGCGCTTATTTGCACAAATCCATTGACAAACGAAGGCTAAAAGGGCATATTCCTCGGCCTTTGAATTGTCCTCAATAGAATATATTTGGGAGTTGGACCTTGGCTAATATCAAATCAGCTAAGAAACGCGCCGTACAGTCTGAGAAACGCCGCAAGCATAACGCAAGCCGTCGCTCAATGGTGCGTACCTTCATCAAGAAGGTAGACGCAGCTATCGCAGCTGGCGACAAAGAAGCAGCACAAAATGCATTCCTGGTAATGCAACCACTGGTGGACCGTCAGGCAGCTAAAGGCCTGATCCACAAAAACAAAGCAGCGCGTCATAAGTCAAACCTGACTGCACGCATCAACGCAATGCAATAAGCATTTCGTTATCTGCTTGATAAAAAAACCGGCTCAGGCCGGTTTTTTTACGTCCTGCGTTCAGTGAACCGCTAGCAGGAAAACAGCGCCGAGAAGTCTTTGTTGCAGACGCGCTGCACCGCCGGATGCTGGATCATGCGCTCGGCGAAGATGATGTAATACTCCTCCTGCACGCTGTCGATACGCCCAATCTCCACCACGTTGTCATCGTTGTAGGTATCCTGCGCATACAGCGTCGGCGCCACGAAGATCGCATTGTGGTACATGCCGAAGGCCTTCATCAGCGCCGCATCGTCGAACTCGCCCAGAATTTCCACCTGAATGCCCTGCGTATTGAACCAGTTGAGCAGCTTGCGCCCCAGCATCGAACGGCGGCCGGGGATCAGCAGCTTGCGCTGCTCCAGACAAGCCGGGAACGGCAGGTCCGGCGCCGGTTGGCGACAGAAAAAGCTGATGCCGCACTCGCCCAGCTTCAGCGAGAACAGCCCTTCCTGCTGGCTGGAGTCCACCGGGCAATCCGAGAGGATCATATCCAGCTTGTGCTGGCTAAGTTGCTCCAGCAGCATTTCGTGCGTCGATTCAAAGCAACGCAGGTGGATCTGCTCGTTGTCCACCACCACCGCCGTTTCCAATACCTGGCTGACCAGCCGCTTCGACAGCGCATCCGCTACGCCGACGTCGAACAGCAGGTTGGACTCTTTGCGGTAGTTGACGATATCCAGCATTTCCTGGCTGAGCATAAACATCTTGTCGGCATAGCGGAACACCAACTGCCCCAGCTCCGAAGGCACCAACCCGCGCCCCTGGCGTTTGAATAGCTTGCCGTCCAACCGCTCTTCCAGCGCTTTGATCTGGCCGGTAATGGTCTGCGGCGTCAGAAACAACGCTTCGGCGGCACCGACCACGGAACCGGCCTTGCAGACCTGCCAGAAATAGTAAAGGTGATTAAAGTTGATATGCGACATCCTCACGAGCGGCTCTCCTTAACAACGTTTCGCAGCGGCAAACGGTGTGCCGTGACGAGCGACAAACTTCCTTTCCCTGCTTCAGACAACGTATAACCCCATTAGTCCCAGCGAAGAACGGCCGAAGCTGCACATATTTTATACCGTACAGCTCCGACCAGCCATTTTATTATGTGCCCTAACCGGGCACATTCAGGATTAACGCACGCGCGGCAACGCCAGACGCAGCAATCCATACCCTACCACCGCCGCAGTGGTGGAGCCCAACAGGATCCCCAGGCGGGAATAGGTGCTGAGCGCCGCATCTGCATCGCCAAACGCCAGCGAGGCGATAAAAATCGACATGGTGAAACCAATGCCGCAGAGCACCGAAACGGCAAACACCTGTTTGAAGCCGATGCCTTCAGGCAAACGGGCGATGCCCATTTTCACCGCCAGCAGGCTGAAGAGGAAAATCCCCAGCGGCTTGCCGATAAACAGCCCAGCCGCAATCCCGACCGGCAGCAGCGACGTTAACCCTTCCAGCGATACGCCCTGCAAAGAGACCCCGGCGTTGGCGAAAGCGAACAGCGGCAGGATCATAAACGCGACCCAAGGGTGCAACTCATGCTCCAGCGTTTCCGACGGCGATGGCCCCTTTTTGACGTTCAACGGGATCATAAAGCCGACGATCACCCCGGCCAGCGTCGCATGCACCCCGGACTTGAGGATCGCCACCCACAACACCAGGCCAACCATCATGTATAACGAGGTCTTGCCCACGCCGCGCCAGTTCATCACCGCCAGCAGCGCCGTCGCCGCCGCCGCCACGCCCAGCGCCACCATCGACACTTCGTGGGTGTAGAACAGTGCGATGATGATAATCACGCCCAGGTCGTCGATGATCGCCAACGCCAGCAGGAACACTTTCAGGCTGGTCGGCACGCGGTTGCCCAGCAGCGCCATTACGCCAAGCGCGAAGGCGATATCGGTCGCGGCCGGGATCGCCCAACCCTGGCGGGTGACGTCATCCGCGCCGTTGAACAGCAGGTAAATCAGCGCCGGCGCCAGCATGCCGCCCAGCGCGGCGATCGCCGGAAACACCGCCTTGTCGCGCCCGGACAGCGAGCCTTGCATCAGCTCGCGCTTGACCTCCAGCCCCACCACCAGGAAGAAGATGGCCATCAGGCCGTCGTTGATCCACAGCAGCAGCGGCTTGGCGATCTCCAGCGAAGCAATCTTCACCATCACCGGCAGGTTAAGGAATGCCTGATAGATCCCCTGCGCCGGGGTGTTGGCCATGATCAGGGCGACGATCGCCGCCGCGATCAGAATGATACCGCCCGCGGCTTCCTGACGTAAAAATTGACGAATGATGTTGGTCACAGTACGTCTCTCCAAATCTGTGCAGGACGTAGCGCCCTGCGAACCACAGTCATGAAGTGAGTATAGAGGGCGTTTTAGTTCGAAAAAATAAGTTTATAAATGCTAAATAGCTCGGAAAAACCGATAAAAAGCACGAATAAGTCACACTTATATTATGGAATTTGCGGTTTGGCGCGCAAATAAAAACCCCGGAACAGAAGCCCGGGGTTCGTACATAAACCAAAAGAAACAGTAGGTTAGCGAGTCAGATCGTCAAAGAACTTTTTCACCCCGTCGAAGAAGCTCTTCGAACGCGGGCTGTTCTTGTCACCGGACGGGCCACCCAGGCTCTCTTCCAGCTCACGCAGCAGCTGCTTCTGCTTGTCGTTCAGATTGACCGGGGTTTCCACCACCACGCGGCACAGCAGGTCGCCCTGGCTGCCGCCGCGCACCGATTTCACGCCCTTGCCGCGCATGCGGAACAGCTTGCCGGTTTGGGTCTCCGAAGGCACCTTCAGTTTCACCCGGCCGTCCAGCGTCGGCACTTCAATCTCGCCGCCCAGCGCCGCCATGGCGAAGTTGATCGGCACTTCACAGTACAGGTTGTTGCCTTCACGCTCGAAGATCGGGTGCGCCTTCACCTGCACCTGAACGTACAGATCGCCCGCCGGTGCGCCGTGTTCGCCGGCTTCACCTTCACCCGCCAGGCGGATGCGGTCGCCGGTATCGACGCCGGCCGGAATTTTCACCGACAGCGTCTTGGATTTTTCTACCCGGCCGTGGCCGTGGCACTTGTTGCACGGATCTTTGATAATCTGACCGCGGCCATGGCAGTGCGGACACGCCTGTTGCACGGTGAAGAAGCCCTGACGCATCTGCACCTGGCCCTGACCGTGACAGGTTGGACAGGTCACCGGCGAGCTGCCCGGTTTGGCGCCGCTGCCGTGGCAGACGTCGCACTCTTCCAGCGTCGGGATGCGGATCTCTTTGGTGACGCCACGTACCGCTTCCTCGAGGGTCAGCTCCATGTTATAGCGCAGATCGGAACCGCGGCTGGCGCGCTGACGGCGGCCTCCGCCGAAGATGTCGCCAAACACGTCGCCAAAGATATCGCTGAAGTCGGCGCCGCCGCCAAAGCCGCCGCCGCCCATGCCGCCCTGTTCAAAGGCCGCGTGCCCATACTGGTCGTAGGCCGCGCGTTTCTGGTCGTCGGTCAGAACTTCGTAAGCTTCTTTAACTTCTTTAAACTTGGTTTCGGCGTCTTGTTCCTGGTTGCGGTCAGGATGGTATTTCATCGCCAGGCGTTTATACGCCTTTTTGATCTCACGTTCATCCGCCGTCTTGCTGACGCCGAGAATCTCGTAATAGTCTTTCTTCGCCATTCTTTCGCTTACCCTTAACATGCGTGCACGGGCGCAGAGTTGCCTCGACGCCCGTGCTGGTTTCCGGGAACGACACCTCGGCCGCCCCGTGCCCGCTTAAGGGCGATTATTTTTTGTCTTTAACTTCTTCGAACTCGGCGTCAACCACGTCGTCGTCTTTCTGCGCCGCGTTGTCCGCGCCGGCGTCAGCACCCTGCTGAGCCTGCTGCGCCTGAGCCATTTCCAGCAGTTTGCCGGAAACCTGCACCAGCGCCTGAGTCTTCGCTTCGATCTCGGCTTTATCTTCGCCTTTCACCGCCGCTTCCAGATCCTTCAGCGCCGCTTCGATCGCCGTTTTGTCTTCCGCCGGCAGTTTGTCGCCCGCTTCTTCCAGCTGCTTGCGAGTGCCGTGGATCAGGTGATCCGCCTGGTTACGCGTCTGTACCAGCTCTTCGAACTTGCGGTCAGCTTCAGCGTTCAGCTCGGCGTCGCGCACCATTTTCTGGATTTCGTCTTCGTTCAGGCCAGAAGATGCCTTGATGGTGATCTTCTGCTCACGACCGGTGTTCTTGTCTTTGGCAGACACGTGCAGGATGCCGTCGGCATCGATATCGAAGGTCACTTCGATCTGCGCCATGCCGCGCGGCGCCGCCTGGATGCCGTCCAGGTTGAACTGGCCCAGAGATTTGTTATCGCTGGCGCGCTTACGCTCACCCTGCAGCACGTGGATGGTTACCGCAGACTGGTTGTCTTCAGCGGTAGAGAACACCTGGCTGTGCTTGGTCGGGATCGTGGTGTTTTTGGTGATCAGCGGCGTCATCACGCTGCCCATGGTTTCGATACCCAGCGACAGCGGGGTCACGTCCAGCAGCAGAACGTCCTTCACATCACCGGCCAACACGCCGCCCTGTACCGCAGCGCCCACGGCAACCGCTTCGTCCGGGTTCACGTCTTTACGCGGTTCTTTGCCGAAGAAGTCTGCGACTTTCTTCTGCACCATTGGCATACGGGTCTGGCCGCCCACCAGGATCACGTCCTGAATGTCGGAAACCGACAGGCCTGCGTCTTTCAGCGCCACTTTCAGCGGTTCGATAGAGCGCGCAACCAGATCTTCAACCAGCGACTCGAGTTTGGCGCGAGTCACTTTGATGTTCATGTGTTTTGGACCGGTCGCGTCTGCGGTGATGTACGGCAGGTTAACGTCGGTCTGCTGAGCGGAAGACAGTTCAATCTTCGCTTTCTCAGCGGCTTCTTTCAGACGCTGCATCGCCAGCGGATCGTTGCGCAGATCGATACCCTGATCTTTCTTGAACTCTTCCACCAGGTAGTTGATCAGACGGCTGTCGAAGTCTTCGCCACCCAGGTGGGTGTCACCGTTGGTCGCCAGCACTTCAAAGGTTTTTTCGCCGTCAACGTCGTCGATTTCGATGATGGAGATATCGAAAGTACCGCCGCCCAGGTCATAAACCGCGATGGTGCGGTTGCCGACTTCTTTGTCCAGGCCGTAGGCCAGAGCCGCCGCAGTCGGTTCGTTGATGATGCGTTTGACTTCCAGACCCGCGATGCGGCCGGCGTCTTTGGTCGCCTGACGCTGGGCGTCGTTGAAGTAAGCCGGTACGGTGATAACCGCTTCAGTTACCGGTTCGCCCAGGTAATCTTCCGCCGTTTTCTTCATTTTTTTCAGCACTTCCGCAGAGATCTGCGGCGGAGCCATTTTCTGGCCTTTCACTTCCAGCCAGGCGTCGCCGTTGTCGGCTTCGACGATTTTGTACGGCATGATCGCTTTGTCGCGCTGCGCTTCTTCATCCTGGAAGCGGCGACCGATCAGGCGCTTGATGGCGAACAGGGTGTTTTCAGGGTTGGTCACTGCCTGACGCTTAGCCGGCTGGCCAACCAGAGTTTCACCGTCCTGGGTATATGCGATAATAGAAGGAGTGGTGCGGTCGCCCTCGGCGTTTTCCAGCACGCGTGCCTTGGCACCATCCATAATTGCTACGCAAGAGTTGGTAGTACCCAGGTCGATACCAATAATTTTGCCCATCTAAACGTCTCCACTAAAAAATTCATAATCAGTCAGGTTGCTAACCTATATGCGGGCGATTTTTTGCTTTTCAACTGCCCGATATCTCAGTGCGACCCGCGGTTAGCAGCTGCGGTTGCAAATAAGATGGGGCCATCCAGTCCGGCATCAAGGGGCAAGGCGAAAAAAATTTCTTTTTTTATCGTCATTCAGATCATTGTTTCCGGCTGCGGGGATCATTATGATGCGCGCGCTCTGGTGGAAAACTTCGATTTTTTGGCCATTCAGACCATTTATGATTTTACTTCGCTGTTTCCGTTAATTTTCTGTTATCGCAGAGGACTTATGCACACCAACAAGTTGGCGAATCCCGGCCCTCTCGGCCTGATGGGCTTCGGGATGACCACCGTCTTGCTGAACCTGCACAACGCGGGCTTTTTCCCACTGAACTCCGCCATCATCAGCATGGGGATTTTCTTCGGTGGCCTGGCCCAGATCCTGGCCGGTCTGCTGGAGTACAAGAAGGGCAACACCTTCGGCATGACCGCCTTCACCGCCTACGGCAGCTTCTGGCTGAGCCTGGTCGGCCTGCTGCTGCTGCCGCGTCTGGGTCTGGCTGAAGCCACCGAGGCGCACGTGCTGGGCATCTACCTGGCGCTGTGGGGCGTCTTCACCCTGTTCATGTTCTTCGGCACCCTGGGCGCCAACCGCGTGCTGCAGTTCGTGTTCGCCAGCCTGACGCTGCTGTTCGCCCTGCTGGCCGTCAGCAACATCACCGGCAACCACGCGCTGCTGACCTTTGCTGGTTATGAGGGCATCATCTGCGGCGCCAGCGCCATCTACCTGGCGATGGCCGAAGTGCTCAACGAGCAATACGGCCGCACCGTGCTGCCGATTGGCGAACCGGCCCCGGCCCGCGTCGCGGCCTCACCGGTCGCGGCGTAATCGCCCTCCCCTGACGAAAAAGCCCTGCACTGCAGGGCTTTTTTTTTAGCTGTAGGAGTCGGCTCGCCGCTCTCCGGCTTCGCTGTTCAGGTCGCGATGCAGGTAGACGCCGAGCAGCAGCCCGAGGAGCGACAGCGCCAACACATAGTAAGCGGGCGCTAACGGGGTTAATTTCATGATCAGCGTCACAAAAATAGGGGTTAAACCGCCAAAAATAGCGTACGAGACGTTATATGAGAACGAGATGCCGGTAAACCGCACTTCCGCCGGGAAGGCCCGCACCATCACATACGGCACGGCCCCCACCACGCCTACGCTGAAGCCCACCAGCGCATAGCAGGCGAACAACATTTCCGGGCGCACGCCCACCGTTTGATAGAACAGCCAGCTGCAGCCGGCCAGCAGCACACTGCCGACCACCAGCGTTTTGCTGGCGCCGAAGCGATCGGCCGACAAACCGGCAACGATGCAGCCGGCGATCAACATGATGGTGGCGATGCTGTTGGCCTGCAGCGTCAAGGCCGGTGCGATGGCGAACTGCTTTTGCAGATAGGTCGGGGTCATCAGGATCACCACCACGATGCCGGCGGAGAGCAGCCAGGTCAGCAGCATCGACACCGCCACTTCCCGTTTGTGGTTGATCACCACCGATTTCAGCGGCAGCTCCTCGGCCAGCGTTTTACGCGCCTGCATCTCGATAAAGATCGGCGTCTCCTGCAGCCAACGGCGCAAGTACATCGCCACCAGGCCGAACATGCCGCCCAACAGGAAAGGAATGCGCCAGCCGCCGCCGGCGATGCTCTGCGGGCTGAGCGTGGTGTTGATCACCGTCGCCACCACCGAGCCCAACAAGATGCCCACCGTCAGCCCGGCGGTCAGCGTGCCGCAGGCGAAGCCGATGCGCCGGCGCGGCACGTGTTCGGCGACGAAGACCCAGGCGCCCGGCACCTCACCGCCGATCGCCGCGCCCTGCAGCACGCGCATCAGCAGCAGCAGCAGCGGCGCGGCGATGCCGATGCTGGCGTAGGTCGGCAGCAGACCCATCGCCAGCGTCGGCAACGCCATCAGCAGAATGCTCAGGGTAAACATCTTTTTGCGGCCGACCAGATCGCCGAAGTGCGCCATCACGATACCGCCCAGCGGGCGGGCAAGATAGCCGGCGGCGAAGATGCCGAAGGTTTGCACCAGCCGCAGCCACTCCGGCATGTCCGCCGGGAAGAACAGATCGCCGACCACGGCGGCGAAGAACACGAAGATGATGAAGTCGTAAAACTCCAGCGCGCCGCCCAACGCGGCCAACGTCAGCGTTTTGTAGTCTTGCCGGTTCAGCCGGCGATTATTGTCGTGAGGCATAGGGCACCGTCGGTAAAGGCTGTAAAAATAAAAGCCGCAGGCTTTCTGTAAAAGAATCCTTACTATAACGGCAAATTATTTTCACACCAGACGGGCTGAAGCCGATCTCGCAGAACGCTGAAATTTAGAGGTTTATCTCGCGACGCGCGCTCTTTGGCCGAAATGCTGCTACCACCGCGGCGTGCGTTTCGACGTAAGGCCCGTCGAGCAGTTGAATGCAATAAGGCACGCTGGCGAAGATGCCATGCACCACCGCATTGCCCTGCTCATCCTTTACCCCTTCCAGCGTTTCCTTGATCGACTTCGGTTGGCCGGGCAAGTTGATGATCAGCGCCTGTTTGCGGATCGCCCCCACCTGGCGAGAAAGAATTGCCGTTGGCACATAGTGTAGGCTGATCTGACGCATTTGCTCGCCGAAGCCGGGCATCACGCGATCGGCGATCGCCAGCGTGGCGTCGGGGGTGACGTCGCGACGCGCCGGCCCGGTGCCGCCGGTGGTCAGCACCAGATGGCAGCCCATTTCGTCCACCAGCTCGCACAGCGTCTGTTCAATTTGCGTCTGCTCATCGGGGATCAGCCGGGTTTCCAGCTTGAAGGGCGTCGCCAGCGCGCCGGCCAGCCACTCCTCCAGCGCCGGAATGCCTTTATCCTGATA
This sequence comes from Serratia sp. CY56464, assembly GCF_052168435.1. NCBI lineage: Bacteria > Pseudomonadati > Pseudomonadota > Gammaproteobacteria > Enterobacterales > Yersiniaceae > Serratia > Serratia sp. CY56464. The sequence goes on along the minus strand of NZ_JBJNMV010000002.1, from coordinate 356,350 downwards.
AACGCCGCCGGACGCGCGGTCGGAAACGGAAACCAAACCAATACGTAAAATATCCATGCGTAACCTCTACAGCCTGATGGGGTCCGAACGGGTTCGTCTCCCGTTCTGTTGTCATTGCCGAGAGTATAAGGGCTTCCCCCGCCGGCGGGAGCGTCGGGCATAAAAAAAGGTGGCCTGAGCCACCTTTTTACTGCGCGATCTGCCGGAGTTACAGCAGGTCGGCGATCATTTTTTCCAGTTTACCCTGGTCTACGGCGAATTTGCGGATGCCGTCGGTCAGTTTCTCAACCGCCATCGGATCCTGGTTGTGCTGCCAGTAGAACTCAGGTTCGGTCAGTGCGGCAGGACGCGCCTTCACTTCACCGGTATAAGACAGTTTGCGCTCCAGCGCGCCTTCGCTCTCCGCCAGCTCTTTCAGCAGCGCAGGCGCGATGGTCAGGCGGTCGCAGCCGGCCAGTTCGATGATTTCGCCGACGTTGCGGAAGCTGGCGCCCATCACCACGGTGTTGTAGCCGTGCTGTTTGTAATACTGGTAAATTTCGGTCACGGAGATCACGCCCGGATCTTCGTGCGGAGCGAACTCTTTCTTGTCGCCGTTAGCTTTGTACCAGTCGAGGATACGGCCGACGAACGGCGAGATCAGGTAAACGCCGGCTTCGGCACAGGCGCGAGCCTGAGCGAAGGAGAACAGCAGCGTCAGGTTACAGTTGATGCCTTCTTTCTCCAGCTGCTCCGCCGCGCGGATGCCCTGCCAGGTCGAGGCCAGTTTAATCAGAATGCGATCGTTGCTGATGCCGGCTTCGTTGTACAGCTTGATCAGGCGCTTGGCCTTGGCCACGCTGGCAACGGTGTCGTAAGACAGACGCGCGTCAACCTCGGTGGAGATGCGGCCTGGAACCAGTTTGAGGATCTCCAGACCGATGTTGACTGCCAGCTTGTCGGCGGCGTCGGCGATCTGCTGCTCGCGATCGCTGCTCTGGCCGCGCGCCCAGGCAATGGCTTCGTCAATCAGTTTGCGGTATTCAGGAATTTGGGCTGCATTGAGGATCAGCGAAGGGTTGGTTGTGGCGTCCTGCGGTTGATACAGCTTCATTGCCGCGATATCACCCGTATCTGCAACCACTGTAGTCAGCTGGCGCAGGGAAGTTAATTTGTCGGTCATGTTGGCATTATCTCATCGTTTGTGCATGAACTTTTGGCATTGTTCAACCATGCCCTGCCCTGATAATAACATGCGCCAAGCCCGGCGCAAGGCTGGAAAACCGCGGCGCGCAAGCATCTGTTTTATCCTTGGGCGAGCAACCGTTTACGCCGATATCTTTCGCCATTACCGAGCGGATGGAAAGGCAATAACGTGCTATCGCCCGAATAAATTATGTTAAATTCGAAAAAATTGATGCAATTCGTCCGCTAATCTGCGAAAAATCTTAATCGACTGACGCCGGACAGATTCCAGCTAAGCTCTTGTAAAAAATAGGCCAATGTTTTTCACCTGCGGTGGATGCTGCAAGGTGCGCATGACATTTCGATAAGAGGAGGGATCCCTTGACGGACCTGATGAATTTTATAAACAACATTTTGTGGGGGTCAGTGCTGATTTATCTGCTGCTCGGCACCGGCATCTACTTCACGTTGCGTACCCGCTTTATCCAGCTTCGCCACTTCAGCCACATGTTCTCGGTGTTGAAAAACAGCAATAAAAGCGACAGCGCCGGCATCTCCTCTTTCCAGGCGCTGTGCACCACGCTGGCGGCGCGCGTCGGCACCGGCAACCTGACCGGCGTCGCCATCGCCCTGACCGCCGGCGGCCCCGGTGCCATCTTCTGGATGTGGGTGGTGGCGTTTATCGGCATGGCCACCTCATTTGTGGAAAGCTCGCTGGCTCAGCTCTATAAAACCAAAGACGACAACGGCAACTACCGCGGTGGCCCGGCCTATTACATGGAAAAAGGCCTCGGCATGCGCTGGATGGGCGTGCTGTTCTCGATCTTCCTGATCATCGCGTTCGGTCTGGTATTCAACGCCGTGCAGGCCAACTCCATCGCGCAAGCCTCCGCCGTCGCCTTCCATTTGCAACCGCTGCACGTCGGCATCGGTCTGGTGCTGCTGAGCGGCGTGGTGATCTTCGGCGGCATCCGTTCCATCGCCAAAGTGGCCGAGCTGGTGGTGCCGCTGATGGCCGGCGCCTACCTGTTGCTGGCCCTCTGGGTGATTGGCCATAACATCGAACACATGCCGGCGATCCTGGCGCTGATCTTCAAAAGCGCCTTCGGCCTGCAGGAAGCCGCGGCCGGCGCCGTCGGTTACGGCATCTCCCAGGCGATGACCCAGGGCGTGCAGCGCGGCCTGTTCTCCAACGAAGCCGGCATGGGATCGGCGCCCAACGCGGCGGCGTCCGCCTCGCCTTATCCGCCGCATCCCGCTTCGCAGGGCTACGTGCAAATGCTCGGGGTATTTATCGACACCATCGTCATCTGCAGCGCCACCGCGGCGATCATCCTCTCCTCCGGCATTCTCGATCAGCCGACCGACAGCATCAGCGGCATCGATCTGACCCAGCGCGCGCTGTCGACCGCCGTCGGCAGTTGGGGAACGCCGTTCGTCGCCATCGCCATCTTCTTCTTCGCCTTTACCTCGATCATCGCCAACTACGCCTATGCCGAAAGCAACCTGGTGTTCCTCGAACACAATCATCCGGGCGGCCTGCTGATTTTCCGCTGTGTGGCGCTGGGCATGGTGATGTTCGGCGCGCTGGCGGAGCTGCCGCTGGTGTGGAAAATGGCGGATACCTCCATGGCGCTAATGGCGATCACCAACCTGACGGCGATCCTGCTGCTGTCGCGGGTGGCGCTGAAACTGGCCGACGACTACCATCGCCAGCGCCGCCTGGGCAAGCTACCAACCTTCGACGCCACCCGATTCCCGGAGCTGAAATCGCAGCTGGAGCCGGGCGTGTGGGACGATCAAAAGCCGCCGCGCTGAGTTTTCCGGGGCGCGTGCGATGCGCGCCCCGCCTATTGGACCGATTGCCGCTTTTTCCTGCGCTTTTTGCTACAGTACCCGCACTTGGATAAACAGGATCTGGCCATGCTCGTTATTATTTCCCCTGCAAAAACGCTCGATTACGACAGCCCGCTGGCGACAAAACGCTTCACGCAACCCGAACTGCTGGACAAGTCTCAGCGGCTTATCAACATTTGCCGCAAGCTGACGCCGGCGCAAATCGCCAGCCTGATGAGCATCAGCGACAAGCTGGCCGGCCTGAACGCCGCGCGCTTTAGCGAGTGGCAGCCGGCATTTACCCCGGACAACGCCCGTCAGGCGTTGCTGGCGTTCAAGGGCGACGTTTACACCGGCCTGCAGGCGCAGGATTTCAGCGAAGCCGATTTCGACTTCGCCCAGCAGCATCTGCGCATGCTGTCCGGCCTGTATGGGGTGCTGCGCCCGCTCGATCTGATGATGCCGTATCGGCTGGAGATGGGCATCAAGCTGGAAAACCCGAAGGGCAAAGATCTGTACAGCTTCTGGGGCGATCAGATCACCAAAAAGCTCAACGAAGCGCTGGAGCAACAGGGCGACGACGTGGTGGTCAACCTGGCGTCCGACGAGTATTTCAAAGCGGTGAAGCCGGCCAAGCTGCACGGCTCGCTGATCAAACCGGTGTTCCTCGACGAGAAGAACGGCAAATACAAGGTCATCAGTTTCTACGCCAAGAAAGCGCGCGGGTTGATGAGCCGCTTTATCATCAAGAACCGCCTGACGCGCAGCGAGCAGTTGGTGGACTTCAACCTGGAAGGCTACGCCTTCGACGAAGCCGCCTCGCAGGGCAATGAACTGGTGTTCAAGCGCCCGGAGCAGGCATAAAAAAAGCCGTCGCAAGACGGCTTTTCGCATTCTAACCTACCGAATTTCAGGCCGGAAGTGCCATCAGGAACGTGCGCAGCTCGCCGAAACTGGCCGGCAGCGTGTGCGACAACAGCGGCAGATCGGCCCGCAACGCCAGCGCTTTCGGCAACGGCAGTTCCTGGCCGAGGATCGCTTCCACGCTCTCTTTAAACTTGGCCGGATGCGCGGTGCCAAGGAACAGACCAAACTCCCCTTCCTGCAGCTGATCGCGCAGCGCGCGGTAGGCGATGGCCGCGTGCGGTTCGGAGACATAGCCCAGTTCGGCCAGCTCACGCATCGTTTCCCTGGTGGTCTCATCGCTGACCGCCGCGTGGCCCAGCTCTTTCAGCTGCCAGACCTTACGACGGAACAGCTCTTCCACGCGCGGCCAGTTATTTGGCTGGCTGACGTCCATGGCGTTGGACAGCGTCGCGACCGTGGCGTGCGGCTGCCACTGGCCGCTGGTCAGGAAGCGCGGCACGGTGTCGTTGGCGTTGGTGGCGGCGATGAAGCGTTTCACCGGCAGACCCAGCGACTTGGCCAGCAGCCCGGCGGTCAGATCGCCGAAGTTGCCGCTCGGCACCGAAATCACCAGCTGATTGCGCGCTTCCTGCGGCAGCTGCGCCACCGCTTCGAAGTAGTAACAGATCTGCGCCAGCAAACGGCTGATGTTGATCGAGTTGGCCGAGTTCAGGTGCAGCGCATCTTTCAATTCCTGATCGTCAAACGCCTGCTTCACCAGCGCCTGACAGGCGTCGAAGTCGCCGTCGATCGCCACGGTGTGAATGTTGCCGCCCAGGGTGCAGAACAGTTTCTCCTGCAACGGGCTGATTTTGCCCTGCGGGTAGAGGATCACCACCCGGACGTTTTTCAGGCCGTAGAAGGCGTGCGCCACGGCGGCGCCGGTGTCGCCGGAGGTGGCGGTCAGAATGGTCACTGGCTGATCGCCGGCCACTTCCGCCAGCATCTGCGCCATAAAGCGGCCGCCGAAGTCTTTGAACGCCAGCGTCGGGCCGTGGAACAGCTCCAGGCAGGAGACGTCTTCCGTCACTTTCGCCACCGGCGCCGGGAACTCAAAGGCGGCCTGCACGCGTTTCTTCAGCGCCGCCTCCGGCACCTCTTCGCCGATAAAGGCCGACAGAATATGGCTGCTGCGGGTGACAAAGTCCTGCTCCAGCAGGTGGTCGATCTCGGTCAGTTCGAACGCCGGCAGCTCCAGCGGGAAGAACAGCCCCTGCTGCTTGCCCAGGCCTTGTTTGATCGCCTGCGCGAAGCTGACCTGCTCGTTGTGATCCTTAAGGTTGTACAGTTTCATGCGTTATCCCAGTAGTCGAGCGCCTGCGGTATCCAGACGGCAAATATGAACAAAACCTTCGTCGTTTTGCAGATAGTGTTGTTGCAGCCAGGCGGCCATGCGCTGCGCGGTGGCGCCGTCATTGCAGACGGCGAACAGCGTCGGGCCGGAGCCGGAGATCCCGCAGGCCAACGCGCCGATGTCCTGCGCCGCCTTGCGCGCTTCGGCGAAGCCCGGCAGCAGACGAGTGCGGTACGGTTCTGCGATCACGTCCTGCATCAATTTGGCGGCCAACTGCGGCTGCCGGGTATGGCAGGCATGAATAAAGCCGGCCAGATAGCGGCCGTGGCTGATGCAATCCTGACGACGGTATTGCGCGGGTAAAATGGCGCGCGCTTCGGCGGTGGAGACCTTGATGCCCGGATAGGCCATGACCCACAGCCAATCGTCGAAGCACGGCACCTCCTGGCTGATAATGCCTTCCTCTTCCAGCATCAGCTGCAGGCCGCCCAGATAGCAGGGCGCCACGTTGTCGTAATGCACGCTGCCGGAAATGCGGCCTTCCAGCTCGCCCATCAGGCCGAGCAGCGTCGTCTTATCCAGCGGGCGATCGCAAAATTCGTTCATCGCCATCAGCCCGGCCACCACCGAACAAGCGCTGGAGCCCAGCCCCGATCCGATCGGCATGTTCTTTTCCAGCCGCATCGCTACCGGCACTTCGCGGCCGATCTCCTGGCAGAAACGCTCCCAGCATTGATAAACGATGTTCTCTTTCGGCTCGGCCGGCAGCTTGCTGACAAAGCGCCCGGCATTCTGCAAACTGAACGTCTCGGCGGCTTCCACGCTGACGCAGTCGCCCAGCAGCGTGCCGTCGATCGGCGAAACCGCCGCGCCCAGCACATCGAAACCGACGCTAACGTTACCGATCGAGGCCGGTGCATACACCTTAACCATATTAAACTCCCAACTTCCATGACAGTGTGCGCAGCAGATCGGCGAACACGCCCGCTGCGGTCACATCGTTACCGGCGCCGTAGCCGCGCAGCACCAGCGGCAGCGGCTGATAATAACGGCTGTAGAAGGCCAGCGCGTTCTCGCCGTTCTTCACTTTATACAACGGATCGTTGCCGTCCACCGCCTCGATGCGCACCTTACAGCGCCCTTCGTCGATCAGACCGACATAGCGCAGCACCTTGCCTTGCTCGGCGGCATTGGCCACGTTGCGCGCGAACTCTTTATCCAGTTCCGGCAGCCGCGCCAGGAAATGGTCCACGTCGCCCGACGCGTCGAAGGACGGCGGCAGCACCGGCTCGACCTCGATATCGCTCAGCTCCAGCTTGTAACCGGCCTCGCGCGCCAGGATCAGCAGCTTGCGCGCCACGTCCATACCGGACAGATCGTCGCGCGGATCCGGCTCGGTGTAGCCATTGGCTCTGGCCTGCAGGGTCGCCGCCGACAGCGACAGCCCTTCGTCCAGCTTGCCGAAGATAAAGGACAACGAGCCGGACAGGATGCCGGAGAAGCGCACCAGCTCATCGCCGGCGTTCAGCAGGTTTTGCAGGTTCTCAATCACCGGCAAACCGGCGCCGACGTTGGTGTCGTACAGGAACTTGCGGTGCGAACCGGCCGCGGCCGCGCGCAGTTGCTGATAATAGTTCATCGACGAGGTGTTGGCCTTTTTGTTCGGCGTTACCACATGGAAGCCGTCCGCCAGGAAGTCCACATATTGATCGGCCACCGCCTGGCTGGAGGTACAGTCGACGATCACCGGGTTCAGCAAGTGATACTCCTTCACCAGCCGGATCAGGCGGCCGAGATTGAACGGCTCCTGCGCGCCGGCCAGCTCGTCGCGCCAGCTGTCCAACGCGATGCCATGCACGTTGGTCAGCATCACGCGCGAGTTGGCGATGCCGCACACCCGCAGATCGATATGTTTTTGTTTCAGCCACGGCTGCTGGCGGTGGATCTGCTCGATCAGCGCCCCGCCGACGCCGCCGACGCCGATGACGAACACTTCGATCACCTGATCGGTGTTGAACAACATCTGGTGGCTGACGCGCACGCCGGTGGTAGCGGAGTCATTGCTGACCACCACCGAGATTGAACGTTCGGAAGAGCCCTGGGCGATGGCGACGATATTGATGTTGGCGCGCGCCAGCGCGGAGAAGAAGCGCGCGGAAATGCCACGCAGGGTGCGCATGCCGTCGCCGACCACCGAGATGATCGCCAGGCGCTCCATGACGTCCAGCGGATCCAGCACGCCGTCTTTCAATTCCAGATAGAACTCCTCCTCCAGCGCGCGGCGGGCGCGCTGCAGTTCGCCCTGCGGCACGCAGAAGCTGATGCTGTATTCGGAAGAGGATTGAGTGATCAGCACCACCGAAATGCCGGCGCGCGACATCACGGCGAACACCCGCGCGGCCATGCCGACCATGCCTTTCATGCCCGGGCCAGAGACGTTGATCATCGCCATATTGTTCAGGTTGGTGATGCCTTTGACCGGCATTGCGTCATCGGTGCTGTCTTTGCCGATCAACGTGCCGGGGGCTTGCGGGTTAGAGGTGTTTTTAATCAGGCATGGGATTTGGAATTGGGCAATCGGCGTGATGGTGCGAGGGTGCAGCACTTTGGCGCCGAAATAGGAAAGCTCCATCGCCTCCTGGTACGACATCGATTTCAGCAGCCTGGCGTCCGGCACGGTGCGCGGATCGCAGGTATACACGCCGTCGACGTCGGTCCAGATTTCGCAACAGTCGGCGCGCAGGCAGGCGGCCAGCACCGCGGCGGAATAGTCGGAGCCGTTGCGGCCCAGCACCACCAGTTCCCCCTTGTCATTCCCGGCGGTGAAACCGGCCATCAGCACGATGTGGTCGGCCGGGATCGCCGCTGCGGCGATGCGCAGCGTGGACTCGGCGATATCCACGGTAGACTCCAGGTAGTGGCCCTGCGCCAGCAGTTTCTCCACCGGGTTGATCACCGTGACCGGGTAGCCCTTGGCGCGGAACACCCCTTCCATGATGGCGATGGAGAGTTTTTCGCCGCGGCAGATGATCGCCGCGTTCACGCTGTCCGGGCACTGCCCCAGCAGCGAGACGCCGTGCAGCACCTGTTTGAGCTGCGCGAATTCCTGATCGACCACGCCTTTCAGGCGATCGTATTCAAAGCCCGGCAGCGCCTGCGCCAGCCCGCTCAGCAGGTCGGCAAAGATCCGCTCGGCGTCGCTGATATTCGGCAGAATGTCCTGGCCCGCCACCGTTTTGTCGATCATCGCCACCAGATGGTTGGTGATCTTTGCGGGGGCGGACAAGACCGTGGCTACCTGCCCTTGACGCGCATTACTCTCCATGATGTCGGCGACGCGCAGAAAACGTTCTGCATTCGCCACCGAGGTTCCGCCAAATTTCAGCACTCGCATGTGTGATCTCTCCGAATTTAAGCCGAAAAAAAAGCCCGCACTGATTAGGTGCGGGCTTTTTTCTGTGTTTCCTGTGCGCGTCAGCCCGCCCCGTTACCTGTGGTATCGGTGGTGGTAATAATTGTGGTTTTCAGGCTGATGTTGCGCATGTTGTCTGTCTGTCTCATGAAATACTCTGTCCCCTCTATTGGTTAAAGCAATCGCTATCCCAAGTCAAACTATTTCTTTTTTTTGCTTATTTTCCGTTCAGCGGCGGTAATGCGCGATGCAACAGGTGAAAAGCAAAATGACAGAACAAAAAAACAACTTAAAGCCGATTTACTAGTGGATCACGCTGGGTAACCGTCTGATGGAGCCGCTATCACTTGGCGAGTTTTTTTTCGATGTCGTGCAGCAGCGTATGCAGCATCGCCGTATCTCGCTGTTGCAGCGCGCCGAGGCGCTGGTGCAGCCAGTCGCGCAATTTTTGGTCATCGCCGACATCCAATGCGCTCAACAAGGCATCGGCGCGGCGGCGCAGCGCCTTAAGCTGCCCTTCCGACGCCGCCGTTTCCTGTGGCGTATTGACACCCATCAGGCTAGCCAGCTGGTAGCAGTACACCATCACCGCCTGGCCCAGGTTAAGCGACGGATAGTCCGCCTGCATCGGCACGCCGGTCAGCAAGTCCGCCAACGCCAGCTCTTCGTTGGTCAAGCCGGAATCTTCGCGGCCGAACACCAGCGCGGCCTGGCCGACCCACTGCTTACGCTCGCTCAGCTGTTCCAGCAGTTCGGGCGGCGTACAGTAGTAGTGAAAGCGCGCGCGGCTGCGGGCGGTAGTGGCGACGGTAAAATCCACGCCCGCCAGCGCCTGCTCTAGCGTGGCGAACGTTTGCACGCCGTCGAGGATCTCGCCGGCACCGTGCGCCACCCAGCGCGCCGCCGGCTGCAGGTGCGCCTCGCTGTCAACGATGCGCAACGACGTGAAGCCCATGGTTTTCATCGCGCGCGCCGCCGCGCCAACATTTTCCGGCCGCGCCGGAGCCACTAAAACAATATGAAGCTGCATCACTCTTCCACCGAAGGCAGGCCTGCGTTTTTGACGATGGCGCAGCGCCCGCTTATATTTACAATTACGTAACAATAAACGCGTTAATAGCAACAAACAAGATTAAACGGCTCGTTGAGCTAATAAACCCATCGTAATAGTCATTATTCGTGCTTATGTTTTACTGCGTTTATTTATCAATAAGTTAAAACAACGCGATGATCAATAAGCGAATAATTGTATCCTATCGGGCCGGATAATGCTGAATCGTTCACAGAATTTGAGGTTCTGTGACTTAAACTGGCATTTCTGTAAGTGTTTTTCACAAATCTGTTAACGTGCTACAATTGAATTTGATATATGTCAACAAAGCGTAGTTTTGTTGGGTGATGAATTCGGCACGCGCTGTTATATTGCTGTTAATGGGGTTAGGATATGCGCCGTTTCGGCACCCCAGGGGTTGTAGGGAACAGCATCCCCACCAGGCTAGCGATCTTGTTGACATGAGATGGAAAGTGCATCAAGAACGAGTTTACGTACTTTAGTCATTTGCTGAGAGGGAACGTGGCGCTATCTCTGCCCTCCTCTAAGAAAACAAAGACTTCTGTACTTCCGATTTTCTATTTTGTTGGCAATTTTAGGTAGCAAATATGCAGACCCCGCACATTCTGATTGTCGAAGACGAGTTAGTCACTCGTAACACCCTGAAGAGCATTTTCGAGGCGGAAGGCTACATTGTTCATGAAGCCAATGATGGTGCAGAGATGCACAATATCCTGTCTGAAAATGATATCAATCTGGTCATCATGGACATCAACCTGCCAGGCAAAAACGGCCTGCTGTTGGCGCGCGAACTGCGTGAACAGGCCAGCGTCGCCTTGATGTTCCTGACCGGTCGCGATAACGAAGTGGACAAAATCCTCGGCCTGGAAATCGGCGCCGACGATTACATCACCAAGCCGTTCAACCCGCGAGAGCTGACCATCCGCGCGCGCAACCTGCTGTCGCGCACCATGAACCTGGGCAGCCTGGGCGAAGAGCGCCGCCTGGTCGAGAGCTACAAGTTCAATGGGTGGGAGCTGGACATCAACAGCCGTTCTTTGATCAGCCCGGCCGGCGAACAATACAAGCTGCCGCGCAGCGAATTCCGCGCCATGCTGCACTTCTGCGAAAACCCGGGCAAGATCCAGTCGCGCGGCGAACTGCTGAAGAAAATGACCGGCCGCGAGCTGAAGCCGCATGACCGCACCGTGGACGTCACCATCCGTCGCATTCGCAAACACTTCGAATCGACGCCGGACACGCCGGAAATCATCGCCACCATTCACGGCGAAGGCTACCGCTTCTGCGGCGATCTGGAAGAGTAATTCCGGCCTGCCGTCATGAAAACGGGGTTCAGCATGCTGAACCCCGTTTTTTTATTTCGTCTCAGCCCACGGCATGATCGGCACCGCGCTCAACGCGTTCTTCGGCGAACCGTCGATCACCTTGTCGGAGTAGCTCAGGTAAATCAACGAATTGCGCTTGGCGTCATAGAAGCGCACCACCTGCAACTTCTTGAACACCAGCGAGGTGCGTTTCTGGAACACCACATCGCCTTCCGCCTTGCCGTTTTTGATCTTGTCGCTCAGCTCGATAGGCCCCACCTGTTGGCAGGAAATGGCCGCGTCGGCGGTGTCCTCCGCCAGCCCCAGGCCGCCTTTGATGCCGCCGGTTTTGGCGCGGCTGATATAACAAGTTACATTTTTAACGTCCGGATCGTCGAACGCTTCCACCACGATTTTGTGGTCCGGCCCCAACAATTTAAACACCGTATCAACGGAGCCCACCTGCTCCGCCTGCGCGCTGCCAACGGTTGCGCAAACCAAACCGAATAAAAATATCCAGCTTTTTTTCATTTACTTAACTCCGGTATAACCTTGCTGCAAAAATAGGTTCGGCGGTCGCCATTATTTATGTCTAAGCTCACGGAATCGGTTTTTTACGGGTCCGCACCGTCCGTTTTAGCACAGAGCGTGACAAAAATCTTTGAGAGTCGCGGAGTAAAAAAATTGCTATGATGCGGCGTCGTTATTTCTTTGCGCCCACTACGGTGTACCCCAATCCAACTCTGGCGCGGCATGCGCAGCAGAGGCAAAGAGTGCAACGCATAATGGCTCATGGATCGGTCTGATAGCGCAGCACCAGCGTGACGAATCAACAGTTCGGGTTCCTACCCCCAAGCTTTACGAGGAAGATCTATGGATCAAGCCGGTATCATTCGTGATCTGCTTAGCTGGCTGGAAAGCCATTTGGACCAACCCTTGTCGCTGGATAACGTGGCGGCCAAGGCAGGCTACTCCAAATGGCATCTGCAACGGATGTTCAAAGATATTACCGGTAACGCCATCGGTGCTTACATCCGGGCAAGGAGGCTGTCCAAAGCCGCCGTCGCGCTGCGTTTGACCAGCCGGCCGATTTTGGATATCGCCCTGCAATATCGCTTCGACTCGCAGCAGACCTTCACCCGCGCCTTCAAAAAACAGTTTGCGCAAACGCCGGCGCTGTACCGCCGCGCCGAAGACTGGAACGCATTCGGCATCTGTCCGCCGATCCGTCTGGGAGCCTTCACCCTGCCGCAGCCGGAATTCGTCTCGCTGCCGGACAAGCACCTGGTCGGCCTGACCCAAAGCTACTCCTGTACGCTGGAACAGATCACCACCGTGCGCACCGAACTGCGCTCACAGTTCTGGCGTCAGTTCCTCGGTGACGTCGAAACCCTGCCGCCGGTGCTGTACGGGCTGCACCACTCGCGACCGAGCCAGGAGAAGGACGACGAACAGGAAGTGCTGTACACCACGGCGCTGGAGCCGGATCAGGTGCCTGACAAGGTACAGGAAGGCCAGCCGCTGGTGTTGCCGGGCGGTGAGTTTGCGATGTTCAGCTACGAAGGGCCCACCGAGGGACTGCAAGACTTTATTCTGACGGTCTACGGCACCTGCCTGCCGGCGCTCCAGCTGACGCGCCGCAAAGGGCACGACATCGAGCGCTTCTATCCGAAAGGCGAGCGCCGTCCGCATCAGGCGCCTATCGAGATCAAGTGCGATTACCTGATCCCGATTCGGCGTTAACGCTGCAGTTCGTCCAACGCGGGCATGTCCAAATGCGTGACATCGCCCGCCGTTTCCACGATCCAGCCGGAAGCCAGCCAAGGGCTCTGCTGGTGATCGACGCGCGACAGTGAGCAGTTGCGCAAGCGCAGACGGCGTTCCGCATAGGCCGGCAGCCCCAGCACCGTACTGATCAAACACCCCAACGCGATGCCATGACTGACGAGCAGCGGCTTGCTGCCTTCAGGCAGCATCAGGCAACTCTCCAGCGCGGCGCGCATGCGCTCGCCCAGCTCCTCCATGGATTCGCCTTGAGGGATACGGCCGTCAGGAGTACCATCGACCATCTGTTTGCGCCACTGCTCTTCCTGCGGCGTCAAACTGTCGATCAGGCGTTCTTCCAGAACCCCCATGTGCAGCTCACGCAAACGCGGATCGCTAATCACTTCGCAGCCACAGGCGTCGGCGATGATCTGCGCGGTGCGCCGCGTGCGCCCCAGATCGCTGGTAATGATGTGCGTAATGCCTTCTTTGCTGACGCGCCTGGCGACCAGATGGGCCTGGTGTTCCCCCATGGCGGTTAACGGGCTGTCGGACTGACCCTGGATACGGCGAGCCGCGTTCCATTCCGTTTCGCCATGGCGAACGAGGTATACCTGTAACATTTTTGTTTTCCGTTATACTGCGTGAAATTTGCATTTATCCCCGGCCCGGTGGCGCTTTTGCCGCTGCCCGGCGTATCGGCCAGAAGGATATCAAACCCGTTATGTACCATGTTGTCGCTGCAACTACCAACCCGGCAAAGATCAAGGCTATTCAACTCGCCTTCGATGACGTCTTTGGCGCGGGCCAATACCGCATTGAATCCGTTGACGTCGCCAGCGGCGTCTCGCTGCAGCCGATAGGCAACCACGAAACCCGCACCGGTTCGCGTCAACGCGTCATGGAAGCGCGCCAGGTCAGGCCCGAGGCCGATTTTTGGGTCGGCGTGGAAGCCGGGATTGAAGAGAATATGACCTTCGCCTGGATGACCATCGAGAACCCGCACATCCGTGGCGAATCCCGCTCGGCGAGCCTGATGCTGCCGGAGGTCATCTTACAAGGTATTCGCGCCGGTCGCGAATTGGGCAGCGAAATGGCGGCGATCACCGGCAACGCCGAGGTGAAACGTCAGGGCGGCGCCATCGGCGTCTTCACCGACGGCCGGCTGAGCCGCACCAGCGTTTACCACCAGGCGCTCCTGCTGGCGCTGGTGCCGTTCCACAACGCCATCTATCAGCAATAACGCTGAGTCTGCTAGGGCGCGTCGTGCAACAGCTGCTGCTCAAGCCACTGTTTCAGCGCGGGTGAAGCCGCTTTCAGGCTGTTCGATCCGCGGGTGATGGTGGCGATCCCCGCGCCCAGTTCATTTTTTAACTCGCGCTGGCTCATCTCGCCGCGCATCAGTTCCTGAATGATCCGCACCCGGGTGCCCAGCGCGGTGCGCTCGTCCGGCGTCAACATCAGCTGCAGCAGCGGTTGATGCAGTTCTTGCGCAAAGGAATTCTGCAGCAGCGCGACGAAGCGCAGCCAATCCTCATTGCCTTGTTCTGAAAGAGCGGGGTCGTTTAACGATAATTGCGTCATGGCAGCCACCATACTATTTAACTAGTACAGCAGCATACCATAGGGCCGTCAAAATCAATAACGTCTCTGCCACTCGGCGTCGGTCAGCACCTTGGCCGGCCGGTGCGTCAGATAACGGTAAAATGCATCATAAGCCAGCACGTTCTTGACGTAGCCGCGGGTTTCAGAGAACGGAATGCTTTCGATGAATGCCACCGGATCGATCCGCCCCGCGCTGTTGCCCAGCCAGGTATTCACCCGCGACGGGCCGGCATTATAGGCGGCGCTCGACAGAATGCGGTTGCGGCCAAACTGCTGATAGACCGACTCCAGATAGCTGGTGCCGATGGTGATATTGGTCTGCGGATCGAACAGTTGGCTCGGGCCGACATAGCCGGGAATATTGTACATCTGCACCGTATGCTGCGCGGTGCGCGGCATCACCTGCATCAGGCCGGTAGCGCCAACCGGCGACTGCGCTTTCGGATTCCAGGCGCTCTCCTGACGCGCGATCGCCATCGCGTAGCTGGTGGTGATCCCCTTGTCATCGGTCGCGCGGCGGAACTCCTGCGGCCAGGCGACCGGGAAACGCTCCTCCAGATGATCCCACAGCTTGCCGACGATGGTCGCCTGCACGCTCAGATCGGCCCATTTTTGCTCAAAGGCGTAGCGCGCGAGCGCTTCTTGTTCCGGCCGGCTGCGGCTGGCGACATACGAGCCCCACTCGCTGCGGGCCAGGTTGTCCATATTCCAGTACATCAGCTCACGCACCCGGGCGACCTCCGGCCCGTCGACCAGCGACGTGCGCGGCTTGGCCGCCACCGCCACCATCACCGGATAAGTGGCGTTCAGCTTCTGCGCCGCGACCATCGGATAGAAGCCGCGTTCGGTCATCAGGTTACGCAACATCTCCTCGCCTTCGGCGCGTTTGCCTTCGTCCATCAGTTGACTGGCGCGCCAGTAGCGCCACTCATCCTTGTTGCGCGACTCTTCCGGCAGGCGGGCCAGCCAGGTCGCGACGCCCTGCCGATCGCCGTTGCCCAACGCCATGCGTACTCGGCGCTCCAACAGCGAAGGCGAACGGCTGCGCAGAATCACCTGATCGCGCCACTGCGCCTGCTCGTAGGTAGCGTCGCTGCCCATCAGGCGCCAGGCCACCGCCTCTTCCAACCCCAGCCGTTCGTCGTCGCTCATTTTCTGCAACCGCGCGAGCGTCGGGATCATCGCCCGCGCGTTTTCCACATCCTGCCGCGCCAGGCGTTCAAAGGCGATGCCGGTGGCGGCACGGGTAAAGTCAGTCGGCCCCACGCTGCGGGCGAAGGCTTCCACGGTGGTCGGATCGTTTTGCAAGCGCACCAGGGCGTTGCCCATGGTTTGATAGTCGGCCGGCAACTGGCCGTAAAGGTTGCTGACCAGCGAACTGTTACCCTCTTTCAACGCCAGCTTCATGCGCGCCAGAATATCCAGCGGCGTTTGCTTGCCTGCGCCGCGCCAGACGCTGAACAGACGATCGCAGGCGCTCGGCAACGTTTTGCCGTTCAGCCACAGTTCATCGGCGCCGCTCCAGGCCGCCTGCTGGTCACCGGTAGCCCATTTGGCGTAGTAATAGTTGCAGCGCGCAGCCACCGGTTTGGGCGGCTGCGCGCTGAAGGCCAACAGGGTGCGCCAGTCTTCGCGCCGCGCCAGTTCATTGACGAAGCGCGGCACCAGTGATTTCGCCGGCGGCAGCGTCGGGTGGCGTTTGATAAAGTCGTTCACCTCGGAGAACCCCGCCTGGCTCAGATCCTGTGTCAGCTCGCGGTATTCCAGGTAAGGATAAAGCGGGTAATCGCGCAGCGTCGGCATCAGCTGCGCCACCACGTCCATTTGATTGCCGTCCCACGCCTGTTTGATCTGCTGGTAACGCTGACGTTGCGCATCCAGAGAATCCGCCAGCGCCGCGCCTGAAAACGCCGTCAGACACAGGCCCATTGCCAACAGCCGTCGCTTGTCCACCTTGACCATCCTCGCTCTTTCCTCACTGGTTGTACCGCAGGAGCCGCCCAGCTCCCCGGTGACCGCCGCACCACGGCGCCGCGGGACAAAATAAAGCCGGGCGCACGGCCCGGACGCGGATATCTACCATAGACAGCGCAATCGCTTATCCATTCAATACTGTAGAAGAAGAAGTGTATCGCCATGACGGGGGCCAGGTAAAAAACGTTTACTTTGGCTGACAAATCAGGCCGGCGGGATATTTCCAGCCACCGGATTTTTATTAGCTGCCCCGGCACTTATTGGAGAAGTAAAATACTTTTTAATTATTAGCCAACACATTATTGCATTTTCGACATGACGCCGCCGTTGCGCAAATCGCCTGACAGCAGGCTAAACGCGCCAACTTTGCAGAAAAGCGGTGGCAAACCCGGGTGGGCATTTTTATACTATCAAAAATAAGTAAGATAATTCCGAGAAAACAGCACATAAAGCGCCCAACGAAGACATCTTATAATACAATCCGCGCCAATTATGGGTTAGATAGTGTTCATTAGGCAGTGCGACTGACAGCTTTCAGCAAAACGATTGTCCCTTCAAGCGGGCCGGATTTTTCCTTGTCAGGCCACGGCCTGCGGGCGGTGGATCAGGCCGGAATGGCGGGTGAAGATGGTGAATAAGACCGCGATAGCGATGCGTTGCGCAAAAAGCCCCGAACCGGGCTTCCTTGACGCACGCCTGAATATCGGCCGCCTGCTGCTGATCGTTTTGTTGGTGCTGCTGACGTTGTCCGAGCCTACGCACGCCGCCGCTGATCCCTATCAAAAGCGCACGCACGCCGTGACGACCGTGGTGGTAGGCATCATCAGCTACGCACGCTGGTCGCGTGAACCCAATCCGATCCGCTTGTGCGTGACCGCACCCACCCAGTATGCCGAAGGGCTGTTCGATCCGATCCTGCTGAGCGCGCCGCGTCCGATTAAAGCCGAGCGCGTGCCGTTCGACAGCCCAACGCTGAGTACCGGCTGTGATGTCATCTACTTAGGGAACATCACCGCCGCGCAGAGACAAAATTTCATGCAGCGCATTTCCGGCAACTCCATTCTCAGCATCAGCGAGAACGATAGCGAATGCTCCGCCGGCAGCGCATTTTGCCTGCAGATTGATGGGGACCAGGCCAGCTTCAAGGTCAACCTGGATGCTCTGGCGCGCAGCGGCGTGCGCGTTCACCCCAACGTGCTGCAGCTGGCACGCAAACAGGCGCCGCCGCTATGAGGCTGTTGCGTAGAAACCGCTCCGGCAATGCGCGCCCGACGCTGGGCCGAGTGCTGCAGCGTGTGCATCTTGGGCTGGCGCTGATCGCCGTCGGCACCGCCGGCATCTTTTTGACGCTGGTGGCGCTGTTTGCGCTGCGCGCCTATGCCAATCACAACCTGCACCTGATCGCGCGCTCCATCAGCTATACCGTCGAGGCCGCCGTGGTGTTTGAAGACCGCACCGCCGCGCGCGAAGCGCTGATGCTGATATCCTCCAATGAAGAGGTGTCGGACGCGCGGATCCTCGACAACAACGGCAAGATGCTGGCCAACTGGCGCCATCCTACCGATGGGCCGCTGCACGGCCTAGAGCAGATCGTCGCGCACTGGGCGCTGCCCGAACCGGTCATTCTGCCTATCACCCACGAGGGCAAACAGGTCGGCCAGGTCTGGCTGAGCGGCAACGGCGGCAGCCTGCTGCGTTTCCTGTTGCGCGGCATGGTCGGCATGATCGCCTGCCTGGTGCTCAGCACCCTGTGCGCCCTGGTGTTGTCGCGCCGCATGCTGGTCGGCATCGTCAGTTCGCTTGACGACATCGCCAACGTGGCACATGCAGTGCGCCGCGATCGCACTTTCGGCCTGCGGGTGCCGTCGGCGCCTATCGCCGAGCTGCATGAGCTCAGCAACGATTTCAACGGCTTGCTCGACGAGCTGGAGGCCTGGCAGGCCCATCTGAAGCAGGAAAACGACTCGCTGGCTCACCGGGCGACGCACGACAGCCTGACCGGCTTGCCGAACCGCGCCTTCTTCGAAGGGCGGCTGAGCCGGGCGCTGGGCGATATCGAACCGCCGGCGAAATTGGCGGTGCTGTTTATCGACGGCGATCGCTTCAAGGAGGTGAACGACAGTTACGGCCACGCCGCAGGCGATGCGGTGCTGACCACCATTGCCGGGCGCATTCGCGCGCAGTTGCGCGAGACCGATCTGGTCGCCCGCCTGGGAGGGGATGAATTCGCCGTGCTGTTGGCGCCGGTACACGGCACGGAAGATGTCTTGCAGATCGCTGACAACATCATCGACTGCATGACGCAACCGGTCATTTTGCCGAACGACGAGGCGGTCATCACCTCTCTGAGTATCGGTATTGCGCTGTACCCTGATCACGCGTCGACGCCTCAGGGTCTTTTGCACGAAGCTGACGATGCGATGTATCAGGCAAAGCATCGTTATAACGGAGGCTGGCGGCTGGCTATACATAAATAAGAGCCCCGGCTATAACACTTGAACTAGGGATTTTGACTATGATACAGCAACTGTTTAAAGGTCGTTTTTCACTGCTGGCGATGGCGTTCGTCGCCCTGCTGGCGCTCGCCGGCTGCCAGAGCAAACCGCAGGGCCTGACGCCCGAGCAGGTTGCGCTGCTGCAATCGCAGGGCTTCAAACTGACCGATAACGGCTGGGAGTTCGGCCTGTCGGATAAGGTGCTGTTCGGCAACAACATCGGCAAGCTGAACCCGGAAAGCACCGAGACGGTGCAGAAGATGGGCCGTGCGCTGCTGAGCGTCGGCATCACCAAGTTCCGCCTGGACGGCCATACCGACAACTACGGTGAAGACAGCTATAACGATCAGCTTTCCCTGCGCCGCGCCGATGCGGTGGCCGATCTGCTGGCCAGCGTCGGCATTCCGCGCGCCAATATCGAAACCCGCGGCATGGGCAAGCGCGATCCCGTTGCCGATAACCGCACCTCCAGCGGCCGCGCGGAAAACCGCCGCGTCGCGATCGTCGTCACGCCATAAGCCACCAATATGCGCCTTTATCGGCGCATAAACGGTTATACTTGGCGATCGCTGAGCGATGTCTGGGATCCGAGATCGAAACGGGCTACACTCATGCCGCCAGACATCCTATAAATACTGATATAGAGAGGCTTAGAGCAACGTGGCTCAATACGTCTATACCATGCACCGCGTCGGCAAGGTGGTACCGCCGAAGCGTCATATTTTGAAAAACATCTCCCTGAGCTTCTTCCCTGGGGCAAAAATCGGCGTGCTGGGCCTGAACGGCGCCGGTAAGTCCACCCTGCTGCGCATCATGGCCGGCATCGATACCGATATCGAAGGGGAAGCGCGCCCGCAGCCGGGCATCAAGATCGGTTACCTGCCGCAGGAGCCGCAGCTTAACCTCGAACACACCGTGCGTGAATCGGTGGAAGAAGCGCTGGCGGAAGTGGTCGGCGCGCTGAAGCGCCTGGACGAAGTGTACGCGCTGTACGCGGAAGAAGGCGCAGACTTCGACAAGCTGGCCGCCGAACAGGGCCGCCTGGAAGAGATCATTCAGGCGCACGACGGTCACAACCTCAACGCCCAGTTGGAACGCGCCGCCGATGCGCTGCGCCTGCCGGACTGGGACGCCAAAATCGCCCACCTGTCCGGGGGTGAACGCCGCCGCGTCGCGCTGTGCCGCCTGCTGCTGGAAAAGCCGGACATGCTGCTGCTGGACGAACCGACCAACCACCTGGACGCCGAGTCCGTGGCCTGGCTGGAACGCTTCCTGCACGACTTTGAAGGCACCGTGGTGGCGATCACCCACGACCGTTACTTCCTGGATAACGTGGCCGGCTGGATCCTCGAACTCGACCGCGGCGAAGGCATTCCGTGGGAAGGCAACTACTCGTCCTGGCTGGAGCAGAAAGACGCGCGTCTGGCGCAGGAAGCGTCCGCCGAAGCCGCTCGTCGCAAGTCGATCGAGAAAGAGCTGGAGTGGGTGCGTCAGGGCGCCAAAGGCCGTCAGTCCAAAGGCAAGGCCCGCCTGGCCCGCTTTGAAGAGCTGAACAACACCGAATACCAGAAACGTAACGAAACCAACGAACTGTTCATTCCACCTGGCGCGCGCCTGGGCGATAAAGTGGTCGAAGTCAGCAACCTGCGCAAGTCTTATGGCGACCGCCTGCTGATCGACGACCTGTCGTTCTCGGTGCCGAAAGGCGCGATTGTCGGCATCATCGGCCCGAACGGCGCGGGTAAATCCACGCTGTTCCGCATGATGTCCGGTCAGGAGCAGCCTGATTCCGGCAGCATCGTGCTGGGCGACACCGTCAAACTCGCTTCCGTCGATCAGTTCCGCGACAGCATGGACGGTTCGAAAACCGTGTGGGAAGAAGTCTCCGGCGGGCAGGACATCATGCGCATCGGCAACACCGAGATGCCGAGCCGCGCCTATGTCGGGCGCTTCAACTTCAAGGGCGTCGATCAGGGCAAACGCGTGGGCGAGCTGTCCGGCGGTGAGCGTGGCCGTCTGCACCTGGCCAAGCTGCTGCAGGTTGGCGGCAACGTGCTGCTGCTCGATGAACCGACCAACGACCTGGATATCGAAACCCTGCGCGCGCTGGAAAACGCCCTGCTGGAATTCCCTGGCTGCGCCATGGTGATCTCGCACGACCGTTGGTTCCTCGACCGTATCGCCACCCACATCCTGGACTACCAGGACGAGGGCAAGGTGGAATTCTTCGAAGGCAACTTCACCGAGTACGAAGAGTACAAGAAGCGCACGCTGGGCGCCGATGCGCTCGAGCCGCACCGCATCAAGTACAAAAAGATCGCCAAGTAATACCCAAGGCGCCGCATGCGGCGCCTTTTTTTTACCCCCGCGCCAACTCGCGCGCGTAATCGTCGAACGCCGGGTGCTGCAGCACCACATCGATGAAACAAGCCAGCGCCGGGGAGTTCAGCTTGCGGCTCGGGTAGACCAGATACAGCTCGTTCCCTTCCGCACGCCACGCCGGCAACACCTCCACCAACAGCTTCTGCGCCACCACCTCGCGGCTGAGAAACGCCGGCAGCAACGTGATGCCGGCACCGGCGATGGCGCATTCGCGCGCATACAGCAGGTTGTCGGTGGTGTGCGCCAGCGGCAGCTGCCAACGGTAGTAGTCATCGCCGCAGCGCAGGTTCCAGGCCGTCCAGGCGCGGTGGGCGATGCAACGATGCTGCTGCAGTTGCTGCGGATGTTCGATCGGCGGGTGCTGCGCCAGGTAGGACGGCGCCGCCAGCAGATAGCGCGGCGCGTACCCGAGGCGTCGGCCGATCAGCGAAGAATCCTGCGGCTTGCCGGTGCGCAGCGCGGCGTCGTAACCTTCCTGCACCAGATCCACCATGGCGTCGGACACCGACACCTCCAGCGAAACGTCCGGGTACTGGCGCTGAAAATCCGCCGCCAGCCGCGCCACCAGGGTCGCCCCCAGCCCGGCCGGCGTCGAGATGCGCAGGCGCCCGCTCGGGTTATCGCGCAGCCGCTGCAACGCCAGATCGGCGCGTTCGGCAGCGGACATCATCGCCTGACAATGCTCCAGATAACGCTCGCCGGCGAAGGTCAGGTTCAGCTGGCGCGTGGTGCGATTGAGCAAGCGCAGCCCCAGCGTCTGCTCAAGCTGGCTGATGCGCTGGCTGACGCTGGATTTCGGCAACCCCACGCGCTGCGCGGCGGCGGTAAAGCTGCCGCACTCCGCCACCAGCGCGAACAGCGCCATATCCTGCAGCTGTTTGAATTCCATTGTTCACCTTAAACGAACACTCCGTTAGATATTGTCCATCTTATCACCCCACTGCCGCGGGTCTACACTGGGGGCATCATTTGAAAGGAGTACAATCATGTCGATAAAAGCCATTGCCGTAGACCCGCAGAACCCCGCCGGTTTCATCGAAATCTCACCGGAGATGCCGGTTCCCGGCCAGTACGATCTGCTGGTGGAAGTGAAAGCGGCGTCGGTCAACCCGGTGGACACCAAAGTGCACGCCGGCCTGCAGAAAAGCGGCCTGCAGCAGCCGCGCGTCCTCGGCTGGGACGCCAGCGGCATCGTGGTGGGCGTGGGCAGCAGCGTCAGCGGCTTCAAGCCCGGCGATGAAGTGTGGTACGCCGGCGACATCACCCGCCCCGGCAGCAACAGCAGTCACCAACTGATCGACTCACGCATCGCCGCGCACAAACCGCGCAGCCTGAACTGGGCCGAGTCCGCCGCCATGCCGCTCACCGCCCTCACCGCCTGGGAGGCGCTGTTCGAACACCTGAACATTCAGGACGCGCCGGAGCACAAGACGCTGCTGATCATCGGCGGCGCCGGCGGGGTCGGCTCGCTGGCCATTCCGCTGGCCGCATTGCGCAGCAAGGTGAAAGTGATCGCCACCGCATCAAGACCTGAATCCGCCGCCTGGTGCCGTGAGCGCGGCGCCGATCTGGTGGTGGACTACCGCGATCTGAAGGGCAACCTGGCGCAGCACGGCATCGAGCAGGTGGATTACATCCTGTGTCTGAACGATACCGACGGCCACTGGCCGGCGATGGCCGAACTGATCGCGCCGCTCGGCCATATCTGCACCATCGTCGAGAACGCGCAGCCGTTGGATCAAAACGCGCTGAAGCTGAAAAGCGCCGCGCTGCACTGGGAGTTCATGTTCACCCGCAGCATGTTCACCACCCCGGATATCGCGCAGCAGGGCAAGATCCTGCAGCAGGTGGCGCAGCTGCTGGACGAGGGCAAGCTGAGCACCACGCTGAGCGAAACCCTGCACGGGCTGTCGGTAGACACGCTGACCGCCGCGCATCAACAGCTGCTCGGCGGCCATATGCAAGGCAAGCTGGTCATCGCTTACTGAGCCTGAATCGCGGCGGCGCAGCGCGCCGCCGTTACTGCGGACGAACGAAGCCGACGCACAGCATCTGCTCGTCGCTCTGCGGATCGGCGCGGAAGGTCAGCGTCTGCTGCCAATCGAGGCGCATCTTCGGCCAGTGGGCCAACTCACCGCCAAAGTCGCTGTGCGCGCAGTCTTCACCCAACCGCCCGAACAGGGCGACGCCGTGCTGCGCAATCTGCGGATAGCTGATGTTGACGTTGTAGATATTCGGCCGCGCATGATTGGACCAACGCGTAATGGTCCGCGGCCGGGAACCGGCGTACACCGTCATCCACTGCGACAGGTATTCGCCGCCGACGTAGCGCAGTTCAACGCCATACCGCTCTTGCCACTGCCGCTCCACCCCGGCGCTGAACGCCTTGATACCCACCATTTTCTGACCGGCGTTGCGCACGTTGCCCAGCATCACCGCGGCATACCCCAGATAGACCGCCAGCGCCGCACACATCAGCCCAATGGTTGCCGCGCGCAGCGAACGCACCGGCGGCTGGCGCACGCAACCGACCAGCAGCGCGGGCGCCAGCATGAAGAAAGGCTGCAGCCATTCGGTCAGCCGGCCGCCGACGTTGAAAGAGAACCAGAAGGTAATGATGCCGAGCGGCAACAGATAGACCCACAGCAACACCCGCATCGGCAACGCCGGTGGCCAGGCCAGCACCGCCCCGCTGCGCCGCAGGATCCCCCACAGCACCAGCGACGGATAGAACACCAGCAGCAGCGACTGCAGCATATCGAGGTTGAGCTGCATCTTGATCTGCGAATCCACCCACTTGAAGGCGGCAAAGTCGTGGTTCCACAACCAGAACACGTTCGGCAGCACCAGCGCCAACCAGATCGCCACCGCCAGATAGAACTGCGGCTGGCGATAGCAGCGGCGGATCTGCGGCACGAACAGCGTCGACAGCGCAGCGAAATAGACAAAGGCGAAGGTCGAGTACTTCGCCATCATCGCCAGCCCGGCGGCCAACGCGAAGGCCGGCCACCAGTTGGCCGAACGCGAAATAGCCAGGTGGAAAAACAGCGCCATCCACGGCCACAGCATCACCAACAGGTAATTGTCGTTGTAGGGAATGATGTCGAAATTGATGATGCCGGACAGGTTGAGCGTCAACAGCGCCATCCAGGCCAGCGAGGTGCTGCCGCTCAGCCGGCGCGCCAACAGCCAGACGCCCAGCATGCCGATGGCGATGGCGATGAAGTGCCCGCCATACCAGTACAGGTTCAGCGGCAGCCACGAGAACCCGATCGCCGGCTGCATCGCCGCCCCGACCAGCCACGGGTTTTTCGGTGAGCCCCACTCGCCGTTGAGGCCCCAGTTGAGCGCCTCGACGGCGTCGTAAGGCAGGGTAGGATCGAGATGAACAGTCAGCAGCGTCCAGGCTGCGGCATAGCAGACCAACCAAAGAGCGAGCAAGCGATAAGACATGTCTTCTTCTGAGCGTTATTGTAAAGAAAATCTTACCGTAGTCGCTGTCGAATGAACCATGTTTAAACAAGCCGTTAAATATGCGCCCGGGCGGCCGTTTCTGCCGCCGCGACCGCACATTCCGCTAATTTTCTCAGCCTGCGGCGTGATGCTGGGCGGGCGCGTTCGCCAACCGGCCGGCGTCCGCCGCCAGCAACTGTTGCACCAGCTCGACGCAGCGCAGAAAACGCTCTTCGTAATCGCTGGACTCAACGTGCACATACTCGATGTCGTTGGCGCGCAGCATTTCCTCCAGCAGGCGCTGGAACGCCAGACGATCGGCGGTGCTGCCGAGGCTGCGCAGGCCATCCGCCACCCACGGCGTGTTGTTTTCCAGCAGAATCACCAGATCGAAACGGTATTCGTCGATCAGCGCCTGCACGAAGGGGTGTTCACGCCCCTCGTACTTTTTGCAAAACGCCTGGGTGGTGACGAAATCGGTATCGATAAACGCCACCTTGTTGGCGTACTTGACCGCGAAATCCACGTATTGCGCCTGCCCGAGGGCAATTTTGTCGTAGTCGGAGTATTGCAGCGCCATCTCGTCGCCGCCCAGGTGCGAGAACACGTAATCGCGGCCATATTCCCAGGCGCTGGTGGTGTTGAAGATGTTGGCCAGCTTGTTGACCAGCGTCGATTTGCCGCTCGACTCGCCGCCGAGGATCGCCACGGTGCGCACGAAGAACGGCTTCACCTCGGTCGGGATGTAATCCCAATAGCGGAATGGATCCTGGCGGATCTGATTGCCGCTGATGTTCATGAACGAACGCTCGGGATCGACCAAAATGGTTTCGATGCCCAGATGCTCGCGGTAGCGCGGCGCATCTTGCGCTTCGCTGGAATAAATGAAGCTCGGCACGATGCCCTTCTGTTCCATAAAGGCCTTCATGCCGTCGCTCCACACGTTCCAGCCGTGCGGATAGGGTTCGATGCCCTGCTCGTCGAACGAGTGGATATGGATGTTTTTCTGGTACTTGAAGGTCTGCAGCAGCCAGCGCAGGCGATCGCTGACCGTCGGCTGTTGCGACATTGAACTGTTCTCGAACAGCTCGCGGTCGCGAGGTTCGTCGTGGCACAAAATAACGTGCAACTCGTCCACCTGGCTGCAGGCGCGCTGGATCAGATAGATGTGGCCGGTATGCAGCGGGTAAAATTTACCAAACACCACGCCGACTTTAACCTCTTTGCGCGGGAACTCCAGCCCGAGAAAACGGTGCAGCGCCTCAAGTTTTTGCGCGCTCGGGCTTTTGATTTTGTCGTTCAACAGCTGGCTCAGATAGCCCTTGGTCATGCCGCTGGCATCCGCCACCTGCTGCAGCGTGCAGCCCTTTTGCTTGATGGACGTCTTCAGGTAATCAAATTGCGGCATGGCCACCTCCGTTTAATATGCTAAACAAAATAGCATATCTTGCTCGCCGTCGGCGACATTAATAAAACCCTTCCAGCACGTCCAGCGCGTCCGCCAGCTTCTTGACCCCGAACACCTGCATGTTGGCCGGCGGCTTTTTCGGCATATTGCCGTGCGGCACGATGGCGCGCTTGAAGCCGTGCTTGGCCGCTTCGGAGATGCGCTCCTGGCCGCTCGGCACCGGGCGGATCTCCCCCGCCAGCCCCACTTCGCCGAACACCACCAGATCGTTCGGCAGCGGCCGATCGCGCAGGCTTGAGACCAGCGACATCAGCAGCGCCAGGTCGGCGCTGGTCTCGCTGACCTTCACCCCGCCAACCACGTTGACGAACACGTCCTGATCCGACATCTGCAGCCCGCCGTGCCGGTGCAGCACCGCCAGCAGGATCGCCAACCGGTTCTGCTCCAGGCCCACCGCCACGCGGCGCGGGTTGGACATCATCGAGTGATCCACCAGCGCCTGGATCTCCACCAGCAGCGGCCGGGTGCCTTCCCACACCACCATCACCGAGCTGCCGGAAGTGACTTCATCGCCGCGGCTAAGGAAGATCGCCGACGGGTTGCTGACTTCGCGCAGCCCCTGTTCGGTCATGGCGAACACCCCCAGCTCGTTGACCGCGCCGAAGCGGTTCTTGTGGCTGCGCAGGGTGCGGAAGCGGGAATCGGCGTCACCGTCCAGCAGCACCGAACAGTCGATGCAATGTTCCAGCACTTTCGGCCCGGCCAGCGAGCCGTCTTTGGTGACGTGGCCGACCATCACGATCGCCACGCCGCGCGTCTTGGCGAAGCGCGTCAGGTAGGCGGCGGTTTCCCGCACCTGCGCCACGCTGCCCGGCGAAGACTGAATGTCCGCCATGTGCATCACCTGAATCGAGTCGATCACCATCAGCTTCGGCTGTTCCTGCTCAGCGATCAGGCAGATCTGCTCGATGCTGGTTTCCGACAGCATGTTCAGGCCGCCGGTCGGCAGCCCCAGACGGTGGGCGCGCATCGCCACCTGCTGCAGCGATTCCTCGCCGGTGACGTACAGGGTTTTCATCTGTTCGGACAGTTTGCACAGCACCTGCAGCAACAGGGTGCTCTTGCCGGCGCCGGGGTTGCCGCCGATCAGAATCGCGCTGCCGGGCACCACGCCGCCGCCCAGCACGCGATCGAACTCGAGAAAGCCGGTGGTGAAGCGCGGCAGCGCCTCAAGGCTGATTTCCGACAGCTTCTGCACCTTGCTGACGCCGGCGTCGCCGGCATAGCCGCTGAGGCGATCGTTGCGCGCCGCTGCGGGCGACGCGGCCAAACGCACTTCCGTGATGGTGTTCCAGGCCTGACAGGCGCTACACTGCCCCTGCCAACGCGGATAGTCCGCCCCGCACTCATTGCACACAAATGCCCGTTTTGCCGCTTTTGCCACGTCTTACCTCAATCTTTCGTTATCGCACTTCGTGTTTCAGGCTGCCGGTGAGAATACACAGTACGCCCATCAGATCCGCATGCCGGATCGCCACCTGCGCTTTTTCATACACTTTCGGCTTGGCGTGGTAGGCGATGCCCAACCCCGCCGCCTGCATCATTTTCAAATCGTTGGCGCCGTCGCCGATGGCCACGGTCTGCGCCAGCGGGATCTCCAGCTTCTCCGCCAGCCGCAGCAGCGTATCGGCTTTGAACTGCGCGTCCACCACCGGCCCCAGCACTTCGCCGGTCAGCTTGCCGTCGCGGATCTCCAGCTCGTTGGCCGCCGCCGCCACCAGCCGCAGCCGGTTGCGCAGGTATTCGGCGTAGTAGGTGAAACCGCCGGAGGCGATCGCCACATGCCAACCCATCGCCTGCAGCTTGCCCACCAGGCTGGTCAGCCCCGGCATCAGCGGCAGCTCGTCGCGCACCTGCTTGAGGATGTTGGCGTCGGCCCCTTTCAGCGTGCCGACGCGCTGGCGCAGGCTGGCGGTAAAGTCCAGCTCGCCGCGCATCGCGCGTTCGGTGACTTCCGCCACCTGTTCGCCGACGCCCGCCAGCTTGGCGATCTCATCAATGCATTCGATCTCGATCGCCGTCGAATCCATATCCATCACCAGCAGCCCCGGCGTGCGCAAGTGCGGGATCTTGCCGAGCGGCGCCACGTCCAGCCCGCTCTCCGCCGCCAGCAGCTTGGCGCGCGGCGTCAAGGTGCCCGCCAGGCGCACGACCTGATAGTCGTCCACGCCCCAGGCGGTGACGATCACCATCGCCGCGCCCAGCTTGCGTTGGAATTGCGTAATGCGCGCCTTGTCCAGCTTTCTGCCGTATAACAGCCACCCGGTATTGCCCGCCCGGTAGTCCAGCGGCATCACTTCGTCGCCGCTGAGCGAAAGGGGAAGACCCGGCCATTGAGAGATCTCCGCCGGAAGATCGCAATAGGTCAGACTGTTTGACATCATTGACTCCTGAATGGACAAAAACGCTGCATGATAAAACGACGCATCAAGCTATCCTATCGCCAGCGGTTCTGGCAACATAAAGTGTCCCCGATGCCCAAGGAACCTGCATGGCTCGCGCTAAACTGAAATTTCGCCTGCACCGCACCGCTATTATCCTGATTTGCCTGGCTTTGCTGGTGCTGCTGATGCAGGGCGCCTCTTATTTTAGCCTGAGTCACCAAATGGCGCGATCCGAGCAGGTGGAAGAGTTGGCGCAGACGCTGACCAAACAGGTCGCCTACAGCCTGGCGCCGCTGCTGGACGACGACGGCAACAACCCGCGCATCGACGCCATCCTCAAGCAGCTCACCGATCACAGCCGCATTCTCGACGTCAGCGTGTATCAGCTTGACGGCACGCTGGTCTCCCACGCCGGGGAACAGATAAGTATACGCGATCGCCTGTCGCTCGACGGCAAACGCGCCGGCAGCTACTTCAACCACCAGTTGGTCGAATCCATTCAGGGCAAAGACGGCCCGATCGGCTTTATCCGCATCACCCTCGACACCCACGTGCTGGCGACCGAATCCAAGCAGGTGGACAACACCACCAACCTGCTGCGCCTGATGATCCTGCTGGCGCTGGCGATCGGCATCATTCTGGCGCGTACCCTGCTGCAACACCGCCGCAGCCGCTGGCAGCAGTCGCCGTACCTGTTGACCGCCAACACGCCACTGGAAGAAGGCAATACGGTGGAAGACGACGAAGAGGATGCGCCGGAAACAAAGCAGGAAGCGCCGAAGAAGGAATAACTCAGGCCAGGCGTTGAATGCGTTCTCGCCGTTTTATTGTCCTTTCAGTGAATAGATTGCCCGTAACGGCTGCACCCATAATCAATTGAAAGGTAAAGCGTTAGCCAAAAACGACCGTGCGGAATGAATAGATTGACGGGCGGGCGCCATGACGACGCCCGCCGCGGTATTACGCTTTGTCGCCCAGCAGCACGGATTCCAGCGCGATAACGATCATTTCGTTAAAGGTGGTCTGGCGTTCCGCCGCCGTGGTCGCTTCGTGACGCAGGATGTGGTCGGACACGGTGCAGATGGTCAGCGCCTTACAGCCGAACTCTTCGTACAGCTCCGCCGCCACGCCGTAGATGCCGGCCGCTTCCATTTCCACGCCCAGGATGCCGTACTTCTTCATCACCTGGAACATGTCCGGATCCGGGGTGTAGAACAGATCGGCAGAGAAGATGTTGCCCACGCGCGCCGGGATGCCCTGCGCCGCCGCCGCGTCGACCGCGTTGCGCACCATGTCGAAGTCGGCGATCGCCGCGTAGTCGTTATCCTTGAAGCGCAGACGGTTCACCTTGGAGTCGGTGCACGCGCCCATGCCGATCACCACGTCACGCAGTTTGATATCGTCACGCACCGCGCCGCAGGAACCCACGCGAATGATCTTCTTCACGCCGAATTCGGCAATCAGCTCGCGCGCATAGATGGAGCAGGACGGGATGCCCATGCCGTGGCCCATTACGGAGATGCGGCGGCCTTTGTAGGTGCCGGTGAAGCCCAACATGCCGCGCACGTTGTTCACTTCCACCGCGCCTTCCAGGAAGGTTTCGGCGATGTATTTTGCGCGCAGCGGGTCGCCCGGCATCAGTACTACGTCAGCGAAATCACCCATCTCAGCATTAATGTGCGGCGTAGCCATAATTTTCTTCCTTTAGAAATCTTATTTAATAAAAACGTCAAACATCCAAGCCTTGAATTTCGAGTTGCAGCCAGGCAGCTAGCGGGTGAATCCCCAGGAACTTACTTGAGTAAGCGACTGAGGTTCACGCGTGAAGCTAACAACGCTGCGGCTTGAAAGACAGGGCTTAGAACATGGTCTTACCGTAATCCATCGGCGACAGGCCAAAATAATTGGCGACGGTCTGGCCGATGTCGGCGAAGGTCTCGCGGTGGCCCAGCGAACCCGGTTTCACTTTCGGACCGTAAACCAGCACCGGGATGTGCTCGCGGGTGTGGTCGGTGCCCGGCCAGGTCGGGTCGCAGCCGTGGTCGGCGGTGAAGATGATGATATCTTCGTCTTTCACCAGCTTCAGCAGCTCCGGCAGGCGGCGGTCGAACAGCTCCAGCGCGGCGGCGTAGCCCGCCACGTCGCGGCGGTGGCCGTAAGAGGAGTCGAAGTCCACGAAGTTGGTGAACACGATGGTGTTATCGCCGGCCTTTTCCATTTCAATCAGGGTCGCGTCAAACAGAGCATCGATGCCGGTCGCCTTCACCTTCTTGGTGATGCCGACGTTGGCGTAGATGTCGGCGATTTTACCGATCGACACCACTTCGCCGCCCTTCTCGTCCACCAGCTTTTTCAGCACGGTCGGCGCCGGCGGCTCTACCGCCAGATCGTGGCGGTTGCCGGTGCGCTGGAAGTGGCCCGGCTTATCGCCGACGAACGGACGCGCGATCACGCGACCGAT
This sequence comes from Serratia sp. CY56464, assembly GCF_052168435.1. Classification (NCBI taxonomy): domain Bacteria; kingdom Pseudomonadati; phylum Pseudomonadota; class Gammaproteobacteria; order Enterobacterales; family Yersiniaceae; genus Serratia; species Serratia sp. CY56464. Next base: position 325,376 of record NZ_JBJNMV010000002.1, on the reverse strand, counting down.
GTTGTAACCGCCTTCGGTCAGCTCTTCACGCGCGATTTCGCACAGCTCATACAGACGATCCAGGCCGAAGGTTTCTTCATGGCAGGCGATCTGGAACACCGAGTCGGCGGAGGTGTAGAAAATCGGCTTACCGGTTTTCATGTGCTCTTCGCCCAGCTGATCGAGGATCACGGTGCCGGATGAGTGGCAGTTGCCCAGGTAGCCCGGCAGATTGGCGCGTTCGACCAGTTTGTCCAGCAGCGCCTGCGGGAAGCTGTTGTGCTCGTCCTTGAAGTAGCCCCAGTCGAACAGCACCGGCACGCCGGCGATTTCCCAGTGGCCCGACGGCGTGTCTTTACCGGAAGAGAGCTCGCTGGCGTAAGCGTAAGCACCGATGATGTCGGCGTTGCGATCCAGCCCCTGCGGGAAGTTGCCGGTGGACTCCTCCGCCGCTTTGCCGAGGCCCAGACGGCTCAGGTTAGGCAGCGTCAGCGGGCCCTGGCGGCCCACGTTGGCTTCACCGCGCGCGCAAACCTCGGCGATGTGGCCCAGGGTGTCGGAACCCTGGTCGCCAAAACGTTCGGCGTCTTCGCTGGCGCCGATGCCGAAGGAGTCCAATACCATAATAAATGTGCGTTTCATCTGTGCTCTCCTGCGTGTTCTCACGCTATTGCGACCGCAAAACTGCAATCGCCCTTATTCTCTAAATTTATACCCAATGGATTTCAAGTTGTAGCTAGGCGGCTAGCGCGTGTATCCCCAGGAGCTTACTCAAGTAAGTGACTGGGGTGCACGCGTGCAGCCAACAACGCTACGGCTTGAAAGACGAGGGTCATCACGCTTGAGTGATGCGCTTATACACCACCGGCGTCGCCTCCGGCGCCTTGTCGCTCAGCGTCATTGCGCTGCGCACCGCATCGGCCGCCAGCTGCCAGCTCTCTTCATCGTTGGCGTGGATCATCGCCAGCGGTTGCTGGGTATCCACCTTATCGCCCAGACGCGCTACCTCGGTCAGGCCAACGCTGTAATCGATGGCGTCGCTCGCCCGGCGGCGGCCGCCGCCCAGCGACACCACCGCCATACCCAGCGCGCGGGTATCCATGGCGCTGATGATGCCCGGCTTTTCAGCATACACCGGCTTGCTCAGCGTTGCCGCCGGCAGATAGCTATCATAACGTTCGACGAAGTCTATCGGCCCTTGCTGCGCCGCCACCATGCGGCCAAACACCTCAGCCGCTTTGCCGTTGTCCAGCACCGCCTGCAGCTTGGCGCGCGCATCGGCCTCGTCTTGCGCCAGGCCGCCGGACAGCAGCATCTCCACGCACAGCGCCAGCGTCACTTCCAGCAGGCGCGGGTTGCGGTATTCGCCGGTCAGGAAGCGTACCGCTTCGCGCACTTCCACCGCGTTGCCGGCGCTGGAAGCCAGCACCTGGTTCATGTCGGTCAGCAGCGCGGTGGTCTTGCAGCCCGCGCCGTTGGCCACGCCGACGATCGCCTGCGCCAAATCTTGCGACAGGGCATAGGTCGGCATAAAGGCGCCCGAGCCAACCTTCACGTCCATCACCAGCGCATCCAGCCCTTCCGCCAGTTTCTTGGCCAGAATAGAGGCGGTGATCAGCGGGATCGAATCCACGGTGGCGGTGATGTCGCGGGTGGCGTAAAAACGCTTGTCCGCCGGCGCCAGCGAACTGGTCTGGCCGATGATCGCCACGCCGACGTCCTGAATGATTTTGCGGAAGGCGTTATCGTCCGGGAAAATATTGAAGCCCGGAATGGCTTCCAGTTTGTCCAGCGTGCCGCCGGTATGCCCCAGGCCGCGGCCGGAGATCATCGGCACATAGCCGCCGCAGGCCGCCACCATCGGGCCGAGCATCAGCGAGGTCACGTCACCCACGCCGCCGGTCGAATGCTTGTCGACGATCGGGCCATTCAGCGCCAAACTCTTCCAGTCCAGCACGGTGCCGGAATCGCGCATCGCCATGGTGAGCGCCACGCGCTCCGGCATGCTCATGTCATGGAAATAAATGGTCATCGCCAGCGCGGCGATCTGCCCTTCCGACACCACGTTGTCGCGAATGCCGTTGATGAAAAAGCGGATTTCCGCTTCGCTTAACGGCTGACCGTCGCGTTTCTTACGAATAATTTCTTGAGCCAGGAACAAGGCATCCCCCTGTGTCGCCGAGAGTCGGTGCAGACGGGCGCGCCTGGCGCCCGCCAACGAAATCGATCAGTAGCCGCCGCCGGCGGTCTGGGTCTGGTGGCCCAACGCGGTCAGCAAGCTGGCCAGCAGGCTGGAAGCGCCAAAGCGGAAATGCCGCGCATCGGCCCACCCTTCGCCCAGAATACGATCGGCAAGTTGCAGATAATGCAGCGCGTCTTCCGCGGTGCGCACGCCGCCGGCCGGCTTGAAGCCCACCGTCTTCGCCACGCCCATATCGCGGATCACCGACATCATCAGCTCGGCGCTCTCCAGGGTGGCGTTGACCGGCACCTTGCCGGTGGAGGTCTTGATAAAGTCCGCCCCGGCCTTGATGGCGATCTCGGACGCCTTGCGGATCAAATCGGCCTGTTTCAGCTCACCGGTTTCGATGATCACTTTCAGCAACACGTTGGCCGCCTGGCAAGCCTGCTTGCACTGTTTCACCAGCTCGAAGCCGACCTGTTCGTTGCCGGCGATCAGCGCGCGGTATGGGAACACCACGTCCACTTCATCCGCGCCATAGGCGATCGCCGCGCGGGTTTCCGCCAGCGCGATGTCGATATCGTCATTGCCATGCGGGAAGTTGGTCACGGTGGCGATGCGGATGTCCGGCGTGCCTTGCTCGCGCAGCGCCTTACGCGCCACCGGGATAAAACGCGGGTAGATGCAGATGGCCGCCGTGTGGCCGGCCGGGCTGTTGGCCTGACGACAGAGCGCGATCACTTTCTCGTCGGTGTCATCATCATTCAGCGTGGTTAAATCCATCAAGTTCAGCGCACGTTGCGCTGCTGCGGTTAATTCGGTCATAAAACTCTCCAACTGAGTACCTGGGTGTTGGCGAGCGGACTTGGTTCCATGAAGATAGCGCTGGGGAACGGCGTTCCCGCGGCGGCAACTGAGATCCTTCTCACCGCACATGGCCACCCGCCTTGCGGCCGGCCAGTAATAGCTATTTGAACACGAATGCCGAAGGCGATTCGCGTTCATCGTCACACTATATGAAATAGCACTGTAACAGACCGGAATTATATGTGAAGAACATCACAAAATAACGCGATATCGTTCACAAATTCGCTAAAGAAGCGGCTGAAGATCGCGGATGCGGCAAGCACCCGCGTTGCTTAGAGTATAGGCGGAGTCCCGCGATCGGTCGCGCCGTCGCGGGCTCCGTGATGGCTTACAGCGCCAGGAAGAAGCCGGCGATGGTGGCACTCATCAAGTTGGACAGCGTGCCCGCCGCCACGGCCTTCAGACCGAAGCGCGCGATGTCGTGGCGACGGTTGGGCGCCATGCTGCCCAGACCGCCCAGCAGGATCGCCACCGAGGAGAGGTTGGCGAAGCCGCACAACGCGAAGGAGATGATCGCCTTGGTGTGCGTCGACAGCACCTGCAGGCCTTCCGCCGCCACCACGTCATCCGGGCGCAGATAGGCGCCGAAGTTCATGTAGGCGACGAACTCGTTGACGATGATCTTCTGCCCGATGAACGAACCGGCGGTCATCGCTTCGCTCCACGGCACGCCGATCAGGAAGGCGATCGGTGAGAACACCCAGCCGAGGATCAGCTCAAGCGACAGCTGCGGATAATCGAACCAGCCGCCGATACCGCCGAGAATGCCGTTAAGCAAGGCGATCAGCGCGATAAACGCCAGCAGCATCGCACCGACATTCAGCGCCAGCTGCATGCCGGAAGCCGCGCCGGAAGCCGCCGCATCGATCACGTTGGCCGGACGATCCTCTTCGGCGATCAGCTTCATCGCATCGTCTTTATCGTGGGTCTGCTCGGTTTCCGGCACCATCAGCTTGGCGAACAGCAGCCCGCCCGGCGCGGCCATGAAGGATGCGGCGATCAGGTATTCCAGCGGCACGCCCATCTGCGCGTACCCCGCCAACACCGAACCGGCTACCGAAGCCAGGCCGCCGCACATCACGGCGAACAGTTCTGACTGGCTCATGGTGGCGATATAGGGGCGCACCACCAGCGGCGCTTCGGTCTGGCCGACGAAAATGTTGGCGGTCGCCGACAGCGATTCGGTGCGCGAGGTGCCCAGCAGCTTGTGCAGGCCGCCGCCCAGCACGCGGATCACCAACTGCATGATGCCGAGGTAGTACAGCACCGCAATCAGCGAGGAGAAGAACACGATCACCGGCAGGACGCGCAGCGCGAACACGAAGCCGCCGCCGCCGAACACCTCGAACATCTTGTCGGACACCAGCCCGCCGAAAATGAACGAAATGCCCTGATTGCCGTAGGCGATAACGTTTGCCACGCCGTTAGACATACTGCCGAGGATGCTGCGGCCCAGCGGCACGTACAGCACCAGCGCGCCGATGCCGACCTGAATGATGAACGCCCACACGACGGTACGCAATTTGATGGCCCGACGGTTGCTGGAGAGCAGCACCGCAATGGCGATCAGCACCGCCATACCGACCAGACTCATGATGAGTTGCATGCAAAGTTTCCCTGTTGCAAAAAATAAAATACATCCCTGCTCATGAAGAGAGGTCTGCTATTGGAGAGTTTCGGGGGGATTATACTGAGCGAGGTCACCCTCGCACCGATTTATGTCACAAATGTATACAACGAGACGCAAATGAAAATCTTATAACGTGACGCAGGTCACGTTATAAACCCATCAATCCGGCATGGCAAACAGTGACTGGGTATTGCGTTGCAGGTGAGCGGCGATCTCGTCGGCCGGTTCCGGCCGCAGCGCGCACAGCGTGTGAAACACCTCGGCGGCGCGCTCGGGGCGATTCGGCTGCCCCTGATAGCCGGCCAGCGGCATGTCCGGCGCATCCGTCTCCAGCAGCAGCGCCTCAAGCGGCAGTTGCGCCATCACGCCGCGCGTTTTCTGCGCCCGCTCATAGGTGATGGTGCCGCCCACGCCGATGTAATAGCCGAGGCGGATAAACGCCTGCGCCTGCGACAGGCTGCCGGCGAAGCCGTGCACCACGCCGCGGCGCGGCAGTTGCATGCGCCGCAGCGCCGCGGCCAGCTGATCGTGGGTGCGGCGCGAGTGCAGGATCACCGGCAGGTCATGCTGTTTCGCCAGCCTCAGCTGGGCCAACAGCACGCTTTGCTGGCGCTCGAACTGCGGGTTGTCCATATATAGATCGAGCCCAATCTCCCCCACCGCCACCAGCTTGCGTGGCCGTTCGGCCAACAGCGCCGCCAACTGTTCCAGCTGCGGCTCATGATGCTGCGCGATATACAGCGGGTGCAGCCCCAGCGCGGCGAACAGCGGCGCGTGATCCTGCGCCAGCCGCAGCACCCGCGCAAAGCGATCGGCAGTGACCGTCGGGACGATGATGCGCTGCACGCCGGCGCTTGCCGCCCGCGTCAGGCTTTCGGCCTCGTGTCCGGTAAAGGGTGGGAAATCGAAATGGCAGTGGGTGTCGGTAAAGGCGTAGCTCACAGCGCGCCCCCTTCACCCGGCGGCAGATCGCCCGGCAGAATGAGTTTCGGCGCCGCCACCGCAGCCTCCGGCTGCGCCGTGAGATCGGGCGACATGGCGATGTCGGTCACGATCGGCGAAGGCATTCTGACATTCTCGGGCTGGATCAGGCGGCGCGACAGCGATTTTCGCACCTTGATGCCGTCCGGTTCCTGCTGCGCCATCCACTGGCCGACGGTGGCCAGGAAGTAGCGGCCGCAGCGGCGCCCCAGGTGATAATCCTGATTGAGCGCCCCCAGTCGGCTGCCCAGCGCATTGCTGGCCAGCGGCTTAGGCGGGAAGATCTCGAAGATACGCAGCTTGCCCGGCGGCTTCTCGATAAAGCGCTGGATGCGGTGATAGCTTTGCTCATGATGCTGCAGGATGCGCACCATCTGCTGCAGGCTGCTGTCGCTCAGCCAATGCTCCATACGCTTCATCCACTGCGGGGTGTAGTACATTTGCGAAGGCACGGTGCGGATCACCACGATGGTGTCGGCGCCGCGGCGATAGGCCTCTTCCACCGGAATCGCATCGCTGATGCCGCCGTCCTGATAGCTGACGCCGTCCAACTCCACGCCCTGACGGTAGAAGCCGGGAATGGCGCTGGACGCCTTGATGGCCGGCAGCCAGCGTTCGCGCTGCGCCGGCAGATAGGCCGGTTCGAAATCGTCGCTGCGGCAGGCGCACAGCAGGAATTCGCGCCCGTCGATAAAGTGCTGTTCCGCCACGTCCATCGCCAGCGGCATCTGCGCCGCCGCCGTATCAACCAGCCAATCGAGATCGATCAGATGCCCGCCGCGCACGAAGCGCAGCGGATTGAAGAACTGTGCCGAAGTGGTGTAACGGGTGATCACCCGGCGCGCGTAGCCCATCTGCCCACAGATATAGGCAGACAGATTCTGAGCGCCGGCCGATGTGCCGATCAGCAGATCGAAAGGGTTAAAGCCCGCGCGCTGAAACTCGTCCAGCACGCCGGCGGTGAAAATGCCGCGCTGGCCGCCGCCTTCGCAGACCAGCGCCATCTTGCCTGGCCGAAAGGGTTTAGACGCCAGCGGTTCTATATTGCCGAGCGTGATGGGTATTCTGTATCCCAACTTGGCATCCTCAGTGAGACGTTTTCTCCGAGGATACCGCGTCTCGCTCTCTTCCGTAATCCTCTTGCAGTACACCGGCGAGGAAATCGTTGCTGCCGGCCAGCCATGCGCAATCGCTGCCGGACCATTCGGCCCACGCCTGCCATACCTGGCCTTTCAGCTGTTTCCAGCGCCCGACGATGATGTCGCTGTTCATGGCCGGCCCTCCCCGAGGTGAGAAAAGGAATTAAGCTTTGTTACAGTTTACGGGAAAATGCCGGCCGGCTAAGGGCGCCGACGGCCGGTGAACAGGCTGACCAGGAACAGGATGATGCCGACAACGAACACCACCTTGGCGGCCCAGGCGGCGGTGCCCGCCAGCGAACCGAATCCCAGTGCCGCAGCGATAAGCGCGATGACTAAAAAGATAATGCCCCAACGAAACATAAGCTTCTCCTTACCATTGTGAAAAAATTCTCTGCTGTCTGCCGCCCCGACAGCGGGACGTCGACGGCAAATCAGTTTCTTTTTTTGGTGGTACACGTCGGGCCGCCTTCACGGCCCGACAGATGCGGCTTGTTGTTACTTGTTACGGGCGCCTGGCGGGATTACGGCTTGACCACCAGGTCGTTTTTCACGCTTTTCACGCCGTCGATGGCCTTGGCGATGCTTTCGGCACGCTCAGACTGCGCCTGCGTTTTCACCTCACCGGAAAGCTGCACCACGCCATCGGTGGTTTCCACTTTCACATTGCGCGACGGCACGATGTCATCGGCCAGCAGCTTGGCTTTCAGCTCGCTGGTGGTGGCAGTGTCGCCGGCATACGATTTGATCGACTGGTTGGCTTCGTCCTTCACGTGCAGCTTGTCGCTGACGGTCTTGACGCCTTCCACCTTACCGGCAACCGCGACCGCATGTTCCGCCTGCGCCTGGCTGCCGACAAAGCCGCTCAGGATCACGGCGCCTTTTTCGGTTTTCACCGAAATGTCAGCGCTTTTGATGGTCTTATCTTCCACCAACGCACTTTTAACTTTAGCCGTTATCGCGCTGTCATCCATGTAACCGTCAACTTTTTTCATGGAGCTATCGATTTTGGCACCGGCACTGTCCGCGGCGTTAGACGCCTTGTTTAACAGGCTGTCTTCGGCCAGTGCAGTGCCGCTCACCAAAGCAGAACCCAAAACAACAGCCATCAGCGAGTGTGCAAATTTGGTCTTTTTCATCGATCTCTTCCTTTTGTTGGGGGCTCGCAGCGCCAGAGCGCCGGAACCCTTCAGCCGCCTTCACGCGGCCTCTCGGTAAATACTTCATCATCGCTATACGATTAAGCGTTCACGACAGGAGTATTGCAACGGCCGTGCCAATCCAAAAAACACCTTATTTATCAAAGATAAAAATTTTTCAGTTGGATTTTTAATCAACAAACTGTCGTCTATTGACGACAGACTAAGCCACACGAAACTGAAATATAGCTATCTCATTGATATTTAAAGAAACTGACTGTCTCCTATCGGCAACACATCAGAATAACTCACCAAACAAGCAACGTATTTCAGTGATTTACTCTCAAGCAATGTGCGAACATCCTGTTAAAGATAGACCATCAGACGGAAAATGCAGGCCGAACGAACGCCGCCTGGCGACATCGGTTCGCAGGGTAAAATATGAGTAAGGTTTATTAATTAGCGCGGTTAGGGTGGAGGAGCGTGCAGGGCGCACCGGGCGCCCTGCCGATTGATCAGTGTTCGCGGGTTTTGCGGAAGGTCACGTCAGGATAACGTTCCTGCGTCAGGTTGAGGTTCACCATGGTCGGCGCGATGTAGGACAGGTTGTCCCCACCGTCCAGCGCCAGGTTGATCTCGTTCTTGCGCTTGAACTCTTCGAACTTCTTCACGTCGTCGCACTCGACCCAGCGAGCGGTCGACACGTTAACCGACTCGTACAACGCTTCCACGTTGTACTCGCTCTTCAAGCGCGCCACCACCACGTCGAACTGCAACACGCCGACCGCGCCGACGATCAGATCGTTGTTGGCGATCGGGCGGAATACCTGCACCGCGCCTTCTTCGGACAGCTGCACCAGCCCCTTCAGCAACTGTTTCTGCTTCAGCGGATCGCGCAGGCGAATGCGGCGGAACAGTTCCGGCGCGAAGTTCGGGATGCCGGTGAACTTCATGTCTTCACCCTGGGTGAAGGTATCGCCGATCTGAATGGTGCCATGGTTGTGCAGACCGATGATGTCGCCGGGGTAGGCTTCTTCCACGTGCGAACGGTCGCCGGCCATAAAGGTCAGCGCGTCGGAGATCACCACGTCTTTGCCGGTGCGCACCTGGCGCAGCTTCATGCCCTTCTCATAACGGCCGGAAACCACGCGCATAAAGGCCACGCGGTCGCGGTGCTTCGGATCCATGTTGGCCTGGATCTTGAACACAAAGCCGGTGAATTTCTCTTCCGCCGCCGTCACTTCGCGGGTGTCGGTTTTGCGCGGCATCGGCGCCGGCGCCCAGGCCACCAGGCCATCCAGCATATGATCCACGCCGAAGTTGCCGAGTGCGGTACCGAAGAACACCGGCGTCAGCTCGCCGCTCAGGAAAGCCTCCTGATCGAACTCGTGAGAAGCGCCCTGCACCAATTCCAGCTCATCGCGCAGCTGCGCCGCCAGATCTTCGCCCACCGCCGCATCCAGCTCTGGGTTGTTCAGGCCCTTGACGATGCGCACTTCCTGAATGGTATGGCCTTTACCGGTCTGGTACAGGTAGGTTTCATCCTTGTACAGGTGGTAAACGCCCTTGAACAGCTTGCCGCAGCCGATCGGCCAGGTGATGGGCGAACAGGCGATCTTCAGTTCGCGTTCGACTTCATCCATCACCTCCATCGGATCGCGGATGTCGCGGTCCAGCTTGTTCATGAAGGTCAGGATCGGCGTGTCGCGCAGGCGGGTGACTTCCATCAGCTTGCGGGTGCGATCCTCAACGCCCTTGGCGGCGTCGATCACCATCAGACAGCAGTCGACCGCGGTCAGGGTGCGATACGTATCTTCGGAGAAGTCTTCGTGCCCCGGGGTGTCCAGCAGGTTGACCAGGCTGTCGCGATACGGGAACTGCATCACCGAGGTGGTGATCGAGATCCCACGCTGCTTTTCCATTTCCATCCAGTCGGATTTGGCGTGCTGGCTGGAGCCGCGGCCTTTTACCGTACCGGCGGTCTGGATCGCCTGTCCGAACAGCAGCACTTTTTCGGTAATGGTGGTTTTACCGGCATCGGGGTGCGAGATGATGGCGAAAGTTCTTCTTTTGGAGACTTCGCGGGCAAATTCACTAGGAGACATGGTTTTCAGGTTCTACGGTTAGTCCGCCCTGCGACATCATCAGAACGCGCCGATCGCGGCGCCGGGCAAAGCGGTGAATAAAAGATAACAGCCGGGCATTTTCGCCGATTTGCCAACCGGTGACAATCAATGCTTTTTCCGACCGGGCTGATTACCCCAGCGGCAGTGCCATCACGATCGCGTCTTCGCGGCCGTGGGCGCTCGGGTAATAATTGCGGCGCACGGTGACTTCGTTGAAACCGAGATCTTCATACAGCGCGATCGCCGCCTGGTTGGAGGCGCGGACTTCCAGCCACAGCGTGACCACGCCGCGGCTCTCCAGCTGTTCGATCAACGCGTTGAGCAGCAGGCGGCCAAAGCCCCGGCGCTGGTGCTGCGGATGAATGGCGATGTTGAACAGCGTGGCTTCGTCCAGCACGATCTGCGTGATGGCGAACCCCGCCATCTCCCCATCGGCGCTCAGCTTCAGGTTAAGGTAGCGATCGCCCTGATTGCTGGCAAAGGTGGTTTCCGTCCAGGGGAAAGCGTGGCTGGCTTGCTCAATGGTGAAGGCCGTGGCCAGGTCGGCCGCCGTCAGGGTAGAAATCGTGTTCATGATGACAAATCTGCTGCCAGAGGGCGCGTTTGGCCCCCGCGTCTTGGGAAAGCTCGGCCAGCGCCGGGCTGTGTAGCTGCGCGCCGGCGACCGCGAGCGGCTCCGCCACGCCCAGCCGCCAACTGTTGCATGCGGTCTCTGCAGGCAGCATCGCCACCTGTTCCGGCGTCAGGCTGTAAGTTTGCGCCGGCGTCAGCCCCAGGCTGCGCAGCACGTCGCAAAACAGCGGATCGTCGGGCGCCGGCAGCGTCTGCGCCACCACCAGCAGGCGCGTCTCGGGCGGCAGACTGACCGCCACTTCGCCCTGCAACACGCCCGGGCGGCGCAATGTCCACTGCGTAATACCCAGTTGTTGTAACAGCCAGTCGCGTTTTGATGCCATGCCGATTCCTACCCGTTGTGGTGCGCCATGCCTGCCATGCGCCGCGCTATGCTAACAAACCCGCGCAGCCCGCGCCAACAAACCCGTCGAACATATCGCCACAAAGCTCTATAATCCCCGGTCTTATTTCCAGGAGCCAATATCTGATGTCTGCATTAACCCCCGCCAGTGAAGTCATGCTGCGCCACAGTGATGAATTTATCGAACGCCGCGTGCTGTTTGCCGGCGACCTGCAGGACAGCCTGCCGGCCCAATTCGAGGCCGCGGACGTGCGCGTCCACACTCAGCAATACCATCACTGGCAGTTACTGAACCGGACGATGGGCGATAACGTGCAGTTCGGTTTGACCGTCGATCCCGCTTTCGTCGCCGACTGCGACACGCTGGTGTACTACTGGCCGAAGAGCAAGCAGGAAGCGCAATTCCAGCTGTGCAACCTCCTGGCGCTGCTGCCGGTGGGCGCGGACGTGTTCGTGGTCGGTGAAAACCGCAGCGGCGTGCGCAGCGCCGAGCCAACGCTGGAAGGCCACGTCACGCTGGTGAAAATCGACAGCGCGCGCCGCTGTGGCCTGTATCACGGCCGCCTGGACGCGCAGACCGAATTCGACCTGAACGACTGGTGGGACAGCTATCAGCTGCACGATCTGGAAGTGAAAACGCTGCCGGGCGTGTTCAGCCGCGACGGCCTGGACGTCGGCAGCTCACTGCTGCTGTCGACGCTGGAAAAACACATGAAAGGCAAGGTGCTGGACATCGGCTGCGGCGCCGGCGTCATGGCCTCGGTAATGTCCAAGCTGTCGCCGAAGGTGAAACTGACCCTCAGCGACGTCAACGCCGCCGCGGTGGAGTCCAGCCGCGCGACGCTGGCCGCCAACGGCATCGAAGGCGAAGTGGTCGTCAGCAACGTTTACTCCGACATCACCGGCCGTTTCGACATGATCATCTCCAACCCGCCGTTCCACGACGGGCTGCAGACCAGCCTGACCGCCGCCGAAACCCTGATCCGCGGCGCGGTGAAGCACCTGCCGATCGGCGGTCAGCTGCGCATCGTCGCCAACGCCTTCCTGCCATACCCGGACATTCTGGACGCCACCTTCGGCAGCCACGAAGTGCTGGCGCAAAACGGCCGCTTCAAGGTGTACCAGGCCACCGTCGGCCGCCCGCCGCGCGCGCCGAAGAAGAAATAATTCGCCGTTGGCGGAAAACGACAGAGCGCGGCCTGCAGGCCGCGCTTTTTTTTAACCGTTGATGTAGGTCATCGACTCCGCGCCGTAGCGATCGCCGGCCGCCGCACTCAGTGGGAACACCGCTTCAATCGCCGCCAGCTCAGCCGCGCTCAGCGTTATCTCCGCCGCCGCGACGTTCTCTTCCAGGTAACGACGGCGCTTGGTGCCGGGGATCGGCACGATGTGCTCGCCCTGCGCCAACACCCAGGCCAGCGCCAGCTGTGAAGGCTTGACGCCCTTCTGCGCCGCCAGCTCGCTCACCTTCTCCACCAGCGCCAGGTTGCGGGCGAAGTTTTCCCCCTGGAAACGCGGGTTGCCGCGGCGGAAATCGTCCTCGGCCAGATCCTCCGGCCGCCGGATAGCGCCGGTGAGGAAACCGCGCCCTAACGGGCTGTAAGGCACAAAGCCGATGCCCAGGCGTTCGCAGGCCGCCAGTACGCCCTGCTCGGCGTCGCGCGTCCACAGCGAATACTCGGTCTGCAGCGCGGTGATCGGATGTACCTTGTACGCCCGCTCCAGCGTGGCGACCGACGCCTCGCTCAGGCCGATGTGGCGGATCTTGCCTTCGCGGATCAGATCCGCCATCGTGCCCACGACGTCTTCGATCGGCACTTGCGGATCGACCCGGTGCTGATAATAGAGATCGATCTCCTCCACGCCCAAGCGCCGCAGGCTGCCTTCCACCGAGCGCCGGATATACTCGGGCCGGCTGCTGACGCCGCGCGCCGACGGATCCGCCGGATCGCGCAGAATGCCGAACTTGGTGGCCAGGAACACCTGTTGCCGCTTGCCCTTGATCGCCTCCCCCACCAGCTCTTCGTTGGTGTGCGGCCCATACATGTCGGCGGTGTCGAGCAGCGTGACGCCCAACTCCAGCGCCCGGTGCAGCGTGGCGATGGCTTCCTGCCGATCGGCGCCGGTGGAGTAGAAGTCGCTCATGCCCATGCACCCCAGCCCCAGGGCGGAGACGACGGGACCGTGGGAACCGAGTTTACGTTGTTGCATTGTGCTGCCCTCATGCGGTGAATGGATAACGCAGCAAAGTCTGGTTGTTTACGCGACAAAGATAAATAATGCAGATTGCACATCACTGTTCAAAAATCACCAACAATCCGGAGTGAACATGGATCAGGTTCAAGCCATGCGCATTTTTACCCGCATCGTCGAACTGGGCAGTTTCAGTCGAGCGGCCGAACGCCTGCAGCTGCCGCGCGCTACGGTCAGCAACGCGTTGAAACGGCTGGAACAGCGGATGGGCGTGCGCCTGCTGATCCGCACCACCCGCCAGGTGCAGGTGACCAGTGAAGGCAGCCTCTACTATCAACGCTGCGTGCAGTTGCTGGGGGCGCTGGAGGAGGCGGACACGCTGTTCAGTCACCATAAGCTGCAGCCGTCCGGCAAGGTGCGCATCGATATGCCCCATTCGCTGGCGCGCCAGATCGTCATTCCGGCGTTGGACGACTTTTACCGGCGTTATCCCGACATCACCCTGGCACTGGGCGCCAACGACACCCACGTCGATCTGTTGCGCGAAGGCGTGGACTGCGTGCTGCGCGCCTGGGAAACCGAAGACGACAGTCTGGTAGCGCGGCGCATCGCCCAGCTACCGCAGGTCACCTGCGCTTCCCCCGCTTATCTGCAGGCCCACGGCACGCCGCTCGACATCGATCGCCTGGAGCCGCATCGCGCGGTGGGGTATTTTTCCCTGGCCAACAACCGCGATTACCCGCTGGAATTCTGCCGCGGCGGCAAGCTGGAACTGCGCGAGCTGCCCGCGCGGCTCAGCGTCAGCGGCGCCGACGCCTACATCGCCGGCGCGCGGGCCGGCATGGGATTGATTCAGGCGGCGCGCTATTCGCTTGCCCCTTGGCTGGAACAGGGCGAACTGGTGGAAGTGTTGGCGGACACGCCGCCCCCGCCGATGCCGATTTACATCATGTATCCACCCGGCCGTTTCCTGGCGCCACGGGTCAGGGTGTTGATTGATTGGCTGATTTGGCTGTTTGACCAGCAGAAAAGCGGCGATATGGCTGTTTTTCCAGCAAACGCCCGCAAAGCGGGGAAATAACTGTTGACGTGCCCGCCAAAATCTCTAGAATTCGCCTCCGTGGTAACGTTACTCCGGTAATGTTTCTGGTACGCGAAGGTGGCGGAATTGGTAGACGCGCTAGCTTCAGGTGTTAGTGTCCTTACGGACGTGAGGGTTCAAGTCCCTCTCTTCGCACCAAATAACCACATGATTTATATTGCACTCAGCATCGATGCGAAGGTGGCGGAATTGGTAGACGCGCTAGCTTCAGGTGTTAGTGTTCTTACGGACGTGAGGGTTCAAGTCCCTCTCTTCGCACCAAGCTGGCGACGTAATATAAATCAAAGCAACAACATCGACTGTGCGAAGGTGGCGGAATTGGTAGACGCGCTAGCTTCAGGTGTTAGTGTCCTTACGGACGTGAGGGTTCAAGTCCCTCTCTTCGCACCAATTGATGATCTCTTCGGCGGTTCCTTCGAAAAAATCCCAACGCATTGATGATAAACACGCTTAAGCGTGGTTTTGCCGTTTCTGGCGTTTCACCCAAAGCTGAAGTTGAGGCTGACTGCCGCCAGGCCGCCCGCCAGCGCCATGCAGGAAGGCAACAGCAGATAGTGGCGCAGCCGGCTGTTGAACAGCATCACCAGCGTGGCCAACATCGCTATCACGATCAGGGTGCGCAACTGCAGCATATCCAGGTTGATCAAGGCCAGCAGCGGCATCAAAGCACAAGGCAGCAAAACGCCCCAGGCGCTGGCCAGGCGATCCCCGAGGCACCAACTGACGCCCCACAGCCCGCACGCGGCAATCATGGCAGTGAGCATGACAACCTCCTTAAGTGATAATGATAACCAATATCATATAACACTTTTTTGGCCGCCGCATCATTTTCACTGCGCTGACCAAACTCAGATGACACCAGCAGGAAAAAATGATAATTTGACATAAGAAAATTCCTAGTCCTGTTTGCATGATAATAATCACAACCCTCAACCATGCAATTCAAGTGGATATTCGCGCCAAGGGAATGCTTCTCAACCTTAATTATTCGACAGAACGACTTTGCAAAGAGTGACCTCCGTATGAACGCCCGTTCTTATCAGGAATTACTGAACAGCAAGCAGCGCCTGGCATTATTTCTTTTTCTGATAATGAATGCCGCCTCTTCCGTATTTACATTATTGTTCCCTTTTAGGGATACGCCCGCATTTACCCTACCTTTATTATGTATACCGCTATTTTGTCTGGTAGCAGCGCTATTTTCTCTGCAAACGCCACGTAAATATTTGTGTAAACTCAACCTGTTCGCCAGCGTGCTCGGCCTGCTCTGGGCCGCACATATTTACGTTAAAAGTCAATATTGCCTACCGAATAACCAAGATTTTTTATTAATTAGTTTGTTTAGCATCTTTTTTATCAGCGCTATTTCTCTGACGGATAACTTTACCGCCTTTTGTTTACACGCCGTACCTTCCGCAATGATGATCCTGGCTTTAGACGGTATGCATAATACCCTGCGGATATTATTCACCACGCTATTACCTATTATCGCTTTCTCCATTCATCACCTGATGTTGAAACGCAGTGAAATCTTTACCCACGCGCTGGTGGCCAACCTGTATAACGAGCGGGACAAATTCAATAATTTGAGCATGCTCGATCCCCTGACCGGCCTTTATAACCGTCGAGGGCTGGAGAATAAGATCACTATGCTGCTGGAACCGCAAACCGGCCGCCACTACGTGCTGCTGCTGGATATCGACCACTTCAAGGTCTACAACGACAGCTACGGCCACGCCATGGGCGACCGGGCGCTGGTGCAGGTGGCGATCGCCATCCGCGATGCGGTGCGTTCGCGCGACATCGTGGTGCGCTACGGCGGGGAAGAGTTTTTGGTGCTGTTGACCAACGTGCACGAAGGCTATGCGGCGCAGTTGGCCGAACGGGTGCGTCAACGCGTGGCGGAACTGAATATCCCGCACGGCGCCAGCCCGCAGCACAGCGGCACGCTGACGCTCAGCGCGGGCATCTCGGCATTGGAAAAGCTGGACGTCGAATCAGCGATCGGCGCGGCCGACGCCGCGCTCTATCTGGCGAAGCACAGCGGCCGCAACAATATTCAGCTGGCGCAAAACGTCGAGCCCGCCGCCGTTCACCCTTAAGCCGCCGCCGTAACGGCGCGGCGGCTGACATCAACACTTATACGGCTATACGGCGGTGGAACGCAGCCCGTTCAGCAACAGGTTCAAACTGACCAAGGCTTGTTCCAGCCCCACATCTTTTTCCGGATGATGGGCGACCCACAGCGCGGCATCCATCAGGCCGCCGTTGATTAAATGCGCCAGCGATTCCGGCTCGGCGACGGCGATGCGCCGCTGCGCCATCAAGGCCTGCAATGCGCCCGTCATCCAGCTGATGCACGCCAGCTTGCTGGCCCGCAGATATTCAGCTCCCAGCACCGAAGGTGAATCACGCAACAGAATGCGTTGCGCTTGCGGCTCCGTCATCATGATCAGATAACCGCGGCAACGCGCCGCAAAAGCCTCCCAGTCATCC
The DNA here is from genome assembly GCF_052168435.1 of Serratia sp. CY56464. NCBI lineage: Bacteria > Pseudomonadati > Pseudomonadota > Gammaproteobacteria > Enterobacterales > Yersiniaceae > Serratia > Serratia sp. CY56464. The sequence goes on along the minus strand of NZ_JBJNMV010000002.1, from coordinate 308,566 downwards.
GCAGTACTCGCGGTTATGTCAGCCAGATGCGCATCCATCTCCGCGTCTATCGCCTGCACCACCGCCAGGAACAGCCCCTTTTTATCGCCAAAATGGTGATAGAGCGCGCCGCGCGTCAGGCCGGCCTGGGCGGTGAGATCATCCATCACCGTCTCGGCATACCCCACGCTGCCAAACTGCCGGCGGGCCGCTGCCACCAGCTTTTGTCGGGTTTCTTCAATCATTTCGGTGCGCGCTTTACGTGCCATGGGTCCACTCCGCCTCATTATTGATGACGTTATAATTGACATACGCCATGTATGTCAATTAACGTAACATACGTGGCGTATGTCAATGATGGACATTGAGCGAATACCGAGCCGCCAACATTCCGGAGCCCTTTCCATGGCAAATCCTTATTTCAAACTGTTCAACGCCCCGGGCAGCAAGGCGTTTTCCTCTGCCGGGCTAATCGCGCGCCTGCCGGTCTCGATGACCGGCATCGGCATCATTACCATGCTCTCGCAGGTACGCGGCTCTTATTGGCTGGCGGGCGCGGTGGCAGCGACGTTCGCCTTTTCCATGGCGCTGCTTGCGCCGCAAATCGCGCGCGCGGCGGATCGTCACGGCCAAAGCCGCGTGTTGCCGTATGCCACCGGGATCAGCGCGATCGCCCTGCTGCTGCTGTTGCTCTGCACCCACTATCGGGCACCGGACTGGACTCTGTTTGTCTTCGCCGCGCTCGCGGGCGGCATGCCCAGCATCTCCGCGATGGTCAGGGCCCGCTGGAGCGAAATTTATCGCGGCACGCCACAGCTGCACACGGCATTTTCATTCGAGTCCGTATTGGACGAGGTGGCCTTTATCGTCGGCCCACCGATCGCCGTGGGGCTTAGCGTTTCACTCTTCCCAGAGGCCGGCCCTCTGGTAGCCGCCATACTTCTGGTGGCGGGCGTTGCGGCATTCGCCGCGCAAAAAAGCACCCAGCCCCCGGTTTACGCCCACAATAACCAGCGGCAGCGCGCCATCCTGACCATGCCGTCGATGCAGATCCTGGTGCTGGCGCTGATCGCCCTCGGCACCATCGTCGGCACCGTGGACGTCATCAGCGTGGCCTTCGCCGAGCAGCAAGGGCAGCCGGCCGCCGCCAGCATCGTACTGTCGGTTTACGCGTTCGGCTCCTGCCTGGCCGGGCTGATTTTCGGCGCAATGAAAATCCCCGTCCCCTTGCCTCGTCTGTTCTTATACGCGGCGTTCGCCACCGCTTTCACCACCTTGTCGCTGCTGTGGGTGCACAATGTCTTAACGCTGGCGGCGGCGATGTTTGTCGCCGGATTGTTTTTTGCGCCGACCATGATCGTTGCCATGGGGCTGGTTGAAAACATCGTGCCGCCCTCCCGGCTGACGGAAGGATTGACCTGGATGGTCACCGGCCTGGGGATAGGCGTAGCGTTCGGCGCAGCCCTGGCGGGCCTGGCGATCGACGCTGCGGGGATAACGGCCGGCTTTGGCGTTACACTCACGGCCGGCCTGGTCGTACTGCTGGTGGCGGCCGGCGGCTATCGCCTAATGCGGCGAACGCTGGCCTTGAAAGCGGCGTGAATCGCCCGCGCTAGGCGCTTTCCCAAATCGCCTTGCCCTGCCAGCGCCGTTCGATCGCCGCCAGGAACAGTTTCACCTTGGGGGAGAGATGGCGCCGGCTGGGATAGACGGCGCAGATCGGCGGCCCAGGGCGACAATAGCGTTCCAGCACCGGCACCAGCGTGCCGGCCGCAATCTGCTCGCCGACCAGAAACGCCCCCACCTGACACAGACCGGCCCCGGCGACGGCCGCATCCCGCAAGGCCTCGACGTTGTTGAAACGCATCCGGCCGCGCACCGGCTGTTCGTGCAGTTGGCCGTTGACCAAATAGCGCCAGGGCGCCGACAGCCCCTGATGACTGAAGACCAGCGTCTCGTGATCGCCCAACGCCTCCGGTTTCGCAGGCGCGCCGTGCCGCGCCAGATAGTCCGGCGCCGCGCAGGTGATCAGGCGATGCGGCGCGAGCACCCGCCGCACCAGTCGGCTGTCGTCGCTGCCGCCGACGCGGATCGCCACGTCGATGCCGTCGCGCACCAAATCGCTGTAATCGTCGGAAAAGCTGACGTCGGCGTCCACCTCCGGCCACTGTGCCAAAAACTCCCGCAAAATCGGCAAAATGTGCAACCGCCCCAGCGAGACCGGCAGATCCAGCCGCAGCCGCCCGCGCGGGGTTTGCCGCCGCGTATTGAGCGCCGTTTCCGCCTCTTCGGCCTGTGACAGGATGCGCTGCGCATACTCGTAAAACACCGCGCCGTCTTCGGTCAGGCTGACGCTGCGCGTGGTGCGCTGCAGCAGCCGGGTCGCCAATTGCGCCTCCAATCGGTTCACGCATTTTCCCGCCGCCGATCGGGAGATGCCCAGCCTCTCGGCCGCCAGCGTGAAGCTGCAAGCGTCGGCGACGCGAATGAATACCAGCAGGTCGGTCAGGTTATCCAACGGCATAGACGGTAAATTAGCCACGATTTGTCCCCAATGTTGCGCAATCAGGCCAGTTTATCAGCCATTTTGGCGCGGATACACTGAGGTTATTCATCTGTTGGGAGGATCCTTATGAGTGCCTTACACGCCGGCGGCGGCGCAAAGTCTTGGCTGGCGACCTTCGCCATCGGCCTGTCCACCTTTACCGTCGTCACCGCAGAAATGCTGCCCGTCGGGCTGCTGACTCCGATCGTCAGCACCTTGAACGCATCGACAGGCCGTGCCGGGCTGCTGATTTCCCTGCCGGCCCTGTTCGCCGCGCTGTTCGCCCCGCTGGTGGTGCTGGGCGCCCGGCGCACGGATCGCCGCAGCCTGTTGGTGGGCTTTCTGCTGCTGCTGATCGCCGCCAACCTGCTGGCCGCCGCCGCCACCTCCCTGGCGCTGCTGTTCGCCGCGCGCATCCTGCTGGGCTTTTGCATCGGCGGTATCTGGGCCATCGCCGGCGGGCTGGCGGAACGCCTGGTGCCGCCGGCCTCCGTCGGATTGGCGCTGTCCATCATCTTCGGCGGCGTAGCGGCGGCCTCGGTGTTCGGCGTGCCGCTCGGGGTATTCCTCGGCGAAGCGCTGGGCTGGCGCATGGCGTTTCTGGCGGTCGCCGTTCTGGCGGCGCTGACCCTGCTCCTGCTGGTGTGCGTGCTGCCGCCGCTGCCGGTCACGCAGGCGATCGGCTGGCGGTCGTTCACCGCGCAACGCGCGAATCGCCGGCTGCTGACCGGGCTGCTGCTGACGTTTCTGCTGGTCGCCGGCCACTTTATGGCTTACACCTTTGTCCGCCCGCTGCTGCAGACGGTCTCCGGCATCGAGAGCCGCTGGGTGGGGCCGCTGCTGTTCGCCTACGGCATCGCCGGCCTCGTCGGGAATTTTATCGCCGGCCAGGCCGCCGCCAAACGACTGCGCCGCACCCTGGCGCTGATCGCCCTCGGGCTGGCGCTCGCCGTCCTGCTGCTGCCGCTGCTGGGCCACGCGCCGCTGAGCGGCGGCGCCTTCCTCCTGCTGTGGGGCATCGCCTACGGCGGCGTTTCCGTTGCGTTGATGGCGTGGATGCTCAAGGCGGCGCCCGATGCGGTCGAGGTCGCCTCTTCACTGTATATCGCGCTGTTTAACCTGGCGATTTCCTGCGGTTCGCTGGTGGGTGGGCTGGTGGTGGATGCCGGCGGCCTGACGATAAACGGCGCGCTGTCCGGCCTGGTGCTGCTGCTGGCGTTGGCCATCCTGATGGGGACCCGGCGGCAGATGCCGAAAACGGCGGCGAAAGCCGATTCGCCGCCGGGGTGAATCAGGCGCGGCGCTGCCGCAGGCCGTAAACCAGCACCACCGCGAAGCACAGCAGCGGCAGCAGATAAGAGAGCGCGGTGCTGTAACGGTCGGCCAGCGCCCCCATAAAGTACGGCATGATGGCGCCGCCGACGATCGCCATGATCATGAACGAGCTGGCACGCTTGGTGTGCTTGCCCAGATTTTTCACCCCCAGGGCAAAAATGGTCGGGAACATGATCGACATAAAGAAGAACACCGCGATCAGCGCCACCACCGATACGCCGTCGACGCTCAGCATCACCACGCCGCACAGCGCGATGTTGATCAGCGCATAGACCGCCAGCAGCGTCGCCGGTTTGACTCGCCCCATCAGCCAGGTGCTGAAGAAGCGCCCGACCATAAAGCAGATCATGGCGATCGACAGCAGGTAAGAGGCGCTCTGGTTAGACACCTCGCGCCAGTGCTCGGTGGCGTAGTTGATGAAGAACGCCCCGACGCCCACCTGCGCCGCCACGTAGAAGAACTGTGTGATAACCCCGCCGACGAAATGCGGATGCTGCCACAATCCCTGCGCTATCACGCCGTGCACCGGCTTTTCCTCTTCGCGGATCGCCGGCAGCCGGGTGCGGCTGAACAACAGCGCGATCAGCAGCACCAGCGCGGCGATCGCCACATAGGTCATCTTCACAGCGCTCTGATCGCCATCGCCGGCGGACTGACTGGCGGAGAAGAACAGCGTGCCGCCGATCAGCGGGCCGATAAACTGCCCGAGGCCGTTGAACGACTGCGCCAGGTTGAGCCGCCGTTCGGCGCCCTGCGCGTCGCCCAGCACCGTGGCGTACGGGTTGGCCGCCGTTTCCAGGCACCCCAGGCCGCTGGCGATGACGAACAGCGCGAACAGGAATACGCCGAAGCTGTTGGCCGACGCCGCCGGCACGAACAGCAACGCCCCCAGCGCGTACAGGCACAGCCCGACCAGAATGCCCGCCTTATAGCCCTTGCGATCCATAAAGTACCCGGCGGGCAGCGCCACCAGGAAGTAGGCGCCGAAGTAGGCCGCCTGCAGCAGCCCCGACTGCGCCTTGGTGACGTGCAACGTCTCCTGAAAATGTTTGTTCAATACGTCCAGCAGGCCATAGGACAGCCCCCACATGAAGAACAGGCTGGTGACCAGGATAAAGGCCCAGCGCAGATTGGCGGTCACGGGGACGCCCGGCTGCGCGGAGGCCGCACTTTTTTCAGCAAGCATGGTGATACCCTCGTATCGTCTGGCGATGATGATGTTGGCGTTATTGCTGTTGCAGAGAGAAAATCCGCGCCATTTCCACCCATTTTTCGCCCTGCGGCGTCCAGGGGGTGGCGGCCTGGTAGTGCCACATCAGCGCTTCCCATCGCTGTACTTCGGGGTTGTTCAGGCTGGCGGCGTCAAAGCGCGCGGCGTCGAAATCGGCGCTGACCTCCACGATCATGAACAGCCGGGTGCCCAACCGGTAAATTTCCATGTCCAGAATGCCGTGCTCGCGCAAATGCGCGGCGATGCCCGGCCAAATGCGCTGATGATGCTGCTGGTACTCCGCAATCAGCGCCGGTGAGTCAATCAGATCGAGCGCCTGGCAGAAACGGCGCCGCCCTGCCGCCGCGCCGCTCACGTCAGCGCCCGATCGAGATGCAGGTAGCCGCCGTCCACCGACAGCCACTGCCCGGTGGTATGCGATGACCGCGACGACAGCAGAAACGCCACGGTATCGGCGATCTCCTGCGGCGTAGTCATGCGCTGCCCGAGCGGAATGCGCGCGGTAATTTTCTCCATCTGCCGCTGCGGCTCGGCGAAGGTGTTGAGCCAGCGCTGGTACTGCGGGGTGATCACCTCCGCCGGCACCACCGCGTTCACCCGTACCCCGTCATGGCGCAGCGATACCGCCCATTCGCGCGTCAGCGCCAGCACCGCGCCCTTGGCGGCGGTGTAGCCGCTGGTGCCGCCCTGGCCGCTGAGCGCGGTCTTGGAGGCGATGTTGACGATAGCGCCCCGGCTCTCCCGCAGCGCCGCCTGGCACAGGTGCGCCATCAGGTAGTAGTGCACCAGGTTCTTTTCCAGCGAACCGACGAACGCTTCACGCCCCGCCTCCAGCCCGACGCCGTCATTGACCCCGGCGTTATTCACCAGCCCGTCGACGCGGCCGAAGGTCGCCAGCGTCTGGCTGACCGCGCGGCGGCAGGCCGCCTCATCGCACAATTCGGTGAGGATCACCTCGGTGTGCGGCTGCAGCCGCTGCAAATCGGCCAGCAGCGCCGCCTCCGGCGCGGCGTTGGTGACCAGCACCGGGATCGCCCCCTCTTCAGCCAGCACATGAGAAATCGCCGCGCCGATGCCGGCACCGCCGCCGGTGACCAGCACCACCTTATCTTGCAGATACAGATCCATAACCAGACTCCGTTAAACCGTAAATTCGCCAGGCGGTGTCGCCCCAAATCGCCGCCTGCTCGGCAGCCCCCAGCGTCGACAGCGCCCGTTCGCACAGTTGCACCACCTGGCGGTAGTCGCCGGCCAGCAGGCACACCGGCCAGTCGGAGCCGAACATCAGCCGCTGCGGGCCGAACGCCTCCAGCGCGGCGTCGAAGAACGGCAGCAGTTCCTCCGCCCGCCACCGGCCGCCCGGCGCCTCGGTGATCAGGCCCGAAAGCTTGCAGGCCACGTGCGGCAGCGCCGCCAGCGGCCGGATTTGCTGCGCCCAGTGCCGCGCGCCGCGCGCGATGTCCGGCTTGCCGAGGTGATCCAGCACCAGCCAGTGCTCGTCATGGCGGGCGGCGAACGACGCCACGGCCGCCAGATGCCGATGCGTCACCAGGATCTCGTACACATACCCGGCGCGCTGCAGCGTTTGCATGCCACGTTCCACCTCCGGCCGCGCCAACCAGGCCGCCGGATCCGCTTCGTCCTGCACCTGATGACGCACCCCGCGCAGCGCAGCGCGCGGCCTCAGGGCCTCCAGACGCTGCGCCAGCTGCGGCGCGGCGATATCCAACCAGCCCACCACGCCGCATACGCCTTCGCTCCGTTCAGCCAGCGCCAGCAAGGCCAGCGTCTCTTCCTCGCTGGGGCGCGCCTGCACCGCCAGCGCGCCGTCGAAACCGTGTTCCTGCAACAGCGGCCGCAGCCGGGGCGGATCGAAATCCTGCCGCAGCACGCGCATCCGCTCGTCGATCCACGGGTAATGCTGCGGGTGGTAGCGCCAGTAGTGCTGGTGAGCGTCGATGCGCGGCATGCGAACCTCCCGCTTCACCCGCGGAACCGGTATTGCTCGATCGACGACGGATGCATCTCGATCGAGTAACCGGGCCGGCTCGGCGGCATGTAGGCCGCGCCGTTGATCACGCAGGGATCGACAAAGTGTTCATGCAAATGATCGACGTACTCGATCACCCGGCCTTCGTGGGTGCCGGCGATGCACAGGTAGTCGATCATCGACAGGTGCTGCACGTATTCGCACAGCCCGACGCCGCCGGCGTGCGGGCAGACCGGCAGCTGGTATTTGGCCGCCATCAGCATCACCGCCAGCACTTCGTTGACGCCGCCGAGACGGCAGGCGTCGATCTGCACCACGTCCACCGCACCGCGCATGATGAACTGTTTGAACATGATGCGGTTCTGGCACATCTCGCCGGTAGCCACCTTGACCGGCGCCACCCCTTCGCGGATGCGGCGATGCCCTTCGACGTCGTCCGGGCTGGTCGGCTCTTCGATAAACCAGGGTTTGGCGAACGCCAGATGTTTCACCCACGGAATGGCTTCGTCCACCTCCCACACCTGGTTGGCGTCGATCATCAGCCGGCGATCCGGGCCGATCACCTCACGGGCGATGCGCACCCGGCGAATGTCGTCTTCCAGATCGCGCCCGACCTTCAGTTTCAGGTAGGAGAAACCGGCGTCGACCGCTTCCTGGCACAGGCGGCGCAGCTTGTCGTCCGGATACCCCAGCCAACCTGCCGAAGTGGTGTAGCAGGGGTAACCTTCCTGCAGCAGCCGCTCCAGGCGCCGTTCTTTGCCCTCGGCCCGCTGTTTCAGTAGCGCCAGCGCTTCCTGCGGCGTGATGCAGTCGGTGATGTAACGGAAGTCGATGCAGCGCACCAGCTCCTCCGGCGTCATCTCTGCCACCAGCCGCCACACCGGTTTGCCGACCGATTTGGCCCACAGATCCCACACCGCGTTGACCACCGCGCCGGTCGCCAGGTGAATGGCGCCTTTGTCCGGCCCGATCCAACGCAGCTGGCTGTCGCTGGTGAAGCGCCGCCAGAAGGCGCCCATGTCGGCGGCGATCGTCTCCAGCCGCTCACCGACGATCTGATGCTCCAGCGCGCGGATCGCCGCGCAGCAGATCTCGTTGCCGCGGCCGATGGTGAACGTCAGTCCGTGGCCACTGAGATCCGCGCGATCGGTCTCCAGGATCACGTAGGCGGCGGAATAGTCGGGATCCGGATTCATGGCGTCGGATCCGTCCAGCCCCAGCGAGGTGGGGAAACGAATGTCTTCAACCCGCAGTGCGGTAATGATGGTCATGGCGGCGCTCCCGGTTAAGCCTGTACGGTTTGCTGGCGCTGTTCGCCCAGCCCTTCAATGCCCAGACGCATCGTCTGGCCCGCCCGCAGGTAGATGGGCTGCGGTTTCTGCCCCATGCCGACGCCCGGCGGCGTGCCGGTGGAGATCACGTCGCCCGGCTGCAGGCTCATAAAGCGGCTGAGGTAGCTGACGATCTGCGGAATGCGGAAGATCATGGTGCTGGTGTTGCCGTCCTGATAGCGCTTGCCGTCCACCTCCAGCCACAAATTCAGGCTGTGCGGATCGGCGATCTCGTCGGCGGTCACCAGCCAGGGCCCGATCGGCCCGAAGGTGTCGCAGCCTTTGCCCTTGTCCCAGGTGCCGCCGCGCTCAATTTGATATTCGCGTTCTGAGACGTCGTTGATCACGCAATAACCGGCGACGTGGCGCATCGCATCCGCTTCGCTGATGTAGCGCCCGCCCAGGCCGATCACCACGCCCAGCTCCACTTCCCAGTCGGTTTTCTGCGAGCCGCGCGGGATCTCCACCCGGTCGTAGGGGCCGACCACCGCGCTGGTCCATTTGTTGAACACCACCGGTTCTTCAGGAATGGCCGCGCCGGTTTCCGCCGCGTGATCGGCGTAGTTCAGGCCGATGCAGATGAACTTGCCGATGCCGCCGACGCAGGCGCCGAGGCGCGGCTGCCCCTCGACCAGCGGCAATGCGGCGCTGTCCAGCGCACGCAGTTTGGCGAGCGACGCCGGCGATAACGCGGCGCCGCCCACGTCGGCGATATGCTGCGACAGATCGCGCAGGCGGCCCTGTGCATCCAACATGCCGGGGCGCTCTTGCCCAGGTTGCCCATAACGTAAAAGTTTCATGCGTTCCTCTCTCAAAAATGGCGGATCAGTTGCTCCAGCCGCCGTCGATGATCTGCACCGTGCCGGTGGTGTACGAACTGGCGTCGGAGGCCAGATACAGCGCCAATTGGGCGATTTCCTCGGTGGTGCCGATGCGCCCGATCGGCTGGCGGGCGACGAACGCCTGATACACCTCTTGCTCGCTGCGCCCCTGTTCGCGCGCCTGCTCGGCGATGCGCTGGCGCAGTGACGGCGATTCCACCGTGCCAGGGCAAATGGCGTTGCAACGGATGCCCTGGGTGACGTAATCCGCCGCCACCGAGCGCGTCAGGCCGATCACCGCCGCCTTGCTGGCGCTGTAGGCGAAGCGGTTCGGCACCCCTTTCACGCTCGAGGCCACCGAAGACATGTTGATGATCGAGCCTTTGCCGCGCGCCAACATGCCCGGCAGGAAGGCGCGGATCATGCGGAACATCGCGGTCACGTTGAGATCGAGCGCGAACGCCCACTGATCTTCGCTGCAATCGAGGATCGATCCGCTGTGCACTACGCCGGCGCAGTTGAACAACACGTCGATCGGGCCGATCGCTTCCGCCGCCGCCGCGATGGCGGCCGGATCGGTGACGTTCAGCGTCAGCGCGCGGATCCCGGCGCAGCCCTGCAGGCGCTCAAGGTTGATGTCGCTGGCGATCACGTCGGCGCCGGCGGCGGCGAACAGCCTGGCGGTAGTGAATCCGATCCCTTGCCCGGCGGCGGTGATCAGTACGCGTTTCCCGGTTAAATCCATCTTGACTCCTCGGCCTAAAGGTCTAATGGTCAGGCCACTAAGGGCGATTAAAGGTCAGGCCTCTAACATGACAAAAGACGCTTTACGCGTTATCGTTGGGGGAAGAAGTTAATAAAACAGCCTTGAAACCACATTTCAATTAACCATTTTTTTACACTTGAATAACGATTACTCAAGCGCCTTGTCGCATAATTGTGCGCCAAATCACTGAACGCCGAATCGTCAAAGGTCAAAAATGCCGATTACCCGACTGGAAAACCCAAGGATTTACAGACAGATAGCCGACCAGCTCAAACGTCTTATCGAGAATAACGAATTTCCGCCTGGCAGCCGCCTGCCTTCGGAGCGCGATCTCGCCCAGCAGTTGCAGGTCAGCCGCGCGTCGGTGCGCGAGGCGCTGATCGCGTTGGAAGTGATCGGCCTGGTGGACGTCAAGGTGGGCAACGGGGTGATCGTGCGTTCGCAAACGCCGCCGGCGGCGTCGCAGGAGTCGGTGATGGCCCAGGCCGGCCGCAACCAGTGGGCGGAGATCGACGACGAACTGAATATCGAGCTGGATTTCAACGCCGAGCTGCCGCCGTTTTCACTGCTGCAAACCCGCCTGCTGATTGAACCGGAGACCGCTGCGCTGGCCGCGCGCCACGCCACCGACGAGGAGCTGGCGGGCATCCGCGCCGCCTATGAGCAGAACTGCCGCGATAACCGCGCCGGCTCCGCCACCCACCCCGGCGATCGACTGTTCCACATCCGCATCGCCCAGGCCAGCGGCAATCCGGCTTACGCGTTCATCATCGGCCATCTGCTCGGCCACCGCTACGGCAGCATGTTCCGCGTGCTGCAGCGCCACTATACGCCGGACGACATGCCGCACCGTTCCGAGCTGGAACACCGGGCGATCCTGGCGGCGATCGAAGCGCGCGATGTGCGCGGCGCCCGCAAAGCGATGAAGGCGCACCTGGATGAAGTGATCGCCATTTTCGCCCGCGCGCAGTAAGCCGCCGGCGGTGAAAAAATTTTATCGCCACCGCTCTTTTTTCTACATGCAGCGGGGGGGTGGGCACATTACACTGGGCGATGGATTACGCCCTTTCCCGCTGCATTGTTAAATGGATAACGACCGTTGAAGAACTCTGTCTCCGCTTTATTGCTGGCGCTGGGCCTGTGCGCCGCGCCGCTGGCCGTGCAGGCCGCGCCCCCGCAGCTGGCTTCGCAAATCGTCGACCAGTATGCCGAACATATTTTCTACAACAGCGGCGCCACCGGCATGGCGCTGGTGGTGATCGACGGCAATCAGGTGGTTAACCGCAGCTTCGGCGACACCAAGCCCGGCAATAACCTGCGCCCGCGCCCGGATTCGCTGATCCGCATCGCCTCGATCACCAAGCTGATGACCAGCGAAGTGATGGTGAAAATGGCGGCGGCAGGTCAGGTCAAGCTGACCGATCCGCTGCGCAAGTACGCCCCCAAGGGCGCCTATGTGCCGTCTTACAACGCCGGCCAGCCGATCACGTTATTGAACCTGGCGACCCACACCAGCGCGCTGCCGCGCGAGCAGCCGGGCAAGAAGCCGCCGAAAACGCCGGTGTTCACCTGGCCGACCAAGGCCCAGCGCTGGCAGTGGCTGGCGCATGCCAACGTCACGGTGCCGCCGGGCGTGCGCGCCGCTTATTCCAACCTGGCGTACGATCTGCTGGCCGACGCGCTGTCGCGCGCCGCGGGCAAGCCTTACAGCGCGCTGCTGAAAGAGAAAATCACCGCGCCGCTCGGCATGGTCGACACCACGCTGACGCCGAGCCCTGAACAATGTTCGCGCCTGATGGTGGCGGCGGCCGGCCCAAGCGCCTGCCGCGACACCACCGCCGCGGCCGGCAGCGGCGGCGTCTACTCCACCCCGCGCGACATGCAGCGCTGGATGCAGCAGTTCCTCTCCTCCAGCGCCAGCGGCCCGCGCAAAGCCACCGCCGCCAGCGAGCAAACCATGTACTTCCAGCGCCACGATCTGGTGTCGCTGAAGGGCATGGACGTGCCGGGGCAAGCGGATGCATTGGGATTGGGCTGGGTGTATATGGCGCCGAAGGACGGGCTGCCGGGCATCATTCAGAAGACCGGCGGCGGCGGCGGATTCATTACCTACATGGCGATGATCCCGGCAAAAAACGTCGGGGTGTTCGTGGTGGTGACCCGCTCGGAGCTGAGCAAGTTCACCAACATGAGCGATCCGGTCAACCGCCTGGTGAGCGATCTGGCAGCCAACAAGAGCTGATATGCGGGGCGCAGCCTGCTGCGCCCCAACGCCTCAGGCCGGCACCGCCATCTGATGGATCACCGGATGGAAGTTGCGCTTGAAGTAGATCAGGCCGTTGCCGGCTTCGCTCAGCGCGATCTGCTTGATCTGCACCAGATACATCTGGTGGGTGCCGATGCTCTGGATCTGCTCGATCTCCCCTTCCAGGCTGGCCAGGGTATTGCGCAGCACCGGCTGCCCCAGCGCGCCGAGCTGCCACTCTTCCAGCCGGAAACGATCTTCCATGCTGACGCCGGTCATGCCGGCGAAGTGGCGCGCCATCAGCTCCTGCTCATGGTTGAGCACGTTGACGCACAGCCTGCGGTTTTCCTGAAACACCGGGTTCATCGCGCTGTTGCGGTTGATGCACACCAGCAGCGTCGGCGGCGTATCGGTCACCGAACATACCGCCGTGGCGGTGATGCCGCAGCGCCCCGCCGGGCCGTCGGTGGTGACGATATTCACCGCCGCCGACAGGCTGGCCATCGCGTCGCGAAAGCGCAGCCGCTGTTCATTTTCCTGAGACATACAACCTCCTCCTGAATTACTTCAGCAGATTATCCAACTGATTAATATCGTCATTGTTACGCAGGTGCGGCACCTTCCAGCCGTGCTGATCGTAATCGGCCAGGCACTTGTCGACCATCTGCATCATGCGATCCATGTTGCCGGATCCCTGCGCGTGGCGCAGGCACTGCAGGCGGATCTCATCCTGGCTGCCGGCGTAGTTGATCTCATACAGCTCGTGGCGCCCGCCGAACTCGCTGCCGATCGCATCCCACATCAGTTTGAGGATCTTGATGCGCTCGACGTGATCCATGCCGTCCGATCCGCGCACGTAGCGCGCCAGGTACTTGTCGATCTCCGGGTTGTTCATGTCGCGCACGCTGGACGGCAGGTAGATCAAGCCGCTGGTGACGTTCTTCTCGATGATGTGTTTCACCTTGGTGTAGGCCATCGGCGCCATCACGCGGTAGGTTTGCAGCGCGGCGGAATCCGGCAGGTAAGCGCCGTTTTCCCATTGCGTGGCTTCGGCGCACATTGCGTCGCTCAGCGACCAGAACAGGTTGCGCCAGGCCACCACTTCACCCAGATCGGCCTGCACGCCGCGGAACTCCAGCACGCCGGTGCACGAGAGGCTCTTTTGCAGCAGCGCGGTGATGAAGTCCATCTTCACAGCCAGGCGCACGCAGGCCTGCAGCGGGAACAGCCGGGCGAAACCGCCCTGGGTGCTCCAGCGGCGACAGCGGTCGAAATCGCGGTAGATCAGCACGTTTTCCCACGGGATCAGCACATGATCCATGATCAGGATCGCGTCGTTCTCGTCGAAGCGGCTGGTCAGCGGGTAGTCGAACGGCGAACCGGTCGCGCCGGCCACCAGCTCGTAGGAGGCGCGTGAAATCAGCTTCACCCCTTCGGCGTCCATCGGCGCCACGAACATCAGCGCAAAGTCCGGGTTATCGCCCATCACCTGCGCTGAACCGAAGCCGATGAAGTTGTAGTGGGTCAACGCCGAGTTGGTGGCCACCACTTTGGCGCCGCTGACGATGATGCCGGCGTCGGTCTCTTTCTCCACCTGAATGTAGACGTCCTTCACCTCGTTGACCGGCTTATGGCGATCGATCGGCGGGTTGACGATGGCGTGGTTGAAATAGAGCCCGGTTTCCTGAATGCGTTTGTACCAGTGGCGCGCGTTATCGGCGAATTGACCGTAGAACTCCGGATAAGCGCCCAGCGCGCAGCCGAAGGCCGCTTTATAATCCGGCGTGCGCCCCATCCAGCCGTAGCTTTGACGCGACCAGTCGGCGATGGCGTCACGCTGCTGACGCATCTCTTCCGGGCTGCGGGCGTAGCGGAAGAATTTGTGGGTATAGCCGCCGTTGCCGGTGTCGGTATTCCAGCACAGGCGATCCTGGCTGGCCGGATCGTGCAGCGCGTCGTACAGCTGGCCGACAGACGCCGCCGCGTTGCGGAACGCCGGGTGGGTGGTGACGTCTTTCACGCGCTCGCCGTAAATGTAGATTTCGCGGCTGTCCTGCAAACTTTTCAGGTATTCGGCGCCGGTGAATGGGCGTTTGCTGTCGGCACGAAAGTCTTCTGGTTTCATCGGGTCTTCCTCGTCATCGGCATTTTTCAGGCCGTGGAGTCGGCCATTTGTTAAAATAATGTTTTCTTTTGGTTGCTTAATTGAAGCTGCCAAAGCCGGTTTCGAGAAGAGACTTTTGCGGCAATCGCCGGTACTTTTCAGGTCAGTTTGCCGCTTTCGCGGCAAACTGTGATCGCGGTTACGAAAGGGCGTGTTGCGCCGCGCGGTAGGTCGAGGGGGAACAGCCTTCCAGCCGATTGAAAAAACGGGCGAAATAGGCCGGATCCTTGAAGCCGAGGCTGTAGGCGGTTTCATGCACCGTGCAGGCGCTGAACAGCAGCATGCGCTTGGCCTCGCGCAGCAGCCGATCGAAGATCAGCCGTTTGGGCGGCCGGTTGGCGAAGCGCCGACACAGATCGTTGAGCCGCGATTCAGTCACCCCCAACGCCTGCGCATACTCCGGCACCGGCAGGTGCTCGCGAAAACGCTCGTCCACCATCTTGTTGAAGCGCTGGAACAGCTGCAGTTCGCCGCGCACGCCGCTGTTGGCGCTGTCTTCCAGCGCGGTGTTGCGCAGCAGCAGCGTGAACACCGCCTGCGCCAACAGCGCCAACGTCTGTTCTCGCCCGGCCAGGTTCTGCGCGAACTCGCGGCGGATCAGCGCCCAGTAGTGGCTGAGCGCCGTCAGTTCCTGCGGCGCATCGGCCAGCGACAGGCAGATGCCCGGCATGTCCAGCGCCAGGTTGCTGCCGGGGTACAGGCGCTCCAGCAGCGGCCAAATCAGCTCCTGGCGCACCGTCAGCACGTGGCCGTCGCTGTCCGGTTCGGTGAAGAACGCATGCGGCACCGACGGCGGCGTGAGGATGAACAGCGGCGCTTGCACCGAATAGTGCTGATCGTCGAGCTGCAGCTCTATCTTGCCGGTCTCCAGGAAATGCACCTGGAAGAAGCAGTCGTGCCAGTGCACCTGCATGTCGCGGCCGAAGAATGCCGCCAGCCCGGCGAAGGTTTCGTAGTGCACCTCGTCGGCGGCGTAGCGCGCGTCATACTCTTTGCAAATATCGATGTTGGCGATAAAGCCGGTACTTTTCCGCACCTCATGACCTCCTGCAATCCTGCCTATCTGCGTATCAAGGCGTCGCTCTCGGGCGCGAATCCTTCATCGGGATGCGCCACACCAGCACGGCGCCAACGATCAACAGCGCCGAGACGAAATACAGCCCGGAGTTGAAGCTGCCGGTCAGATCCTTGAACCAGCCGATCAGCAGCGGGCTGAGCGCCGATCCGATGTTGCCGGTGGCGTTGATCACGGCGATCCCCACCGCTCGCGCTTCCAGGCTGATCGACTGATCCGGCGTGGTCCAGAAGATCGCCATGGCGGTAAAGGAACCGACCGACGCCATCACGATCCCCAGCAGCTGGATCAGGCTGTGATCGGTGGCGGACGCCAATAGCCAGCCGGCGGCGGCGAACAGGTACGGCAACGCGGTGTGATGCTTGCGCTCCTGCAGCCTGTCGGATCGTTTGCTCCACCACACCATGCCGGCGATGGTGCAGATCTGCGGGATCGCTGCCAGGATGCCGATCGTCACGTTGCTGCTGCCCTGGTTAAAGCTCTGCAGGATCTGCGGCGTCCAGATGTTGATCGCGCTCAGGGTGTTGGTCAGGCAGAAATAGGCCAGCGTGTACATCAGCACAATCGGCGTGCAGATCTCGCGCCACAGGCTGCGCTGCTGCAGCGCGCGGTGGCTGCTCGGCCCGTTGGGCTGCACCAGCTGCAGCTTGTCGGCCTCCATCATCGCCTTCAGGCTGGTTTTTTCCTCGTCGGTCAGCCACTTGGCTTTGGCCGGCGTGTCATCGAGATAGAACCACACCACCACGCCCAGCAGCACAGACGGAATGCCTTCCAGCAGGAACAGCCACTGCCAGCCCTTCAGGTTCATCACCCCATCCAGCGCCAGAATATAGCCGGAGACCAGCGAACCGATCGCCATGGTCACCGGCATGGCGATCATGAACAAGGCGTTGGCGCGGGCGCGGTAGAACGCCGGGAACCAGTAGGTGAGGTACACCAGAATGCCCGGCAGGAAGCCGGCCTCGGTGATGCCGACGATCATGCGCAGCACGTACAGGCTGGTCGGCCCGGTGGCGAACATGGTGCAGGTGGAAGCGATGCCCCACAGCACCATGATGGTGGCGATCCAGCGCCGCGCGCCGACCCGGCTCAGCATCATGTTGCTCGGAATGCCAAAGATCACGTAGGTGACATAGAACAACGTCGCCGCCAGCCCGAACATGGTCGAGCTGAGGCCGAGATCTTTGCCCATCGTCAGCCCGGCGAAGCCGATGTTGATACGATCGAGGAAAGAGAAAACAAACAACACGAACAGGAAAATGATCAGGCGCCGAAACAACTTTTTAATCACCGATTGCTCGGCGGCGGTTAACGCTTTATGTTGCTGCGCCGGGTTGGCCGGCGGCAGCGAATCGACGTGGTTCATGGTTCAGTAGACTCCCGATGAAGGCGCTTGCGCCCCGCCCTGTTTGAACTCGTTCGCCAGGGCTTCCGCAGCCCGCGCCAGCAGAGTGGTGTCCACCCCTACCGCAACGAACAGCGCACCGGCTTCCAGATAGCGCTGCGCCAGCGCCTTGTTGGCCATCAAAATGCCCGGAGCCTTGCCGGCGGCGCGGATGCGGGCAATCGCGTCGTCGATGGTGCGCTGCACCTCCGGGTGCTGCGGATTGCCGGCAAAGCCCATGTCGGCGCTGAGATCCGCCGGGCCGATAAACACGCCGTCCACCCCTTCCACCTGCAAAATGGCATCGAGGTTTTTCACCGCTTCGCGGGTTTCAATCTGCACCAGCACGCACATCTGCTCATCGGCCTGCTGCAGGTAATCGGGCACCCGGTTCCAGCGCGAGGCGCGCGCCAGAGCGCTGCCGACGCCGCGCACGCCGTGCGGCGGATAGCGCGTGGCGCGCACCGCGTCGCGCGCCTGTTCGGCGTTTTGAATCATCGGGATCAATAAGGTTTGCGCGCCGACGTCCAGCAGCTGCTTGATGATCACCGCGTCGTTCCACGGCGGCCGCACCACCGGCTGGCTCGGGTAAGGCGCGACCGCCTGCAGCTGCCCCAGCACCGTTTGCACGTTGTTGGGCGCATGTTCGCCGTCGATCAGCAGCCAGTCGAAACCGGCGCCGGCCAGCAGCTCGGCGCTGTAGCTGCTGCACAGGCCGAGCCACAGCCCGATCTGCGGGCGTTTTTCCTGCAGCGCTCGCTTGAAGTGGTTGGTTAACATCGCATTCTCCCTGACAAGCGGGTGCGCCGCGTGGCCCCCGCCCGGTTATTGCGGCCCGGTTCGCCGAGCCGGCTTATTAGACGAAGCGGCAGCTGATGCAGCCCATCGGGCCGTAGTCGACGTGGAAAGTATCGCCGCGCCGCGCCGGCACCGGCCGGGTGAAGGAACCGCCGAGGATCACCTGCCCCGCTTCCAGCTCAACCTCATACGGCGCCAGCTTGTTGGCCAGCCAGGCCACGCCGTTGGCCGGGTGGTTGAGCACCGCGGCCGCCACGCCGGACTCTTCAATCACGCCGTTGCGGTACAGCAGCGCGGAGATCCAGCGCAGATCCAGCGCATCCGGCTTGATCGGCCGCCCCCCCATCACCACCCCGGCGTTGGCGGCGTTGTCGGAGATGGTGTCGAACACCTTGCGCGGCCGCTGCGTCTCGGGATCGACGTTGTGGCTGCGCGCATCGATGATCTCCAGCGCCGGAATGACGTAGTCGGTGGCGTTGTAGACGTCGAACAGCGTGCAGTTCGGCCCGCGCAGCGGCTTGGCCAGCACGAACGCCAGTTCCACCTCCACCCGCGGCACGATAAAGCGATCGATCGGAATGTCGCTGCCGTCGTTGAAGAACATGTCGTCCAGCAACGCGCCGTAATCCGGCTCGGTGATCTGCGAGCTCACCTGCATGGCCCGTGAGGTCAGGCCGATCTTGTGGCCTTTGAGCGTGCGCCCCTCGGCGATCTTCAGTTCTACCCACTGCCGCTGAATGGCATAGGCGTCTTCAATGGTGATCTCGGGATGATCGAGCGACAGGGCGCGGATCTGTTCACGACTCTTTTCCGCCTGATGCAGGCGCTGCACGGCGCGGTTAACCTGCTCTTTATCCAGCATTTACGACCCCTTATTCACGCCTTGTTGAACAGCGCGTGGACATTGTTCTGTTTGTAATTCAGCACCGGATCCAGCTCTTCCATGGTGAAAGAGAGCGCCAGGTAACGCTGCGCCATCAGCGCGGCGAAGTGTTCCTTGATCAGCGCAAACAGCATCTCGCCCACCTGCTGCCGGCTTTCCAGACTGCGGCCGTGGCCGATCTTCAGCGTCATGTGCACGAAGGCGTAATCCTGTTTGCCGTCGGCCATCTGCCAGGTGTCGAGCCAGATGGCGCGGCTGCGCACGCCGGCCAGCGGGAAGATGCCGGTCGCCGCCAGCGCCTCGTTGACCTTGGCGAACAGGGTGGGCAAATCCGCCTCGCGGCGGATGTTGTCGGTGCATTCAGCGTAAAAATGGGGCATAGCGTTCTCCAGACGGCGCATAGGCGCGGGCACGGCCCGCGCAGCGGCATTTACAGCGTATTGCCAAGTTTGAAACCTTTTTCCGTATCGCCCTCGCGGGTATAGGAAAAACCGTCTGCGCCGATGGTGACGGCCATTTCGCTGGGCGCACTGCGCTCGATGACCGGCTGCGGCTGCCCATCGAGATCCAGCACCAACGAGCCTTCGGTGTACCAGCTCGGCACCACCGGATTGCCCCACCAGTCGCGGCGCTGGTTGTCATGCACGTCCCAGGTCACGGTCGGGTTGTCCGGATCGCCGGTATAGTAATCCTGCGTGTAGATTTCCACGCGGTGGCCATCGGGATCGCGCAGGTAGAGATAAAACGCGTTGGAGACGCCGTGACGGCCGGGGCCGCGTTCGATCACATCGGATTTTCGCAGCGCGCCGAGCTTGTCGCAGATGGCCAAAATGTTGTGCTTTTCATGGGTGGCGAAGGCGATGTGGTGCATGCGCGGCCCGGCGCCGCCGGTCATCGCGGTATCGTGCACCGTCGCCTTGCGGCGCATCCAGGCGGCGTAAACCACGCCGTCTTCATCGCGGATGTCTTCCGTCACGCGGAAGCCCAGCCCCTGGATGTATTCCACGGCGCGCGGCACGTCAGGGGTGATTTGGTTAAAGTGGTCGAGGCGCACCAGCGCGCCCGGCGTATACAGATCGTAGCGCCAGGCCAGACGCTCGACGTGCTGCACGTCGTAGAAAAACTCATACGGGAAACCGAGCGGATCTTCTACCCGCACCGCATCGCCGATGCCTTTGGCGAACCCGTTCACCCGCCGCTCGGTGCGGCAACCAAGCGCCTTGAAATACGCTTCGGCGCGATCGACGTCTTCCGGCGTGCGCACGCGGAAAGCAAACGCCGCCACGGCGGCGACCGGGCCTTCGCGCAGCACCAGGTTATGGTGAATGAACTCCTCCATCGAACGCAGGTAGAGGGTTTTATCCTCTTCGGCGGTCACGACCAGGCCGAGGATATCGACGTAAAATTCGCGTGCGGCTTGAAGGTTCGTGACCTGAATTTCCATGTAGGCACAGCGCACGACGTCGGGAGCAGGGACAGCATCAGTGGTCAGTTTTGTCGTCATTGTTCTCATCTCTTTCGTTATTATTGTGGCCTGAGGCTCAAACGCCCCATTTCGGGATCGGGTGGTCGCCCATGGAAATGCACACGTTCTTCATTTCGGCGAACACTTCGAAGCTGTATTCGCCGCCTTCGCGGCCGGTGCCAGAGGCTTTCACGCCGCCGAACGGCTGGCGCAGATCGCGCACGTTTTGGGTGTTGACGAAAACCATGCCGGCTTCAATGCCGCGGGCCAGGCGCAGAACCTTGCTCACATCCTGCGTCCAGATGTACGACGCCAGGCCGTACTCCACGTCGTTGGCCATGCGCAGGCCGTCTTCTTCCGACTTGAACGGCAACAGGCAGGCCACCGGCCCGAAGATCTCCTCCTGCGCCACGCGCATCCGGTTGTCGACATCCGCCAGCACCGTCGGGCGCAGGAAGTTGCCGTGGCTCAAACCGGCCGGTTTATCCGGGCCGCCGGCCAGCAGGGTCGCCCCTTCCTCCACCCCGAGGCGGATATAGCCGGAGACTTTTTCCCAGTGCTGCGGGCTGATCAGCGCCCCCACCTGGGTGTTGGGATCTTGCGGATCGCCCACGCGCAGACGGTTGGCGCGCTCGGCGAAGCGTTTGACGAATTCCGGGTAGATGCTCTCCTGAATGAAGATGCGCGAGCCGGCGGTGCAGCGTTCGCCGTTGATCGAGAAGATGGTGAACAGCGCGGCGTCGAGCGCCCGCTCGATGTCGGCGTCTTCAAAGATCAGCACCGGCGACTTGCCGCCGAGCTCCATGGAGAATTTCTTCAGCCCGGCGCTTTCGATGATGCGCCGGCCGGTGGCGGTGCCGCCGGTGAAGGAGACCGCGCGCACATCTTTATGGCGCACCAATGCGTCGCCGGCGGTGGCGCCGTAGCCCTGCACCACGTTCAGCACCCCGGCCGGAATGCCGGCCTCCAGCGCCAGCTCGCCCAGGCGATCGGCGGTCAGCGGCGACAGTTCGGACATTTTCAGCACCGCCGTGTTGCCCAGCGCCAGGCAAGGCGCGGTTTTCCAGGTGGCGGTCATGAACGGCACGTTCCACGGCGACACCAGCGCACACACCCCCACCGGCTGCACCAGCGTGTAGTTGAGCATCTTGTCGTCCACCGGGTAGGTCTTGCCGTTCATCTGCTGACACACCTCGGCGAAGAACTCGAAGTTGTGCGAAGCGCGCGGGATCAGCACGTTTTTGGTCTGATGGATCGGCAGGCCGGTGTCGGCGGTTTCCATTTCGGCGATCTGCGGCACGTTCTGGTCGATCAGTTCACCCAGACGGCGCATCAGGCGCGCGCGCTCTTTCATCGGCGTGTTGGCCCATTTGGGGAAAGCCTCTTTCGCGGCCGCCACCGCCTGGTCGATCTCCAACTGACCGCCGGAGGCCACTTCTGCCAGCACCTCGCCGTTCGCCGGGTTGGTGGTGGTGAAATACTCTTTGCTGGCGACGCTCTTGCCGTTGATCCAGTGGTTGATGGTTTTCATCGCAGGCTCTCCTCGTAATCTTTTTCACTGATAATGTGGTTAACCAGACGGCCGATGCCCTCGATCTCCACCACCACTTCATCGCCCGGCAGCACGTCGGCCAGCCCTTTCGGCGTGCCGGTGGCGATCATGTCGCCCGGCTGCAGCGTCATGAATTCGCTCAGGTAGGCGATCAGGAACGGAATGTCGAAAATCATGTCGGCGGTGCTGCCGCGCTGGCGCAGCTCGCCGTTGACGTAGGTGCTGAGCGCCAGCCGGTGCGGATCGGCGACGTCGTCGCGATCGACAATGTACGGCCCGATCGGCGTCAGGGTATCGCGGCTCTTCACCCGCAGATTCGGCCGGTAGTAGTTCTCCAGGTAGTCGCGGATGGCGTAGTCGTTGCACAGGGTGTAACCCGCCACATACTCCATGGCGCGCTCGCGGCTGACGTTGCGCGCGGTCTTGCCGATCACCGCCACCAGCTCGGCTTCGTAATGCATGTACTCCACGCCGGCCGGGCGTACCGACACCTGACGGTGGCCGGTCAGGGTGTTCGGCGCCTTGAGGAACACCAGCGGCTCTTCCGGCGCCTTGAATTCCAGCTCGCTGGCGTGGTCGGCATAGTTCAGCCCCAGGGCGAACACCGTGCCCTGCGCCGGCGGCAGCCATTCCACTTCGCGCTCCTGCAGCACCTCGCCGTTCGGCAGCGTGACGCGCAGCTGGTCGTCCACCTGAACGTTGACGATCTGGCCATGATGGCGAATACGGGCATGTTTCATGATGCAGCTCCTGCCTGGGTGACGCGGTTGGTGAGAGTGGGCAGGCCGGCGGCGCGCACCGTCACCTCATCCCCCGGTTTGATCTCCACCCGCTGGTGCGGGGTGCCGATCAGCACCGCATCGCCCGGCTGCAGGGTGATGAAATCGCTGATGGCGGCGATCAGTTCCGGCACCGAGCGCACCAGATCGGCGGTGGACCAGCGATCCTGCTCCACGCCGTTGATCTCGGTGACGATCTCCAGCCGATCGGCATTCTCCAGCTGGCCGATCTCTCCCAGCGGGCAGAACCCGTCGCGGCATTTGGCCTTGATCGCCGGGCGGTAGAAGCTGCTTTCCGGCAGGCTGACGTCGTTGGCCAACGCATACCCGGCCAGATAACGACCCACCTGCGCCGCCGGCACCTTGCGCGCGGTATCGCCGATGATCACCGCCAGCGTGCCGCCGCTCTGCACGGTTTCACCGGCCGGAAACGGGATCGCCCCGCCGTTGGCGAGGTGGGTGTTGCGCGGTTTGATAAACCACACCGGGGTTTTGGGCGGGGTTTGATACGGCGGCTGGTGAAACGCCTGATCCCAGGCGTCCAGTTGGCTGCGGTGGTTCAGCGCAACGGAAAATACGGTGCCTTTCATGCGAACTCCTCCAATGGCAAAACATGACAACCGGCATTCATTAACATATTAATGATTACTTTTATACGCTGTGCAGCTTTTACGCAACGCGCTTGGAATGATTTGTGATCGTGATAACAAAATATTCACAAACAACGAACATTGGCGTGATTATTCAACGCATTAATCATTTTTCTCGCCATTTTTCGCTGCGCCGCGCATTTTTGCTTTATCCCTACGGGTAACTTTGGCTACTATTAAGTTATTAACAAAATCGGGCTTTGCGGGGCAGGCGCCCCCATGACGAGCGCCGTAACAGCGAACACCTTGATAGCTAAGGCCAAACTTATGCATGAATCGTTAACCATCGCCCTGCTGCAGGCGCGTGAAACCGCCATGGGGTTCTTCCGCCCGATCCTGAAAAGCCACAACCTGACCGAACAGCAGTGGCGCATCATCCGCGTGCTGGCCAACAGCCGTTCAATCGAATTCCACGAACTGGCGGCGGAAACCTGCATCCTGCGTCCCAGCCTGACCGGCATTCTGTCGCGCATGGAGCGTGATAAGCTGATCTTCCGCCTCAAGCCGGTTAACGATCAGCGCAAGCTGTACGTGTCGTTGACCCAACAGGGCCAGGATCTGTATGAAGTGGCGCGCCACCAGGTGGAACAGGGCTACGCCGAGATTGAAGCCGCTTTCTCGCGGCAGAAAATGGACCAACTGATGACGTTGCTGGACGAGCTGATCACCCTGGGCGACAGCCTGCCCGCCAACGTCACCGCGCATCCCGCCAAGCAGTGATTTAACCAACCGGAATTCTCAAATTAATTGGCGTTGCAGCCAACAACGCTGCAGCGTCAAGTAAGCAGAGAATTCGTTTCCGGCAACAGCGCGCCGCCGTCCACCACCAGCGTCTGGCCGGTGATGTAGGCCGCCGCCGGCGAGGCGAGAAACACCATCGCCGCGGCGATGTCTTCCGGTTCCCCCAGCCGCCCGAGCGGCACCGCGGCGGCGATCGCCTGATTCACCTGCGCGTCGCCCAGGTTGGCCATCGCCGGCGTGCGGATCATCCCCGGCTCCACGCCGTTGACGCGAATGTTCTCCGCCGCCAGCTCCAGCGCCGCCGCGCGAATAAAGCCGTTCACCCCGGCCTTGGAGGCGGCGTAGTGCGCCAGCCCCGGATACGCCACCCGCGGGCCGGTCACCGACGAGGTCACCAGCAGGCTGCCGCCGCCGGCGCGGCGCATCCACGGCAGCGCCGCCTGCGCCAGAAAGAACGGCGCCATCAGATTGACGCTCAGCGTGCGTTGCAACAGGGCCGCGTCGATGGCAGCGAACGGCGTCAGCGGAAAATAGGCAGCGTTGTGGATCACCACATCCAGCCGTTGATGCCGCTCGCCCACCGCCGCCACCAACTCGGCTATCTGCCCCGGCTCGGCCAGATCGCAGGCCAGCGCCTGCACGCTCCCCCCTTCGTCCCGCAGCGTTTGCGCCGCCGCCTGCGCCTGCGGCAACTGCACGTCCGCGATCGTCACCTCGGCGCCCAGCCGGGCAAAGGCGCTGACGATCGCCAGCCCAATGCCCTGCGCGCCGCCGGTCACCAGCACCACCTGCCCCGCAAAAGCATCGGCCGCATAGGTTGCGCTCATCGCCCTATCCTCGCGGGTGGCGCGTGGTGTTCAGCACCTGCGCATGGGCGCCCACCGCAAAGTTGCTCAGCGCGCTGAAATCGCTGCCCTGATAACCGAGGATCTTGCCGTCGGTGCGCATGCCCTGCAGATCGATCATCACCACCCCCAGCGTCGGAATGATCTTCTCGCGCCAGACGAACAGATAAAGCTGCTCCGCCACCTTCACATAGTGGCAGCGATCGACATCCGCCAGCCCTTTCTCCACCCCGTCCAGACACTGCCAGGCGTAGAAGTTGTCGTTCAGGTAGATGTGCTCGTACCGCTCGGTCGGGCTGTAGGTGTACATGTTGCGCATGCCGATCAGCTCATCGGTAAAGCCCGGCGGCGCCACGTCGGCGTCATCCAGCGTGCCGAAGCGGAATTCGGCCTCGACCGCGGTCAGCGGCAGTCCCTGTTCCACCCGACTGAAGGCGTCAAGCCGCGTCTGCGCTTCGTCCGGCAGTTGGCCGTACACCGCGCTGAAGTTGCCCTGATTGCGGTCGCACACCAGCGTAATGCTGGCGTTGGCGCGGGCGGGATCGAGAAAATCGATGAACAACACGCCGGGGCGAATGCTGGTGGCGCGATAGGCGATACCGCGCCGTTCCCCCCACTCCAGCGTCTGCTCATCGGTAAACCGACAGCGCTGCGTCGCGCCGTCGCTAAAGCGCAGCGTCAACGTGGCGCCCGCCAGGCCGTGCTGCCGTTCCAGCGTGTTGCTGTGCGGCGCAAAACCTTCCGCCAGCGCGCCAACCTGAATGAATACCGCTTCTGAACTCATGGAAATGCTCCTTACAGGGAAGTGAAAGCCAGGGTCGGCACATCGACAATGGTGGAGCCGCCGTCGGCCACCAGCGCCGCGCCGGTAATGATGGAAGCTTCGCTGGAACAGAGGAAACGGCAGACGCGGGCGATCTCCTCGGCGCTGGCCGGCCGGCGCAGCGGTACATCGCGACAGACCATTTGGTAGGCCTGCTCCAGCGAAATCTGATGGGCGTCCATCAGCAGTTGCATCTCTTCGTCCGCCATCGGCGTGGTCACCCAGCCCGGGCACACCGCGTTGGCGCGCACGCCCAGCGGGCCATAGTCGCGGGCGATGGAACGCATCAGCCCGATCAGCGCGTGCTTGGCGGTAACGTAGCCGCAAACCTCCGGCCCGGCGGCCAGCGAGGCGATCGAGGCCACGAACAGCAGGTTGCCGCCGCTCTTGATCAGCTCCGGCAGGCAGGCGCGCGCACTGGCGAAAGCGCTGTTGAGGTTGCTGTCCATCGCCCCTTGCCACTGCGCGTCGGTCATCTCGGTAATGCGCTTGAAGCCCATGCCGCCGGCGCTGCCGATCAGGCAGTCGATACGCCCGGCGTCGCGCAGAATGGCCGGCAGCAGCGTGTGGGCCCAGCTCTCGCCGCTGGCGGCGTCGCCCACCAGCGCCTGCGCGCCGATCTCTTGCGCCAGCGCCGTCAGCGGTTCCGGACGGCGGCCGATGATGAACACCCGATCGCCCTGCGCCGCCAGCAGACGGGCGCAGGCGGCGCCGACGCCGGTGCCGCCGCCGGTAATCACAACCACTCTATTCATGATTCAGCTTCTCCATCAGTTGGCCGATCATCAGCAGACTGCTCAACAGCAGCCGCCGCTGTTCGGCATCCAGCCGCAGATAGCGGCGGCCGGCCGGCACGCGGCTGACCACCTCCGAGGCGGCGAAATGCTCGATATCCGCCTGCCAGCGCCCGTCGTTCACCGTCAGCCGCACGCGGCGAAAATCCAGCTGCGCCAGCGTCTCGCCGATCTGCGGGTAGCGCTGCAGCCCAGCCAGCAACCGCTGCGCGGCCGTATGGCGCTGACGCAGCAGATAGCGCACCCCGCGCCGCCGCAGCCAACCGCCGGCCACCACGTCCAGCGTCAGCGGAGGCTGCGCTGCGCATGCGCCCTGCAGCCGAAAACGGTGGCTGACGATATGCGCCATAAACAGCCCCTGCACCTGTTCGCTGACCTCGATCTGCGTCCCCTGCGGCAGCGTCAGCCGCAGCAGGCCCGGCGCCAGGCGTTCGCACGCGTAGGGTTCCAGGTTGCGCGCCAGACGATCCAGCGCGGCGCCCGGCCGATAGCCCGACGGCGCTCGCCGCCAGGCGCGATTAAGTGAGGGAAGTAAGCCGATCAAACTGCGCCTCCTCGTTTTCACCCTTGGCGAACGCGTTCTCCAGCACCTGTTCGACCGGCACCGGCTTGAACGGATTCACTTTCTGCACGCACAGCGTCCAGAACAGCGCATAGGCGGCGGTCAGGCCGATCATCCAGCCGAAGGGAATGTAGACGTCGCGCGGATTCATCCCCGGCGGCGTGATGTAAACGATGGCCAGCACGATGCCGACGCTGGAGACGATCTGCGGCAGCGGGAACCACGGCGATTTATAGGCGCGCGGCAGATCGGGGCGGCGCAGGCGCAGCAGCACCACCGAGCAGGTCACCAGCAGGTAGGCCACGCCCCAGGCGCACACCGCCGCCAGCACCAGCGGAATGATCTTGTCGAGGTTGCCCTGAATGGCGAAGGCGTGTACGCAGGGGATTAAGACCGCCACCAGAATGCCGACCACCGGCGTCTTAAAGCGCGGGTGCAGATAGGCGAACATGCGCGGCAGCGCGCCGTCCAGCGCCATGCCGTACAGAATGCGCGGCACCGCCGCCATCAGCGTGTTGATGGTCGCCGCGCCCGCCAGCAGCAGGCCGACGCCCAGCCAGTATTTGCCGAACTGGCCCATCACCTGGCCGGCGAAGGCCGGGATGGCCATCGGCGTTTCCAGCAGGCGCGTGCCGCTGGCGGCGTCGATCACCACGTTTTCCACCTGGTGGCTAAGCGCCGCGCCGTACAGCGCCATGCACACCGCCACGCCGCACAGCCCGAGCGCCATCGCCCGCGGGATCACCCGATCGCAGCGTTTGATCTCCGGCGCCATCGGCGTCACCAGTTCGCAGCCGACGAACATGAACATCGCCATGCCGATCAGACTGAACACCGCGAAGGGATCGTTCAGGCTCAGCGTGCTGCCGAACCAGCCCTCGAGCGGCACCGCATGCGGCGACAGCAGCCCGACGATGCCGAAAATCACCAGCGTGCTCCACATGGCGAAGGTCAGCACGATCTCCGCCTTGCCGAAGGCCTCGATGCCGAACGCGTTGAGCATGCCGAACACGACAACCAGCCCGACGCCGACCATCCAGGAGGCGTTGTGGCTTTCCATCAGGGTGTTGAGGTGTTCGAAGTTCACCAGCGCCATGATGCCGGAGAGAATGGTCTCGGCGGTGCCGGCGAAGATGTGCACGATCAGGTAGGCCGACAGCGCGCCGGTGATGGCGAAAAAGCGCCCCATGCCGCAGGAAATGTAGTCGTAAACCGAACCGGAGGTCGGCAGCAACGCCGCCGCTTCGGAGAAAGTGGTGAGCTGTGCCTGCATCATGATGAAGGCGATCAGCATCGCCAGCGCGAAGGTGTCGCCGCCGATGCCGAAGCCGCTGGTGACCGTCAGAATCACCGGGCTGGCCATGATCACCCCGACCGAACTGGCCAGGGTGGTGGGAAAGCCGACCTTGCCTCGAGCCAGGTGGGCGTGCAACCGCGACGACAGGTTCATGGTTATTTCCTCTTATAGTTTTGGCCTGATGCATGCAGGTGCTTGCAGGTTTTTCACCGCCAGCGGCGGTAATCTCACTATAGAGAGGAAAGGAAAATGCTGACTATCGTCCTTAAGGACGAGACGGTTTCAACCTGCGGCGGCGCTCACGGCGGCGCGCCATTGCATCGCCCCCTGCGGGCTGCGCGGGTAGGCGCGCAGCGGCGCCAGCAGCGCGGAAAAGAAGGCGTAATAACCGGCACACAGCCGGTTATAGCGATCGTCGCCCACATGCGCCGGGCAGCCGCCCTGGCAGACGCTTTTCACGCTGCAGCGTTGGCACTCGCGGCGCAGGCTCTTGTTTTTACCGAACGGCATCTCCGCCGCCCTTGCCGCCAGGGTGGCGAGCGGCGTGTGGCGATCGGCATGGCCGAGCAGATGCTGCGCATTGATCAGATGATCGCAGGCGTAAAGCCGCCCGTCCGGCTCCATCACCAGATTGCCGCCGCAGCGTTCGGCGTGCACGCAGCTGGGGCTGACGTGGGTGAAATACTGCGCGTAGACCTGTTCGATGTTCATCACGAAGACCTGGCCAACGTGCCCGCGGCTGCGCCAGCGGCGATATACCGCCAGCATAAAGCGCCCCCAGTTGGCGGCGCTCAGCCCATAGCCGGCGGTGGGCGCATCCCCTTCCAGCATCAGCGGCTGAAACTGCAGATAACGCGCCCCGATCGCCACCGCATGATCGTAGATCGCCTCGGCGCGATCCGCGACGCCGTCGTGCACCACCATCAGCAGGTTGAAGTCGATCTGATGGCGCTGCAGCAACGCAATGCCGCGCAGCGCGGCGTCATAGCTGGCGCCGCCGCGCTTGTCCGGCCGGTGGGCGTCCTGCACCTCGCGATCGCCGTCCAGGCTGACGCCGAGGATAAAGTGATGCTGTCGGAACAGCCGGCACCAGGCGTCGTTCAGCAGTGTGCCATTGGTCTGCAGGCTGTTGCTGATCCGCACGCCCGGCGGCGCATAGCGGCGCTGCAACGCCAGCGCCCGCTTGTAAAAACCGATCCCCGCCAGCAGCGGCTCACCGCCCTGCCAGACGAAGTTGATCTCGCGGCTGTAACGCGGTTGGGCGGCGATGTAGCCGCGGATAAACTCCGCCAGCAGGTCGTCGTCCATCTTGCGCGTCCGCTCTTGCTGGCGCTGCGGGTAGTAACAGTAGCGGCAACCCAGGTTGCAGCCGGCGCCGATCGGCTTCACCAGCAAATGAAAAGGCGCCGCCGCGCGCGGTTCGCTCTCCACCGGGATCTGCTGCGCGCGCAGCTGGGCCAGATTCATGGCGCCGCCTGCGGCAACGGTTTGTGGGTCTGCGGATCCAGGCCGATGTAGTCACCGGTGCTGGCGTCAACGCCGAGATAGTCGATCGCTGCGCCTTTGGCTTCAATGACCATGCTCTGCTGCGCAAAGCGGCGATACGCTTCGCTCAGCCGTTTGACCCGTTCCGGGTTAGCGGCGGCCAGATCGCGCGTTTCCAGCGGATCGTCATGCAGGTTGAACAGCCCCCACGGCGCCATCTGCGCCGTCGGCCCGGCCTTCACCAACCGCCGCAGCTTCCAGATGCCGTCTACATAGGCGGCCTGGTTATGCAGCTCCACGCCGTAGGTCGCGCGCGGCACGCCGTTGGCCTCGCCGCTGAAATAGCGCTTGAAGCTGACGCCGACCATCGGCAGCGTCGGTTTGGCCTTCAGCGGTTTGTTGGCATCGATGCCGGCATAGTCGTACAGCGTCGGGGCGATGTCATACACCGCCATCGGCGTGCGGTCGATGCCACCGCGCCCTTTCAGCTGTGGCGCGGAGATGATGAAATCGGTATTGATGCCGCCCTGTGCGCTGGTGGTTTTGTGGTAGTTGGCATACGGCGCATTGCTGACGTTGGCCCAGTGCGGCCCGTAGGAGATGAACGATCCCTTGCGGCCGAGGTTGGCGTAGCTGTTGTCGAACTGCCGCCAATACTCCGGCTTCGAGCCGTAGTAGAAGCCGCTGGCGGGGTTGGCGCCGTTGTCGGTGGCGAACACGATCACCGTATTTTGATCGCGACCGGTCTGCTTCAGGGTGTTCAGCACCGCGCCGACCTGATCGTCCATATAGGCAATCATCGCCGCGTACACCTGCATGGTCTTGGCTTCATATTTTTGTTGCTCGGGCGTCAGCGCGTTCCAGGCCTTATCCAGCGCCAGCGTCGGCATCGGCGTGCGATCGGAAATCAACCCCAGCGCTTTCAG
Source organism: Serratia sp. CY56464 (assembly GCF_052168435.1). Classification (NCBI taxonomy): domain Bacteria; kingdom Pseudomonadati; phylum Pseudomonadota; class Gammaproteobacteria; order Enterobacterales; family Yersiniaceae; genus Serratia; species Serratia sp. CY56464. The sequence continues at coordinate 278,100 of NZ_JBJNMV010000002.1, read as the reverse complement.
GCGTTGAATGCGCTGCTGATAGGCCTGCTGGTAGCCGGCGTCGTATTTGCCGTCGAATTTGGCGATCCAGTCATCCGGCGCCTGCAGCGGATCGTGCGGCGCAGTGAACGCCAGATAAGCGAAGACGGGCTTATTCTGCGGCGTCTCGCGGATCCACTGTTCCAGTTGATCGGCATAGGCCTTGCTGGAGTAGAAATCTTTGGGCAATGACACGCGTTTGCCGTTCAGGGTGTAGAAGGTGTGGAACGCCTCCACGGTGCCCAGCGGTTTCGCATCGTCGAAATGGCTGGTGCCGCCGCCCATGAAAGCGAAGGCGCGCTCGAAGCCGCGATCGGTCGGTTTGGCGCCGTCGACATAGCCCAGGTGCCATTTGCCCGCCATCATGGTGGCGTAACCCGCGTCGCGAAAGCGCTCCGGCAATGTTGTCACGCGGTCGGTCAGCCGCATTTCATAGCCCGGCTGCGCGGCGGTGCTCTCATACCACCACATGCCGCCCATGCCGGCCTGCTGGTTGGTGTTGCCGGTCATCAACATCGACCGCGCCGGCGCCGACATCGGCGAGGTGTAGTACTGGCTCATGCGCACGCCCCGCTCGGCCAGCGCCTGCAGGTTGGGGGTCGGTATCTCGCCGCCGAACGGGCTGATGTCGGAGTAGCCCATGTCGTCCACCAGAATGATCAGCACATTGGGGCGATCGGCGTCCGCCCCCTGAGCCAGGCCCGATAAGGCACCGCTCAACGCCACCGCCAGCGTTTTTTTCTGCATCGTTCGTTCCCCGTATGGTCATGTGGACTGAACAACCCGACGCCTCAGCCCGAGAAAGGTCATCATTTTTTCGTCTTATACGTTTGGCGCCGCCTGGCGCTATCTTCAATTCGCAGTGTAGGAAGCGGTGGAAAAGCCTGGCTATCGTTCTTAAGAACGAGGGACGGCGACGGTCGCGCCGGTTGTAGCACGCGCAGAGCGGCGAGGGCTTCGCCCAGGCAAGCATTGAAAAGCGCTGTAAATTCAGCGGGAAAAGCGGTGAATTATTTCATTAACCTATTAATGAAAATCGCGATAAATACAGCCTAAAAAGCCCTGACTAACGCAGTGTCATCTTGTTATTTATGTGTTTTATTGCAATCGGCCTCACGTTGTTAATATGTTTTTATTGTGTTGCCAAATTGCTACAACTATGCTTGTATCGTTCATATATTGACCGCCAACATTCTCCAGTTGAACGATAAAGGGAGGAACACGAATCATGCACAGCACCGCATCCGATGCCTTTATCAACAGTTGTTTGGCGACCATTACGCACCTGATCCCGGTGTCCGCCGGGGTGTTTTATCTGGTCGATCGCGACCTGCGGCCGGATCACTACATCCTGCACGGCATGCCCGATAAAACGCATCAGCAGTACCTGAACCACTTCCAGCAGATAGACCCGCTGCAGCCGGCCAATTTCCATCGCCAGGACATCACCATGGTCGGCATGAGCCCGGCGGCGATCGCCGGCAACCGCCGCTATTACCACGACTTTATGCTGCCGAACGACATGCGCGACATGACGGAGATCTTCATCCGCCAGCGCAAGCGCATCGTCGCCGGGGTATCGCTGATCCGCGATACGCCGTTTACCGAAGCGGAGCGCGGCCGCCTGCGCGCGGTGCTGCCGCTGATCGAGCTGGCGACGCGCGATCTGCTGCCCGACGGCGAGGCGCAGCTGCTGACCGCCAAAGAGCAAGAGATCGTCAACCTGGTGCGCGAAGGCGCCAGCAATAAGCGCATCGCCCTGAAGCTGGGCATTTCGCTGTCCACGGTGAAAACCCATATGCGCAATATTTTCGCCAAAACCGACGTGGTGAACCGCACCGAACTGGTCGCCGGCGGTTTTCTCGCCCACGGTTAACGCCCGATAGCGGCCGCCGCTGCCGACGGCCGAAAAATAACGCCAGAACGTATTCGCCATTTATGGCGCGGCTTCCCCCTGCCCGCAATCGGGCCGAGCGGGATATTTCATCGTCACTTAACGCTTGGGGAATAAGGTTTATGTCCAGTGATTCGGTTTCCGCGCCCGCCGTCGGCGCGGCGCTCCCCTGCCCGCCGCGGCTGCTGACCGCCATTATCGTCTTCGCCGCCATCGCGCCGGGCATTCTGATGACCGCCCCCGCCGTGGCCGCCCAGCTCGCCGCGCAGTGGCAGCTCGGTCCGGCGCAGATTGGCCACCTGTTCTCCACCGAACTCGGCGCCATGAGCCTGGCCACGCTGCCGGCGTGGTGGTGGATCGGGCGCATCAACTGGCGGCGGGTCGCTACGCTGTCGGCGCTGGTGTTTATCGCCGGCAACCTGGCTTCGGCGCTGGTGCAGGATTTCACCCTGCTGCTGCCGCTGCGCTTTATCGCCTCGCTGGCGGGCGGCACCCTGATGATCCTGTGCATCACCTGCGCCGCCGGCACCGCCAATCCCAGCCGCGTCTATGCCTTCTGGGTGCTCGGCCAGCTGGTGCTGGGCGCGGTCGGGCTGCTGGTGCTGCCGCCGCTATTCGCGCACTTCGGCCTGATGGCGGTCTACCTGATTTTGGCGGCCATCATGCTGTGCTGCCTGCCGCTCATCCCGGCGTTCCCCAACGGTTTCACCGCCGCCCGCGCCGCCCGCAGCGGCCCCGCCGCCTCGCTGGCGCGCAAGCTGTGCGCCGTGCTGGCGGTGCTGACCTTTTACATCAGCCTGAGCGCAGTCTGGACCTTTATCGGCGGCATCGCCGCCGGCGCCGGGCTGTCGCCGGCTCACAGCGGCCAGGTGCTGGCCGTCGCCACCTTGCTCGGCATCGTCGGCGCCGGCGCCGCGGCGCTGATCGGCGCGCGCTTCGGCGGCGGGCGCCTGATCGTGCTGGGGTACGCCCTGCTGCTGGCCAGCGTGGCGCTGCTGACGGGCCAACCCTTGCTGCTGCGCTTCGCCCTGGCCGCTCTGCTGTTCAAATTCACCTGGACCTTCGTGCTGCCGTTCATTCTGGCGCGGGTCGCCGGGCTGGATAACGACGGCAAGCTGATGAACGGCATCAACCTGGTGATCGGCGGCGGCATGGCCATCGGCCCGACGCTGGCCGGCTCTCTGATCGAATCTTTCGGCGGTTTCAACGCCTTGCTGCTCGGCGCGCTGGGCTGCGCGCTGCTGTCGCTGCTGTTGATTTCGCTGGCTTCACCGCGCGCACCGCGCCGTATAACAGGAGGAGAAAGGTGAAAAGAACAACCGGTTTCTTGTTTGATGAACGCTGTTTCTGGCACAGCACCGGCCTGCACGCCACCACCCTGCCGGTCGGCGGCTGGGTGCAACCGCCCTCGGGCGCCGGCCATGCCGAGTCGCCGGAAACCAAACGGCGCATGAAGAACCTGATGGACGTATCCGGCCTGTCGCGCCGGCTCACCCTGCTGAGCGCCGAACCGGCGACGGAAGAAGATCTGCTGCGCATCCACCCCGCCCACTACCTGCAGCGCTTCAAACAGGTGAGCGACAGCGGCGGCGGCCTGCTGGGGGAGGAAGCGCCGCTGGGGCCGGGCAGCTATGAAATCGCCAAACTCTCCGCCGGCCTGGCCTGTGCGGCGGTGGAGGCGGTGCTGCAGGGCGAACTGGATAACGCCTATGCGCTGTCGCGCCCGCCGGGCCACCACTGCCTGCCGGATCAATCGATGGGCTTCTGCTTCCTGGCCAATATTCCCATCGCCATCGAGCGCGCCAAGGCCCGTTACGGCCTCGGAAAAGTGGCGGTGCTCGACTGGGACGTGCACCACGGCAACGGCACCCAGCACATCTATTGGCAGCGCGGCGACGTGCTGACGCTGTCGCTGCATCAGGACGGCTGTTTCCCGGCGGGCTATTCCGGCGAGCAGGATCGCGGTGAAGGCGACGGGGCGGGCTGCAACGTTAACGTGCCGATGCTGGCCGGCGCCGGCGACGACGGCTACCTGCACGCCATGCGGCGCATCATCATCCCGGCACTGGAAAAATTCGAGCCGGAGCTGATCATCGTCGCCTGCGGCTACGACGCCAACGCCCTCGATCCGCTGGCGCGCATGCAGCTGCACAGCGACAGCTTCCGCGCCATGACCGCGCTGGTGCAGGACGCCGCCGACCGGCTGTGCGGCGGCAAGCTGGTGATGGTGCACGAAGGCGGCTACGCCGAATCCTACGTGCCGTTCTGCGGGCTGGCGGTAATGGAACAGCTGAGCGGCGTGCGCACTGAAGTGCAGGATCCGCTGCTGGCGTTCATCCAGCAGCAGCAGCCGCGCGACGCCTTCAACCGCTTCCAGCGCGAAGCGCTCGATGCGCTGGCGCGCCAGTTCGGCCTGTAATCCCCCCTTTGCGGGCGCCGCACCCGGCGCCCCTGACAACGTCGCCGCCAGCCGCTACGCTGAAGGGCAACCCTACCACCATGAGAACAATAACATGTCCGAACAAACCGTCAGCTTTATCAAAGGCCGTCACGGCGACATCGCCGTGCACGACTGGGGAAACGACAAGCCGCGCTATCTGGCGCTGCTGGTGCACGGCTACGGCGAGCATCTCGGCCGCTATCAATACGTGGCGCGCACGCTGCAGGCGCAGGGCGCGCGGGTGTTCGGCCCCGACCACCTCGGCCACGGCCTGTCGCAGGGCGAGCGCGTGCTGATCGAAGATTATGACGCCGTGGTCGACGACGTGCAGCGCGTGGTCAGCCATTTCCGGCAGCAATACCCCACCTTGCCGCTGGTGGCGATCGGCCACTCGATGGGCGGCATGATCGCCACCCGCTACGTGCAGCGCCATGGCGAGGAAGTGCGCGCGCTGGTGCTGTCCGGCCCGCTGCTCGGCGACAGAATGGCGATCTCCGATCTGGCCGAACTGCCGACGATCCCCGACGCGCCGCTGGATACCGCCACCCTGGCGCGCGATCCGGCGGTCGGCACAGCGTATCAGGAAGATCCGCTGGTGTGGCACGGGCCGTTCAAGCGCCCCACCCTGCGCGCCATGCAGCGGATCCTCGCCGCCATCAACGCCGGGCCGGGCTTCGGCGCGCTGCCCACGTTATGGATCCACGGCGACGACGATCGGCTGGTGCTGATGAGCGAAACGCAAACCGCGCTCGATCGTCTGCAGGGCGACGATTTCGAACGGATGATCAATGCGGGCGGGCGGCACGAGAGCTTTAACGAAACCAATAAGGATCAGATCCTCAAGCGGGTGACCGATTTTATTGCGCGGGCGTTAGGCTAAGGCGTTCCCCCTCAGCAGGCTGAGGGGGCATGACGGCGTCAGCCTTCGACGATGGCGAGGTAGTGTTTGACGAAGCGATCCGAGGTGATGTCCCAACGCACCGGGGTGCCCTTCTCGACGAACCAGGAGTCGCCGGCCTGATATTGCACCGATTCGCCGGTGCGTTCGTTGGTCAGGGTCGCGCTACCTTCCCACACCGTGGCGTGCTCGGCGAACGGGTACTCCATCACGAAGCTGCCGCGGGTGCAGCTGAATACGCCGCAGTTCAGGTTGTCGGTCGGTTCGCCGAAAATGCTGGCCACGCCGACGTTTGGCGTGCCGGCGATCACCGTGGCGCCCAGGTTGCTGACGCTGCCGATCTCCAGCAGTTCCGGCAACGGTTGTTTAAGCAGTAACGGTTTCATGTCATTCTCCTCTGAGGGTTAACGGCGGCCTTTCCAGTAGCCGGATGTCTGGTGCCAAACCTTACCGGCGGTGGTCATCACCCGCCGCAGCTTGTCCTTGCCGAAGATGTTGACGTGCGGGATCGAGCTCATCAGATCGTACCGATCGGATCCTTCGCTCATGCCCTCCGCCAGCACCTTGCACACGATGTGGCTCGGCGTCACGCCGAAGCCGGAGTAGCCCTGCACGTAAAACACGTTGTCGCGATCCGGCAGCGTGCCGATCTGCGGGAACAGGTTCGCGCTGCAGCACAGCGGGCCGCCCCAGGCCAGATCGATCTTCACGTCTTTCAGGTACGGGAACACCTTCAGCATCAGGTTGCGGTTCCAGGCCTTGAGATCCGACGGGAAATATTCGATCAGGCGGGTGGCGCTGCCGAACAGCAGCCGGTTTTCGTTGGTCACCCGGTAATAGTCGATCACCGGGCGGATGTCGCTGTAAGCGCCGCGGATCGGACTGATCTGGCGGATCAGTTCGTCAGACAGCGGCTCGGTGGCCAGCTGGAAGGCGTAGGTATTGATGGTCTTGCGGTAGATCTGCGGCTCCATGCCGTTGAGGAAGCCGTTGCAGGCCCACAGCATCTTGTTGGCGCGCACCGAGCCCATGGCGGTGCGCACCGTGATGCGCGGGCCATACTCGACGTCGAGCACGCTGCTGTTCTCGAAGATTTTCACTCCGTAGCCGCTCAGCGCCTTGGCCTCGCCCAGCAGCAGGTTGAGCGAATGCACGTGGCCGCCGCCCATGTGTTTCAGCGCGCAGGTGTAGGCGTCGGAACCCACTACCTGCTTGACCTCCGCCCCGGTGTAGAGCTCAATTTCCTCCTCCGGCGCCACCGCCCTGAACTCCTTCAGCCAGCCGCGCAGGGTCTTCTCCTGGCGCGCGTTGCTGCCGAGATAGCCGTAGCCGAAGCAGAAGTCGGCGTCGATGTCATATTTCTTGATGCGTTCGCGGATGATGCCGGCGCCGAGGTTGCTGATCTTGAAGATGGTTTCCAGCCCGGCCGGGCCGACGTGGCGTTTGATCTTCTCCAGATCGTGGCCGATGCCGGCCATCACCTGGCCGCCGTTGCGCCCGGTGCCGCCGTAGCCCAGATAGCGGCCTTCGAGAATGGCGATGTTGGTGATGCCCTTCTCCGCCAGCTCCAGCGCGGTGTTGATGCCGGAGAAGCCGCCGCCGATGATCACCACGTCGACGTCCAGATCCTCTTCCAGCGTCGGGAAGCGCAGATCGTATTTTTTGGTCGCCGCGTAGTAGGTTAAGGACTCGATTTCGTTGTTCACTGCCGCACTCCCGATTGCCTATGCCATGACATCGGATTATCGGGAGCAGTGGGATCGTTCGCTATGTCCCCTTAGGGACATTCGTCCCCTTCATCTTTCAAACCACAGCGTTGTTGGCTGCTGACGTTCACCCCAGTCACTTACCTAAGTAAGCTCCTGGGGACTATCGTCCTGGCCGCCTAGCTGTAGCTTGAAAGCTATAGGGGATACATCGATACATTCACGCGCTGCGCCGCTGCGGGGCGGTCAGCAGCAGGCTGAACAGTTCGGCCTGCGAACCGATGTTCAGCTTGCCGTAGATGTTCTTGCGGTGGTTTTTTACCGTGCCGAGGCTGATGAACAGCCGGTCGGCAATCTGCTGCGAACCGCAGCCGGCGAGGATCAGATCGACGATCTCGCGCTCGCGCGGCGTCAGCAGATAGCGCGCCTGGGCGCCGTCGCTGTTCACCGTCGCGGCCTCGGCCGGCGCCGCCACCACCTCACCGTGCAGCCGAGCCACGCTTTTCACCAGCGTCAACGCGCTGCGCAGATCCGCCCGTTGCGGGTAGCGCACCGCCACCGTGCGGCGCGCCGAGCCGAAGAACACCCCCAGCCCGCGCTCCGGCGTCAGCTGCAGCAGCACGCCGGCCTCGTCGTGCCAGCCGGTCTTGCGATAAAAATTGCGGTAATAGTCGCTGTGATAAAACCCGCAGGGCGCCAGCTGGCGCAGCGTGAGCACCTCACCTTCGCCGCCGTCGCTCAGCGCGCGGTAAAACGGATCCTGCAGGTAGGCGCCCTGTTGGTAGAGCTGGTTGACCGCATCGCTGTTTTCCCGCTCGGTTTTGATCAGGCAATGCGGCGGCCGACCGCGTTCGAAGGCATAGACGATGGCGTTGTCGAAGGCGAAAAACCCTTCCAGCCAGTTCAACAGGCTGGGATAAAAGCGTGGGCTGGCCACCGCATCGATCACCGCAGACAAGCGTTCAACCTGAATTTCCATACCCGCCTCGCCATTATTAACACATTAACAATCTACCGATTTCGGATGGGGTTGGCCGCACGACGGCCGGTACTGTTAAAAAAAGCATCCGCAGCGCCGAAATGCAAGAACGCGATCGTTTACATGTTAAACAACTCACAGGTTGCCGCGGCGGGGAAAGCGGTGGCCGCTCCGCGCCCGCTGGCTTATGCTGTGGCATCGCGACCTGCAACGCCGTCAAGGAGACCTCATGTCCGTCAGCCACATCATCGCCAACCGCCAGACCTGGTTCGGCCACGGCAGCATCCAACAGCTGTCGCCGCTGCTGCTTGCCGATCCGCAGCCGACGCTGCTGTTCAGCTGCCGATCTTTTCTCAACGGCCCGGTGTACGCCGGCCTGCGCGAATCGCTGGCGCCGCTGTTCATCGGCACCGAGATCGTCAGCCACGAGGCGTCGCCGCAGGAAATCGACGCCTGGGTGGCGCGCTGGCGCGGACAGGTGCGGCGCGTGGTGGCCATCGGCGGCGGCAGCGTGCTGGACGCCGCCAAAGCGTTCTCCGCGCTAGTTGAGCACCCGCTGCCAACGCTGCGCTATATGGAAAAGGTGGGCGACAGCAAAATCAGCGGCGCCACCCTGCCGCTGATCGCCATTCCCACCACCGCCGGCACCGGCAGCGAGGTGACGCAAAACGCGGTGATCACCGATACCCAGATCAGTAAGGTGAAAGCCTCGCTGCGCCATAACAACTTCGTGCCGCACACCGCCATTCTCGATCCGCAGCTGCTGGCGGGCGCCCCGGACAAGGTGCTGGCCTACTGCGCCATCGACGCCTTCACCCACCTGTTCGAGGCCTATCTGTCGAAAACCGCCGGCGCCATGACGCGCGACATGTCGCTGAGCGGCATCCGCCACTTCCTCGCCGCCTGGCCGGCGCTCAACCGCAGCGACGCGGCGCGCGAGGCGATCATGCAGGCTTCCTACCTCGGCGGGCTGACGCTGAGCGCCGCCGGGCTGGGGGTCATTCACGGCATCGCCGGCGAGATCGGCGCGCTGCGCGACTACCACCACGGCCAGGTCTGCGGCCGCCTGCTGCTGCCGTTCCTCGCCCTGCTGGAAAACAGCGAACAGCCGCAGCAGCGCGCGCTGATGGCCGAGCTGGCCGCCAGACTGTACCCGCACTGGCAGGGCAGCCCGGAGAGCTACCTGACCGATTTCATCACCCGCCACGCCATCGCGCCGTTCTGGCAGGACGATTTGCCGATTTCCGGCCAGGAATTGGCGGTGGCGCTGGAGAAATCCAACAGCAAGAATTCCTGGATCGACTATGCGCCGGCGCAGCGGCAACGGATGATCGAAGAGGCGTTTCGCGTCGAATGATGATATCTACCCTAAATAGTTGGAGCTGCATCCCGGCGGCAAGAGGCGGCTCGCCAGGAGCTTACTCAAGTAAGTGACTGGCGTACGCACTCGCAGCCAACACAGATGCAGTTTCAAGTATGACGGGTATAATCAGATCAACGCACTAGCAGGAGTAAGGAAATGGGCATCATCGGCTGGATCTTCGCCGGCATCGCGGTCGGCATCCTGGTCGGCGCGCTGATCAGGATCTTCGGCAAGAAGAAAGAACAGTAAGCGTCACGCTGTTCCGTGGGCCGCCAGCAGGCACTCATGGAACAGCTTCACCACCCGCTGCGGCACCGGCGAGCGGCGCAGCACGCTGGAGTATTCGCAGTGATAGCGGAACAGCGCCGGTTTGATCGCCCGCATCATATTCTGCGCCACGAAAAACGCCGCGTAGTGATCCGGCAAAAAGCCGACGTATTTGCCGGACAGGATCAGCGTGGCGATCGACTCCTGCGCAAACCCCGTCGCCTTGCGATGCAAATGTTGCTGCAGGCTCAGTTCCATATTCGGCGAATGATAGCCTAATCCGGCGAAGGCATAATTGTGCAGCAGATCCCAATTTAATGTTTCATGGGGGCCGGAAAATAATTCATGCTGCGCGCCGCAATATAAGAACATCCTCTCACTGAATAACGAATGATAAGATAAACTTTCCGCGCTGCGGTGCATGGGAATAACGCCAACCTGAAATTGCCCGTCAATGACGCCGCGTTCAATGGTATTAATCGGCTCCACGTACATTTGCAAAGAAACCTCCGGCGCGCGCTCGCTGAATAATGCGATGGCCCGGCCGATCTGCGCCTGCGGATTGCTGACCGTATGGTCGAATATCGCCACGTGCAGCTGCCCGCCCATGCGCTGGTGCACCTCGTCCACCCCGCGCCGGAACGCCTCGGTGGCCGCCAGCAGGTTGACGGTTTCCTGGTAGATAATCAGCCCCTCGTCGGTGACCGCAAAGCCCTCACGCCCGCGCTGGCACAGCGTCAGGCCCAGCCGCTGTTCCAGATCCTTGATGTGCTTGCTGATGGTCGACAGACTGATATTCAGCTCCAGTTCGGCGGCGCTCATGCCGCCGCAGTCGACCACGGCCTTGAATACCCGCAGCAAACGCAGATCCATATCCGACAATTGTCCTAACAGCGCGCGCTTTTTTACTTGCATAAAACCTTAAGTAAGTTTCGACATATGATTATTCACAGTAGAGAACAAGCGGTACATAGTCAATTTCGCACAACAATTCGTTAACAACTCAGTTTATTTCATTAATCGCTCTTATTTTCCTGTTCGGAGGAAAACATGGCCGCTGAAAATCACCCGCTAAATAACCTCGATGCCGCAGGATTAGAGGCCCATTGGATGCCTTTTACCGGCAACCGCAATTTTAAAGCGCAGCCGCGCATCATTACTCAAGCCGCGGGGGCGTATTACACCAGCCACGACGGCAGAAAGATTTTCGACGGCCTGTCCGGATTGTGGTGCTGCGGATTGGGGCATGGCCGGCAGGAAATCACCGACGCCGCCCAGCGCCAGCTGGCGACGCTGGATTACTCGCCGGCGTTTCAGTTCGGCCATCCGCTGTCGTTCGAGCTGGCCAACCAGATCAAGGCGCTGACGCCGGCGGGGCTGGATTACGTATTCTTCACCGGCTCCGGATCGGAAGCGGCGGACACCTCGCTGAAAATGGCGCGCGCTTACTGGCGCGCCAAAGGCCAGGCGGGCAAAACCTGCTTTATCGGCCGGGAAAAGGGCTACCACGGCGTTAACTTCGGCGGTATCTCGGTCGGCGGCATCGCCGGCAACCGCAAGGCGTTCGGCGCCGGCGCCGAGGCGGATCACCTGCCGCACACCCTGCTGGCCGGCAACGCCTTTTCGCGCGGCATGCCGCAACAGGGGGCGGAGCTGGCGGAAGAGCTCAACCGCATCATCGCGCTGCGCGACGCCTCGACGATCGCTGCGGTGATCGTCGAACCGTTCTCCGGCTCCGCCGGCGTGATCGTGCCGCCGGTCGGCTATCTGCAGCGCCTGCGCGAGATCTGCACCCAGCATGACATTCTGCTGATCTTCGACGAAGTGATCACCGCCTTCGGCCGCTGCGGCGCGATGACCGGCGCCGAGGCGTTCGGCGTCACGCCGGACATCATGAACATCGCCAAACAGGTGACCAACGGCGCGCAGCCGATGGGCGCCGTGGTGGTGCGGCCGGAGATCTACCAAACCTTCATGAACGGCGGCGAGCCGGACTACCAGCTCGAATTCCCGCACGGCTACACCTACTCCGCCCATCCGGTCAGCTGCGCGGTCGCGCTGGCGACGCTGGACATCCTGCAGCGCGCACAGATGGTGGAGCGCGTACAGGCGCTGGCGCCCTATTTCGAACGCGCGGTACACAGCCTGCAAGGAGCCAAACACGTCGCCGACATTCGCAATATCGGCCTGGCGGCCGGCATCACGCTGGCGGCGCGGCCCGGCGAACCGGCGCGGCGCCCCTTCGAGGCGGCGATGCGCTGCTGGGAAAGCGGATTTTACGTGCGCTACGGCGGCGACACCCTGCAACTGGCGCCGCCGTTCATCAGCAGCGAGGCGCAAATCGACGCGCTGATCAACGCCGTCGGCGACGCCCTCAACGCCACCGAATAAGGAGAGAATCATGACCATCACCCATTGGATCAACGGCGAGCCCGCCGCCGGCGGCGAACGCAGCCAGCCGGTTTACGACCCGGCCACCGGCCAATCGGCGCAGGAGGTGCAGCTGGCCGACCGCGCCACGGTGGAGCGCGCCATCGCCGCCGCCGAACAGGCCTATCCCGCCTGGCGCGATACCCCGCCGCTGAAACGCGCGCGCATCATGATGAAGCTCAAGGATCTGCTGGAGCAACATGCCGACGCCGTCTGCCAATTGATCACCGCCGAGCACGGCAAAGTGCTCAGCGACGCCTTGGGCGAACTGCAGCGCGGCATCGAGAATATCGAATACGCCGGCTATGTGCCGGAACTGCTGAAAGGCGAACACAGCAAAGAGGCCGGCCCAGGCATCGACAGCTGGAGCGAGTTTCAGCCGCTGGGGGTGGTGGCGGGCATCACGCCGTTCAACTTCCCGGCGATGGTGCCGCTGTGGATGTGGCCGATGGCGGTCGCCTGCGGCAACACCTTCGTGCTGAAGCCTTCCGAGCGCGTCCCTTCCGCCGCGCTGTATATCGCGCGGCTGGCGGCGGAAGCCGGGCTGCCGCCGGGGGTGCTCAACGTGGTCAACGGCGATCGCGAAGCGGTGGAGACGCTGCTGCATGACGGGCGCGTCAAAGCAATCAGCTTCGTCGGCTCAACGCCGGTGGCGGAGCACATCTATCACACCGGCTGCGGTCAGAACAAACGGGTGCAGGCGCTGGGCGGCGCCAAGAACCACGCGGTGGTGCTGCCGGACGCCGATATCCCCGGCGCGGTCGGCGCGCTGATGGGCGCGGCGTTCGGCTCCTGCGGCCAGCGCTGCATGGCCATCCCGCTGGTGGTCGCGGTGGGTGAAGGCACCGCCGATGCGCTGATCGCCGGGCTGCGGCAACAGATGGCCGCCATGCGCGTCGGCCCCGGCAGCGACAATCGCAACGACATGGGGCCGCTGGTGACCCAACAGCATTATCAGAAGGTGAAAGGCTATATCGAGCAGGGCGTGGCCGAAGGCGCCGAGCTGCTGGTGGACGGCCGCGAGCTGAGCGTGACCGGCGACGACGGCCGCCCCAGCCAGGGGTATTTCCTCGGCCCGACGCTGTTCGATCGCGTGACGCCGGGCATGCGCATCTATCAGGAAGAGATCTTCGGCCCGGTGCTCGGCGTGGTGCGCGCGGCGTCGCTGCAGGAGGCGATGACCTTGATCGACGCCCACGAATACGGCAACGGCACCTGCCTGTTCACCCGCGACGGCGAAGCGGCGCGTTACTTCTCCAGCCGCATTCAGGTCGGCATGGTGGGGATCAACGTGGCGCTGCCGGTGCCGGTGGCCTACCACTCGTTCGGCGGCTGGAAGCGCTCGCTGTTTGGCGATCTGCACGCCTACGGCCCGGACGCGGTCAGGTTCTACACCAAACGCAAGACCGTGACCCAGCGCTGGCCGGCCTCCGGCGACGCCCGGCTCGCCAGCTTCAGCTTCCCGTCGGGGCAGGGGTAATCCCAGCATAACGAAAAGTCCTTTCCGGGGAAGTTCGCTTCCCCGGTATTTCCACGCGCTCCATTTCATCTTTACGCAGGACAACAGAGCCGCCCTTCTGGCGGCAACAACAATTCACCCAAGCGTTAATGGAGTAGTTCCCAATGAAAGAGTCCGCCCCTGAACACACCTTCAAAGGCAATCTCAGCGTCCTCGACGTGGTAATGATCACCGCGTCCGGCGTGACGCCGGCCAGTTCGATCTTCGTCATCGCGCCGCTGGCGATCGCCAACGCCGGCAGCGGCGCCTTTCTGTCGTTTCTGATCGCCGCCTGCGTCGCCGCCGCCATCGCGCTGTGCTATGCCGAGCTCGGCGCCGCACACCCCAGCGCCGGCGGCGAATACAGCATCATCAAGCGCCTGTTCGGCACCCTGTGCGGGTTGCAGACCTACCTGTTTATCCTCAGCGCCTCGCTGTTCGTGCCAGCGGTGCTGGCCACCGGCGCAGTGCCCTACCTGAATACCGCGCTGGGCACCCAATTCGACGCCTCCACCGCCGGCATGCTCACCGTGCTGGTCGGCGGTATCTGCGCCATTTTCAACATCAAGGCCAACGCCCTGCTGACCGGCGCCTTTCTGGTGGTGGAAGTGGCGGTGCTGGCGCTGATCGCCTGGCTCGGCTTCAGCCACCCGCATCAGAGTACGGAGATCCTCACCGCGCCGGTGATGCTGGACGCGCAGGGCAGCCTGGCGCCGGTATCGCTGCCGCTGATCGTCGCCATGGTCGGGGTCGCGCTGTTCTCCTACAACGGCTACGGCGCGGCGGTGTACATGGCGGAAGACATGCGCGAACAGGGCAGGCCGATGGCGATCGCGATCATGCTGACGCTGGCCATCGTGGTGCTGGTGGAACTGGTGCCGTTCACCGCCCTGCTGATCGGCTCGCCGTCGCTGACGGAGATGGCCAAACAGGCCGATCCGGTCGGCTACGTGGTCACCCAGCTCGGCGGCCCGACGCTGGCGCGGGTGGTGAGCGGCGCGATTTATCTGTCGGTGTTCAACGCCATTATCGCCATCGTGGCGCAGTTCAGCCGCATGATGTTCGCCAGCGGACGTGACGGCTTCTGGCTGCCGGCGTTCAACCGGGCGCTGAAAATCATCCACCCGCGTTTCGGCACCCCCTGGATCGCCACCCTGCTGTTCGGCGTGCCCTCGGCGCTGCTGGCGTTTTGCTCCGATCTCGAATCGCTGACCTCATTCACCGTGATCCTGCTGCTGCTGGTGTACATCATCATGGCGGTGGCGGCGCTGATCAGTCGCCGTCGCCGCCACTTCCACCACCCGTACCTGATGCCACTGTGGCCGCTGCCGGTGGTGGTGGCGCTGCTGTGCTGCCTGTACGTGCTGTGGACGATTTTGATCGCCAGCAGCCTGAAAGACTTTATTATCATTGCCGGCATCATCGGCTTCGGGTTGGCGCTGAACCATCTGCGCGGCCGCCAGACGGCGCCCCTCGCCGCCCCCTCTATAGAAGGAGAATAACCATGACGCAGCGCGCTCAGGATCTGGGCATCATCATCGGCCAGGGCACGCCCGGCCCGCTGAACGCCATCACCGACGTGCCCGGCGTGCGCGTCGGCCATGCCAGCATTCATGCCGACTTGGCGGACGGGCGCAGCGTGCGCACCGGCGTGACGGTGATCGAACCGCGCCCCGGCTCCGCCCGCCACGCGCCCTGCTTCGCCGGCGTGCACGTGCTGAACGGCAACGGCGACGCCACCGGCCTGGAATGGGTGCGCGAAGCGGGCCTGCTGACCAGCCCAATCGCCTTCACCAATACCCACAGCGTGGGCGTGGTGCGCGATGCGCTGATCGCGCTGGAGCGTGAAGCGCTGCCCGCGAGCGACAACGCGGTGTACTGGAATATGCCGGTGGTGATGGAAACCTTCGATGGCCTGCTCAACGACATCAACGGCTTTCACGTCAAGGCTGAACACGTGCGCGAAGCGCAGCAAGCGGCCCGGAGCGGCTTGCCGCAGGAAGGCGCGGTCGGCGGCGGCAGCGGCATGATCTGCCATGAATTCAAAGGCGGCAGCGGCACCGCATCGCGCCGCTTGCCCGCCGATCAAGGCGGCTGGACGGTGGGCGCCATCGTGCAGGCCAACCACGGCAAGCGCGAGTCGCTGTTGGTGGGCGGCTACCCGGTGGGCCGCCACCTGGGGCATCTCCCCTCGCCGTTCACGCCGCAGTTGCCGCATCCCGGCATGGGCTCCATCGTGGTGGCGCTGGCGACCGACGCGCCGCTGCTGCCGCACCAGTGCGCGCGGCTGGCGCAGCGCGCCAGCATCGGCATCGCCCGCACCGGCGGCGGCACCGAGGATTCGAGCGGCGACATTTTCATCGCCTTCGCCACCGGCAACGACGGCCTGCCGCCCGCCGACTACGCCAATAAAGGCGATTTCACCACGCCGCTGCGCATGGTGAACAACGACTACATTTCGGCGCTGTTCGCCGCGGCGGCGGAAGCGGTGGAAGAAGCGATCGTCAATGCGTTGCTGGCGGCCAATACCGTCAGCGGCAACGGCCATCGGGCGGAAGGGTTGAGCGCCGAACAGCTGGTGACGGCGCTGGAGAAAGCCGGCTGGCGGCGGTAAAAAAACACAGGGCGGGGGGGTTAACCGCGCCCTGATTATCAGGATTCGCCGCCCGGCTTGGGCGTCGGGTAGTCGTAATCCAGCCGCAACGGTTCGGCGTAGACGCTGTTCCACAGCTGTTGGTACAGCTGGTCCAACCGCCCGCTCATCGCCGCGCTGTGCAACACCAGCTCCAGATTGCGCGAGTTGTCCAGATAGCCGCCGGTCCAGTTGCTGGTGCCCACCCAGGCGATCTCATCATCAATGGTCATCAGCTTGCTGTGGATCACCCGGGCAAACGGGATGAAGCCGCTGCTGGCCGGCGGAATGGTCACCACCTTGATCTGCACGTTCGGCACCAGCGCCAGGCTCTTCAGCCAGGCGATATCCGGCTTTTTGGTGTTCCAGTTGGCCACCATCAGCTCGATCTGCACGCCGCGCGCCGCCGCGCTGCGCAGCGCGTTGTCGATCACCGCATAGAAGGGACGGCTGCGTTCCGGGCCAAACGACAGCGGCGCGTAGTCCATCACCTGCACCCGCACCCGCCGTTTGGCGTCGGCCAGCAGGCGCGGCAGCTCGGCCTGTGAGTCGATCACCCCTGCCGGATTGTAGGCGCGCGGGCTGGCCACCAGATAGTTGCCCTGCGGGGGCGCGGTCGGCGGCGAGTCGGGCAGCGCCGGCACCGGCTTATCCTGCGCCAGCAGCGCCTGCGCTCGCCAGTCCTGTTCGAAGATCGCCTGGATCTGCCCCACCACCCTGGCGTCGCTGATGCGCAGCCCGGTTTCGTGAATGTGTTCCAGCGCGCGCCAGTCGAAGTTCTGGCTGCCGACGAACGCCTGCTCGCCGTCCACCAGCAGATACTTGGCGTGCAGGATGCCGCCGCTCAGCTTCTGGTAAGGAATGATGCGCAGCTCCAGATTGGGGATCGCCTTCAGCTGTTCCAGCGTTTCGGCGGTAGAAATGCGAAGGCCCTTCTCTTCGACCAAAAAGCGGATTTTCACCCCGCGCTCGCCGGCCGCCTTCAGGTGCTGCAGCACGCCGTCCAGCAGCGAACCGTCCTGATTCGCCACGTAGAACTGCCCCAGGTCGATGCGGGTTTTCGCCGCGTCGAACATCTCGCGCCACACCTCGGCGGTGTTGCGCAGGTCGTCGGCCTGCAGCGCGGTTTCCACCGGCGCGGTGTACACCAGCTCGTAACCGGGAATCGCAAAACGCGCCGCAGCGCTCTGGCTCAACATCAACAAACAACCGCTCCACAATGCCGTATAAAGGCGGCCTCTCGGCCGCCGTGCTGGATGGCCATTAGGCATAGCGCGGCGCTCCGCTGTCAACCCATTGTTCGCCGCTGCCGCTCTCCGGACGGCTGGCCGGTTGACCGGCGCGGATCAGCAGCACCTTCAGCAATTCGTTGATGCGCTCCATGCGGCTCTGCAGGAAGTTGTTGGCCACCAGGCACAGCAGCGCGATGGCGATGCCCAGCCCGGTGGCGTACAGCGCGGTGCCCATGCCGGCCGACACCAGACTCGGCTCGGACACCCCCGAGGCGGCCAGCGCCTTGAAGGTTTCGATGATCCCCATCACCGTGCCCAGCAGCCCCAGCAACGGCGCGGCGGTGACCACGGTTTCCAGCAGCCACAGGCCGCGCGCCATCGGCGGCTTGCTCAGCAGGTACTGGGCGTCGATCAGATCGCCGATCGCCTCGCGGTCGCCGGCGCGGTGTTTCTGCGCCAGCACCGGCGCGATCACCGCCATCGGCAGGCTGTTGCGCTGGGTCAGCGCGTCGGGCAAATCGGCGGCGCGGCGCACCTCCGGCGTCAGCGCCTGCTCCAGCCGGCGCGCCTGGCGCTGGGTATAGGCGAAGTACAGCGTGCGTTCGATGATGATCACCAGCGCAATCGCCAGCGCGGCGTACATCACGTAGAAAATAATGTCGTGCAACAGATTAGCGTCCATACAGGTTTCCTCTTCCCCGCCGCACGGCAGGCAGCGGGGTATTCAGTTAAAAGGTGGCTTCCAGCGAGACGCTGAAGGTGCGTTCTTCGCCGACGTTGTAATACGGCGTGCTGGCCTTCACACCGCCGTAGGGCGCCGCGTTGAAGGTGGTGGTGCGCACCGAGGTCAGGTATTCCTTGTCAAACAGGTTGCTGATGCCAAAGCGCAGCACGGCGCTTTTGACGATTTTCTTGTCCACCGGCAGATGCACCCCCGCCGCCAGATCGAACACCGTGCGGCCGCCGATCTTCTCGTCGTTGGTCAGATCGCCGTAGAACGCGCTGACGTACTTGCCGCTGACGCTGCCGTAATACAGCCCGTCGTCATAACCCAACGTCATGTTCAGCAGGTTTTTCGGCACGTTCGGCACTTCTTTGCCGGAGGTCGGCAGCGGCTGCCCGCCATTGCTGACGATGTCGCTCTTCTGCTTCGATTGGGTATAGGTATAAGAGGTGTAGTAGTTGAAGTTATGCGGCAGTTGGCCGCTCCACTCCAGCTCCAGCCCTTTGTTCTCCACGTTGCCGATGTTCATCATCTCGTAGTCGCCGGCCGCGTTGGTGGTGGAGATTTGGCGATCGCTGTAGCGCATGTAGAACAGCGTGGCGCTCAGCAGCATGTCCTCTTGCTGGAAACGCCAGCCCAGCTCGTGGTTCCAGCTCAGTTCCGGCTTGGTGCTGAGCGAGTCGCCGACGTTGTACAGCACGTAGTTTGGCGGCGTGCGCATGTTGCGCGTCAGGTTGTAGAACACCTGGTTTTCCTGGTTCACCTTATAGCTGGCGCTGAAGTTCGGCAGGAATTCGTGATAGGTGGCTTTGCGCTTCTCCGGCACGTTGTACAGGCTGCCGCGGTTGTCCCCTTTGCGCTCCACATACTGATAGGCCAGGCCGCCGACGAAGGTCCAGTCCGGCGTGGCGAACCAGGTGTCCTGCAGCCACACTTTCTGCGCCGGGGTGATGGTGTACTGGTTGCGTCCCTGCACGGTGTTGCCGTTGGCGTCCTTCACCTGATCGGAACCGCCAGGTTTCCCCCAAATCTGTGACGGGTTGCCGTCGCCCTTGATGCTGATGAACGGCTGAGTCTGCAGCTGGCGCGCGCGCTCGTACCAATAACCGACGTCCAGGCTGTGCTGCTCGTTGATGTCCCACTTCAGCTTGGTGGTGATGCCCGGCCGCCAGGTTTGGGTCCACGACGGGCGGTAATAGGTATTGGACTGCAGGTTGCTGAGGTCATACTGCCCGGCTCTGTCCGACGTGCTGGACAATACCGACGCCGTCTGGCCGTTGAAACTGCCGCCGTTGCCCCAGTAGTAATAGGGCTGCAGAGTCAGCGACAGGTTGTCGCGCAGCTGCAGTTTCTGGGTGAACGACAGCGTAAAGTTCTCGAACGGGTTGCGTTCAATCTTGTAATACTTGTTCAACTGCCCTTTGCTGTTGTACTCCGGCGAGGTGACATAATCGGTGTCACGACCGTCGTTTTGGAACTGCGCCTTGCTCAGGGTGTTGTAGTTGGTGTTGTTCTGGCGGTTGTACTTCATCACCAGATTGCTGCTGTTGCCGTTGCCGTCTTCATACAACGAGTTCATCTCGAACTTGTCGGAGTACAGCCGCCCCTCGCCGCGCCATTTCTTCGCCTCGGTGTGCGAATAGGAGAGCCAGTTGCTGAAGCCGTTGTACTCGCCGGTTTCCAGGCGGGCGAAGGTTTTGCTCAGGCTGTTGCTGCCCAGCGTCTGCTTGACGAAACCGCCGAAGTCTTTCGCCGGGCGGCGCGTCACCAGGCCGATGTTGCCGCCGCTGGAGCCGATGTGCGGGCCGTCCGCTTCGGAAGACCCCTGGGTGACGAACACCTCTTCCAGGTTCTCCGCATCGCCGAGCAGGTTCGGGTAGACCGCGTAGTTGCCGGAGTCATTGATCGGGATGCCGTCCATCGACAGGCCGATCTGATCCGAGTTCATGCCGCGCATGGTGTAGTCCACGCCGCTCAGGCCGCTGGCGTCGTTGCTGTTGACGTTCAAGCCCGGCGTGTATTTCAGTTTATCGATGGCGTTGGCCGCCGACGGCATTTTGTCCATCGCTTCTTTGGTGACGGTGGAGCGCGCCTTGGCGCTGTCATCCTGCACCATCATGCCGCCGCCGAGCGACTGCCCCTTGACGCTGATGGTGCCGACATCGGTGGCGTCGGCCGCCAGCGCGGCGCCCGGCAGCATCACCGCCAGATAGATCCCAGAACGATTAAACGATTTCATTGTGTGCATCCCATAAAAATCAAACGATTAACCCTTGCGCTAAGGCGCCTGATAATTGAACGTCGCGGTAAATCTTTTGGTTGTTTGCCCGGCGAACGCCTCGCTCGGGAACGGCTTCACTGAACTGATGCTTTGTAGGCTGCTCATCGCCGCGCGATTCAGCAGCATGCTGGCGGCTTTGTTGGCGATGCCGGAAGAGAGCACCCGCCCGCTGCGATCGACCTCCAACCACACCTCGACGTTGCCCTGCGGGCGCTCGAGCGAGGCCTGCCGCCCACTCGGGTAGCGCTTGCGCTGTTCCAACTCACGGCGCAAGGCCAGCAGGTAGCCGTTTTCTATCGCCTGCGCGTTCACCTTCGGCGCCGCGGGAGCGGCCGGTGCGGGCTGCGCCGCCGGTTTGCTGGCCAGCGCGCGCGGTACGGCGGGCGCCGGCGTCGGTTTGGGTTTCTCTACCGGTTTGGCTTTCTCTTTCACCGGTTTGGGTTTGGGTTTGGGCTTCGGCTGTGGCTTCGGCACCGGCTTGGCTTCCACGATCGGTTCCGGCGCCGGCACCACCGGTTCGGGGATCGGCTCCGGCTCGGGCTCGGGCGGCGGCGGTTCGGGCTGAGGTTCCGGCGGCGTTTCCGGTTGGGGTTCCGGCGCCGGTTCAGGTTCCACCAGCGCCAGTTCAATGGCGGTTTCGTCGTAGCGCGGCTGGATCTTCAGCGCCGCCTGTTGGCTGGCGAACAGCAGGCAACCGGCGACAATCAGCGCCGGCAACCAGCTGAAAAGATGACGTGAGCGATAGAGCAGATACATGTCACAGCTTCCGTGTCGCGATGGAGACGGAGAAGAAGCCGCCCTGGCGCAGGTTGTCCATGACCGCCACCAGCCGCTCGACCGCCACGCCTTTATCGCTGTTGACGATGATGGTGGTGGTCTGGTTGGCCTGCTGCTGCTGTTTCAGCGTGTTGACCAACGCGTCGAGCGCGATCGGCTGGCCATCCAGCTGCAGCTGTTCGTCGGCCCCCAGCGTGATGATCGCTTTCTTCTGCGGTTTCAGCTGTTGCGCGCTGCCGGCGGACGGCAACTGCGTTTTCAGCCCGAGCGCCGGAATGACGTTCAGGCTGATCAAGACGAAAAACACCAATAAAAACATCATCACGTCGATCATCGGGATCAGTTCGATGTGCGCTTTGTTCTTTTTCGGTTCGTTCCAGTTACGCATGACACTCCCTCCAAAAGCGAAGCAGCCAATATAGGAGGGGTTTGTTTACCTTTTGTTACGCTTGTGTGATCTTATTTTCACAGTACGGATTTTTTGCGAGAATTTTTTCAATGGCAGGCGATAAGGGAGTAGATATAACTTATTAATTAGCGATAGTTTTTATTGGAATAATTGCAGAGTGACGTATAGACAAGGCTACCGGCATGCCGAAAATGTGAGAATAGTGACAATCAGGCCGACACAGCAGAATGCCACCACTGCAGGCGAAGGAGCCGTTACCCAAATATCCCATCAGCTTATCCTGCCAGCATCGCCACATCTGGAATAAAATATCGACAATAAAGATACCAGGACGATGAATGACACAATTTATTAGAACGCGCACAAGTCAGACATAAATCAACTGGAATAATGCAAGATAAGCAGTAGATTTAATAATAACACCATGAAAGCTTATCTTATCACGATAATGATTTGCAGACTATGAAGAAATAAAAATCACAATAGCAACCTTGGAATACATCATTCTTATTAGCATTCCTTTGATGCGCCTTCCGTCTTTGAAGGTCAAAATTCCATTGCTATAACACTCGTCCTAAATGCCTTGAAAAATTGTTACTGTTAATAATTTAACGACCACAGCGAGAAAGGCCATGAAAACAAAAAAATCCATTTCCATGCTAGCCATCACATTATTGCTGGTTAGCTGCAGTTCCGGAAAACTCACTATCAACCATACTAAAGAAACAGTCACTGCCGGGCATGAAGCTATAGGCGAATCAAAAAAATATTTTGACGTATTGTTGGCGCTTCAACAAAAACGGGCCGTTGTTGTCTACGCGACTCAACCTAATTGCAAATTTAATACAGACGGAAAGATAACAGTAAGAATTAACGAGTCATCTGTACCTAATCCAAACTCACCTCTTTGCGCCACGCCTCAGGACTTCAAAAATAATAATGTTATGCTACTTAACCTTATGCCATTGGATCTACAGATGTTCCAGCCGGACCTGGACATTCTCTCTGCTTTCTCCAGCTATCTCTCCGCCCTGACGGTGTACACAGCGGATCCGACATACCCGGTGGGCGATCTTGTGGACAAGGCATTGACCAAAGCCGAATCGGTAAAATCGCTGGCTAACCTCACCGATAACCAAAAAAAGTCCGTCAGTAACCTGGCGGGGTTCTTGCAAAGGCTCGCTGAAGAGGAAAAAAACGGACGCGACATTGCCAAATTGATTAAACAAGAAGGAAAAAACCAGAATGATAATATGGAGTTGGTTAAGCAAGATATCCATCAGCTAAAGACGCAATATGATGACGTAATGAAACAGGACATTTTCAACTTCACCGTCGACAATTTTAACAAAAGAACGCCCAAATCCCCTCAACCCTCTGACATGGAAAAGTCCGCTGTCTATATCGATAACATTATCACGCTCAATAACCTGACGCAAAAAAGTATCAAAAACCCCACCGCGGCCGAACAGGCGATTGAGGCCTTCCAGCGGTACCATGAAGGGTTAATCTCGATTATCGATGACAACATTATCGATAAAAAAATAAAAGAAGAAAAACTAAAAATCCAACAGGAAAATTTAAAGGAGGCCTTAGGATATATAAAAGACTTTGTCAAAGACTTCACACCGCTTCTGGTAGCGGCTCTTTAAGAGGACAATATCATGGCGACTAAAGAACAAAAAGATGAGCTTGTTAATGCTCTGCATATTCTTAAAAAAGAATGCGACAACATGATCACCACGCCCAATGGGAACGTATTTGTCTATATCAGTTTGAAACTGTCTGCTTTCATCGGAAAAGTATACAGTATCGATCCTTCAATATTGAGCCCCCTTGTTATCAGCGATTTACTGTACTGGACAGAAGGTGCAATAGAAGCCCTTCAAAGCAGCAACACCTCTGATGATATTCCCGCATTGAATATTGTCGTTGGAAAGTTGTACTACCAATTTCCCTGACATTAACGAAGTCGCTTGCCAAGCAAGCGGCGAACCAGGGCTGGGGGACAGGCGGCATACACTATACAGCGTGTCGTTGTTGACAGTCCTCCAGCCTGGTTTACCTAAAACGCCTCATGCGCACTAGCACTGGATATCCTGCCCCGCCGCGCGTCTGCATAAGCCCATGCAACGTTCGCAGGCCAAACACCACAAAAAAAGACGCCCGCAGGCGTCTTCTTGGCATTGTCACTGAGCCCGAGGCGATCAGTTCACTTTCACCGGCATACCGGAACGGGCCTTGATCGCCGCGTCCACTTCGCTCTGGTTGACGCCGGCGTCCATCAGCACTTTGCCGACCGGCGCAGAGATGGTCAACGGCACCGGATCCTTGGATTGCAGCTGCTCTTCGTTGGCCGACAGCGGGTTGTGCACTTCCACGTAGCGCGAGCCGTCCGGTTCGACGGTGGCCTTCATCGGTTCGTTGATGAACTGCACGCGGGTGCCGACCGGCACGTTCTGGAACAGGTACTTGATGTCGTCGGCGCGCAGACGCACGCAGCCGTGGCTCACGCGCAGGCCGATGCCGAAGTTGGCGTTGGTGCCGTGGATGGCGTACAGGCGGCCGACATACAGCGCATACAGCCCCATCGGGTTGTCCGGGCCGGCCGGGAACACCGCAGGCAGGATCTCGCCGTCAGCCGCGTATTCGGCGCGCATCTTGGCGGTCGGCGTCCAGGTCGGGCCGTCTTTCTTGCGCTGCACGGTGGTGGTCCAGTTCAGCGGGGTGTCTTTACCCAGCTGGCCGATGCCGATCGGCAGCACCACCACGGTGTTGGAGCCTTTCGGGTAATAGTACAGACGCATTTCGGCGCTGTTGATGATGATGCCTTCACGCGGCGCGTCCGGCAGGATCAGCTGCTGCGGGATAGTCAGGGTGCTGCCGGCCTTCGGCAGGAACGGATCCACGCCCGGGTTGGCCTCCAGCATGTTGCTCAGCCCCATCTGATACTGGGCGGCGAAGCTCTCCAGCGGCAGTTTGCTGTCTTCCGGTACGGTGATTTGGATATTCTCGCCCACCAAACGGCTGTCTTTTGGCGGCAGCGGGTAAACGACGGCGAAGGCAGCCTGGCTGAATGCAACCAGTGCCGTAAACAGGGTTAATAACGCGCGAATGCTCATTTTCATCTTCGTGTTGGTCAAGGCCACTGGCGATTAGGGATATCGGTTTCTACGGCCACTTCGCCCCGATGAGTTTCAGCCGGCAGCCACTCGCTGCGGCCTGAAAAACAGGGGGATTGGACCGGATGCGCATTATATGTGCACATCAATCAAAGTGTGAACCATTACCGATGTAATATCGCAATTTTTTGTAACCTCACGCGCCACGAAGGCGATTTTTTGCGAGAACCGCCGCCTAGCTGGCGGCGGCCAACGCTTCCTCCCGCCGTATCGGGATCAGGTATTCACAGCGGATCGCCGCGCCACCGAGCGGGCAACTGCCCTCCTGCGCCGGGTAGAAACGCTCGATATCCTGCCCCGGCCGGCGGATGGCGTTCATCTGCGGCATGGCGGTGTCATACAGCCGGACAATAAAGTTTTGTAACCCTTCCGCCTGTCCCTGGTAGGTGAAACGGGCATACTCGCCCTGCTCGATAGTCACCCGCTCTCCCGGCGCCCCTTCGTCCGGCAGAGCGGCGGTGTAGGCCATGCGCGGGCTGCCCCGGCGGCGCCGGTCAACTTCCAGACTGGTAAGGCCGTATACTACCTCCGGCAGCACCTGCGGCTGCAGCAACTGCCGCCAGGCGTGGCGGCGCAGCTCACACTTGGAGGCCGCCAGTTGCCCCAGGGTAAAACTGCGGCGCTGGGTATGGCCCACCAACTGCATGGCGGGCAGCGTCACGATATCGGCCTGCGGCAATGGCGCTTCGGTCAGGCGCAGCGGCGGCTGCAGGCCATAGCTCGACCAATCCTGGCTGCGACGATAGCTGGCCGGCGGCAGACCGAACTGCTTGCGGAAGCAACGGGTGAAGGTCTGCTGCGAATCGAACTGGTAAGTATCGGCGATGCAGGCCACGCTGGTGCCGGTCAGGCGCAGTTCACGCGCGGCGGCGGTCAGCCTTCTGCGGCGCGCGTAGGTGCCGAGAATATGGCCAGTATGCTGCTTGAACATCCGCTGCAAATGCCATTTGGAGTAGCCGGACTTGGCGGCGATATCGTCCAGCGTCAGCGGCTGATCCAGGCTCTGTTCGATCCAGGCCAGCAGCTGTTCAATCACCTGTTGCTGGTGCATGGTGTTCTCCCCCTTATTTGATCAATAACGTCTGCGCCAATACCCGGCCTGCGGCTTCATTGGCGGCCACCAGCACCGGATAGCCCCAGAATTTGGCGCCGTATTCGGCGAATTCTTCCGCCGCCGCGCGTTTGGCGTCGTCCGGCTCCAGCATGATCATGCCTTTCACCCACCGCTTCAGCGCCTCGCGGTTATCGCGTTTCCACAGCGCCACCTGGGTGCGAGCATCGCGGTCATGTTCTTCTTCTTCATCGCCGACGCTGCGGTCGGTGATCAGAACAAAAGGTTCGGCGCGCGCCAGCAGCGCGCTGAATTCGGCCAGCTCGGCCTGGGTATCGCGCCCGTTTCGGCGCATCCACACCAGCGGGAAATCGGCGGTATCCAATGACATAATCAGTTTCCTCGCGAAAGGGTTTAGGACTGGCGCTTACTTTATCGGCACCGGCGCTAGACCGCATTGCGCAATCAGGACATAATACTTTTCAATTCCGCCAAATTGAGAACTATTCTCATGAAAGTACAGATCCCCCGCCACTGTCTGGATATCGATCAAGTGCCGCGCCCGCTGTTTGCCCTGCAGGGGTCGACCCTCGAACAGGATTGGGAAGTCGAGCCGCACCGCCACCGGAAGGCGCAACTGATCTACACCGTGCGCGGCATGATCCGCTGCGAAGTGGAAAACGGGCTGTGGCTGGTGCCGCCGCAGTGCGCGCTGTGGATGCCGGGCAACGTGTTGCACAACGCCCAGGGCGCCGGCTCCACCGAGGCCTACTGCCTGTTCGTCGATCAACATGCCGCCGCCGGCCTGCCGCAAAGCTGCTGCACGCTGTCGGTCTCGCCGCTGCTGCGCGAGCTGCTGCTGCAGGCCAGTACCTTCGAGCCGCTTTACGACGAACAGGGCGCCGAGGGGCGTCTGACGGCGGTATTGCTGGATCAGTTGGCGGCCGCGCCGATCGAGAATCTGCATCTGCCGGTGTCCGACGACGCGCGCATCCGGCAGTTGACCGAAGGCATGCTGAGCAGCCCGGCGGACAAATCCACCCTCGGGCAGTGGGCGCAGCGCATCGGCATGAGCGAACGCTCCCTCAGCCGCACGCTGCAACAGCAGATGGGCATGAGCTTCGGCCACTGGCGGCGCCAGTTGCACGTGATGCTGGCGCTGCAGCGCTTGACGCAGGGCGAGAGCGTACAGACGGTGGCGCTGGATCTGGGCTACGAGAGCGCCAGCGGCTTCGTCACCATGTTCAGAAAGGCGGTGGGCAAACCGCCGGCGCGCTACCTGGCGGAGCGCAACGCCTCTGGAGAGACCCTGGGCGGCGCAATTACCATGTGAAAAAGCCGGCGCAGGCGCCGGCTTGGAGCAGGTGAAAATCAGAAATCGTAGAACACCGTTATCCAGGTGGAATCCGGCTCGTTGTCGCTGCTGTTGGCCAGCGTGCGCTCCACATACACCGACAGACCGTAACCGATGGTGGTGCCCGCGCCAAGATAGACGTGGTTGGCGTGATACGCCTCGTCTCCCTTCAGCCGCAGCGAGTCCGCCGCCACATAAGGCTGGACGGATTTGAGGAACGGCTTGTCGATATTGAAGGTATAACCGACGAAGCCTTCCAGCCCGTAGCCGTCACCGGCGAAGAAGTGCGACAGCGTGCGCTGGCGGGTGCTCGGCACATAATCTTTGTAGTAGCTGGCGGTGCCGACGATGTACCAGTTGTTCGGCTGCCAGGTCAACGCGGTGCCGGACAGCTGCTGGTGATAATCCTGTTCGTGGTACAGATTGTCTTTGATCTTCGCGTCGGTATAACTGTAGGCGGCGCTGAAGGTGAAATCCTTCGTCACCTTATAATCGAAGCCCAGCCCGCCACCGCCCTTGCGGCGGTAAATCAGGTTATCCGCGGTGTGCAGATCGTCTTCCGGCAATAAATAGTTGGCGTACAGCGTGACCGGCCCGAAATCATTGGTGTATTTGATGCTGTTTTTCGGTTTATTGCCGCCGTCATAGTCGCCGGAAATGCCGATGCCGGTGCCGCCCGCATGGCCATCGTTATCCCAGACGTCGCTTTTAATGCCGACCACCGAATAATAGATGCCGTATTGATGGCCATAGGTCAGGGTGCCGTAACGATCGTCCTTGAAACCGGCGTACAGTTGGCGCTGATAGTCGCGCTTGCCGTCTTCGTTATAATGCCCGTCCCAGCTGAGCGCGTGCGCCAGATCGACGCCCCACTCGTAATAGCCGATGATCGAAGTGTCCTGCGTCAGCGCATAATCGCCGCTGAAGCGAAAACGCGTGCCGCCGTCGTGGCCGTTTTTGTCATAGCCCGGCTCCGGGCCGTTATTGAAGATCCACTCGGGGCGAATGCTGCCGCCCACCTTTAAACTGAGCGGCGCCAGCAACACATTGCTCTGCGGGTTTTTATCCAGAATGGTGATCTCGGCCTGCGCGCCGGCGGAAATCGCCGACAGCAAGACGCCGCCAATGAATATTGGCGTTGTATTTTTTCTCATTATTACCCCTGCCCGAAAAAATTATTGTTATAAACGCGGTGGTCTTAAGCCACGCAGAAATAATTAACCGATGTGAACAGCGCACGCAAGATATAAAAATTCACGCCATAACCTGCCATTATTTCAGGTTGGATTTAATTTCAGCAAACACGTGTTCACCTGTAACACGGAGAAAAACAATGTAATAATCGCAGCACGAAATAAACCAATCCGCACGCTTCACCCAAAATAACCCTTCGTGATTATCTGGAAATAAAGATAGCAAATAACAAATAAATATTATTGCCGCAGGTAAACCGTCACGCGAGGGAATTAATTAAAGGCGGGAAATAACGACGGAGCGCGTTGCGCGCTCCGGGGAAAATCTCACTACTGCGCCAGCCAGCCACCGTCCATGTTCCAGGCCGCGCCGCGCACCTGCGCCGCCGCATCGCTGCACAGGAACAGCGCCAGCTCGCCGAGTTGCTCTGGCGTGACGAACTCTTGCGAAGGCTGCTTCTCCGCCAACAGCTCATCGCGCGCCCGCTGCGGATCGGCACCGGCGGCGATGCGCTTGTCGATCTGCTGCTGCACCAGCGGCGTCAGCACCCAGCCGGGGCAGATGGCGTTGCAGGTGACGGGCGTGCGGGCGGTCTCCAGCGCCAGCGTCTTGGTCAGCCCCACCACACCGTGCTTGGCCGCCACATAGGCCGACTTGTCTTTCGACGCCACCAGCCCGTGCACCGACGCTACGTTGATGATGCGCCCCCAGTGGCGCTCGCGCATGCCCGGCAGCGCCAATCGGCAAGTGTGGAACACCGCCGACAGGTTGATGGCGAGGATGGCGTTCCATTTCTCCACCGGGAACTGATCCAGCGGCGCCACGTGCTGAATGCCGGCGTTGTTCACCAGAATGTCCACGCCGCCGAACTCACGTTCGGCATACTGCATCATGTCCGCTATCTGGGCCGCATCGCCGAGATCGGCGCCGTGATACCCCGGCGCGGCGCCCAGCCGGGCAACCTGCGCCTTCGCCGCTTCCACATCGCCGAAGCCGTTGAGGATCACGCGCGCGCCGGCGGCGGCCAGCACGGACGCGATCCCGAGACCGATGCCGCTGGTCGAGCCGGTCACCAGCGCGGTTTTGCCTTGTACACTCATGGTATCGCTCCTTTAAACAATGCCGGTCAGGTAGAACACGCCGATCACGAACAGCACCGCGGCGCTCTTGATCAGGGTGATGGCGAAGATGCCGCCATAGGCCTGCCGGTGGCTGAGGCCGGTGATCGCCAACAGGGTGATCACCGCGCCGTTGTGCGGCAAGGTATCCATGCCGCCGCTGGCCATCGAGGCCACCCGGTGCAGCACCTCCAGCGGAATGTGTGCCGCATGGGCGGCGGCGATAAAGCTGTCGGACATAGCCGCCAGCGCGATGCTCATGCCGCCGGAGGCCGATCCGGTGATGCCGGCCAGCAGGGTGACGCTGATCGCTTCGTTCAGCAGCGGGTTGGGGATCGCCGACAGCGCCTGCGACAGCACCAAAAAGCCCGGCAGCGCGGCGATCACCGCGCCGAAGCCGTATTCGGAGGCGGTGTTCATCGCCGCCAGGATCGCGCCGCCGACCGCCGTCTTGCTGCCTTCCGCCAGCCGGCCGCGAATATTGCGAAAGCCGAACACCACCACCAGCAGAATACCCGACACCAGCGCCGCTTCCACCGCCCAAATGGCGGTGATCTTCGCCACATCGGTGGTGATGGGCTTGGCCAGCCCCGGCAGCGTCAGATCGTGGCTGGCGCCGTACCACTGCGGGATCCAATGGGTGAAGCCAAGGTTGAATACCCCGACCAAAATCAACGGCAAGATGGCGATCAGCGGGTTAGGCAGGTTGATGTCGTCCGGGGTTTCCGGTTCGTTCAGCAGCTCGGTGCCGTAACCCTCCCCCTTCAACTGCGCGTTGCGCCGCTGGCGTTCAAGATACAGCAAACCGACCGCGATGATGAACAGCGAGCCGATCAGCCCCAGCCAGGGCGCGGCCCAGGCGTTGGTGCCGAAGAAGCTGGTCGGGATGATGTTTTGGATCTGCGGCGTGCCGGGCAAGGCGTCCATGGTGAAGGAGAAGGCGCCGAGCGCTACGGTGGCCGGGATCAGCCGCTTGGGGATGCCGCTCTGGCGGAACAGCTCGGCGGCGAACGGATAGACCGCGAACGCCACCACGAACAGCGACACCCCGCCGTAGGTCAGCAGCGCGCATACCAGCACAATCACCGGAATGGCGTGGCGTCGGCCGAGAATGCGGATCGCCGCCGCGACGATCGATCGGGAAAAGCCGGACAGCTCGATCAGTTTGCCGAATACCGCCCCCAGCAGGAACACCGGGAAGTAGAGCTTCACGAAGCCGACCATCTTCTCCATAAACAGCCCGGTGAAGGTCGGCGCCACCGCGCCGGGATCGGTCAACAGCACCGCGCCCAGCGCGGCGATCGGGGCGAACAAAATCACGCTGTAGCCGCGGTAGGCGGCCAGCATCAGTAATCCCAGTGCTGCCAGGGCAATTAAAACGCTCATCGGGCACCTCGCTATCGTTGTTATTGTCAGGTACGGCGTGCGAAATTACGGTTTCAGCGCAAAGCGCAGCTGATGCGCCCGTCGCCGTTGAATGCGTTCCCTGCGCGCTTCATCCCACAGATAAAATCCCCGGCCGCTGCGCTGGCCGCTATCGCCGCGCTGCAGCCGCTGTTCTACCAGCGCCATCATCTCGTCGCCGGTCGCCAGTTCCGGGAACAGGTGGCGGGCGATGTCCGCCACCGTCGCTAGCCCGGTCATGTCGGCGGCCTCCAGCGGGCCGACCATGGCGTAGCGCCGCCCCAGCGAGGCGCGCATCACCTGATCCACCACCTCGGCGCTGGCGATGCCGCTGTGGACGATGTGCAGCGCCTCGCGCAGCACCGCAAACTGCAGCCGGTTGCCGACAAACCCCGGCGCGGCGCGCTCCAGCAGCACCGCCTCCAGCGCCATCCCGCCGAGCAGCGCCTGCACCGCCGCCAGATGGCGCGGATCGGTGGCGCGGCCGGGCACGATCTCCACCAGCGGGATCAGGTGCGGCGGGTGCCAGAAGTGGGCGATCAGCAGCCGCTGCGGATGGGTCATGCGCGCCGCCAGCTCGTCCGGCGGCAGGCCGCTGGTGTTGCTGGCAATCACCGCGTCGTCGGCGATCAGCCCTTCCAGCTGCTCATACAGCGCGTGCTTCAGCTCGAGCCGTTCCGGGATCGCCTCGATCACCAGCCGGGCGCGCGCCACCGCGTTCAGATCGCCAGTCACGCGCAGGCGCGCCAGCGCCGCGCCGCGCTCAATATGCGCAAACTGCCCGACGTCGCTCAGCTCGGCCAGAATGCCGCTCGCCACCGCCGGCGCTTCCGCCAGGCGCTGCGGATCCGGGTCATACAGCAGCACCTCATGGCCGTGGCGAATAAAGTGGGTGGCGATGCCCACCCCCATCAGCCCGGCGCCCAGTACCGCATAGTCAGATGACTGCATGGTGCCCTCCTCGGTTGTTTACGGGCGCTCTACCGCCAGCGCCACCCCCTGCCCGCCGCCGATGCACAGCATCGCCAGCCCCTTGTTCACCCCGCGGCGCTGCATTTCGTACAGCAGCGACACCAAAATGCGACAGCCGGAGGCGCCGATCGGATGCCCCAGCGCGATCGCTCCGCCGTTGACGTTGACCCGCTCCGCCTCCCAGCCCAGTTCTTTACCCACCGCCAGCGCCTGCGCGGCGAAGGCTTCGTTGGCTTCGATCAGATCGACTTCCTCCAGCCGCCAACCGGCTTTTTCCAGGCAGCGGCGCGCGGCCGGCACCGGGCCGATGCCCATGATCGCCGGATCGACGCCCGACGAGGCGTAACCGGCGATGCGCGCCAGCACCGGCAAGCGCAGCTCAGCGGCTTTTTCCGCGCTCATCAGCAGCACCACGGCGGCGCCGTCGTTGAGCGACGAGGCGTTGCCGGCGGTCACCGAACCCTCCTTGCGAAACGCCGGACGCAGCCGCGCCAGCGCCTCTAGGCTGGTGTCGCGCGGCTGTTGGTCGCGCTCAACTCTCAGCGCCTCCCCCTTCGGCTGCGGCACCGTCACCGGCGTGATCTCCTGCGCGAAACGCCCGGCCTGCTGCGCCGCCTGCGCCTTCTGCTGCGAACGCAGCGCAAAGCTGTCCTGCTCGGCGCGGCTGATGGCGTATTTCTCCGCCAGGTTCTCGGCGGTGATGCCCATGTGGTAGTCGTTGAACGCGTCCCACAGGCCATCGTGGATCACGCTGTCCACCATCTGCGCGTGACCGAGGCGCAGACCGGCGCGCGCGCCGGCCATCAGGTAAGGCGACTGGCTCATGCTCTCCTGGCCGCCGGCGATCACCGCCTCGGCATCACCGCTGCGGATCGCCTGCACCGCCAGATGCACCGCCTTCAAACCGGAGCCGCACACCTTGTTGATGGTCAGCGCCGGCGTCGTAACGGGCAGCCCGGCGTTGAGCGCGGTCTGGCGCGCCGGATTCTGCCCGCAGCCGGCGGTCAGCACCTGGCCGAGGATCACTTCATCGATCTGCTGCGGCGGCACGCCGCTTTGCGCCAGCAGCCCCTGCACCGCCGCCGCGCCCAGTTCCACCGCCGTCAGCGGCGCCAGCGCGCCGTGAAAACTGCCGACCGGCGTGCGCGTCGCCGCCACGATCACCACTTCACGTTGTTGCACATTCACCTCCCGTTTCAGAAACGCATTTCCGGCACTTGCTCCGGCACGATCAGCCGGCCGGCGGTTTTGGCGACAATCTCCGCCACGCTGACGCCCGGCGCGCGTTCGCGCAGCACGAAGGCGCCGTCTTCAATTTCCAGGTAGGCCAGATCGGTCAATACCTTGCGGATGCAGCGGGCGCCGGTCAGCGGCAGCGTGCAGCGCGGCAGCAGCTTGGACTCGCCGCCCTTCGCGGCGTGGGTCATCACCACGATGATGTTCTCCGCCCCCGCCACCAGATCCATCGCGCCGCCCATGCCCTTGACCATCTTGCCGGGGATCATCCACGAGGCGATGTTGCCCTCGACGTCCACTTCAAACGCCCCCAGCACGGTCAGATCGACATGGCCGCCGCGGATCATGGCGAACGACTGCGCCGAATCGAAGATCGACGCGCCGAGGCGCGCGGTGACCGTCTGCTTGCCGGCGTTGATCATGTCGGCGTCCAGCTGCTGCTCGGTCGGGAACTCGCCCATCCCCAGCAGGCCGTTTTCCGACTGCAGCATCACATCCATGCCCGCCGGCACGTAGTTGGCCACCAGCGTCGGGATGCCGATGCCCAGGTTGACGTAGTAACCGTCCCTCAACTCTTGCGCCACGCGCTGCGCCATTTGTTCACGGGTAAGCATGAGAATCTCCTTAAGCCCGCAGGGTGCGTTGTTCGATACGCTTCTCGAAGGTGCCCTGGATCAGCCGATCGACGTAAATGCCGGGGGTGTGGATCGCCGCCGGATCCAGCTCGCCCGGCGCCACGATCTCTTCCACTTCCACCACCGTGATGCGCCCGGCGGTCGCCATCAGCGGATTAAAGTTCTGCGCGGTGTGGCGGTAGATGACGTTGCCGAAGTGATCGGCCTTCCAGCCTTTCACGATGGCGAAATCGCCGGTGATGGCGGTTTCCATGATGTAGGGGCGGCCGTTGAACTCGCGCACCTCTTTGCCTTCGGCGATCGGCGTGCCGTAACCGGTGGCGGTGAAGAACGCCGGGATGCCGGCGCCGCCGGCGCGGATCTTCTCCGCCAGCGTGCCCTGCGGCGTGAGATCCACCTCCAGCTCGCCGCTGAGCGCCTGCTGTTCGAACAGCGCGTTTTCACCGACGTAAGATCCCACCACCTTGCGGATCTGATGGGTTTCCAGCAGCCGCCCGAGGCCGAACCCGTCGACGCCGCAGTTGTTGGAAACCACCGTCAACCCGCGCACGCCGCGCCGGCGGATCTCTTCGATCAGATTCTCCGGGATGCCGCACAGGCCAAAGCCGCCCGCCAGCACCGTCATGTTGTCCGTCAGGCCTGCCAGCGCTTCCTGGTAGCTACCGACGCGTTTGTCGAGCCCTGCCATATCGTTGCCCCTGCATGTTGCGGCGCAGGGCGAAATGCCCTGGCTTGCGTGAGGGCATCTTCAGGTCACAAAAATGATTTGTTAATTTTGTTTTTATGCCTCATTCATTTAGAATTTTTATTAATCAGTCGTTAACCGACAATTAACAAAGAGTTAACGCCAACCAAAATGAAAATGAGCATCAAACAGTTACGCGCGTTTTTAGCGGTAGCTCACACTCTGAATTTCGCCCAGGCCAGCGAGCGGCTGAATATTTCTCAGCCGGCGCTCAGCCTGGCGATCCGTGGGCTGGAAGACGCGTTGGGCGGGCCGCTGCTGCTGCGCACCACCC
Source organism: Serratia sp. CY56464 (assembly GCF_052168435.1). Taxonomy (NCBI): domain Bacteria; kingdom Pseudomonadati; phylum Pseudomonadota; class Gammaproteobacteria; order Enterobacterales; family Yersiniaceae; genus Serratia; species Serratia sp. CY56464. The sequence goes on along the minus strand of NZ_JBJNMV010000002.1, from coordinate 243,387 downwards.
GCCGGGTGACGCTGACGCCGGAAGGAGAAACCTTCTTCCCGATGGCGCGCCAGCTGCTGGCGGATTGGGACAACGCGGAAGAGGCGATGCGTCAGCGCTTCACCCTGCAGATGGGCAAGGTGGCGATCGCCGCCATGCCGTCGTTCGCCGGCAACCCGCTGCCGCCGATCCTCAAGGCGTTTCGCGATCGTTACGCCGGCATCAACGTGGCGGTGCACGACGTCATCAACGAACAGGTGTTTGAAATGATCCGCGAAGGCCGGGTGGAGATGGGCATCGCCTTCGAGCCGGAGCCGAGCGACACCCTGCACTTCACCCCGCTGTGCCGCGATCGCTTTCTGGCGGTGGTGCCGAAGGATTCGGCGCTGGCGCGCAAGGCGCAGGTGAGCTGGAAGGAGCTGCTGACGCTGGATTTCATCACCCTGCAGCGGCCATCGGCGGTGCGGCTGCTGCTGGAGCAGGAGCTGGCCCGCAGCGGGCGAACGCTGGAGGTGGCGTTTGAAAGCCACCAGTTGGTGACGGTCGGGCGCATGGTGGCCAACGGCCTCGGCGCCAGCGCGGTGCCGGCGCTGTGCGAGCGACAGATGGATGAGCTGGGGGCGGTCTGCGTGCCGCTGATCGGCCCGATCATCGAACGGCGCGTGGGCCTGATCCGCCTGGCGCAACACCAACTCTCTTCCGCCGCGCAGGCGCTGGCGACGGTAATCGAACGGGAGATGGCGGGGAGTGGCGCGGCTCCTGCACTTAAACCGTAAACCCGACGTGCTCGCCGCCCGGCAGCTCGAAAAAGAAAGTGGTTATTGCCTTGCGGCTTGAACATGGGATGCAACAAGAGACGGGAACAGCGACATCAGCGTCGGACAGAGAAGAAAACATGCTGATTTGGCGAGGTAATAAAGCACGCAACCCGGTTTTTTATTTATGAATGAATATCAAAATAATAGAATCATTCTCCATATCAATCAATTAATTACACCAAACACGCCTTTGCCTTTCCGTCTTGTGAGCGAACGCAAAAGATTGTGACAAAGTGGGTTAATCATGTCTGAACTTTCGTTATGGTATTTTTTCATGTTTTAACGGATTAAAACCATGGCCACAACTCAAGGAAACGCCAGAAAACTTACGGCCGGTGAAATCACATTGGCCAGACTGCTCTACAAAGATGCTGTCGATTACTCGCGCGTTCGCGTCCATAACGGCAGCTATTTCCCCTTCGGCTTACAGCATGAAGATACGGCCGTAACACCAAATGGCACGCTCTATTTTATGCCCAAACACTTCAAAGAAGACTTTGCCACGGCAAACGCCTACGATCAGCATTGGTTTATCCATGAAATGGCGCATGTCTGGCAATATCAATTAGGCATGAACGTACACCTGCGCGGTTTGGCTAGTTGGGCGGTTTCCTATCAGTATTCCTTGCCCAATTATCATCTTCTATCCGATTATGGAATGGAGGCACAGGCAAGTATCATTGCAGACTATTTCTATCTCACTAAATTCGGGCGCAATGGCTTTCAAATAATCACCAACTACAGCGGCATTATTGGGCCAGACATTAAAAAACGCTATGAATGGGTATTGCGAGCTTTCCTGAAAAATCCAAAGAACCGGAACACCTTATTATGACAAGACGTTATCTCTCTTTGCTGTGCGTACTGCTACTGAACGGCTGTCAATCCACTCAGCCCTGGTACCATCCGTTGGATGTCTCGCTCAAAGACAATCAACCTTGCTTTGCAGTGCCTATCAACAGCGTTCGCAGCGGCGACAACCTGCAAAACCGGGGAGTGATCGTCTCACGACAGGAACAACAGCAATGGCATATCGTCTGGACCTCACCAGAAGTCACTCCGTTGCCTGACCTGAAACCAGGGCAATGCGTCACTTATCCGCAAATAAACTGGGCTGCGGGAGAATACTCCGTCTTGCTCGGCGTCTCGATGAATAACGATACGGAAAGGCGTAAATATATGAAAGAATTCAACTTAATAATTAATCCCAAAGGAGAAATACAGCTACAGTAAGGAGACTGGGATTATTTATTCCCCCTCCACCGCCTGCACCGCCGCCTTCTGCGTGGCGCGCTGATATAAGCACAGCTCCCTGCCCGGCTGGTTTTTCATAAACGGCTGTGGGTAGCGCCCGCCGATAAACAGTGCCGAATAGCCGACGTCATCACCGTAGTGAACGATCGCCCCTTCCACCCTGGCGTTTTTTAGCCCGCTGGCTTTCAGGCAGGCGGCGCGCATCGCCCGTTCGCTCTCGGCCCACGCCTGTGGGGAAGACGCAGTGGCGTTGAACGCGGCCAGCGCGGCGATAAGCAGCCCTATTCTCTTCATCGTTATCTCTCCTTCTACGGCCCGTCTCGCCAGTATAGACCGTGCCGACCCGGCCAACCCGCCGCGCTCTTTACGGCATTTTTATTCCGCGCCCCGTTAACGTTACGGCGTTTTTACAGACAGTTTTTGCCGCCGCAGATACCCTTTTCACATCGCCGCTATGGCCTCACAAGAGAGTTGTCTCATGCGTTTATCCCTGCCTCTGGCCGTGACCGGTCTTCGTTCTGGAGCGCGCCATGCATTCTAATATCATCGGGTTCAATCCTCTGCTGGCGGAGCTGCCCGCTTCGCCGACACGCGCCTTCCGCAAAGAACTGGAACACTACCTGCAGCGCTATCCGGATACCGAACAGTTGGATATTTATCTGCACGATCTGAACGGCCAGTTGCGCGGCAAGCGGTTGCCGATCGCCGAAGCCTTTGGGCTGGAAAAAGGCTGCTACTTCCCGCTGTCGATTTACGCCCTGGATCTCCACGGCCGGGTGACTGAAGAGAGCGGGCTGGGGCAGCGGGCGGGCGAGCCGGACCGCTTGTGCCTGCCGGTGCCCGGCACGCTGCGCCCCTGCGCGCGCGATCCCGAACGCCACGCCCAGCTGCTGCTGACGATGCAAAACGCCGACGGCGGCGCCTGCGAGCTGGAGCCGCGCGTGGTGCTGCAACGGGTGCTGAAGCGCCTGCACGAGCGCAACTGCTTCCCGGTGGTGGCGGCCGAGCTGGAGTTCTACCTGCAGGATCCGCTGCGCCCCGCCGAGGCGGAAGCTTGCCCGACGCAGAGCTTCGCGGTGGATGCGCCCGAGCGCCACCATGCGCTGCTGAGCGACATCGAACGGCACGCGCGGCTGCAAAACCTGCCGCTGACCGGCGTGGTGGCCGAAGCCGCCTCCGGCCAGTACGAGCTGAACCTGCATCACAGCCGGCGCGTGCTGGAAGCCTGCGACCAGATCATGGCGCTGAAACGCCTGACGCGGCAGATTGCCGAGCAGCATCACCAGCACGCCTGCTTTATGGCCAAACCCTGCGCCCATGCCGCCGGCAGCGGGCTGCACTTTCACATCAGCCTGCAGAACGAGCACGGCGAGAACCTGCTGACCGGCGCGCCGGGCGAACTGAGCGACAACATGCAGCAGGCGATGGCGGGCATGCTGGCGCTGATGCCGGCGTCGATGGCGATCCTGGCGCCCAACATCAACGCGTTTCGCCGCTTCCGCCCCGGCATGCACGTGCCGTTGCGCGCCTCCTGGGGCCACAACAATCGCACGGTGGCGCTGCGCCTGCCCTGCGCCGACAGCGCCAATCAGCGTATCGAATACCGCCTGGCCGGCGCCGACGCCAACCCCTATCTGGCGCTGGCGGTGATGCTCGGCGGCCTGCTGCACGGGCTGGAACACCCGCTGCCGCTGCCGCCCGCCGCCCACGGCTGCGAAAGCGACAACGCCGCCCCCTTGCCGCTCGGCCAGCAGGAGGCGCTGGCGCTGTTCCGCCACAGCGATCCGCTGCGCGAGCTGCTCGGCCCAGCGTTCTGCACCCTGTGGCACACCTGCAAAAGCGCCGAACTGCGCCGCTTCGAGGAACAGGTCACCGCCGCCGAACTCGGCTGGATGCTGTAACCGTCCACTGATTCGTTAACCTAAGGATAATCATGAACATGCAACCGCAATTGGCCCCCGTACAGCCGCTGCTCTGCTGGCGCAAAGGCGTTTTTCATATCAGCACCGATCGGCAGTTATTGGATATCGAGGCGATCCAGCGTTTCCTCAGCCTGCCGGATCGGGCGGCGGCGGAGCGCCTGGCGCGCCACGGCCTGTGCTTTGGCCTGTACCGCAAACGCCACCAGCTCGGCTTCGCCCGTATGGTGACCGATTACGCCACCTTCGCCTCGGTGAGCGAGCTGTTCGTCAGCGCCGAATACCGCGGCGTCGGGCTGGGAAGCTGGCTGACGCGCTGCTGCCTGGCGCATCCGGCATTGCGCGGCCTGCGCGTCACGCTGCCCGTGCTGCAAGCGCCCTGGCGCGCCGACTGCGCGGCGCACGCCCCGCGCGCCCTGCACTGATAAGGAGAACCCGATGTCTCGTTTGGTGCTGATTTCCAACAAACAGTGCGACGGCAAGGATCTGGCCTGCGCCGGCCGGACGCTGGCGGCCGACGCCGAACCGGGGCTGTGGCTCGGCTGGAACGGCGACGTGCAGAATTTCGCGCAGCGCCCGATCAGTTGCCGCCAACGCGCCGGTTACGATCAGGTGACCTTCCCGCTGTCGATCGAGGAGTTTCGCCGCCACTATCAGGGCTACTACCACGACGGCCTGTGGCCGGTGTTCCACAACCAGCCGGAGAAGGCGCACTTCACGCCGGAAAACTACCGCGCTTACCGGCAGCTGAACTGCCGTTTCGCCGATATCGCCTGCGAGCACCTGTGCCCGGGCGACATCGTCTGTATCGACGACTACCAGTTGCTGCCCTGCGCCCAGGCGTTGAAGGAGCAGGGGCTGCTGAATGCCTGCGCGTTCTTCTTCCACCTGCCGTTCCCGTCGGCGGCGCTGCTGCGGCGCATCCCGGAACATCGCCAGCTGATCGCTTCGCTGCTGTTCTACGATCTGATCGGCTTTACCACCACGGACGATCGCAACGCCTTTCTCAGCTGCCTGTCAGGCGAGTTCCCGCTGGAGATGCTGCCCGACGACCAGATCCAGGCCAACGGGCATATTTTCGCCACCGGCATTTTCCCCGCCGGCATCAACGCCAGGCAGGTTTACTGAACTCAGGCCGCCGCCCGCTGGCGCTCCAGTTCGCGCACCAGCGGGATCACCTCACGGCCGAAGAACGCCACCTCTTCCTGGAAGTGCAGGAACGCCAACAGCATCAGATCCACCCCGGCGTCTTTCAGCGCGATGATGCGCTCGGCGATCTGCTGCGGCGTGCCGATCAGGTTGGTTTTAAAGCCGTCGTTGTACTGCACCAGATCCTCAAACGAGGATTTGGCCCAGTTGCCCTCACCCTCCGGCGAAGCCGCCCCGGCGTTCTTCACTTCGTGGCCGAATCCTTGCACCGCCTCCGGGTTGGCGTGATCGATAATCTCCTGCAGCACCGCCTGCGCTTCCTGCTCGGTATCGCGGGCAATGACGAAGCCGTTCACTCCCACCTTGACCCGGTGCTGGTTGGCCCTGGCCTTGGTCTGCAGATCGTCCACCTGCTGGCGAATGCCCTCCACGCTATTGCCGTTGGTGAAATACCAGTCCGAAACCCGCGCCGCCATGTCGCGCGCCGCCCGCGAGCTGCCGCCCTGGAAGATCTCCGGCAGCGGATCCAGCGGCTTGGGCTTCAGCGAGTAGTCGCGATAGCGATAAAAATCGCCGGCGAAGCTGAAGCTGGGCTCGGCCCAGATGCCGCGCAGGCAACGGATAAACTCTTCCGAACGCAGGTAGCGCTCTTCGTGGTCCAGCCACGGCTCGCCGATGGCCTTGAACTCGCCGCGGAACCAGCCGCTGACGATATTGACCGCGATGCGCGCGTTGGAAAGATGGCTGATGGTGGCGATCTGCTTGGCCGCCAGCGTGGGGTTCCACGGCCCCGGCAGCAGCGCGGCGATCACCTTCAGCTTCTCGGTGGAATCCAGCAGCGCCTGCGAAAACGACACCGACTCGTGCTGGTTGTCGGCGCCGTAACCGGCGGTGAAACGGATCTGGGTAAGCGCGTAGTCGAAACCGGCACGTTCGGCGATCTGCGCCAGCTTGCGGTTGTAGCCGATGTCCCAACCGGTGCGCTGCGGGATGTTGCTGATCACCAGACCGCCGGAGACGTTCGGCACCCAGTAGGCGAACTGAATAGGCTGCTGCGAGTGGTTTGCTGCTGACATGCTTCTCTCCCTCTGCTCGTTGGCGCCGCGATGCGGCACGCATATAACCATTATTGATTTACAAATATTGAAAATCTTTTTTTGGTTATAAATCCGATAGCAGGATGCGTGCCAACCGCCGCGTTAAGGCATCTGGCTGAAAAACCGAAGGTTTAAAGCCGGCGGGTTAAAGCGGGTGCTGCATTGGTAACAGCGGCTGGCGGGCGGCTGTTGCCAATGCAGCAAACCGCTCACCCCGCCAATCCAACCGTTCACCCGGCGGATCTGACCGCTGAGCGAAATACGCCTGTCTTCCCCCCTTACCCCCGGCGATGATGAGCTGTTCCTAAACCCGCCTTACCTCGGGAAAGACGCTACGGCTCGCCGCGCCACTCTGACATCTCTTACAAGCGGATGAGTTCATTCATATTTTGCAGACTGGAATTAAGGATACCTCATGAAACGAGAGGGGATTTTAAAGCACATTCCGTGGATGCTGCTGGGGATACTCGGCGCAGCCTGCCTCGGCGTGGTGGCGCTGCGCCGCGGCGAACACATCAGCGCGCTGTGGATCGTCGTCGCTTCGGTGGCGGTGTATCTGGTGGCCTACCGCTACTACAGCCTGTACATCGCCACCAGGGTGATGAAGCTGGACGCCGGCCGCGCCACCCCGGCGGTGGTCAACAACGATGGCCTCAACTACGTGCCGACCAACAAGAACGTGCTGTTCGGCCACCACTTCGCCGCCATCGCCGGCGCCGGGCCGCTGGTGGGGCCGGTGCTGGCCGCACAGGTCGGCTACCTGCCCGGCACGCTGTGGCTGCTGGGCGGCGTGGTGCTGGCGGGGGCGGTGCAGGACTTTATGGTGCTGTTCATCTCCTCGCGTCGCAACGGCGCCTCGCTCGGTGAAATCATCAAAAAAGAGATGGGGCCGATACCGGGCACCATCGCGCTGTTCGGCTGCTTCCTGATCATGATCATCATCCTGGCGGTGCTGGCGCTGATCGTGGTGAAAGCGCTGGCGGAAAGCCCGTGGGGGGTGTTCACCGTCTGCTCCACCGTGCCGATCGCGCTGTTTATGGGCATCTACATGCGCTACCTGCGCCCTGGCCGCGTGGGTGAAGTGTCGATCATCGGCATCGTGCTGCTGGTGGCCGCCATCTGGTTCGGCGGCGTAGTGGCGCACGACCCGTACTGGGGCCCGGCGCTGACCTTTAAAGACACCACCATCACCTTCACGCTGATCGGCTACGCCTTTGTCTCCGCCCTGCTGCCGGTGTGGCTGATCCTGGCGCCGCGCGACTACCTGGCCACCTTCCTGAAAATCGGTGTGATCGTCGGGCTGGCGATCGGCATCGTGATCCTCAACCCTGAGCTGAAAATGCCGGCGGTGACCCAGTTCGTCGACGGCACCGGCCCGGTGTGGAAAGGCACCCTGTTCCCGTTCCTGTTCATCACCATCGCCTGCGGCGCGGTCTCCGGCTTCCATGCGCTGATCGCCTCCGGCACCACGCCGAAGCTGTTGGCCAATGAGACCGACGCGCGCTTTATCGGTTACGGCGCGATGCTGATGGAGTCCTTCGTCGCCATCATGGCGTTGGTGGCGGCGTCCATCATCGAGCCGGGCCTGTACTTCGCCATGAACACCCCGCCGGCGGCGCTGGGCATCACCATGCCGGATCTGCACCGCCTGGGCACCGAAGACGCGCCGATGATCATGGCTTCGCTGAAGGACGTGACCGTGCACGCGGCGGCGGCGGTCAGCTCCTGGGGCTTCGTCATCAGCCCGGAACAGATCCTGCAGACCGCCACCGACATCGGCGAACCTTCGGTGCTGAACCGCGCCGGCGGCGCGCCAACCCTGGCGGTGGGCATCGCCCACGTGTTCCACCAGATCATTCCGGGCGCCAACATGGGCTTCTGGTACCACTTCGGCATTCTGTTCGAGGCGCTGTTCATCCTGACCGCGCTGGACGCCGGCACCCGCTCCGGCCGCTTCATGCTGCAGGATCTGCTCGGCAACTTCGTGCCGTTCCTGAAGAAAACCGACTCGCTGGTGGCCGGCATCGTCGGCACCGCCGGCTGCGTCGGGCTATGGGGCTACCTGCTGTATCAGGGCGTGGTGGATCCGCTCGGCGGCGTGAAGAGCCTGTGGCCGCTGTTCGGCATCTCCAACCAGATGCTGGCCGCCGTGGCGCTGGTGCTGGGCACCGTGGTGCTGATTAAGATGAAGCGCGCGCAATACATCTGGGTGACCGTGCTGCCGGCGGTATGGCTGCTGATCTGCACCACCTACGCGCTGGGCCTGAAGCTGTTCAGCGACAACCCGCAGCTGGAAGGCTTCTTCTTCCTGGCCGGCGAGTACAAGCGCAAGATCGCCGAAGGCGGCGCCGAGCTGAGCGCCCAGCAGATCGCCAACATGAACCACATCGTGGTGAACAACTACACCAACGCCGGGTTGAGCATTCTGTTCCTGCTGGTGGTGTACAGCATCATCTTCTACGGGGTGAAAACCGCGCTGGCGGCGCACAAAAACCCGAAACGCACCGACCAGGAAACACCTTACGTGCCGGTGCCGCAGGCCGCGCCCGCCGACGGCGTAACTGAGGGGGAGGTCAAAGTTTCGACCCAGCATTGATGTGATTTAACGGATACCCTGCATAATAAACGTTAAGCAGTACCCAAAGCCGCACGGCCTGCGCATCGCAAGACGCCAGGCGTGCGGCGCGATGCAATCGAGATACCCGGGGCGACCCGGAGGTGGGGCATCCCTGCGGGAACCCCATCCCCCGGCTTCCCCTAATATCAGGCTTAAGCAAGCGCTGTAGTGATGCAGGGTAGAGTTGGAGAAGGCTTATGTTCGGAAATCTCGGCCAGGCGGGGAAATATCTTGGGCAGGCGGCGCGCATGTTGGTGGGCGTGCCTGACTACGATACCTACGTCCAGCACATGAAAGACAACCACCCGGACAAGCCGGTGATGACCTATAAAGAATTTTTCCGCGAGCGCCAGCAAGCGCGCTACGGCGGCGACGGCAAAGGCGGCATGCGCTGCTGTTAACCCGCAGTCACAAGGACCCGTATGAAACCCATTGCAGTCACCATCCTGACCGGCTTTTTGGGCGCCGGCAAAACCACCCTGCTGCGCCACATCCTGAACGCCGAACACGGCTATAAAATCGCGGTCATCGAGAATGAGTTCGGCGAAGTGCCGATCGACGATGCGCTGATCGGCGATCGCGCCAGCCGCATCACCACGTTGAGCAACGGCTGCATCTGCTGCAGCAAGTCCAACGAACTGGCGGACGCGCTGCTGGATCTGCTGGACGGCGTCGACAGCGGCCAGCTGGCGTTCGACCGGCTGATCATCGAATGCACCGGCATGGCCGATCCCGGCCCGATTACCCAGACCTTCTTCTCGCACGAGATCCTGTGCGAGCGTTTCCTGCTGGACGGCATCATCACCCTGGTGGACGCGGCGCACGCCGAGCAGCAGCTGAGCCAGTTCAGCATCGCCCAGGCGCAGGTGGGCTACGCCGACCGCCTCCTGCTGACCAAAACCGACGTGGCGCCGGACTGCGAGGCGCTGATCCAGCGGCTGCAGCGGATGAACGCCCGCGCGCCGGTCTACCAGGTGACGCACGGCGACATCGATCTGAGCGTGCTGTTCGACATCGAAGGCTTTACGCTGAACGACAAGCTCAACCTGACGCCGCCCACCCCGCTGTTCCACCGCATCCCGCAGCCGCAGAGCGACATCCGCTCAATTGTCGTGACGCTGGAACGCCCGCTGCCGCTGATGCAAATCTCCGAGGTGATGGAAGGCCTGCTGCTGGAATACGCCGACAACCTGCTGCGCTACAAAGGCATACTGTCTATCGAAGACGAACCGCGCCGCCTGCTGTTCCAGGGCGTGCAGCGGCTGTATAACGCCGACTGGGATCGGGAGTGGCTGCCGGAGGAAGAGCGCAAGAGTACGCTGGTGTTTATCGGCGTGGATCTGCCGGAGGAAGAGATTCGGGGAAGGATTGGGGGGTTGGGGTAAGATAAACCATTCCCCAGGCCAACACGGCCCATATTCAGCAAACTCAAGGATGAACGATGGCAAACAACGTGATGATAGTAGGATTAAAGGCGCTTAACCTGTGCGCGAGCGCCTATATCGTCATCAAACTGAGCACGGTGTTAGCCATCGGCATCATGTTTCTTATTGTCTCTTACGCCGGCGTGGAGGACGTTGGGCTGTCCAATCTCCTCGCCGGGGCGCTCATCATCCTGCCGCTGTTGGTCGTCGTCGGTGGCACGCTTATCGTCTGCGCCGTCGCCGCCTATCTCAACCTAAAGGCGCCCTATCGTAAAAAAGCGCTGTTCTTTAGCCTGCTGCTGGGCAGCATCTCTGCGGCTGGCCTGCTGCTGCCCTACACACGCGAGTTCGCGCTATCCACGGCAGCCGCCAGCGCCCTGGCGTTGGGCAGCGCGCTGGGGATTTTTGCTTTGTCGAAGAGGCGGGTTCAAGCGTTGTAGCGCCTGAAAAAGACGGGTAGCGATTATTCCTTTCCCCAATACGGCCCCGCCGCCACCGACTCGCGCTCGATCAGGCTGGCCGGGAAGCTGGGGCGCTTGCTCAGTTCGCCGCCGTCCAGCATCGACAGCAGGCGGTTGACGGTCTCCTGGATCATCTCGGTGACCGGCATCTTCATGCTCGACAGCGACGGCACGGTATAGGGCGCCAATGGGATGTCGTCGAAGCCGATCACCGATACCGCCTCCGGCACCGCCACGCCGCGCTCTGTCAGCCGCTTCATCGCGCCGATGGCCATTTCGTCGTTGCCCGCGACGATGGCGCTGAACGGTTGCCCGCCGGCCAGCAGCGCATCGACCGCCGCCACGCCGCTTTGCGCGTGCCATTTCCCCTCGACGATCAACGCCTCGTTAACCGCGATGCCCTCCTGCCCCAGCGCGGATTTGTAGCCGGAAAGCCGCTCCAGCCCGGTGGGGGAATCGAGCGAGCCGGTGATAAAGGCGATGTCGCGATGGCCGCGCGCGATCAGGTGCGCCACCGCCGCCGCGCCGGCGGCGTGCTGATCGCTGAAGATGCAGTAGCTGTCGTTCAGCCGCAGCCGCCGGTTGATCACCAGAATCGGCTGGCGGTGTTGGGAGACGATCTCGTCCATTTCCGCGATCGACAGAAAACGCGGGTAGATGATCACCCCGTCGCAGCGCAGATCCAGCAAAAACTGAATGGCGGCCCGCTCCTCTTCGGCGGTGTGCTTGCCGTCCGCCAGGATCAGTTGGCGGCCGTTCGCCTCCATGATGCGCGCCGACTGCGCCATCAGTTCGCTGAAATAGTTGCCGCTGTAGAGGGTGTTGGTGACCACCAGGCCGAGGGTTTGGGTGGTGTTGGTCGCCAGGCTGCGCGCCAGCAGGTTGGGCCGATAGCCGGTTTCCGCGATGGCTTTATCCACCAACGCGCGTTTCTCCTCGCTGACATAGCCGCTGCCGGACAAAACGCGCGACACCGTCGCCTTTGAAACGCCGGCCTTTTTCGCCACCTCGAGTATCGTTGCCATCTGTGCGCCGCCAAAATCCATGGGTTCAGCGCAGTCTACCCAAGACGCCCGGCGTTTGGAACGTTTTCACGCCCCTGCACATCGGTATGCGCTTACCCCTAACGATCCAGATCACGAAAACGCAACGCCAAAAATCATAGTTCTTGCCAACCATGAAACACCAATACATGATTTTGTGAAACCGGTTTCTTATGGGCGTTTCATATGGATGGAACGACGGATCGCCCAGGCAGTAAATATTCGCCTTTGGGCTATCCGAATTGCTATCTGAGAGACGACACGCCATGCCGAAGAACTACGCAGAGATCTCGCACGCTATCGTGGCCGCCCTGGGCGGCGCGGGCAATATCGAGGCCGTGACCCACTGCATGACCCGCCTGAGATTCGTGGTGAAAGACAAAACGCGGATCGACACGCCGGCGCTGAAGGCCATCGACGGCGTGCTGGGCGTGGTGCACAGCGGCGAGCAGTGCCAGGTGATCATCGGCAACGAGGTGGCCAAGGCCTATCAGGCGGTGCTGGCGCTCGGCATGCCGGGCGCGGCGGCCCCCGCCGCCCCGGTAAAACGCCAGCTCACCCTTAAGGGCATCGGCACCGGCATTCTCGACGCGCTGGTGGGCACCATGTCGCCCCTGATCCCCGCCATCATCGGCGGCTCGATGGTGAAGCTGCTGGCGATGATCCTGGACATGGCCGGCGTATTCGAGAAAGGCTCCTCGACCCTCGTCATCCTCAACGTGATCGGCGACGGCGCGTTCTTCTTCCTGCCGGTGATGGTCGCCGCCTCGGCGGCGCTGAAGTTCAAAACCAACATGTCATTGGCGATCGCCATCGCCGGGGTGCTGGTGCATCCCAACTTTATCGATCTGATGGCCAAGGCGGCGCAGGGCCAGGCGGTGGAATTCGCCTTCATCCCGGTGACGGCGGTGAAATACACCTACACGGTGATCCCGGCGCTGGTGATGACCTGGATCCTGTCGCACATCGAACGCGGGGTGGATCGCATCACCCCGGCGGTGACCAAGAACTTCCTCAAGCCGATGCTGATCGTGCTGATCGCCGCGCCGATCGCCATTCTGCTTATTGGCCCGCTCGGCATCTGGATCGGCAGCGGCATCTCTGCGCTGGTCTACACCGTGCACGGCTATCTGGGCTGGCTTTCCGTAGCCATCATGGGGGCGATCTGGCCGCTGCTGGTGATCACCGGCATGCACCGGGTGTTTACCCCGACCATCATCCAGACCATCGCCGAGACCGGCAAAGAGGGCATGGTGATGCCTTCGGAGATCGGCGCCAACCTGTCGCTGGGCGGCGCTTCGCTGGCGGTGGCGCTGAAAACCAAGAACCGCGAGCTGCGCCAGACCGCGCTGGCCGCCGCCGCTTCCGCCATCGTGGCGGGGATTTCCGAACCGGCGCTGTACGGCGTGGCGGTGCGCCTGAAGCGGCCGCTGATCGCCAGCCTGATCAGCGGCTTCGTCTGCGGCGCGGTCGCCGGCATCGGCGGGTTGGCCAGCCATTCGATGGCCTCGCCCGGGCTGTTCACCAGCGTGCAGTTCTTCGATCCGGCCAACCCGATGAGCATCGTGTGGGTGGTGGCGGTGATGGCGCTCTCGGTGGTGCTGTCGTTCGCGCTCACGCTGATGCTGGGCTTCGAGGATCTGCCGGAAAACGCCGCCGCGCCCGGCCAAACCGCACCGGCGGCGAACGCCGCCAGCGCAACGCATTGAGACACCAGAGGATTGCATGTCCGATTCAACATTCCCGACAGGATTTTTATGGGGCGGCGCTTTAGCCGCCAACCAGGCGGAAGGCGGCTATCGCGAGGGCGGCAAAGGGCTGACCACCGTCGATATGATCCCGCACGGCGCCAACCGCATGGCGGTCAAACTCGGGCTGGAGAAGCGCTTTAGCCTGCGCGACGACGAATTTTATCCCAGCCACGACGCCATCGATTTCTACCACCGCTACCGCGACGACATCGCGCTGATGGCGGAGATGGGCTTTACCGTGTTCCGCACCTCCATCGCCTGGAGCCGCATCTACCCCAACGGCGACGAGCTGACACCCAACCCCGAGGGCATCGCCTTCTACCGCAGCCTGTTCGAAGAGTGCCGCCAATACGGCATCGAGCCGCTGGTGACCCTGTGCCATTTCGACGTGCCGATGCACCTGGTGACCGAATACGGCTCCTGGCGCAGCCGCAAGATGGTGGAGTTCTTCACCCGCTACGCCCACACCTGCTTCGAGGCCTTCGACGGGCTGGTGAAATACTGGCTGACCTTCAACGAGATCAACATCCTGCTGCACAGCCCGTTCTCCGGCGCCGGGCTGGTGTTTGAAGCGGACGAAAACCCCGAACAGGTGAAATACCAGGCTGCGCACCACGAACTGGTGGCCAGCGCGCTGGCGACGCGCATCGCCCACGAAGTGAACCCCGCCAACCAGGTGGGCTGCATGCTGGCCGGCGGCAACTTCTACCCGTGGTCCAGCAAGCCGGAAGACGTGTGGGCCGCGCTGGAGAAAGACCGCGAGAACCTGTTCTTTATCGACGTGCAGGCGCGCGGCACTTACCCCTCCTACGCCGCCCGCGTATTCCGTGAGAAAGACGTCAGCATCGTCATGGAACCGGAAGACGCCGACATCCTGAAGCACACCGTCGACTTCGTCTCCTTCAGCTACTACGCCTCGCGCTGCGCCTCCGCCGACATGAACGACAACAACAGCAGCGCCGCCAACGTGGTGAAATCGCTGGCGAACCCGCACGTGCCGCGCAGCGACTGGGGCTGGGGCATCGATCCGCTGGGGCTGCGCATCACCATGAACATGATGTACGACCGCTACCAAAAGCCGCTGTTCCTGGTGGAAAACGGCCTGGGCGCGCACGACGAGCTCAATGCAGCAGGCGAGATTGAGGACGACTACCGCATCAGCTACCTGCGCGAACACATCCGCGCCATGGCCGACGCCATCGCCGACGGCGTGCCGGTGCTGGGTTACACCACCTGGGGCTGCATCGACCTGGTGGCCGCCTCGACCGGCGAAATGAGCAAGCGCTACGGCTTTGTCTACGTCGACCGCGACGACCAGGGCAACGGCACCCTCGCCCGCACCCGCAAGAAATCGTTCTGGTGGTATAAGAAAGTGATCGCCAGCAATGGGGGGGATTTGAGGTAGGTTTGGGCGGTGGGGTTGGGGGCTTAAATTCGCTTAAGCTGCCCCAGCTTGTGTTCCGTTTTTCGTTGCAATATGGCAAAGAACCCTACCGCTGTCGTGCCCCAGCTCTCCGGCATAAATTCATCTGAAAAATGCTCCGCCATGCCTTCGTTTATACGCCCTGCATAAGTAGCCTGAAACTCTTTAGTCTCCTCGAGGATATCGCGGATGACTTGAGTGCCGTTTTGCTCCAGGAAGCCGTCAATCACCCTCTCGGCCGTTTCGGCATCAGTAAACAGATCATAATCCTGACCGAAGTAAATACTGAATAGGCTACTGAGCTCGCTAAAGTGATTGCGAATCACGGTGGTGTTCAAAGCACTTTCACTGCAGCGCTTCTGGCCTGTTGTAGGAATGCGGGAACCGTGGTTCCCCATAGCTCCGGGCTGAAGGTAAAACCGAAACGTTGGCTGAATAATGACTCCACATTATCCTGCGCCAATAACGCATCTATCTCATTGACCAAATCCTCGCGCTGCTGATGAGTCGCCAGACGAATGTACTCTGCGATCAGCGCAGTAATATCGCCCTCTGCATTTATCAGGTCATAATCTTGACCAAAATAAACAACGATCAGGTTATCAAGTTCGCTGGTTTTCATCGGCTTATCTCGCAGGGAAGGCGCTAAGGATAAAGTAAGGTTTGCCATTATAGCGGGTAAATTCAATCACAACGCCAACCCGGTGACATTGATAGACGTCAGTGCTGCCGCGTAACACGCCGTAACCCACTGACTCTGAAAAATTATGATACACGCTCAAACGGCTGCCGGGAGATGCGTACTTTACCCAATTCATAATATCTGCACGGTTCGCCTTGACCGTGACAGATACATACTTTTCGGCCTCCTTTACCGATCTGAAGGTACTTGCCGCGATCAGTTTCGGGCGCCTGGCTAGCCTGGCAATAAGCGCTTCCGGAGCTATGTTTATATGCCGAGCCAATGTGTGCCCGCCCGGATATTTACCGCTAACGGACTCATGCTCAATCAGCTTAACCCGCCCCATGCGCACGGATGCGGCTCTGGCAGCACCAACCGCTCCGGCAAAGACTAAAGGCACGGCAATATCGACCGTTAAACCGACGTTATAGGCCGTTTCCCTATCGGCACCCAGTGTTTGCGCCAATAAAACGGCAGACTGATAAGTATCGGTAGTTGTTGGATGCCCGGTAATCATCTGATTGGAAGCAGCTTTGATGCTGTCCAGGCTATGCGTTCCCACCACCACACACCCGACTTTGGTGATAAACGTCGGATCCGGCGCATAGCACAACACCCCCGCCCCCATCAGCTCAACGACACCACCGGCAAGCCCCAAACCGCCAAGCAGACGGTTACTGAGCGTTTCGCCTTCAGTGACGCTTTCATCAGACAGTACCGCCGCAAGCTGCACCGGCGACAAGGCAATACGCAACTCATCTTCATTCGCCATGTTCGTTCATCCGTGAATTAGCAAAGCCGTATGATTAACATAAGCTCTAGAAAGGATAAATACTGGAACGGTTAACATTTAGTAGCGCGAATAGAGGATTACTGAGCATAACATTCATTTAGAGAATGGAATGCCATGAATTATATTCACTATATATAGACAACATTACAAATATAAAAGAGCACCATAAATAACTGCGATCTGTATTCCAATGCTGAAAGCAAACAAACTGTAATTCCATACAGCTTATTTTTTCCTTTTACTGATAACGCTATAGTTTTTTCGCTGCGGCAAAATCCGCAGCCGGAGTTAGCGTTCCGAACACTTACACAAGGCAGCATTATGTATATAATGTTGGGGCTTTAAACATCCAGAATTATGGTGGCCCAAGTGGGGGCTTCGCAAGAAGCGCCGGTTTCCTTCGTGTCCGGTAACGCTAACTCCGCTTGGGCTACCACCATGGGTTTAGCGTCTCATGTGGTAGTACGCATACTACACACTAAGGATAAAGACACATGGAAAATGTCGCCATCACCGAAAACACCACAAGTACCCTCACCCTTTATCGCCAACTGTTTAACCACCTCGATCTTAGCGCTTTCAATCCCTCAGAACTCTTAGACCTGGCCGCCCTCTCTGCCGAACAGGCGGAAGGGCTGTGCCACGGCCTGATACTGTTTGGCCACTTACTGCAAAAGCACCCACAGTTGGATACCGAAGGCTGGGAACAACTGAACCGCTACCTCAACGCCACGGCGCATCTGGTTCCTGCGCTATGTAACCTTTATGGACGTGCGTTGCGGGAGATGGAAGGCGTAGAACGATGAACTGTAGTAGCAGTGCTAGCCTTTGACCATCACTGCTACACTAAACTCATTGTCTACATCCAGACCTGAAGGAAATTCACTGGATATTTATCCATACACCTTTTAACTGGGTATAGTGAGTGATAAGCTATCACTAAGTCGTTCCACATTTGGAAAATGTTATTATGCAAGAGTTCCAAGAGTATGCCAGAAAGCTGCGTGTCGAAGCAGAACATCAGCAACAAACCAGACAAGAGCAAGACAAAGCTCTGGTCGAGAAACTGGTAGAAATTTACGATCAAAAAGCCATAGCTGAGCTTTTGCGTGAGGTCAGCGGGAGCTACGAGTGGACTCGTGAGTCACTCAATCGTTGGCTGAAGGGGAAAACCCCACAAAAAGTTTTGACAGAGGAAGAGTTCAAGTTACTTAGATCGATGTTGCCGGAACCTTCCCGGTTTCACCCCAACTATAAATTCCGCTTTATCGATCTGTTTGCTGGTATCGGTGGCATTCGCAAAGGTTTTGAAGACATCGGTGGGCAGTGCGTGTTTACCAGTGAGTGGAACAAAGAGGCTGTTCGTACCTACAAAGCGAACTGGTACTGCGATCCTGAACATCACAAATTTAATTCAGATATACGTGAAATAACTCTTAGCGAAGATAATGATGTCTCCGTTCAGGATGCTTATAAAAATATTGATAAAGAAATCCCTGATCACGATGTATTACTCGCAGGCTTCCCCTGCCAGCCATTCTCCCTTGCAGGGGTATCCAAGAAGAACTCACTTGGCCGTGCTCACGGTTTCGAGTGTGAGACTCAGGGTACATTGTTTTTTGATGTTGCACGGATCATTGCGGCCAAAAAACCTGCAATCTTTCTGCTAGAAAACGTTAAAAATCTTAAAAGCCATGATAAAGGAAAAACATTCAAAATTATCATGGAAACGTTAGATGAATTAGGTTATGAAGTTGCTGATGCTCAGGCTTCAGGCCCCAGCGATCCTAAAATCATCGATGGAAAAAACTTCTTACCTCAACATCGTGAACGTATCGTGTTAGTGGGATTCCGACGCGATCTCAATATTCATAGTGGTTTTACATTGAACGATTTACATCGTTTCTTCCCAGAGAATCGCCCCTCTTTCGGTGAGTTATTAATAGAGAACCCACCTGAAAAATATATTCTTACGGAGCATCTATGGAAGTATTTGTATAACTACGCAAAAAAACATCAGGCTAAAGGAAATGGCTTTGGTTTTGGCTTAGTCGATCCGAAAAACAAGGCAAGTATTGCCAGAACACTCTCAGCACGCTATCACAAAGACGGTTCAGAGATTCTCATCGACAGGGGTTGGGACATGAAGCTCGGTGAAACAAACTTCTCAGATCCCAACAACCAGGCCAACAGACCACGTCGTTTAATGCCCAAAGAATGCGCCAGAATTATGGGTTTTGAAAAACCTGATGGCGAATCATTCCGCATCCCTGTTTCAGATACTCAGGCATACCGGCAGTTCGGTAACTCAGTCATTGTCCCCGCTTTTGCAGCCGTTGCTAAGTTGCTTGAACCTTACATTGTTTCTGCTGTTGAAAAAGATAACAGTAAAGCTGCTTGAGGTGAAAAATGGCTGATGTGCATACCCCCGCAGTCAGAAGTAAAAATATGCGGGCCATACGCAATCAAAATACAGCCATTGAGAAAAAGCTATCCCAGCTTCTGGACGAAGCGGGGATAGCTTACCGTACTCAAGTTACGGACCTGCCAGGTAAACCTGATTTTGTTCTCGATGCATATAAAGCCGTCATCTTTGTTCATGGATGCTTCTGGCATCAACATGATTGCTATCTGTTCAAGATACCAGCTACAAGAACAGATTTTTGGCTAAAAAAAATTGATGCAAATGTGAAACGAGATAATAAAGTCACGGAATTATTATCAGAGCAAGGATGGCGCGAGTTGATTATATGGGAGTGCGCCATGAAAGGACGGCTCAAGCTTTCAACCAGAGCACTTTCAGAAAGAATTGAAGAATGGTTGTGTGCTAGCGATTCACATGCGGCTATTGATTCTAAAGGTATTCACAAACCAAATAATTAGCATTATAACAATATTAACTCAATGCTCCTTCTATGCAAAGAAAAGGCCTCACGACTAACTAAAATTTAGTCTTTTACCATCGACATCTGACCAATAACATGGATAATAGATTCATAGTAATAGATAGGTGGTATACATAACGATATTGATGAGAGGGATTAAGTGTCTAACTTTCAACATTGGCTAATAGAAAAGTCGTCAGATAATTGGTACATACATATAAAAAGACTCTCGGCAAATGATACCGGAGCTAGCGGTGGCCATCAATCTGGTGTTTATCTTCCTAATAATTCAGCAAATTTTATTTTTCCATCAATTAATCGGATTGATAAAAAGAACCCATCAGTGTCTCTTACTGCAAAAATAATTTCCCATGAAGCCAATGACTCTCAAGTAAGAGCTGTATATTACAACAGTAAACTAAGAAATCTTAACTCAAATGGCCGTAATGAAACTCGTATCACTTGTTGGGGTGGACAAAAAAATCCAGTACAGAGCCAAAATAATACAGGTGCCATAGCTATCTTTGCTTTTTATAGCCCAGATAATACAAAAGATTGTGAGCTTGTCGAAGTATGGGTGTGCAACTCCATTGAAGAAGAAGATTTACTTGAAGCAATTATTGGTGAAGTATTGCCTGGGACGGCGCTATCAGGGCCATCAGATCAGATATTGGGCGGTTTCGTTATTGATGATAGTGATTGGAAATCTCATAATTATACAATACCTGATTCATGGAAATTAACGTTCCCCAGCAGCAATGATATTATAGAATATCTTCCAAATATTTTTAAATTCAAAGCTAATACTCCAGATAAATTATTATTAGAACGACGTGATAAAGAATACTCCTTGTTCAGAAAAATCGAGGAAATTCACGTCATAGATAAAATAAAAGAAGGCTTCAACTCCGTAGAGGAATTCATTAAACTTGCGAATTCTGTCAGTAATCGCCGAAAATCTCGTTCAGGAAAATCACTTGAGATGCATCTTGAGAAAATATTTCTTGCGAATGGCCTTAAAAATTTTTCTACACAAAGCATTACCGAGGGAAAAAAGAAACCTGACTTTCTTTTCCCATCTTGGATGGAATATCACAATCCAGCATATCCTGCAGAGAAATTAAGAATGTTAGCAGTTAAAACGACCTGTAAAGATCGCTGGAGACAGGCGCTGAATGAGGCTAATCGTATTGATAGAATACATTTGTTTACTCTCCAAGAAGGCGTCTCAGTAAATCAGTTTATGGAAATGAAAGACGCCGGAGTTACATTGGTTGTTCCAAAACCTTTACACAAAAAATATCCTGAAAAAATCAGAAATGAATTAGTTTCCTTGAATGACTTCATTAGCGAGATTTTGTCTATCTATGCATAAATCATAGCATTAAGTTAATAGTTTACATCATCGCCCCCGGATATGTTACTCTAGGAAATAAAATACATGATATACTGAATGGGATCTTCTGATAGAGCAATCACAAGTAAGCTATGTTTTCCCATTTTATAGTTAGCAATTTAAAGAAGTTATTTCAGTAAAATATGGCAAACATCGCCAATATACGGCTGTTACTGTTCCGGAATCATCTGTTAGTTAACAATAATAACTTTACAGGGTTTTCGTGCCTAGGCTCAATGGGATAAAATAGTGCAAAATTTAAGACAGGAGTGTGAATATGGATTCAATTATTAGCTATAAAATCCGCCCAGCGGGAAGACATATACTCACCATTGGAAGAGACTTAATCCAAGACAGTTATGCAGCTGTCGTTGAGTTGGTAAAGAATGCTTATGATGCTGACTCACCTGACATACATATTGAATTTCGAGCGACCCCAAATTTAAATACAACTACAATTGTCATTACTGATCGTGGGCATGGTATGTCCAGAGATACCGTCGTTAATAAATGGATGGTTCCCTCTACCAAGGATAAACAAGAAAGACGAAAAAGCCCCTCTGGAAGGATAATGCAGGGACGGAAAGGAGTTGGCCGATATGCAGCTTCTATTCTAGGAACCGATTTTCTATTAGAAACAGTAGATAATCATGGAGATAAAACAACAGCCTTTATTGAATGGGATGCATTTGAAAATGCTGAGTTTCTTGAAGATGTTGAGATCCTCATCGAGACAATACCTACATTAGAACCCTCTGGCACAAAACTAACAATGTCTGGAGATATTAATGTGTTACAAGAGTGGGATCAAACCCAGTTTAATAAACTTAGGTTTGAGTTAAAAAAATTAATCCCGCCAATTAGCTCAATAAATAATAATGATTTTTCTGAAGATTTTCGTATCACACTTAGTATTGAAGGCTTTCCTAATGTTGACGACATTATAGAAAAAATCGTTCCCTATCCTATATTTGATCTATTTGATTATCGCATCACCGGATTTATAGGTGCCGATGGAAATGGTACATTGAGATATTCCCAACAGAATGCACGTAATACGTTTGAGGATGAGATTATTTTCGATAGCAGTACGGGTTCTTCTTGCGGTGATCTATTTTTTGATATTCGTGCTTACGACCGTGACAAAAATGCTATTGAATCGTTGATTGAACGCGGACTAAGGGATGAAAGAGGTAATTATGTTGGAAAACTTCAAGCGCGCCAATTGCTGAATGAGTACAACGGAATTGGTGTTTACCGTAATGGATTTCGAATTCGTCCACTAGGAGATGCTGACTTTGATTGGCTGAAACTCAATGAACAACGTATCCAAAATCCATCATTACGTATTGGTAATAACCAAGTTATCGGTTATGTTCTTATTCAATCAGACGAATCATCCGGCCTAGTAGAAAAAAGTGCACGTGATGGCCTTAAAGAGAACAAGGCTTTTTCCCGTTTGAAAGAAATCACAAGAATGGTAATTTCTAAATTGGAGGAGCGCAGATTTGATTACAGAAGAACAGCTGGAATAAGTCGGCCTGCAACTAAAGTCGAGCGTGAGTTAGAAGGGCTATTTTCTTTTGATGCTTTGAAAAAAGACATTAGTTTCCGACTAACTAAAGGTGGGGTAGATCAGCAAACGGTTCGTGAAGTGTTTGAAATAATTGATCGGGATGCTGAAGAAAAGAATAAAGTAGCTGACGATATTCGCCAAACTGTTGCTATTTATCAAGGTCAAGCCACACTTGGCAAAATTATCAACGTTATTCTACATGAGGGACGTCGTCCTCTCAATTACTTCAACAACCAGATTCCTAACATGAGTTTCTGGGCTAATAGATTTCGTCAAGAAAATGATATTGAGTCATTGGAAATGGTTATACCAATAGCTGAGGGAATTGCTGAAAATGCCGACATCTTCGTTAAATTATTTAGTAGGCTAGATCCATTAGCCGCGGGCAAACGTGTGGCTAAGAAACTATTTGATCTAAAAAAGATAATTCAAGATTCTTTTTCTGTCTTCACGGAGGAAATGAAAACTCAAAATGTTCAGCTGAGAGTTATCGGCGAAGATGGAATTAAATTCTTATCTTGGCAACAGGATATTTATGCTATTTTCACCAACCTTGCTGATAATAGTCTTTATTGGATGGAAAACAAAAAAATCACCGACCGACAGATAATCGTAGAGATCGTTACAGACAATGGGGTTTTACTCCATATCGATTATCACGATACAGGCCCAGGCATAGAGCCTAAATTCATATCAAGTGAAATGATATTTGAACCAGAATTTTCAACAAAAAAATCGGGTACCGGATTAGGGTTAGCCATTGCAGGTGAAGCTGCAATGCGTAATGGTTTGGAGTTAAAAGCCTTTGAGGCTAAGCCTGGTGCGTGGTTCCGACTGCAACCGATTACGGAGGATAATGAATCAAATGAGTAAATTCAGACTATTGTTGGTGGAGGATAATGAGCAAGACCGCGAGGTGTGCAGAGATACAATTATTCGTTATCGAGCCCAAACCCATCGTGATATAGAACTAATTGAGTGTGAAAACCTAGAAGAAGCACTTGAGAAAATCGATAACACCTTCGACGGAGCCATTATCGATATGAAACTGGCTGAACAAGGAAATGAGGGTAATCAAGTAATACAACTTATTGAGCAGTCTCAATTAAGAATCCCTGTTGCAATTCTTACTGGAACTCCGGATCCAGTAAATACTGATTTCGTAAATATTGGTATATTTAAAAAGGGCGATCCCGGTGCTAAATATGAGGATCTTCTCAACATTTTTTGGAAAATTTACGATACTGGCTTAACAAGAATTATGGGAGGTCGTGGTATTATTGAATCTACCCTCTATCAAGTCTTCCGCGGAAATCTACTACCGCAAAAAGAAAAATGGATGCTATATGGTTCTCAATGCCCCGAAAGAACGGAGAAAGCACTACTCCGACATGCCTTATCTCATTTATTGCAACTATTAGATGATGATGGAGATCGTAGCTACCCAGAAGAAATGTATTTATATCCCCCATTAACAGTACAAATAAAAACTGGAAGTATTGTAACAGAGCTTACGGGGAGCGTAAAATACGTAGTAATGAATCCTGCCTGCGACTTAGTAATGCGTGCACCAAACAAGTGTAATACAGATAGAATCTTACTCGCGGAAATCATACCACAACAACAACTGTTCCCAGACTTTCCAAATACTGGTTATAGTAATTCACAAAAAGGGGAGTTGCAGAAAGCATTTAGAAATAACAAAGCAACGTATTTTCATTGGCTTCCAAAAACTAATTTTTTTGATGGAGGTTTCATTAATTTTAGAAATATCTCAACCGTTTCTTATGATAGTTTTTTTGAAATGTATTCGCAACCTGAAATACAGGTTTCATCATCATTTATTAAAGAGATTATTGCAAGATTTTCAATTTATTATGCCCGCCAAGGTCAGCCAGATATAAATTTCGATAATTTCATCACCCCACCATAAACTACCATTGAAATTTCTGATGTTTATATTAAATGCTCATCAGAAATTTCATTTAAGCTTCACTAAAGCGAATTATGCATTTAATGGTGAATTTTTCCTGCCCCTCGCATAGTCGCTGTCAACACAGGAAATTAAGTTTGGAAGCCATTTTAAAACGCGCCTGATTGACTTCGCCCGGCGTTAACACCCACGTGCTCGCTTCCTATTGTGGTTCCATCCTGGAACTCCTTTATCCGAAAGGGTTCAATGAAACGCCATTTTAGTCTTTAAGGTCAATCAGATAGGCCTTAGGAAAGCATCAGGAAGATCCGGTTTTTACTGAAATGGGAAATACGTCAATATAGAGTAAAGTGTGTAGGTAATTGCGGCAGGCAGATCCCAGGCACAAAAAAACCACCTTTCGGTGGCTTCTTGTTCGCGCGGTACTTAATGGTGCGAAGGCCGGACTCGAATTACACACCCAACAGACTGATATCAATGTAGTTTATAAGAAGGAATAATTAATTATACCCGCACTTGTACCCACAAGTTAAAATCCGTATAAAAAATAGACATCGCGAGTGGGTATAAAGCCATACCAGTAGAACACTGATATGGCTGTCGAAGCAAGACTCAGGCAGGCAGGAACGTTTTCTTCAGAGATATCAATTCCCATCCACTCAGAACAAAGTCAGATTTGGCTGCGAGTTGGACATTAAACTTACTCTTGCGATGCTAGTTCCCATGGCAAATCTCTGCGTCTATTAACTGGTTTCAGAGTACCCTCGTTTCTCAATTGTTGAGCGGCCCAACGAATGTCATATTGCCACGTATACAACATATCTCCCGAATCTCTAAGCTCAGCCTCGTAGCTGTCCCATACGTACTTTGAAACTTCACGTGGCCAAGCACTACCACCACGTTCCCGAAGACACTCAACGATCCATTGTTTCATGCTCCCCCTTGTTACCGTCATAGCATCAAACCTTAACCAATTGATAGATAGTAATTTCAGCATCTCGGTAAAAACGACCATTAATGCAACACAGCATTATGTGCTCCATATTTTTAAGCATCAAATATTGTAGCCAATCGATACCCCATTAGTGCGATCAGCAGTATGAACAACAAAACCGCTCAAATCTTTCGTTACTTTAGGATGAGGATGGTGCTTACTTCCCGAAGCACAATGTAAAAATTGGGCCGGAGCCAGTAATCCTGCATTTCCACTTCTCCATGAATGCTGAGAGCCGTGATGAGGAACCTGAATTAAACCAAGCTTATCCCAGCGTTGTAGGCCTAAGTGACTCTTAAGATCTGCGATCACGCTACTAGTGAGGGTAATATCGCCGGTGCACAAAGTTGCCAGACGCGAAGTTTGAAATAGAGTATATTGCGGATAAAACAGATAAGTAGGATGAAATGGATAGTTTTGCACTTGGGAGTTACGTATTACCAAAAAATCGCTGACATTATTTCGAGCGGGAGCTGTATACATACAAAGTGATATATTATTTTTTGCCTTACCTGTTTGGCCGAAATGTTTCTCGTAGCAACTCTTCAATGTCTTACGCCATCCCAGAGGCATAGTCGAAGATGGGATATGCAGATTAATGCTTTCGATTGTATTTTGAATATCTGCTTTCACATCAGTAAGAGGCCTGCCTGAATTTTTCGCACACCATTTCCCACCCTTTTTTACAATGAGCCCCAATTCTTTGAAATCTTTCTCTGCATTATAAAAGACAAATTCAAGATCACTCTTATGGGAATAAATAGGGTGATTGTGTCGCACAGTTTTGATCGTTGTCCTACCCAACATAGAGCGTTGGTTAAAAGTAAAGTAGTTCTCGCTAAACGCCCTAGGATCATCGTCCTTTGGGAAATTATCGGAGACAGGACTAGGCCTGTCAGAACCTCCCTGAACGAGTAAAACTTCGTCAACCTGAACATCAAAATCTCTGGATGCTAGCCATTGCAGTGGATTGAGTTGTAAAAGAGCCGTGGAGGAGGAGACCCCTTTTTTTCCAAGAACTGAAATTTCGCGTACGCTTTGGGCCCACTCAGAGAAGGGAAGAACCAACGATTTTACATGGTTATGTTTGAGAAGTGTTTCAACACCATTTACGTGATCATCATCAAAGTGGGAAAGAACCAGCATGTCAATGTAACCGGGCCACCCCTTATGCATGGTGATGTCCCTGAAGATGCGATTAAGAGTTGAGGGACTGGTGGAACCACAGTCATAGACCCAATTAAACTGGTTACCGTCGCTCCAGTTAAAAACAGAACCCGTTTTGAACGTCCCATTACCGACAGAGTGAAAATGTTGAATTACCTTAGTATTATTCATTTTATCTTCCCTTAGCCAATCATGCAAAAATGCCCTTCCCGTTATCGTCTTGAATTGAACCAATCTTCAATTGTTTTTTTTCGTTTGATACAGTCCCGTCCAACTACATCAGTAATACGGTCAAATACTGGTTTACCATGAGGATCAACGATGGTCACTTTAGCGTGCCCGATAGGTTCCTCTCTGCTACCATCTACCTTCAGGGCACCGAAATCCTGGTTATGAAAACCACATCGCAATATGAAGCGAGCGTGAAAATCAGCTGGTGCCAATGAGTATCCAAGGAAGCGAACTTCACTTGCAGTACTTAAAACAGAAACAGTTTCTTGCCATAAACGCTGAAAAACATCCCCTTCAAACTGTTTTGCATATACTGGAGGGACAATTAATGGCATGTATTCACGCTTTGTAGATTTCGGTGAGCGATAAGGGCGAAAGGCAAATACTTTGTCTTTCCCAGTACCTGTCAGGTCTATTTTTTTCTCATCTTTAATATATTTCCCTGTGCGCATCTCGTACCAGTTTAATGAGCCGTGTGGCTTAATCAGCCTGACACGATCTTTATGTTCACCAAATCCATAACAGCTCGAATCAAGATCCTTCCCAAAGAGAAGCTGATCAAGAACCAGATCCCAATTGAATGAAATTACTTGTGCATTCTCCGCCTTCATTTCTGAAACTAACTGTTTCAGCCATTCTGGAGGTTTTTTTAGGGCTATATCTTTTAATTCATGGAACCATGTTGCCAATTCGAGTAGAAGGTTTTGTCGCTGATCTTGCAGTTTTTCAGATGTGAAGTTTCCTGTTGCTGGTCTACTGGAATCAAATAATTGCTCATTTGCCTGCATTTCTGAAAGCAACTGCTCTATGTTTGGATATGTTTCTTCCAGTGCGGGATTAAAATTTGGATGGTGAAACCGTATAATTTTACTGAGGTCATCTGCAATCTTCTTTTCCTCGAGTCTCCCCCACATTTTTGGTAGGAGATTACCTATTGTTGGAAAGCCTAAACCGGCAGAAAGACCGGCACCGACGACATAAACGATATTGGGACGTTTGTTACTCATTAGGTCCTCGCTGAACAAGCTTCGTTAAAGTCTATGAATTATAACAGAATTATTAATAATAAAAATCATGAAAGAAAAATTACCAGCAGTAAATAAAAAGATTACTTGTTGAACCACACAGGCAATCCTAGAAGCTACACTCTTTGTGAAAGGTAACCTGGATAACAACACATAACCGATTTCCCCTTGAAGTTCGTAAACGTGCTGTTCGCATGGTTCTAGGAAACTAGGTTACCTGACCAGCGTGCGAAACGCAGTTCACTAGATCGTATGAATACTAATAGCGTTAGTTCCATCGCCAGTCGAGTGAGAGGTCTGCCAGTGTAGGTATCTATTCGATGAAGTAGTTCAGGAATGCGATTAAGTTCTAACGCAGCGCGATGCTGTCGCTTAGCTGTAGCAGCCGCTCCAGCGATCTCTTGTGCGGGGTTGTAATCGATTAAACCGCTCTGCACGGCAAATCACATAATTACTGTTGTCCGTTGTTATAGACGCGCCGCCACCTCAAGACCTCCAGATATCTCCACGACTGTAATCGGTGTAAGCAGATCTCTGTTTTTAACTCTGCAATACTTCGCTAACCAATCGCATCGAACAAATTATCTTCCAAACTTTTAAGAACACGGCCACTATACGACTCAGACCACTTTTTGATTGCTAGCGTGCCAGTATCTGGCAACCACTTCAAACGTTATCTCCTCTTGTTCTTGTTCTACCTTAACGGCTTTCTTATTCTCACCGGGATCGACGCCATTAGCTAATAGCTTACGGGCCTCATTCCTGCGTGCCCTGGCATCCGCTAGCGAAACCTCAGGGTATCTCCCCAGAGCTAGCATCTTCTCCTTACCGCCAAAACGATAACGAAGCCGCCAGTATTTGGAGCCGTTAGGGTGAACCAGCAACACCATGCCTTCACCGTCAGTAGGTTGTAGGCTTTTGCTTCAGGCTTTGCCGAACGAACCTTCACATCACTCAGAGCCATGATGAGTATCCTTTCAAGGGTTCTGTGTGGGTACAAACATTATCGAACCGAGATATACCCGCAGTTGTACCCGCATCAGTAAGTTGATGTAGATTAAATCAGGTTGACTTAGGTCGAGTGAAAAAGCGAGGAAAGCCTTGCGGATACTGGATTTCAGGCACAAAAAAAGACGTCCATTGACGTCTATTGATGTTCCGATGGTGCCGAAGGCCGGACTCGAACCGGCACGTATCTCTACGGTTGATTTTGAATCAACTGCGTCTACCGATTTCGCCACTTCGGCACTGAAGTAGTATGCGGAAAACGGGTGAATTATACCTTCCCGCGACCAGCACGCAACACTTATCCGTTGTTCAATGAGTTAAGTGTCGAAAAAACCGCCGCCACGCGCGTTTGTCCGCCTCGCCTTACCCGCTGCGCGCCCTCCATAACCACGTTGGTGATGAACATGCTACATCCACAGGCTGTTGCAACGAGCATCCAGGATCAGGCACCACACTCACGCAATACCGTCCGATTCCAGGCTCGTCGCACAGAGCAATGATGATTCATGTGCCGTACATCACTCCCTCCCACTAGCCAGAACCGCTCGCCCAGCTAGCGAAACAGGTTCAGGAACCCGCCACGCGGAAGGTAGCACCTGCCTTCCCCATCCCCACTGTCTCACTCAGCCCCTATCAAAAATAAAATAATCCCCAGCGGCAATGACAATGCTGCAAATAATTGCATAACAATGTGTCAGCCAATAAAGAATGAGGTTGCGTAACATTCCAGGAACACTATTTTTTCATTGGCGAATATCAGGCAGGAAATAAAATCGTGGAATAACGCCATCAAAAAAGAGACGGTATTTTCGGTTGGATAGGCTTCGAACTAAAATCACCACAAAATAGCGTACATACGTAACAAAATAGCCACTCAAGGCGTAAAAACCTGCTGAGAACACTTGCCTCTGCGGAGTTAATCGCTTTAAGATGGTGCAAGAAAATTTTCCCTGGTGTTGGCCAATATTGGCAACCTGGCCCTACGTGGTCAGGTTTTTTTTTGTATTTTTATCAAAAAATTACCGGGAAAGTGTATCGCCTTACGGGGTGAGAAACTAGTTAGACTAAAGTACAGTCCCTTACTAGACCTTTATCAGTTCAAGCTGGTGATTATTTCAAAGCACAGAGATCGGGGCCCGCACTTTATTACGCCCTTCACTTGAAGCGCCATGCGGCTAAATCAATACCGATTAACGCCCGTCATTTCCCGAATCGAAAGACGCTGTTCGCCAGCCGATATTTTCTCCCTTTAGACGTATCACGCTGATGAGTTCTGCGCAGTCGTTGCCTCAGTATTCCACGGGCTAGCATGCCCGTCATTCCACCGGTTTAATCAGCCGCAGCTCCATCCCCAGGCGCACGGCATGTCGGGCATTCGTGACCCCCAGCTTTTTGACGACGTTGGACATATGAAACTTGATGGTGCCGGTCTTTATGCCCAGGATCATCGC
This sequence comes from Serratia sp. CY56464, assembly GCF_052168435.1. Lineage (NCBI taxonomy): Bacteria > Pseudomonadati > Pseudomonadota > Gammaproteobacteria > Enterobacterales > Yersiniaceae > Serratia > Serratia sp. CY56464. The sequence continues at coordinate 213,311 of NZ_JBJNMV010000002.1, read as the reverse complement.
CGTTTCCTGGTAGGTTTTACCCACGCTGGCCCAATAGAGGATCTCGTTTTCCCTGTCGGTAAAGCGGGCGTTTCTCTCCAGGGCTGCGGCGTTTTTTGTTGTCAGTGGGGACAGCGCCAGATAGGACTCATGGATTGAGGCCAGCAATACCGAAATATCACCTTTACGTTCGGTGAGCGCCTGGATGGCTTCCGCTCTTTGCTCAAGGTTGAAGGCAAAGGAAAGCGTGACGAGGTTATCGTTGTAATCGTGCAGCACGAAAGTATAGCCGTGCGTTACGCCAAACTCGCGGGCCTGTTCGAACAGTTCGGGAAAATGCAGCCCTCCGTCCGCCATGATTTGCTCGTCCCAGGCGAAGGGGGTCAGGCGGTTGCGGGCGGTAAGCACCACCGGATCAATGTACTGCAACCCCTGCTCTTGATACTTTTTTACCCATTCACTCGGGTAGTTGGTGACGCCAAAGATGCAGGCAATGTCTTTTTTGGATAACACCACATACGCCCACAGGAGATCGCCCAACTCTCCTAGTGCCGCTTCCAGGCGCTTGCCGATAATGTTGCTGAGATTATATTCATCTTCCATTGGCTGCCAGCTCCCTCTCCCTGCATTGCCGCTGAGGTGACTATAGCACGACAAAAACCGCAGGCGGGGGCATGCCGCACCCACAAAAAAGGCGCGGCCCCTCGGCCACGCCTTTCTTCACTACCGCTTGCTCCGCTACTTGCGTTTGAGCAGCATATACACGCTGATCAGCAGGAACAGCATGCTCGGCAACAACGCGCCCAGCACCGGCGGCATGCTGTAAACCAGGCTCAGCGGGCCGAAGATCTGATCCAGCACGTAGAACAGGAAGCCGAAGCTGATGCCGGTCACCACGCGGATGCCCATCGGCACGCTGCGCAGCGGGCCGAAGATGAACGACAGCGCCATCAGCATCATCACCGCCACCGACAGCGGCGAGAAGATTTTGCTCCACATGTTGAGCTGGTAACGGTTGGCTTCCTGGCCGCTCTGCTTCAGGTACTTCACGTAGTTGTGCAGCCCGCTGATGGAGAGCGAATCCGGATCCAGCGCCACCACGCCCAGCTTGTCCGGGGTCAGGTTGGTTTTCCATTCGCCGGTCAGCGTCTGGGTGCCGGTCACCTGTTTCGGGTTGGTCAGATCCGAGGTGTCCACCTGCGAAAGCTGCCACAGGCCGTTCTCGAAGCTGGCGGTGGCGGCATAGCGCACCGTCTCGAGGCGACGCTGATCGTTGAAGTGGTAGATGTTCACGCCGGAGAGTTCTTTATCGCCGGAGACGCGCTCGATGTAGATGAAGTCGTTGCCGTCCTTCGCCCACAGCCCGCTCTTGGTGGAGAGCAGCGAGCCGCCGTACATCTGCTGGGCGCGGTAGTTGCGCGCCATCTGCTCGCCCTGCGGCGCCACCCACTCGCCGATCGCCATGGTCAGCAGCACCAGCGGAATGGCGGTTTTCATCACCGAGCCGGCGATCTGCAGGCGGGTGAAGCCGGAAGCCTGCATCACCACCAGTTCGCTGCGCGTCGCCAGCTGGCCCAGGCCGAGCAGCGCGCCGAGCAGCGCCGCCATCGGGAAGAAGATCTCGATGTCTTTCGGCACGCTCAGCAGGGTGTACATGCCGGCGCTCAGCGCGGTGTACTCGCCCTGGCCGACCTTGCGCAGCTGATCGACGAACTTGATGATGCCGGACAGCGACACCAGCATGAACAGCGTCATGATGATGGTGTTGAAAATCGTTTTACCGATATACCGGTCTAATACGCCAAACATCAGGCCGCTCCTCTCAGGCGTGCGCGCAGCTTGCGCATCGGCACGGTATCCCACAGGTTCAGCGCCAGCGCGATCGCGAAGTAAACGCCGTTAACCAGCCACAGCCACAGCATCGGATCCAGCTTGCCCTTGCCGGCGTTGGAGCGCAGCGAGGTCTGCAGCAGGAAGAAGATCAGATACAGCAGGATGGCCGGCAGCATGCTCAGCACGCGGCCCTGGCGCGGGTTCACCACGCTGAGCGGCACCACCAGCAGCGCCATCAGCGCCACCGACACCACCAGCGTCAGGCGCCAGTGCAGCTCGGCGCGCGCATCCGGATCGTCGGATTCCCACAGCGTCTGCATCGACATCTGTTCGGATTCGGTGTTGTCCGCCGCCACGGTGCGGTGGCCAATCACCGCCTTGTAGTCGGTGAAGTCGGTAATGCGGAAATCGCGCAGCAGCGCGGTGCCTTCAAAACGGGTGCCCTTGTCGAGCGTCACCACCTGCGAGCCGTCTTTCTGCTGCACGATGTTGCCGTGCTCGGCCACCACCACCGACGGGCGTTGGTTGCCGTTCGGCCGCAGTTGCGCCAGGAACACGTCGTTGAAGGTGCTGCCCTTCACGTTGCCGATAAACAGCACCGCGTTGCCGTCTTGCGAGGGTTTGAACTGCCCTTCCGCCAGCCCGGCGATGCTCGGGTTGGCCTTGGCTTCGTTCACCACCACGTCCTGATAGCGCGAGGCCCAGGGGCCGGCCCAGAACACGTTCACCGCCGCGACCGCAGAGGTGAACAGCGCCAGGATCATGGCGGCGATAATCAGGGTGCGTTTGCCCAGCCCGCAGGCATGCATGACGGTGATTTCGCTCTCGGTATACAACCGCCCAAGCGTCATCAGCAAGCCGAGAAACAGGCTCAAAGGCAGGATGAGCTGCGCCATCTTCGGCACGCCCAGAGCGAGCAGAGAGAGTACTAAGTTTGTCGGGATATTGCCGTCCACCGCGTCGCCCAACACCCTGACCAGGTTCTGACAAAAGAAGATCAGAAGCAGGATGAACAGGATGGCGATTTGGCTCTTGAGCGTTTCCCGTACCAGATATCTTATGATGATCACGCTTATTACGCCTGTGAAAACTTGTCTTTTTGCAGGAAAATCGATAATTTCATCGCTAATCCGCCATTTATTCTCATCATATGGCAACCTTCACAGCTAAAATAGTATTACAACATCAAGCCGTTTGGGTGTCCTATAGGAACTTGCTTATAGTCGCCAAAACAGAGCAATTTACGCCGTTCAGGTTAACATAATCCGTTAACTCAAATGGCGGGAGATCGTTACGGAGTCGGTTATTCTAGCCGTAGCGTCCGCCTTTGTCTTTAAGATTCAGGAGAGTGCATGGAGTTCAGTGTAAAAAGCGGTAGCCCGGAAAAACAGCGCAGTGCCTGTATTGTAGTCGGCGTTTTCGAACCGCGCCGCCTGTCCCCTATCGCAGAACAACTCGACAAAATCAGTGATGGTTATATCAGCGCATTGCTGCGCCGCGGCGAACTGGAAGGCAAGGTCGGGCAGACGCTGCTACTGCACCATGTGCCCAACATTCTCTCCGAGCGCATCCTGCTGATCGGTTGCGGCAAAGAGCGCGAGCTCGATGAGCGCCAATACAAGCAGGTGATCCAGAAAACCATCAATACCCTCAACGACACCGGCTCGATGGAAGCGGTCTGTTTCCTGACCGAGCTGCACGTGAAAGGCCGCAACACCTACTGGAAAGTGCGTCAGGCGGTGGAAACCGCCAAAGAGACGCTCTACACCTTCGATCAGCTGAAAAGCAACAAGGTGGAACCGCGTCGTCCGCTGCGCAAAATGGTATTCAACGTGCCGACCCGCCGTGAGCTCACCAGCGGCGAACGCGCCATCCAGCACGGCCTGGCGGTAGCTTCCGGCATCAAGGCGGCCAAAGATCTCGGCAACATGCCGCCGAACATCTGTAACGCCGGCTACCTGGCCTCGCAGGCCCGTCAGCTGGCGGACGCCTTCAGCACCAACATCACCACCCGCGTCATCGGCGAACAGCAGATGAAAGAGCTGGGCATGAACGCCTATCTGGCGGTCGGCGCCGGTTCGCAGAACGAATCATTGATGTCGGTGATGGAATATAAGGGCAACCCAAATCCGGACGCTAAGCCGATCGTGCTGGTAGGCAAAGGGCTGACCTTCGACTCCGGCGGCATCTCGATCAAACCGGCCGATGGCATGGACGAGATGAAATACGACATGTGCGGCGCGGCGACCGTGTACGGCGTGATGCGCGTGGTGGCGGAGCTGAACCTGCCGCTGAACGTGATCGGCGTGCTGGCCGGCTGTGAAAACATGCCGGGCGGCCGGGCGTATCGTCCGGGCGACGTGCTGACCACCATGTCCGGCCAGACCGTCGAGGTGCTCAACACCGACGCCGAAGGCCGCCTGGTGCTGTGCGACACCCTGACCTACGTCGAGCGCTTTGAGCCGGAGCTGGTGATCGACATCGCCACCCTGACCGGCGCCTGCGTGATCGCCTTGGGCCACCACATCACCGGCCTGATGTCGAACCACAACCCGCTGGCGCACGAGCTGCTGGGCGCTTCCGAGCAGGCCGGCGACCGCGCCTGGCGCCTGCCGATGGCCGACGAGTACTACGAGCAGTTGGACTCCAACTTCGCCGACATGGCGAACATCGGTGGCCGCCCTGGCGGCGCCATCACCGCCGCCTGCTTCCTGTCGCGCTTCACCCGCAAGTACACCTGGGCGCACCTGGATATCGCCGGCACCGCCTGGCGCTCCGGTAAAGCCAAGGGCGCGACCGGCCGCCCGGTGGCGCTGCTGTCGCAGTTCTTGCTCAACCGTGCAGGCCTGAACGGCGACGATTAAATACCCTTCATCTTTCAAGCCGCAGCGTTGTTGGCCGCATTCGTTCACCCCAGTCACTGACTTGATGTCAGCTCCTGGGGATGAACGAACTTGCCGCCTAGCTGCAACTTGAAATCTATTGGGTATATAATCCTCTCAGCAGCGAAGGGGTAGAGTTATCTGCTCCGTTCCCAAAAAGGGCGCAACCTACATGTTGTGCCCTGTTTTTTTATCGGCAGCGGTGGATCCTTAATGAAACAGGCGACGTTTTATTTGCTCGACAACGCGGAACCGTCAGGCGCGCTCAGCGCCCATGAGGCCGTGGCCTGCGCCGTTGCCGCCGAACGCTGGCGTTCCGGCAAGCGGGTGCTGATCGCCTGCGAGAGCCAGGAGCAGGCCCAGCGGCTGGACGAAGCGCTGTGGCAGCGCGAGCCGCATGAATTCGTGCCGCACAACCTGGCCGGCGAAGGGCCGCACTACGGCGCGCCGGTGGAACTGTGCTGGCCCGGCAAGCGCGGCAACGCCCCGCGCGATCTGCTGATCGCCCTGCTGCCGCAGTTTGCCGACTTTGCTACCGCTTTCCATGAAGTGGTAGACTTCGTTCCTTACGAAGACACTCTGAAACAGTTGGCGCGCGACCGTTACAAGGCCTATCGCAGCGTCGGCTTCCATTTGACCACGGCTACGCCGCCAACTCACTGAATACGATAAAGAATGGAAAAGACAAACAGTCAGCTCGACACCGCATACGACCCAAAACAGATCGAACAGAAGCTGTACGATCACTGGGAGAGTCAGGGTTACTTCAAGCCGAACGGCGACACCAGCCAGGAAAGCTTCTGCATCATGATCCCGCCGCCGAACGTCACCGGCAGCCTGCACATGGGCCACGCGTTCCAGCAGACCATCATGGACACCATGATTCGCTATCAACGCATGCAGGGTAAAAACACCCTGTGGCAGGCGGGCACCGACCACGCCGGCATCGCCACCCAGATGGTGGTGGAGCGCAAGATCGCCGCAGAAGAAGGCAAAACCCGCCACGACTACGGCCGTGACGCGTTCATCGACAAGATCTGGCAGTGGAAGGCGGAATCCGGCGGCACCATCACCCGTCAGATGCGCCGTCTGGGCAACTCCGTGGACTGGGAGCGCGAGCGCTTCACCATGGACGAAGGTCTGTCGAACGCGGTGCGCGAAGTGTTTGTCCGTCTGCACAAAGAAGATCTGATCTACCGCGGCAAGCGCCTGGTGAACTGGGATCCGAAGCTGCGCACCGCCATCTCCGATCTGGAAGTGGAAAACCGCGAATCCAAAGGCTCGATGTGGCACCTGCGCTATCCGCTGGCCGACGGCGCGAAAACCGCCGAGGGCAAAGACTACCTGGTGGTCGCCACCACCCGTCCGGAAACCGTGCTGGGCGATACCGGCGTGGCGGTCAACCCGGAAGATCCGCGCTATAAAGACCTGATCGGCAAAGAGATCATTCTGCCGCTGGTCGGCCGCCGCATCCGCATCGTCGGCGACGAACACGCCGATATGGAAAAAGGCACCGGCTGCGTGAAGATCACCCCGGCGCACGATTTCAACGACTACGAAGTCGGCAAACGCCACGGCCTGCCGATGATCAACATTCTGACCTTCGACGGTGACATCCGTCAGGAAGCGGAAGTGTTCAACACCCTGGGCGAAGTCTGCACCGACTACTGCAGCGAGATCCCGGCCGAGTTCCGCGGCCTGGAGCGCTTCGCGGCGCGTAAAGCGGTGGTCGCCGCCTTCGAAAATCTGGGCCTGCTGGACGAGATCAAACCGCACGACCTGACGGTGCCTTACGGCGACCGCGGCGGCGTGGTGATCGAGCCGATGCTGACCGACCAATGGTACGTGCGCACCGCGCCGCTGGCCAAAGTGGCGGTGGAAGCGGTCGAACAGGGCCAAATCGAGTTCGTGCCGAAGCAGTACGAAAACATGTACTTCAGCTGGATGCGCGACATTCAGGACTGGTGCATCTCGCGTCAGCTGTGGTGGGGCCACCGCATCCCGGCCTGGTACGACGTGAACGGCAAAGTCTATGTGGGCCGCAGCGAAGAAGAAGTGCGCAGCGAGAACAACCTGGGCGCCGACGTGGCGCTGACCCAGGACGAAGACGTGCTGGACACCTGGTTCTCGTCCGGCCTGTGGACCTTCTCCACCCTGGGCTGGCCGGAGCAGACCGACGCGCTGAAAACCTTCCACCCGACCAGCGTGATGGTCAGCGGCTTCGACATCATCTTCTTCTGGATCGCGCGCATGATCATGCTGACCATGCACTTCATCAAGGATGAAAACGGCAAGCCGCAGGTGCCGTTCAAGACCGTCTACATGACCGGTCTTATCCGCGACGACGAAGGCCAGAAGATGTCCAAGTCGAAAGGCAACGTGATCGACCCGCTGGACATGGTCGACGGCATCTCGCTGGAAGACCTGCTGGAAAAACGCACCGGCAACATGATGCAGCCGCAGCTGGCGGAGAAAATCCGCAAGCGCACCGAGAAGCAATTCCCGAACGGCATCGAGCCGCACGGCACCGACGCCCTGCGCTTCACCCTGGCGGCGCTGGCCTCGACCGGCCGCGACATCAACTGGGACATGAAGCGCCTGGAAGGCTACCGCAACTTCTGTAACAAGCTGTGGAACGCCAGCCGCTTCGTGCTGATGAACACCGAGGCGCACGACTGCGGCTTCAACGGCGGCGAGAAAGTGCTGTCGCTGGCGGATCGCTGGATCCTGGCCGAATTCAACCGCACGGTGAAAGCCTACCGTGAAGCGCTGGATACCTACCGCTTCGATCTGGCGGCCAACATCCTGTACGAATTCACCTGGAACCAGTTCTGCGACTGGTATCTGGAGCTGACCAAGCCTGTGGTGAGCAACGGCAGCGAAGCGGAACAGCGCGGCACCCGCCACACGCTGATCACCGTGCTGGAAGCGCTGCTGCGCCTGGCGCACCCGATCATTCCGTTCATCACCGAAACCATCTGGCAGCGCGTGAAGCCGCTGACCGGCACGGCCGCAGACACCATCATGCTGCAACCGTTCCCGGCCTACGACGCCGCGCTGGAAGACGAGCAGGCGCTGAACGATCTGGAGTGGATCAAGCAAACCATCATCGCCGTGCGCAACATCCGCGCCGAGATGAACATCGCGCCAAGCAAAGCGCTCGACGTGCTGCTGCGCAACTGCAGCGCCGACGCCCAGCGCCGCGTGCAGGAGAACCAAAGCTTTATCGCCCGCCTGGCGCGCCTGGGATCCATCGCGCTGCTGCCGGCCGGTGAGAAAGGCCCGGTCTCCGTCACCAAGCTGGTGGACGGCGCCGAGCTGCTGATCCCGATGGCCGGTTTCATCGACAAGGACGCCGAGATCGCGCGTCTGGCCAAAGAGATGGGCAAACTGGATGCGGAAATCGCTTCGATCGAAGGCAAGCTGGCGAACGAAGGCTTCGTGGCGCGCGCGCCGGAAGCGGTGGTCGCCAAAGAACGCGATCGCCTGGCGGCCTGCAAAGAAGGCAAAGTGAAGCTGCAGGAACAGCAGGCGACCATCGCCGCGCTGTAATCCACCGGCTCACGCCAACGCCTGAAAACAGCGGGGTCTTCCCCGCTGTTTTTTTATCGCCGTTGCATCCGGGCCGGGTTAGATGTTATTACAAGATATTACTGCTGCAGGGACGCCGCCGGGAAATAACCCCCGGCGCGTTTCGTGCTGCGATAAAAACGAAAAACGAACGTGGTCTCTTTCAATGGCGAGTGTAAACATGACAACAGCAACCCCGGCGCGCCTGCTGGTGCGCCCCATCACGGCGGAAGACAATGCCGCCATTGCTCACGTCATTCGCGAAGTCTCCGCCGAGCACGGCTTGACGGCGGATAAAGGCTATACCGTCTCCGATCCCAACCTAGATGCCCTGTATCAGCTCTATAGCCTGCCGCGCAGCGCTTACTGGGTGATCGAGGTGGACGGCCAGGTCGCCGGCGGCGGCGGCATCGCGCCGCTGCAGGGCGGCGCAGACGATATTTGCGAATTGCAGAAGATGTATTTCCTGCCGGTGTTGCGCGGCAAGGGATTGGCGAAACGCCTGGCGCTGCAGGCGCTGGATTTCGCCCGCCAGCACGGCTTCCGCTGTTGTTATCTCGAAACCACCGCCAGCCTGACGCAGGCCGTCGCGCTGTACGAACACCTGGGCTTTGAACACATCGACCACGCGATGGGCGCCACCGGCCATGTCGATTGCGAAGTCACCATGCTGAAAACGCTGTAATCCTCCCCTGCCTCTTCATCAGGGCGCAGCTTGCTGCGCCTTTTTTATTAATATCGCAATCAATCAGTAAAACTCGCTATAACGCCGTTTTTCAAGCAGATAAACTGAAGTTTAAAACCACGATGTAAATTTAATGTGAAGTTCGTTAATAAATTAACGATCGCAAATTGACCGCTTTTTCCCCCGCGTTACTCTGCCAGTATCCCAATCGCGCACGGAGAGCTGTCATGTCGGAAAATACCTTTGATTACATCATCGTCGGCGCCGGTTCCGCCGGCTGCGTGCTGGCGGCGCAGCTGATCCGCCGCACCCAGGCGCGGGTGCTGCTGCTGGAAGCCGGCGGCGACGACAATAACCTGTTTATCAAGATGCCGGCCGGGGTGGCCAAAATCATCGCCAAAAAGAGCTGGCCTTATGAGACGGAACCGGAACCGCACGCCAATAACCGCCGCATGCAGATCGCGCAGGGCAAGGTGCTGGGCGGCAGCAGTTCGGTCAACGGCATGATCTACCTGCGCGGCCAGCCGCAGGACTACGACGACTGGGCCGAACGCTACGGCTGCGCCGGCTGGAGCTACCGCGAGGTGCTGCCCTACTTCAAACGCGCCGAGGCCAACGAAAGCCTGTCCGACGACTACCACGGCGCCGACGGGCTGCTGCCGGTCAGCGAAAACCGCTATCGCCACCCGCTCAGCATGGCGTTTATCCGCGCCGGCCAGGAGCTGAACCTGCCCTATCGCAACGACTTCAACGGCGACAGCCAGCACGGCGTCGGTTTCTACCAAACCACCACCCACAACGGCGAACGCGCCAGCACCGCCCGCACCTACCTGAAGGCGGTGCGCGACGAACGGCGGCTGGTGGTGAAACTGAACGCCCTGGCGCATCGGCTGACCTTCGAGGGCAACGTCGCCACCGGCGTGGTCTACAGCCAGAACGGCGGCGCCGAAGTGACCGCTCGCGCCACCAAAGAGGTGATCGTCAGCGCCGGCGCGGTCGGTTCGCCGAAGCTGCTGATGCTGTCCGGCATCGGCCCGCGCGACCACCTGCAGCAGCTGGGCATCGAGGTGCGGGCGGATCTGCCGGTGGGCAAAAACTTCCACGACCATCTGCACATGTCGATCAACGTCAGCACCCGCGAGCCGATCAGCCTGTTCGGCGCCGATCGCGGCCTGCAGGCGCTGAGCCACGGCGCGCAGTGGCTGGCGTTTCGCAGCGGGGTGCTCTCATCCAACGTGCTGGAAGGCGCCGCCTTCACCGACAGCCAGGGCGACGGCCGGCCGGACGTGCAGATCCACTTCCTGCCGCTGCTGGACAGCTGGGACGACGTGCCCGGCGAGCCGCTGCCGAACATTCACGGCTTCACGCTCAAGGTCGGCTACCTGCAGCCGAAGGCGCGCGGCGAAGTGCAGCTGCGCAGCAGCAACCCGCGCGATCCGGTCAAGCTGCACGCCAACTACCTCGGCCACCCGGACGATCTGGCCGGCAGCGTGCGCGCGGTGAAGTTCGGCCTGGATTTCCTGCAAACCGCGGCGCTGAAGCCGCTGATCAAAGATCTGCTGATGCCGCAGCCGGAGTGGACGCGCGATGAAGCGCAGCTGGAAGAATTCGTGCGCAACTTCTGCAAGACGGTGTATCACCCGGTGGGCAGTTGCCGCATGGGGCCGTCGCCACAGGACGCGGTGACCGATCCGCAGCTGCGGGTGCACGGTTTTGAACGGTTGCGGGTGATCGACTGCTCGGTGATGCCGCAGCTCACCAGCGGCAACACCAATGCGCCGACCATCATGCTGGCGGAAAAGGCGGTAGATTTGTTGCTGGGCGCGCCGCAGTAAGGGCGCGCCTCAACGTCAGGCGGCGGCGGGCACGCCGCTGTGGAAACGCAGCTCGCTGTCCGGCGACAGGATCAGCTCAGCTTCGAGGCGGCCGAAATGCGCCACCCGTTCGCTGATGTCGCCGCCGGCGATCTGCTCGGCCAATGTCAGGTAGTCCTGGTAATGCCGCGCTTCGGATCGCAGCAGCGAAACGTAAAAGCGGTTCAACTCGTCGTCCAGGTGCGGCGCCAGCTTGGCGAAGCGTTCGCAGGATCGCGCTTCGATGTAGGCGCCGCAGATCAGTTTATCGATCAGCGTCGCCGGATCGTGGGTGCGGATCTCGCGGATCATGCCCTTGGCGTAGCGGCTGGCGGTGATCTTGCGATACGGGATCCCGCGTGCCTGCATGATCTCCAGCACCTGCGAGAAGTGATGCAGCTCTTCCTTGATCAACAGCACCATGCGATCCGCCAGATCCTGGCCGTAGGCCGAGCCGTTTTTCGGCAGGATCTTGCGGGTGAACTGGCCCTGGCGGAACAGCGTGTCCGGCGCGCCCTGCGCTTCGTGCAGAAACGCCTCGTAGGGCCGCAGCAGCGCCAACAGCGCGTCGCCGCTCTCTTTGTCCGCCACATAGCGGCGGATCAGCCACATGCCGGTCTGCGCGGCCTTCAGCTCGCACACCAGGTGGTCGGTCAGCAACAGCTGCAGGTTTTCCGGACGGCGCGCGGCGTCGATCCAGGCGTCGGGAGTTTCACAGTGCAGGAAGCTTAAAATCGGGGCTAACAGGGACTGGTATGTCATCGGCTTCATTGCCCTATGTATTTCAAGTTGCAGCTAGGCGGCCAGCTCACTCATCCCCAGGAGCTTACTCAGGTAAGTGACTGGGGTGAGAGAGTGCAGCCAACAACGCTGCAGCTTGAAAGACGACGGGGATATCAGGGGCCGACGAGAGCCGGCCCATGTGAATAAGCGGGGTTAATTAGTGGCGTTTGCCGTCGTCGTCTTCGTCGATGTAGTCGCCGTCTTCGTCATCCTCACCGTCTTCACCGTTCGGATCTTCGAAGTAGGTGCCCCAGCCGTCGTAGTTGACGCCGCAGCGTTCCGCCAGCGCCACCAGCTGCTCGACCTGGGCGTCGATCAGTTCGGCGTTCAGGCCGACTTCGCTGATCACGTCGCAGCACATCACCAGCGAACCGTCTTCCACTTCCAGCTCTTCGGCGTCGGTCACTTCGTAGCCCAACTTGAAGGCTTCAACGGCGGCCTGCTCCAGAACCTCAAATTTCTCGGCGGACAGATGGTGCTCGATGGTGTAGAGCGCGTCCGGATCGCTGCCGTCTTCCAGCAGTTCTTCGATGATCAGGCGGGTCTCTTCACGTTGTTCTTCCAGCAATTCGCGGTTTGCCATGCCTATATCCTCAAGTCAAATGGCCTTCATTCCTTCTATTTTCACACACCGCCGACATTGCTTCCACGATAAACGTGAAAGATTTCCTCGCCGGGGTTGAAATTGAATATTCATACATATAAAGTGAATTTTAATTCAATTAAACAATCAGGGAATCGGACTATGAGCACCGGCAATGCGTTCTACCAACGTCACTTTCTGAGGTTAATGGATTTCACCCCCGCCGAACTGCAGGCGCTGCTGAAGCTGGCGGCCGATCTGAAACAGGCCAAAAAGCAGGGGCGGGAACCGCGCCGGCTGCTGGGCAAAAACATTGCGCTCATCTTCGAAAAAGACTCGACCCGCACGCGATGCTCTTTCGAAGTTGCCGCATTCGATCAGGGCGCGCAGGTGACCTATCTCGGCCCAAGCGGCAGCCAGATCGGCCATAAAGAGTCGATGAAAGACACCGCCCGGGTGCTGGGCCGCCTGTACGACGGCATTCAGTATCGCGGCTACGGCCAGGCGCTGGTGGAAACCCTGGCGGAACATGCCGGCGTGCCGGTGTGGAACGGCCTGACCGACGAGTTCCACCCTACCCAATTGCTGGCGGATCTGCTCACCGTGCAGGAACACCTGCCGGGCAAGGCGCTGAGTGAAGTGAAGCTGGCGTACGTCGGCGACGCGCGCAACAACATGGGCAACACGCTGCTGGAAGCCGCCGCGCTGGCGGGCATGGATCTGCGGCTGGTGGCGCCGAAGGCCTGCTGGCCGCAGCCGGAGCTGGTGGCCGAATGCCAGGCGCTGGCGCAGCAAACCGGCGCGAAACTCACCCTGACCGAAGACATCGCCGAAGGGGTGCAAGACGCCGACTTCCTCTACACCGACGTGTGGGTGTCGATGGGCGAACCGAAAGAAACCTGGCAAGAGCGTATCGCGCTGCTGCGGCCGTATCAGGTCAACATGGCGATGCTGAAACTGACCGGCAACCCGAACGTGAAGTTCCTGCACTGCCTGCCGGCGTTCCACGACGACCAAACCACGCTCGGCAAGCAGATGGCGCAGCAGTACGATCTGCACGGCGGCATGGAAGTGACCGACGAGGTGTTCGAGTCAGCGCACAGCGTGGTGTTCGATCAGGCGGAAAACCGGCTGCATACCATCAAGGCGGTGCTGGTCGCCACGCTGAGCGAAACCCTCTGACAATCCTCCTCCTCCGCCCTGGCGCCCCCGGCCAGGGCGGCTAATATATTCCAGGAATATCAAATAGCGCATTGACCTTTGCCCGCCGCCGGCAAAGGTTCTACCGTGACAGGCCGACGGCGCCCGCGCCGTAAAAACCAACGATAACAAACCGTTCTCAGCGCCACCTTGTGGCGCCTTCAGGGGATATACACCGATGAAAGCCAAACTCTTGCCGCTGTTCCTGCTCGCCGCCCTGCCCGCCGCCGTGTTAGCCGCCACGCCGCCGAATACGCTGGTGGTGGTGCAATCGCTGGATGACATCGTCAGCCTCGATCCGGCGGAAGCCAACGAACTCTCCAGCATCCAGACGGTGCCCAGCCTGTACCAGCGCTTGGTGCAGGCGGATCGCGACGATCCGGCCAAGGTGGCGCCGGTGCTGGCGGAAAGCTGGCAGAGCGATGCGGCGGCCAAAACGCTGACGGTGAAGCTGCGGCCGCAGGCGGCGTTCGCCTCCGGCAACCCGCTGACCGCCGACGACGTGATCTTCTCCTACAGCCGCGCGGTGAAAATGAACAAGTCGCCGGCGTTCATCCTCAACGTGCTCGGCTGGCAGCCGGACAACATCGACGCGCAGCTCAAGAAGATCGACGAACATACCGTGCAACTGCGCTGGACGGCGGACGTCAGTCCGGCGGTGGCGCTGAATATCCTCTCGACGCCGATCGCCTCGATCGTCGACAGCAAAGCGGCGCTGGCCAACGTCAAAGACGGCGACTTCGGCAACGCCTGGCTGAAGATGCACTCCGCCGGCAGCGGCCCGTTCAAGATGCGCGTCTATCAGCCGCACCAGGCGATCGTGCTGGACGCCAACCCCACCTCGCCGGGCGACAAGCCGCAGCTGAACAACATCATCATTAAAAACGTGCCGGATCCGGCCACCCGCCGCCTGCTGCTCCAGCAGGGCGACGCCGATATCGCCCGCGAACTGGGCGCCGACCAGACCGACACGCTGAAGAACCAGCCGGGCGTCAAGGTGCTGGAGATCCCGTCCGCCGAGCAAAACTATCTGGTGTTCAACACCGGCAACGGCGCCAATCCGCTGCTGAACAACCCGGCCTTCTGGGAAGCGGCGCGCTACTTGGTGGATTATCAGGGCATCACGAAGGAGCTGCTGAAGGGCCAATACTTCGTGCACCAGAGCTTCCTGCCGGTCGGGCTGCCGGGCGCGCTGGAGAGCAACCCGTTCAGCTACGATCCGGCCAAGGCGAAAGCCATCCTGGCCAAGGCGGGCATCACCCACGCCGCCTTTACGCTGGACGTGGAGAACAAACCGCCGTTCATCACCATCGCGCAGGCGCTGCAGGGCAGCTTCGCCGCCGCCGGCGTGAAGATCGAGCTGCTGCCGGCCGCGGGCAGCCAGGTTTACTCGCGCGTGCGCGCCAGACAGCATCAGGCGGCGATCCGGCTGTGGATCCCGGATTACTTCGACGCCCACTCCAACGCCAGCGCCTTCGCTTACAACGACGGCAAGAGCAGCACGGTGGCCGGGCTGAACGGCTGGCAGATCCCGCAGTTGAATAAGCAGACGCTGGCGGCGCTGGCCGAAGCCGATCCGGCCAAGCGCCGCGCGCTGTACACCGCCATGCAGCAGGAGCTGCAGCACAGTTCGCCGTACGTGTTTATCGATCAGGCTAAAACCGAAGTGGTGCTGCGCGACAACGTCAAAGGCTATCAACAAGGGTTGAACGCCGACATGGTCTACTACGATCGCGTCAGCAAATAGCCGGCGAGCGGCCATCGCCGGCCAATCGATTGCGGGGCGGCAAAAAACGGCGTTTTAACGCTTGCAGTGGCGAAAAGCGCGAGTATAATGCGCCACAATTTGCCAGGAGAAAGCATGAAAAACGACGTTTGTTTTGTTAGCCGCAATCGACAAAACCGACTGCCTATCGGCGGCCAGCTGCCGTTGTTTCTCCTGTTGCTAAACCGATCTTTTCAAGCCCCTCATTGAGGGGCTTTTTTTTGCCTTAAAAAGTCCCGCGCCACGGGCACGCGTCGAGGAGGAGTGAAAAATGGCCAACCCGCTGTATCACAAACACATCATCTCTATTAACGATCTCAGCCGCGAGGATCTGGAGCTGGTGCTGCGCACCGCCGCCGGTCTGAAAGCCAACCCGCAGCCGGAGCTGTTGAAACACAAGGTGATCGCCAGCTGCTTCTTCGAAGCCTCGACCCGTACCCGCCTGTCGTTCGAAACCTCGATGCACCGCCTCGGCGCCTCGGTGGTCGGTTTCGCCGACGGCAGCAACACCTCGCTCGGCAAGAAAGGCGAAACCCTGGCCGACACCATCTCGGTGATCAGCACCTACGTGGACGCCATCGTGATGCGCCATCCGCAGGAAGGCGCGGCGCGCATGGCCTCGGAGTTCTCCGGCAACGTGCCGGTGCTCAACGCCGGCGACGGCGCCAACCAGCACCCGACCCAGACCCTGCTGGAT
Organism: Serratia sp. CY56464; assembly: GCF_052168435.1. Taxonomy (NCBI): domain Bacteria; kingdom Pseudomonadati; phylum Pseudomonadota; class Gammaproteobacteria; order Enterobacterales; family Yersiniaceae; genus Serratia; species Serratia sp. CY56464. The sequence continues at coordinate 197,481 of NZ_JBJNMV010000002.1, read as the reverse complement.
CTGTTCACCATCCAGGAAACCCAGGGCCGCCTGAGCAACCTCAGCATCGCCATGGTCGGCGACCTGAAGTACGGCCGCACCGTGCACTCGCTCACCCAGGCGCTGGCCAAGTTCGAAGGCAACCGCTTCTACTTCATCGCCCCGGACGCGCTGGCGATGCCGGCCTACATCCTGAAAATGCTGGAAGAGAAAGGCATCGAGTACAGCCTGCACGGCAGCATTGAAGAAGTGGTGCCGGAGCTGGATATTCTCTACATGACCCGGGTGCAGAAAGAGCGCCTCGATCCGTCCGAGTACGCCAACGTGAAGGCGCAGTTCGTGCTGCGCGCCGCGGATCTGGCCGGCGCGCGCGCCAACCTCAAGGTGCTGCACCCGCTGCCGCGCATCGACGAGATCGCCACCGACGTGGATAAAACGCCGCACGCTTACTACTTCCAGCAGGCGGGCAACGGCATCTTCGCCCGCCAGGCGCTGCTGGCGCTGGTGCTCAACGCAGATTTGGCTCTTTAAGGGGGAACCGCCATGACTCATGACAACAAACTGCAGGTGGAAGCGATCAAATGCGGCACGGTAATCGACCACATTCCGGCGCAGATCGGTTTCAAACTGCTGACGCTGTTCAAGCTGACCGCCACCGACCAGCGCATCACCATCGGCCTGAACCTGCCCTCCAACGAGCTGGGCCGCAAGGATCTGATCAAGATCGAGAACACCTTCCTGACCGAGCAGCAGGCCAACCAACTGGCGATGTACGCGCCGAAGGCCACGGTAAACCGCATCGACAACTATGAAGTGGTGCGCAAGCTGACCCTCAGCCTGCCGGACCACATCGACGGCGTGCTGACCTGCCCGAACGGCAACTGCATCAGCCGCAGCGAGCCGGTGGCGTCGAGCTTCAGCGTCAAATCGCGCGGCGGCGAAGTGCACCTGAAATGCCGCTACTGCGAAAAAGAGTTCGAGCATCAGGTGGTGTTGCAGGCCGACTAAGCCCGGCATGGGCGCCGGGAGATGGCGCTGTCATTCTCCCGGTGACGCCCTATAATGGGATTTCTGGATAGAACAATCCTCGTTTATCAGGAGAAAACATGTCACGTAACATCAGCACTGAACTCGCCCCGGCAGCCATTGGTCCTTACGTGCAGGGCGTTGATCTGGGCAGCATGATCATCACTTCCGGCCAGATCCCGGTCGATCCGAAAACCGGCTCCGTCGCCGACGACGTCGCCGCACAGGCGCGCCAGTCGCTGGAAAACGTCAAGGCGATCGTCGAAGCCGCCGGCCTGCTCGTTGCCGACATCGTGAAAACCACCGTGTTCGTGAAAGACCTGAACGACTTCGCCACCGTCAACGCCGCGTACGAAGCCTTCTTCACCGAGCACAGCGCGCCGTTCCCGGCCCGCTCCTGCGTAGAAGTGGCGCGTCTGCCGAAAGACGTGAAGATCGAAATCGAAGCCATCGCCGTGCGTCGTTAATCGACGCGCACGCGAATCACGGTCAGCTTCGGCTGGCCGTTTTTATTGATAATAATTTTTTAACCCAATTAATTTATAGCGATAGCGTAATATCGTTCACATTTACAATTCCCTAATAAAAATACGCCTATAATTGTTTTTCACCCGGCCGGGTCATTGCTGTTTCATTTCGTTCACTTCGTGAATAATGACAGGAGATAACCATGGCACCTAGCGTATTGGATTATTTTATCCAACAAGCTTCCCGTTATCCGGAAAAACTTGCCGTCGTCGGCGATAATAAACGCCTGACCTACCGTCAATTGGATGAAGCCAGCAGCGCACTGTGCGCGCTGTTGCTACGGCGGGGCGTGGCGCCCGGCAGCTATGTGCCGCTCGTCACGCTGCGCACGCCGGAAATGCTGATCGGTATGTTGGCGATCGTCAAAGCCGGCGCAGGCTATATTCCCATCGACGCCCGTTACCCGGAAAAAAGAATACAGGATATCGTTACGCAAAGCGGTTCCCCTTTAATACTCGCCAGCAACGCGACGATAGCGCTTTCGGAAAATAACTTCAGCGAGGATATTATTTATATTGATAATATATCAATTTCTCCGCAGGAGAATATAACGTTAATTTCTCCGTCTCCCGATGCCATCGTTTATCTCATTTTCACTTCAGGTACCACCGGCAAACCGAAAGGTGTGCTGATAGAACATCAGTCGCTGCTGAATTTAATTCTCTGGCATAACAAGCAATTCGCTATGGATGCCGAAAGTCGTTCTACGCTGATCGCCGGCTTGAGTTTCGACGTTGCGCAATGGGAGATCTGGTCGCCTCTGACCAGCGGCGGCACATTGTATCTGCCCCCGGAAGACGCTCGCCTGCAGCCGGAAGTCCTGCTGGCCTACTTTGCCGAACAGGGCATTACCCACGCCAGCCTGCCCGCCGTACTGGTCGCCGAAGTGGTCGGCGCGCCGCAACCGGCCAATCTGGCGCTGCGGTATCTGTTCAGCTCAGGGGAGAAACTTCATCCGGTCGATCTGCGCGGCATCGATTATTCATTGATCGATTACTACGGCCCGACGGAAGCCACCATCTTCGCCACCTGCAACCGGGTGGCTTGCGCCACGCAAAACCCGCCCGCCAGCATTGGGCGGCCCATCGGCGATACCGAAATCTTCATCCTCGATGACCGACTGCAGCCCGTGATCGGCGATCGCCCCGGCGAGCTGTATATCAGCGGCCGCTGTCTGGCCCGCGGCTACCTGAACAATCCGGCGTTGACCGCCGAGCGCTTCATCACCCCGCCTCACTTCGCCGGATTGCGCCTGTACCGCAGCGGCGATCGGGCTCGTTGGCTGGCGGATGGCCGCATTCAATATCTGGGCCGTATCGACGATCAGGTCAAAATCCGCGGCAATCGCATTGAACTGGGCGAAATCGAAAACGCCATGCTGCAGGTTGCGGGCATCCGTAAAGCGGTGGCCGCCGTGGCGGCGGCAGATGATCCGCTGGGCAAGAAAATCGTGGCGTTTCTGGTCGCGGAGTGTGACGGCGAAAACGTGATCGCACGCGTCCGACAGAAACTGAAAGAAACGCTGCCCACCGCATTTCTGCCCGCCGATTATCGTTTACTGCAACACATGCCGCTGAACAACAACGGCAAGATCGACAAAGCGGCTCTGTTGGCGCATTACCAACCGGTCAGCGCCGGCGTTGCGCAACCGCTGACCGCCGATCAGCGCATCGTCGCCGATCTCTGGCGTTCGTTGCTGAAAGTGGAACAGCCCGCAACCGACGATGATTTTTTCTCGCTGGGCGGCCATTCGCTGTTGGCGGCCAAGCTGATGACGGCGCTGGCCGAGGCATTTGCCGTCGAGACTTCGGTGCACGACATCTATGAATATCCCACTCTGGGTGCCCTGGCACAGGCACTGGCACAACGCAGAGACCGGCAACCGACACAGCGGCAAGGCGAAGCGCGTGCCTTACAGGATGATGTGTATTTGCCGTCGGATCTCGTCATCGATCCGACGTTCGATCCGCGGCAAATCAGCGCGCCGCGCGCCATTTTGCTGACCGGCGCCACCGGCTTCGTCGGCGCGCATCTGTTGGCCGATCTGCTGCGCACCACCGACGCCGAGCTGTACTGTCTGGTGCGCGACGGCGCCAAACTGCCGCCGAGACAGCGGCTGGAGGCGGTGCTGCAGCGCTACCGGATCGCGCTGAACGCCAGCCAGCACGCGCGCATTCATATCGTGCCTGGCAACGTAGCGGAACACGACTTTTCGCTGACGCCGGCGGCCTACAGGGCGTTAAGCCGAGATATCGATCTGATTTACCATTCGGCCAGCGCGGTGAATTTTATCCAGCCTTACGCCTACATGAAGCGCGACAACGTGCAGGGCCTGCGGGAAATCATTCGCTTCGCGGCGCATAGCCGCACCAAGCCGCTGATGCTGCTGTCGACCATCTCCGTATACAGCTGGGGGCATCTGCACACCGGCAAGCGGGTGATGCGGGAAAGCGACGATATCGACCAAAACCTGCCGGCGGTCAGCCGCGATATCGGCTACGTGCGCAGCAAATGGGTGATGGAGAAAATCGCCGATTTGGCGGCGGCGCAAGGCCTGCCGCTGATGACCTTCCGCCTGGGCTACGCCACCTGCCACAGCCGTACCGGCGTCAACGCCGATTATCAATGGTGGGGACGGCTGGTGAAAACCTGCATCAGCAGCGGCACGGTGCCGGATTTGCGGGATATGCGCGAAGGGTTGACCACGGTGGATTACATGACCCGGGCCATCGCCCACGTCTCTCGCAACCCGCAGGCGCTGGGGCAGAAATTCAACCTGATCCATCAAGGTGACAATAATCTGACGCTGCGTGAGTTTTTCAGCCTGCTGGAGCGCGAGTTCGGTTATCGTTTTCGTCCCTTGCCCTTCGCACAGTGGCGGGCACAATGGGAAAACGACAGCGACGCGCCGCTGTACCCGCTGCTCAGCCTGTTCAAGGATCCTATGGTAGACGAGCTATCGACGGTGGAGCTCTATCAAGACACCTATCGGTGGGACTGCAGCAACCTGCAACGCTTCCTGCAGGGCAGCGGTATCGATGAGCCGCGCTTCACCCGCCAGCTGCTGCTGAATTACCTGCAGCACGCCATCGGGTATGCGCCGCTGTCGCTACAGGCGTAACAAAACCGGGGCTCAACTGGCCGAGCCCCGTCACCCTCACTCCGTTTTAAGCCCCCGCAGCAGCGCCTCCAACGGGTACACCGCGGCAATCACCACTTCGTCGCGCGTCTGCGCCGCCGCATCCAGCCGGCGCTGCGCTCGTTCGGCCTCGGCCCGGCTCAGCGGTTTGTCCTGCTGATGGCGATCCAGCAGCGTTAACCCCAATGCGGCCAGGGCATCCACGTCCTGCGCCACCGGCGCCAGATCTTGCAGCGTGCGGTTGCCCACGATCGCCGTCTGCAGCGCCGCGCCGTTCGCCTGCCAGCGCTGCAGCCGTTCGCGCAGCGCCTGCGCCGCCGCCTTATCGCGCTTATCCTTCAGCAGAGCCGCGACCTGCGCATGCATGGCGCGCACCGCCTCGCTCTCCGGCGGCAGCGCATCGGCAAAGCGGTTCAGCGGTTCGAACTGGTGATAGTTGCCGGCCTGGAACTTCAGGTGCTGGCGGGTGTAATACTGCGCCGGTTCCACCGCCTCGGCCAGGATCTGCAGCGGCATGATCTGCACGCTGTTGCTCAGCCGGGTGAATTCGCGCGCCGTTTCCGCGTGCTGCTGCAGGCCGACCGACACCACCGACCAGGCGTCGATCGCCGCCAGCCGCCGGTACATGTTGTTCTCATCGGTGACGTCCTGCGCCGACCACAGCCGCTCCGCCACCGCAAAGGCGCGCGGCCACAGCTTGAGATCGATCAGCGGCGCACGCACGTTTTCCGCCCACAGCGCCGCTTCCCCGCCGAGGATCTTGGCCTGCCCCTTCTCATCCGGCACCACCGGCATCTTGCCCGCCGGCGCCGCCGCCAGTTTCTCGCCCTGGGTGGGGTAACGCACGTTGCCGACCAGCGTATAGCCGCTGAGCTTGTCCTGTTGCAGCGTAAACACCGGCCGCGTGTCGCCCATCCAGGTATCGACGCGGAACGTCACCTGCTGCGGCGTGCGCCAGACGATATCGTGCACCGCGCGGCGCGATTTGCCGTTGAAATCGATAAAGCCGCGCCAGCCCTGCTTGCCCTCGATCAACGTGAAGCTGCCCTCCACCGCGCTGCCCTTCAGGCGCGGCATGCTGAAACGCCAGCTTTGCGCCTGCTCGCCGGGCTGCACCGCCGTCTCAACCCCCAGCGGCTGCGGCAGAATTTCATTGCGGTAGTGATAGGCGGTGCTTTGCGGCTGATCGAGGTAGAAACCGGTGGAGAGGATGCCCTGATAGCCGTCCTGCGCGCTGGCGCCCAGCGAGTCTTGCCCCTGCCAGGACTGAATGACGATCGAACGCGGCAGCGACGGATGATAGATCTCGTCCCAGCCGACCATCTGCCGCTGGTGCTTCTCGAGGATCTTTTCCAGCTTCTGGTTGAAGTAGGCCTGCAGCGCATGGGTATCCGCCAGCCCGTTCTGCTGCATAAACGCCTGAATCGACGGCGACGCCCGCCACTGGCTGGCGTCCACTTCGTCGCCGCCGATGTGCAGATAAGGATCGGGGAAGATCGCCGCCAGCTCGCCGACGATCGTATCGACAAACCGATACACCTCGTCTCGGGTCGGATCGAGCGTCGGCTTATGCACGCCCCACTCGCGCTCCATGCGATACGGCCCCGGCGCGCTCATCAGGTCGGGATAGGCCACCGCGATGCTGGAGGCGTGCCCCGGCATGTCGATCTCCGGCACCACGCGAATGCCGCGCGCCGTGGCGTAAGCCACCACCTGCTGCATTTGCTCACGGGTGTAGAACTGGCCGTCGCTGGCCTGCTGCTGCAATTTAGGGTAATGCTCGGAGGCGAAGCGCCAGCCCTGATCGTCGGTCAGGTGCCAGTGGAATACGTTGAGCTTGGCCGCCGCCATGCCGTCGAGCTGGCGCAAAATGTCCGGCAGCGGCAGGAAATGGCGCGCCGAATCCAGCAGCACGCCGCGCCACGGAAAACGCGGCACGTCGCGAATATCCACCAATGGCAGGAAAGTGTTTTGCCCGTCGGTCTGCAGCAGTTGCAGCAGGGTCTCCATGCCGCGCAGCGCGCCGAAGCGGGTGTTGGCGGTCAGCGTGGCGCCCTGCGGCGTGACCGCCAGCCGGTAACTCTCATCGCTGCCCGGCAGCGGCTGCGCCGCCACCCGATCCTTGATCACCACCCTGATCGCCGCGCCGTTCGCTTCCTCCCTCGGCGCCAGCGTCCAACCGGTCTGCAGTTCGATGCGCTGGCGCCAGCGCGGCAGCGCGTCACCCAAGTCGTCACCCTGCAGCGTCAGGGACAAACGGTGATCCAAAACCAGCTTGCCCGCCGGTTGCGTCACTTCCACCTGCTGCGGCCAGGGCATCAGCGGCAAATCACCCGCCGGCTGCGCCAGCGCGCCGCAAGAAAACCATAACGATGAAGCCAGTAGCGTATAACGGAAAGGTCTGTGCATCGGAAATTCCTCAGAGGAAAAAAACAAAATATCCCCAATGAATTTCAAACCACCGCTAGGCGATAAACAACAACGCGGTGGCTTGAAAGGCGCAGGGGAAAACAGCCAACGCTGTAGATAAAGACTCAGCACAGAACAGATGTCCAACCGTTGCGGTGAAAAAGCGGACGGGATCACAGTTGCCCCCTCCGGGCCGGAGGGGGCGAACGGGTTATTGCCAGCCGTAGCGGCGCACGAACCAGCCTTTCACGCACTGGGTCAGCACCATGTAACCGGCGAGGATCAGCACCAGCCACGGGAAGTAGCCGAGCGGCAGCGCCTGCAGCTGCAAGAAGCCGGCCAGCGGTGAGAACACCAGGCCGATGCCGGTGGCGATCACCGCCAGCGTCATGATGCACAGCGGCCAGGACGGGCGGCTCTGGATAAACGGAATTTTGCGCGTGCGGATCATGTGCACGATCAGCGTTTGCGACAGCAGCCCTTCCACGAACCAGCCGGACTGGAACAGCGTCTGCATGTCCGGCGTATTGGCCTTGAATACCCACCACATCAGGCTGAAGGTCAGCGCGTCGAAAATTGAACTGATCGGCCCAAAGAACACCATAAACCGCCCCAGATCGGCGGAGTTCCAGCGCTGCGGCTGAGTGATTTGATCATCGTCGACGTTATCGAACGGGATGGCGATCTGCGAGATGTCGTACATCAGGTTCTGAATCAACAGGTGTAGCGGCAACATCGGCAGAAACGGCAGGAAGGCGCTGGCGATCAGCACGCTGAACACGTTGCCGAAGTTGGAGCTGGCGGTCATCTTGATGTATTTCAGCATGTTGGCGAAGGTGCGGCGCCCTTCGATCACCCCCTGCTCCAGCACCATCAGGCTTTTTTCCAGCAGGATGATGTCCGCCGCTTCCTTGGCGATGTCCACCGCCGAATCGACGGAGATGCCGATATCGGCCGCGCGCAGCGCCGGCGCGTCATTGATACCGTCGCCCATAAAGCCCACCACGTGCCCCTGGCGGCGCAGCAGTTTGACGATGCGCTCCTTGTGCAGCGGCGTCAGCTTGGCGAACACCGTGGTGCGCGCCGCCGCCTGCGCCAGCTGCTCGTCGTCCATCTGCTCGATCTCGCTGCCGCGCAGCAGATGATCGGCCTCGAGCCCGACGTCACGGCACACTTTGGCGGCCACCAGCTCGTTGTCGCCGGTGAGGATCTTCACCGTGACGCCGTTCTGTTTCAGCGCCGCCAGCGCCGGTGCGGTGCTTTCCTTCGGCGGATCGAGGAAGGCGACGTAGCCTTCGAGGATCAGATCCGACTCGTCCGCCACGCCGTATTCATGGGTTTGCGCCGGCAGGATCTTGTTGGCCACTGCTACCACCCGCAGCCCCTGCTGGTTGAGATCGTCGGTGATGCAGCGGATCCTCGCCAGCAGCGCCTCGCTCAGCGGGATCACCTCGTCTTCGTGGCGCACGTGGCTGCAAATCGCCAGCATCTCTTCCAGCGCGCCCTTGCACACCAGCTCGTGATACTCGTTGTCTTTGGCCACCACCACCGACATGCGGCGGCGCACGAAGTCGAACGGGATCTCATCCACCTTACGGTAGTTTTGCAGCGCCTCCGGCTGCCGGTTCTGCTCCGCGCAGCTCAGCACCGCCACGTCGAGCAGGTTTTTCAGCCCGGTCTGGTAGAAGCTGTTCAGCCAGGCGTAGCGCAGCACCCGCTCGCTGCCGGCGCCGAACGCATCGGTATGGCGCTCCAGCACGATCTTGTCCTGGGTCAGAGTGCCGGTCTTGTCGGTGCACAGAATATCCATGGCGCCGAAGTTCTGGATGGCGTCCAGCCGTTTGACGATCACCTTCTGGCGCGACAGCTTCACCGCCCCTTTGGCCAGCGTCGAGGTGACGATCATCGGCAGCATCTCCGGCGTCAGCCCGACCGCCACCGACAGCGCGAACAGCGCCGCCTCCCACCAGTCGCCCTTGGTGTAGCCGTTGATCAGCAGCACGATCGGCGTCATCACCAGCATAAAGCGGATCAGCAGCCAACTGACCTTGCTGATGCCGCTCTGGAAGGCGTTCGGCTGCTCATCCTGGCTGGTGACGCGCTGCGCCAGCTGGCCGAAATAGGTGCCGCCGCCGGTGCCGATCACCATCGCCAGCGCGGTGCCGCTGACCACGTTGGTGCCCATGAAGCACAGGTTCTGGCAGTCGAGCGGATCGGCCGCCAACAATTGCGGCGCGGCGGATTTCTCCACCGGCAGCGATTCGCCGGTCAGCGCCGCCTGGCTGATGAACAGATCCTTGGCCGACAGCACGCGCAGATCCGCCGGGATCATGTCGCCGGCCGCCAGCTTGATGATGTCGCCCGGCACCAGCTGTGCGATCGGCAGCTCCACGTGTTCGCTCTTGCCGGTGTGCGCGTCGCTGCGGATCACCGTGGCGGTGTTGCTCACCATCGCCTTCAGCGCATCGGCCGCCCGGTTGGAGCGCGCCTCCTGGATGAAGTTCAGCAACGTGGAGATCAGCACCATCAGCGCGATCACCAAGGCGCCGGTGAGATCCTCGGTGGCGTAAGAGATCATGCCGAGCGCGGTCAGCAGCAGGTTGAACGGGTTGCGGTAGCAGTGCCACAGGTGCTGCCACCAGGCCTCTTTCTGCTGATCGTCGATGACGTTCTCGCCGCAGCGCCGGCGAACCTGTTCCGCCTCATAGGCGGTGATGCCTTCCGGGTGGCTGTGAAAACGCTCAAACAGCTGCATCGTCTCTGCGGCGGCGCATGCCAGCCGCTGCTGCGCCAGGCCGGCAGGCATATCGCGCGCAGCGCCGCTGACGCCGTCCAGCAAGCTGTCGCGGCGTACCAAACGGCGCGGGAGGCCGCGGGCGAACAGGCCCAGCAGCTGACGGGGGAGTTTTTTCAGTTTCATGGTTCGCACCTCGTCGCCCGGTGCCTCACGGCAGCGGGTAAACGGGGATCGTCATCGGCCGGGCGGATGGCGGGTGCGCCAAAAAGCCTCTGCCAACGCAGATCCTTATTCTTTTTTTCAGCAGCAGGAGCGAACGACGAAGCGCGCGCTACCGGTTACCGTGATGTACTTCACCGGTAAAACAGCAGCGCCAGGCGGAGAGGTTTTACCGGAGAACCGAGTGAGTGTCTAAAGCAGTCGGGTCGGGGTCCATATGGGGTATAACCTCCGGTAAAGGGAAAAACAGAGCGGCAGGAGCGGCCGTTCAGCGCAGTGCAACAATCCCGTTTTGCATCAAGATCCCCGTAGGAAAATGAGCTATGCTGACGGGCATTGTTTTACAGGCCGTTATGTTACGCCTGTCCACTTCAACGAAAAGTAAACCATGCAAAACCGGCTGACCATCAAGGACATCGCACGCCTGAGCGGCGTAGGCAAATCCACCGTCTCACGCGTGTTGAACAATGAAGGCAGCGTGAGCCCGCAAACCCGTGAACGGGTGGAAGCGGTGATCCGTCAGCAAGGGTTTACCCCCTCCAAGTCGGCGCGCGCCATGCGCGGCCAGAGCGACAAAGTGGTGGGCATCATCGTTTCCCGTCTCGATTCGCCGTCGGAGAACCAGGCGGTGCGCACCATGCTGCCGTTGCTGTACCAGCAGGGCTTCGATCCGATCGTGATGGAGAGCCAGTTCGAAACCCGCCTGGTGCAGGAGCATCTGCACGTACTGCATCAGCGCAACGTCGACGGCGTGATCCTGTTTGGCTTCACCGGCCTGACCGCGGCGATGCTCAAGCCGTGGCAGGAAAAAATGGTGGTGATGGTGCGCGAATACGACGGCTTCTCGTCCGTCTGCTACGACGACGCCGGCGCGGTGAACCTGTTGATGGATCGCCTGTATCAACAAGGGCATCGGCATATTGGCTATCTGGGGGTGCAGCTCAGCGACGCCACCACCGGCCAGCGCCGCTATCAGGCCTATCTCGACGCCTGCGAACGCCTCACGCTCACGCCGCGCGCCGCGCTGGGCGAGCTGAGCTACCAGAGCGGTTTCCAGCACGCCGCCGAAGTGATCGATGCGCACACCAGCGCGCTGATCTGCGCCTCCGACAGCATCGCCCTCGGCGCGATCAAGTACCTGCAGCAGCAGCCGGCGCGCGCCATTCAAGTGTGCGCCATCGGCAACACCCCGCTGCTCAGCTTCCTGTTCCCCGACACCCTGTCGGTCGAGTTCGGCTACGGCAGCGCCGGCCTGCTGGCGGCGCAGCAGCTGCTGGCGCAGCTCAGCGGCGAACAGGGGATCCGCCGCCTGGTGGTGCCCAGCAAACTTTCCTGACGACCTGATTAGAAGTTGACCATTTTTTGTCATTTTGTGATCCTCACCCCAAACCGGGAACGTTCCCATTTCATTCAAAAAGCCGAGTGGCTAAGCTTTGATCATTACTCAGTCAACACCTCTGCAGGTATCCCATAATGAGCAAAGTAAAACAGCAGGATATTGATCGCCTGATTGTTTTGGTCGGCGGCCGCGAGAACATCGCCACCGTCAGCCATTGCATTACCCGGCTGCGTTTCGTCCTCAACGATCCCAACAAGGCGAAACCGAAAGAGATCGAAGCGCTGCCGATGGTCAAAGGGTGCTTCACCAACGCCGGGCAGTTCCAGGTGGTGATCGGCACCGACGTCGGCGACTACTATCAGGCCCTGATCGCCAGCACCGGCGTCAACGAGGCCGACAAGGAACAGGCCAAGGTGGCCGCGCGCCAGAACATGACCTGGACCGAGCGCACCATCTCCCACTTCGCCGAAATCTTCTTCCCGCTGCTGCCGGCGCTGATCAGCGGCGGTCTGATCCTCGGCTTCCGCAACGTGATCGGCGACATCCCGATGTCCGGCGGCCAAACGCTGGCGCAGATGCACCCGGCGTGGAAAACCGTTTACGACTTCCTGTGGCTGCTCGGTGAAGCGATCTTCATGTTCCTGCCGGTGGCCATCTGCTGGTCGACGGTGAAAAAGATGGGCGGCACCCCGGTGCTCGGCATCGTGCTGGGTGTCACCCTGGTGTCGCCGCAGCTGATGAACTCCTACCTGCTCGGCCAGCAAACGCCGGAAGTGTGGAACTTCGGCTGGTTCGTGATCCAGAAAGTGGGTTATCAGGCGCAGGTGATCCCGTCGATCCTGGCGGGCATGGCGCTGGGCTGGATCGAAACCCGGCTGAAAAAGATCGTCCCCGACTATCTCTATCTGGTGGTGGTGCCGGTGGTTTCGCTGCTGCTGGCGGCGTTCCTGGCGCACGCGCTGATCGGGCCGTTCGGCCGCATGATCGGCGACGGCGTCGCCTGGGCGGTGAAAGCGGTGATGACCGGCAGCTTCGCCCCGGTGGGCGCCGCGCTGTTCGGCTTCCTGTATGCGCCGCTGGTGATCACCGGCGTGCATCAGACCACGCTGGCTATCGACATGCAGATGATCCAGAGCATGGGCGGCACCCCGGTGTGGCCGCTGATTGCGCTGTCCAACATCGCGCAGGCCTCGGCGGTGCTCGGCATCATCATCATCAGCCGCAAGGCCAACGAGCGTGAAATCTCGGTGCCGGCAGCGATCTCCGCCTACCTCGGCGTGACCGAACCGGCGATGTACGGCATCAACCTCAAATACCGCTTCCCGATGCTGTGCGCGATGATCGGCTCCGCGATCGCGGGCCTGATCTGCGGCCTGGACGGCGTAATGGCCAACGGTATCGGCGTCGGCGGCCTGCCGGGCATCCTGTCTATCAAGCCGCAGTTCTGGCTGATTTACTCGCTGGCGATTCTGGTGGCGATCGTCATCCCGCTGGTGCTGACCATCATGGTCTACAAACGCAAGGCCGCCCGCGGCGAGCTGCCGGTTTAATTGACGCAAAATACGCAACATGAATGTAGAGGCTGGAAATACCCTATAGCTTTCGAGCTGCAGCTAGGCAGCAAGGGTGCAAGTCCCCAGGAGCTTACTCAAGTAAGTGACTGGGGTGCAGCGCCAGCAGCCAACAACGCTGCAGTTTGAAAGATGAAGGGTACGGGCCCGTTGTCACGATTCAAAGGTATACAGCTATGAGCAACCCAACCCCTTGGTGGCAGAACGGCGTCATCTACCAAATTTATCCGAAGAGTTTTCAGGACAGCACCGGCAACGGCTACGGCGATTTGGCCGGCGTGACCCGGCGGCTGGACTATCTGCAGGAGCTGGGCGTCGACGCCATCTGGCTGACGCCGGTCTACGTATCGCCGCAGGTGGACAACGGCTATGACGTGGCGGACTACTGCGCCATCGATCCGGCTTACGGCACGATGGCGGACTTCGAGCAGTTGGTCGCCGCCGCCCACCAGCGCGGCATCCGCATCGTGATGGACATGGTATTCAACCACACCTCGACCGAGCACCCGTGGTTCAAGGCCGCGCAGGATCGCCACAGCCCGTATCGTCAGTTCTACGTCTGGCGCGACGGCGAAGGCGATACGCCGCCGAACAACTGGCGCTCCAAGTTCGGCGGCAACGCCTGGCAATGGCACGCCGACAGCGGCCAGTACTACCTGCACCTGTTCGCCACCGAGCAGGCGGATCTCAACTGGGAACACCCGCCGGTGCGCGAAGAGCTGAAGAAAGTGTGTCAGTTCTGGGCGGACAAAGGTGTCGACGGGCTGCGCCTCGACGTGATCAACCTGGTGTCCAAACAGCAGGACTTCCCGTCCGACAGCCAGGGCGACGGCCGCCGCTTCTATACCGACGGCCCGCGCATCCACGAGTTCCTGCAGGAAATGAGCCGCGAGGTGTTTCAGCCGCGCGGCCTGATGACGGTGGGCGAGATGTCTTCCACCACGCTTGAGCATTGCCAGCAGTACGCGGCGCAGAGCGGCGAAGAGCTGTCGATGACCTTCAACTTCCACCACCTGAAGGTGGACTACGCCGGCGGTGAAAAATGGACGCGGGCGGCGCCGGATTACGTGGAGCTGAAGCAGATCTTCCGCCACTGGCAGCAAGGAATGCATAACCGCGCCTGGAATGCGCTGTTCTGGTGCAACCACGATCAGCCGCGCATCGTGTCGCGCTTCGGCGATGAAGGCGCACTGCGGCTGCCGGCCGCTAAAATGCTGGCGATGGTGCTGCATGGCATGCAAGGCACGCCTTATATCTACCAGGGTGAAGAGATCGGCATGACCAACCCCGGCTTCCGCGCCATTGAACAGTATCGCGACGTGGAAAGCCTGAACATGTACGCTGAACTGCGCGCTCAGGGCCGCAGCGATGCCGAACTGCTGGCGATCCTGGCCGACAAATCGCGCGACAACGGCCGCACGCCGATGCAGTGGAGCGCCGCGCCGCACGCCGGTTTCACCACCGGCACGCCGTGGATCGGCTGCGCCGAGAACTACCCGCAGATCAACGCCGAAGCGGCGCTGGCCGACCTCGACTCGGTGTTTTACGCCTACCGCCAGCTGATCACCCTGCGCAAGCAGTACCCGCTGCTGACCCACGGCGACTATCAGGATCTGGCGCCGGAACACCCGGCGCTGTGGTGCTATCAGCGCAGCTGGAACGGCCAGCGCCTGCTGGTGGCGGCCAACCTGAGCCGCGAGCCGCAGGCCTGGGCGGCGGCGGGCGTGGAGCCTTCCGCCCAGTGGCGCCCGCTGATGAGCAACTACAGCGACTCGGCGGACCAGCCGCAGGCGCTGACGCTGCGGCCGTTCGAAGCGGTGTGGTGGCTGCTCGAAGACTAACCCCACAGGGCGCGGCGAGCGCTGCGCCCTACCATTTCCCCAGCAGCGCCGCCACCCCGGCGGCCTCTTGCGCCAACTGCTCATCGCTCATGTCGCTCACGCCCTGCACCAAATGCGGCGGCAGGTAATCCATGCCGGTCAGGTTGGCCATAGCGTGGAACGGCAGCAGCAGATCCTGCACCGGATAACGGTTATACCCTTGCGCCGTATAAGCCTGCGCGTCGCCGCCGGTGCTCACCACCAGCTGCAGCGGCTTGCCGTGCAGCTGGGTGCCTGCGCTGCCGTAGGCGAAACCGTAGGTTAATACCGCATCCTGCCATTCGCTGAGGATCGCCGGCGAGCTGTACCAATAAAACGGGAACAGCATCACTACCGCATCATGGCTCTGCAGCAGTTCCTGCTCGCGCGCCACGTCGATGCGGTAATCCGGGTAAGCGCGGATCAGTTCGTGAACGGTCACGTTGGGCAGCGGGCGTACGGCCTCGATCAACGCCTTATTAATGCGCGACTCGTCGGGGGTGCGGTGGGCGGTTAACACTAAAATGCGTGACATAACGATTCCTCGGTCATAAGAAGATGAGGGCATTTTTCCATTTCCGCCGCTTCGGGTGTAGGCTGTTAAAGGTCACTTCAATTTCAACCGAAAGTATCAACCACTATGTCGCTGCCCTTTGACGTGCACCGCCTGCTGCCGGCCTTCCTCGCCGCCGCACAGGCGCAAAATTTCTCCGCTGCCGCTCGCCAGCTGGGCGTGACGCCGGCGGCGGTCAGCAAAAACATCCGCGCGCTGGAAGAGAAGCTGGCGCTGCGGCTGTTTCAGCGCAACACCCACAACGTGCTGCTGACCGACGAGGGCAAAGCGCTGCTGGCGCAGGTGGCGCCGCTGTGGCAGGCATTGGCGGTGACGCTGGAAAGCGCCGGCGGCGAACGGCAGGCGCCTGCCGGGATGGTGCGCGTCACGATGATCCCCGGCTTCGGCCGCCAGATGCTGATGCCGTTGATCCCGCAATTTCTGGCGCGCTACCCGCAGATCGATCTCGATCTGTCGCTGGATGCGCGGGTGGTGAATCTGGTGGGCGAAGGTTTTGACGTCGGCATCGGCAGCCGGGTCGATCCCGACAGCCGGCTGGTGGCCCGCCCGCTCTACCCGATGCATATGGTGCTGGCGGCGTCACCCGACTATCTGGCGCGGCGCGGTGAACCGCAAACGCCGCACGATCTGCTGCGGCACGACTGCCTGCTGCACCGCAACCCGGCCAACGGCCGCCACGTCAAATGGCAGCTGCGCCATCAGGGCGAAACGCTGGCGCTGGATCTGAACGGCCGGCTGGTGGCCAGCCGCCCGGAAATGCTGCTGGATGCGGCGCTGGCCGGGCTGGGCATCGTCAACCTGGCGCGCTGGTACGTCGAGAAACACTTCGAGCAGGGCACGCTGCGGCCAGTGCTGGCGGAATGCTGGCCGCGCCCGGTGCAGCTGTGGCTCTATTACGCTTCGGCGGATCTGCCGCCGCGGGTGCGCGTTTGGGTCGATTTTCTGCTGGAACATTTTCGCGATCGGCCAACCGGCGATTGACGTCTGTTCAGCTTGCGCACGCTCTTCCGTTTTCCTTGTTCTACATCAAAAGAATCGCGTCAATATCTATATATAGTGCATTAAGAATTACGAACACCTATATATAGTAGTTATCCACAAAATCATCCACACGCCGCCACAGCCCTTGCGCGCTGCGGCTTTGCCCTGTGGATAAGCGACATTTGACGGTTGCTCGCCGCGTCAGGCGGGTATCAACGCTCCCTCGGGGAACAAGGAGTACAACGTGAAACCAGTAGTGATTAAGCGGGACGGTTGCCAGGTACCTTTTGACGAAGCGCGCATCGCGCAGGCCATCGAGCGCGCCGCGCTGGCGGTGGGCGTGGTCGATGCCGACTACTGCGCCACCGTCGCCCGCGTGGTCGCTCAGCGCATGGAGCAGCAGCCGCGCGTCGATATCCACGAGATCCAGCAGGCGGTGGAAAACCAGCTGATGGCCGGCGAGTACAAACAGCTGGCGCGCGCCTATATCGAATACCGCCACGATCGCGACGTGGCGCGCGAACTGCGTGGCCGCCTGAATCAGGAAATTCGCGGCCTGGTCGAGCAAAGCAACCGCGCGCTGCTGAACGAAAACGCCAACAAGGACAGCAAGGTGATCCCCACCCAGCGCGACCTGCTGGCGGGCATCGTCGCCAAACACTACGCCAAGCAGCACATCCTGCCGCGCGACGTGGTGCTGGCCCATGAACGCGGCGAAATTCACTACCACGATCTCGACTACTCGCCGTTCTTCCCAATGTTCAACTGCATGCTGATCGATCTGAAAGGCATGCTGACCAACGGTTTCAAGATGGGCAACGCCGAGATTGAGCCGCCGAAGTCGATCTCCACCGCCACCGCCGTGACCGCGCAGATCATCGCCCAGGTCGCCAGCCATATCTATGGCGGCACCACCATCAACCGCATCGATGAAATTCTGGCGCCGTTCGTCGACGAGAGCTTCCGCAAACACCTGCAGGTGGCGGAAGAGTGGCAGATCCCGGACGCCAAAGGCTATGCCATGGCGCGCACCGAGAAAGAGTGTTACGACGCCTTCCAATCGCTGGAGTACGAGGTCAACACCCTGCACACCGCCAACGGCCAGACGCCGTTCGTCACCTTCGGTTTCGGCCTCGGCACCAGCTGGGAGTCGCGCCTGATCCAGCGCTCGATCCTGAAAAACCGCATCGCCGGGCTGGGCAAAAACCGCAAGACCGCCGTGTTCCCCAAACTGGTGTTCGCCATCCGCGACGGCCTCAACCACCAGTACGGCGACCCGAACTACGACATCAAGCAGCTGGCGCTGGAGTGCGCCAGCAAGCGCATGTACCCGGACATCCTCAACTACGATCAGGTGGTGAAGGTCACCGGCTCGTTCAAAACGCCGATGGGCTGCCGCAGCTTCCTCGGCACCTACGAGCAGGACGGCGAACTGGTGCACGACGGCCGCAACAACATCGGCGTCATCAGCCTCAACCTGCCGCGCATCGCGCTGGAGGCGATGGGCGACGAGTCGCGCTTCTGGGCGCTGCTGGAACAGCGCCTGCAGTTGGCGAAAAAGGCCCTGATGACGCGCATCGCCCGGCTGGAAGGCATCAAGGCGCGGGTGGCGCCAATCTTGTACATGGAAGGCGCCTGCGGCGTGCGGCTCAAGGCCGACGACAACATCGCGGATATCTTCAAGCACGGCCGCGCTTCAATTTCGCTGGGCTACATCGGCCTGCACGAGACCATCAACGCGCTGTTCGGCGGCGAAAATCACGTGTATGACGACGAGGCGCTGCGCACCAAAGCGGTGGCGATCGTCGCGCGGCTGCGCGCCGCCGTCGACGCCTGGAAAGACGAGACCGGCTACGGCTTCAGCCTCTACAGCACGCCGAGCGAAAACCTGTGCGATCGCTTCTGCCGGCTGGACACCGCCGATTTCGGCGTGGTGCCGGGCGTCACCGA
This sequence comes from Serratia sp. CY56464, assembly GCF_052168435.1. NCBI lineage: Bacteria > Pseudomonadati > Pseudomonadota > Gammaproteobacteria > Enterobacterales > Yersiniaceae > Serratia > Serratia sp. CY56464. The sequence goes on along the minus strand of NZ_JBJNMV010000002.1, from coordinate 179,170 downwards.
CAAGGGCTATTACACCAACAGCTTCCACCTCGACGTCGAGAAGAAGGTCAATCCGTACGACAAGCTGGACTTCGAAGCGCCCTACCCGCCGTTGGCCAGCGGCGGCTTCATCTGCTACGGCGAGTACCCGAACCTGCAGCACAACCTGAAGGCGCTGGAAGACGTATGGGACTACAGCTACACCCGGGTGCCTTACTACGGCACCAACACGCCGATCGACGAGTGCTACGAATGCGGCTTCACCGGTGAATTCTCCTGCACCAGCAAAGGCTTCACCTGCCCGAAATGCGGCAACCACGACTCGGCCAAGGTCTCGGTCACCCGCCGGGTGTGCGGCTATCTCGGCAGCCCCGATGCCCGGCCGTTCAACGCCGGCAAGCAGGAAGAGGTGAAACGCCGGGTGAAACACCTCGGTAATGGGCAGCTTGGTTAATCCGCTCAGGGCTCGGCTTGCCGGGCCCTCCAGCCAGAAGACGAACGATGAACTATCACCAGTACTATCCAATCGACGTGGTCAACGGCCCCGGCACCCGCTGCACGCTGTTTGTCGCCGGCTGCGTGCACCAGTGCCCCGGTTGCTACAACAAAAGCACCTGGCGGCTCAACTCCGGTCAGCCGTTTACCCCGGCGCTGGAAGACCGCATCATTGCCGATCTGAACGATACGCGCGTGCCGCGCCAGGGGCTGTCGCTCTCCGGCGGCGATCCGCTGCACCCGGCCAACGTGCCGAGCATCTTAACGCTGGTGAAACGGGTGCGCGCCGAGTGCCCCAGCAAGGATATCTGGCTGTGGACCGGCTACCGGCTGGCGGAGCTGGACGCACAGCAAATGCAGGTGGTGGACAGGATCAACGTGCTGATCGACGGCAAGTTCGTGCAGGATTTGCAAGACCCGGCGCTGATTTGGCGCGGCAGCAGCAACCAGGTAGTGCATAGGTTGCGATGAGTTGATAGTGCTCATCGCAAGATGTGTTGGCCCAAGTTCGAACTGATACAACGATGGCACAGAGTCAATCTGACGGGCAGTTTTGTGCCAAAAGCGGACTGATACTTTCCTGTTCGACCGTATTCGGTAAAACCCGCAATTTACCGGCAATCAAAAACTTATCAGTACCTTCCTGCCCGAATGGAATTTTATGATTTCAGCAGCATCCGCTTCTTATACAGAGGGACGTTGTTCACATTTCACTGCCTGACCGCCCCTGAAGTTTTTTCTTTACTTTCGGTAAAACGCCAATTCAGCCGAACCGAAGCGCAGAAACGAAAAAAGGCGGGGTGGTTAACCCCCGTCTTTGTTCAAGTTCCTTCTGCCCTTACGGGCGTGCTTTTTTGGCTACAAAATGCGGCCTTTCTCTCTCTTTTTCCGGCTTTCGGTAAAAGGCCGTTCTACTAAGAGGGCTGCTAACCAGCAAAATTCTCACGAAAGAAACTCTCTTGTATCAACCTTTTTTATCTTTGGCTGCCTGTCCTATTGCTCGAAATCTTTCTAGGTAATCCTCTAATATTCCAGCTTCACCTAGCATTCGAAATGAGTTTCTATGTGCGGCTTCTGCTTGGTCATTTTCTGTGATGCTGCACCATGCACACTGTTTAACTCCGGCATCTACAGGTTCATGGCACTTCTGACAAGAATAGGGCTGAAATATGATACTTTCGCCATCGAAACAATATGTCTTCTGATGAGGATCTATCATGAAGGGTTCAGTAGTGCTTTTTCCAATCACCATTTCGTATCGTTGGCATCCTAATTTGTCGCTAATCTCAGCCAGCTTTTGCTTCACCCCAGGTGTCGCCATTGGACCAATAATAATTGACTTGATACAGTCTGTCGGGGCGGCCAACACCATTAAATTAGCATTGATCTTCGTCAGTGCATCTTCATCAATAATAAAGCGTCTTTCTTGTTCGTAGCTCCAACAAGTCTTCTTGACTGAGTATGCGGCGTAACGAATATAATCTTGCAAAAACCCTATATAACGTGGCTTGCAAATATGGTAGGCACGATCCAGCATTTCATTAATACCGTCAATAGGTACATCGCGATACGCTACATCGAGTAAAACACTGCTATCACCATACCCTGCATTAACTATATGCTGATTAAGTTTATCCTCATCGATTTCCAACGAGAATCCGGTGGAGTTGTTCGCATAGTGTGCCCACATTGGAATGATTACAGGGGATTTTGCAAAGCAGGTGACGGGTTGTTGTAACACCATACCGATCATTTCATTATAAAATGCCAATTCGGCGGCAGGGCGTTGGTAACTAATCGTCAGGGAAAACTCGTAGGGGTCATTATAGTCTTTTAAATGTGAAAATTTAATACTGAAATGGTTGTCATCCATTAATAGTACATCCGCAATATCAGCACCTATATACTTATATAAATTTGCCATAATATCACAACCTTTATTATGCTTAAGATATTAATACTTTTAGTCAATTATTTTTTGAAATTCCTTGCACTTAAAATCAGATAATAATGAAAAGTCAAGGTGTTCTATCGCACGCTCAAAATCTGAGTGCGTATGATATTTTCTATAAAATGCTGGCAACACTGTAAATAAATTTATGTCAGGATCATATATACCGTAGTTCAGGATTACCTTTCTTCTGTTTTTAATCAGAATATCTTCACCTGATTCATACATCTCTTGAAATTCATCTTCGAATGCGAGAAGTCTATTATTTTCTAATACTTCCATGTAATACTGCAAATTACCCGAGTTTTCTGGGGAAATATTTAGACTTCCCATTAACTGGTCAAGATAAATTTCTACCCTTCCGTCTTGTCTTACAGGACACTCTGCAATTTTTACAATGGAAATGAGGATGGTTCGAGCCTCTTTAGAGCAAAAGCTTAATCGTTTTCTGAAATTCTCAAGACTACTATGGACTCTGGAATATCCCTCTGTGGGGTTTTCTGGAAACCACTCTACCGTGCCGATGAAATCATTAAACAATCTCAGATTTTGAGGGACTGAACCCCCCTCCGATAATGTAAAGCTTGAAAATTCATTTTTAAAATAGCTGGAGTATTCTTTTTTGGCCAAACTCAGAAAATTTATTTGTGCTTGAATTCCTGAGCGTAGAACTTGATTAATCAGATCATCTAGGGTGATGTACTTCACTGTCACAGCATTGCTGTAGAAGGTAGCTGAAGCAGGTACGGCATCCACCGTCAGCAAGAAAAACCAAATTACCCTATATCCTTTTCTCAATTCTGGATTACTCAGTAATTTATCAATCGTATTCTTAAACTTATCTTTTCTAACGGATGCGGTCATTTGGAGACCCAAGCCAGCAGTATATTCCCCGTAATCAATCACAGGATGATTGGCTTTTTTTTCATTTAAATCGATAAATTGTCTTGCGTAAGCTTTATTAATTAATGGCAGCAGTGACTGTTCCTGTGCTTTAGCCAGGTCATTCAATCCATTCCGGGTATGTATTCTAATTTGTGCTGCGAGGGTTGCCGCGAAATCGCGCAATTCCTTTGCTATAGACATTCTCTCTGGTTGCATAGGTTCACGTTATCCTTTGTCTGTTTGGTAAAAAGTCCCATTATTTATCATAGCATTCACGATATTTTCGTCCTGAGAAAATTTTCTGAGAATGTGGCCGCCGCTGAATCTGGGGGATGGGAGTGACGTTGTAAAATGAGACGTTAGGCGTTTTGTGGATTGATTCGGTATAACGCCAATTCTATCGAATCGCCCTGCTGCAGCGCTGAACGCTACATGTTGTGTCTCTCTCAGTAAGGAGACATACCAGATATAGGGGGGGAGATCAACACCGGGCCAGAACGCGCCGGTTTGCCTACTGTACCATTAGGTAAAACTCCGATAGCGGTGTCTTAAACCGAATACCATTTAACGCCAGCGGAGTTTTTCAACTTGCTTTTTACAGACTTCAAAAGGGTTAGGTGGAGTTAGAAAATGTCATTGCTGACACTAATCAAATGTCCGCTTTTCGCTCGAAGCCGACCAACAGCGACCTTAGACACTGTAGGTCCAGCTGTTAGCTTGCACAGCTCAACATCATCCTCGATAACGCCCCCGGATTTTCGCTTTAAATATAGCCATTCGTTTTTCTGCCTCCGAATGGCTGAGATAAATCGCGGTGCCGTTTCTTAAGCGTTCAAGGGCGGCATCCACCCTTTCACGCAACGCTTGCTCCAGCAACATCGCCTCTACGTGCATTTCAGGTTTAGTCCGCTGTTCCACTTCCATCTCCTCCATTGAGACAGCCTCAGGCCACACATCAGCGACGGTAAGTTACACCAACCCCATCCCCACCACGCCGGTCACCGCGCCGCACAGCGCCACCAGCGCCGCCGTCAGGCACAGCGCCCGGGCGGAGAAGGCTTTGTTGAGCATCAGCAACGAAGGCAGGCTGACCGCCGGTAGGGTCATCAGCAGCGCCAGCGCCGGGCCTGCGCCCATGCCCGCCAGCATCATGGTCTGCACGATCGGGATCTCCGCCGCGGTGGGGATAACGAACAGGCAGCCGACGATCGCCAGGCCGATGATCCACAGCAGGCTGTTGTCGACGGCGCCGTCGGCGTGCGGGAACAGCCAGACCCGCGCCGCGCCTAGCGCCAGCACCGCCAGCACATAGATCGGGATGGTCGACCAAAACAGCGCCCACAGCGCTTTGCCCCAGCGGGCAAGGAACGGCTGCTCGTCGTTCTGCGCCGTCATCACCGGCGGCTGCGGCGCGACGGGCTGCGGATCGTTGGCGGTCACGCGCTGCACCAGCCAGGCGATGCCCAGCACCATCACCACGCCCGCCACCAGGCGGATGGCGGCGAACGGCCAACCGAGCACAAATCCCATAAACACCAGCGTCGCCGGGTTCAATACCGGGTTGGCGAGCCAAAAGGCCAGCGCGGCGCCGCTGGATACCGACTGGCGGCGCATGCCGGCGGCAACCGGTGCGGCGCAGCAGGTGCACATCATGCCCGGCAGTGCGATCAGCGCCCCCAGCACGGTGCCGGAAAAACGCCGGTGGCCGAGCGTGCGCGCCAGCCAGTCGCGCGGGATCAGCACCTGCACCAGCGAACCTAACAGCACCCCGAGCAGCGCCGCCTTCCATACCGCGGTGAAGTAGACCAGCGCGTACTGCCAGGCCGCCAGCCAGGGGCTCGCGGCGCCGTCGGCCAGGATAGATTTGCCGATCGAGTGGCTGTCCGCCGCCACGAAGGCCTTGCCGTAGTAAGGCTGCCATTTGACGTAGTAGAGGCCAACGGCCACCACCAGCAGAAACAGGATCGGTTTCCACAGCGGCCAGGCGCGTGGGGCGTGTTCAGGGGCGTTCAGAGGTTGCGGCATGGTAGCGGCCAGAGTCAGTCAACAGTGGCGCCAGCATAGCGCGCCGCCGCCGCCCGTGCACGCCCGGGCTGTCCTAAATAGTTCATCTGTTCGCCACCGACGCGTAACGCGATTGTCATCTGCGCCCGTCACCATGATGCCGACGAGAAAACCACAGGGTAGACGCCCGATGAAACGCACCGCTTCCGCCTTCATCGCACCGCCATCGGCATGACGAGGTTTTTATTATGATGGAGTTATCTAGACATCCGACCACTTACCCCACCCGCTATCAGCAGATCGCCGCGCAGCTGGAACAGGAGCTGCGCACGCAGTACCGCTGCGGCGACTACCTGCCTTCGGAACAGCAGCTGGCCGAACGTTATCAGGTCAATCGCCACACCCTGCGCCGCGCGGTGGATCAGCTGGTAGAGCGCGGCTGGCTGCAGCGCCGCCACGGCGTCGGCATTCTGGTGCTGATGCGGCCTTACGACTACCCGCTGCACGCCAACACCCGCTTCAGCCAGAACCTGTTCGAGCAGGGCAGCCACCCCACCAGTGAGCGCTTACTCGCTGTCTTGCGCCCGTGCAATGGGCATGTCGCCAGCGCGCTCTCGCGTGAAGAAGGCGAAATGGTGATCCACCTGCGCACCCTGCGCCGGGTCAACGGCGTGCCGATGAGCGTGATCGACCATTATCTGCCCGATCTGGACTGGTGGCCGGCGCTACAGCAGTTCCACAGCGGTTCGCTGCACCAGTTTATCGAACAGCACCTCCAGCAGCCGCTGGCCCGCCGACAGACGCGCATCAGCGCGCGCCGCGCGCAGGCCAAAGAGAGCCGGCTGCTGGAGATCGCCACCCACGCGCCGCTGCTGTGCGTGCGCACCCTTAACGTCCGCAGCGGCGGCGAAGACGTGGCGGAATACTCCGTCAGCCTGGCCCGCGCCGACATGATTGAACTGACGATGGAGCACTGAATGCACGCCTTAGAGTCGAGACAACGCTGGATGTCGGTGCTGGCGCACAGCCGGCCCGAGCAGCTGCGCAGCCACTGGCAGGCGCTGAACCTCAGCCCGGGTTACCGCAGCATCCGCGCGCCGGAGATCGGCCTGGCCCAGCTGCAGGGGCGCATGGGCGCCACCGGCCGCCGCTTCGTGCTGGGGGACATGACGGTCACCCGCGCGGTGGTGCAGCTGGACAACGGCGGCTACGGCTACAGCTATATCGCCGGGCGCGACAAGGCGCACGCCGAGCTGTGCGCGCTGGCCGATGCGCTGCTGCAACAGCCGGAGCACGGCGAACGCCTGCAACAACAGCTGATCGCGCCGCTGGCCGCGCTGCAGCACGAACAGCGCCAGCTGCGCGCCCGGGCGATCGCCGCCAGCCGGGTGGACTTCTTTACGCTGGTGCGAGGGGATTAAGCCATGAGTTTATTGACCGGTTTTGAACAACCGATAGACCAATCGCAGCACGCTTTCCGTTTGATTCTTAAAGCCTTAAGCGAACCGGGCCACCGGGTGACGCTGCCGAACGGCCCAGCCTGGGCGCCGCTGAACGCCGCCAGCACCGCCGCGCTGCTGACGCTGGCCGATCAGGAAACGCCGCTGCTGCTGTGCCCAGCGCTAAATAGTAAGCAAGTGCTAACAAACATTCGTTTTCACAGCGGCGCGCCGCTGGCCGCCACGGCGCAGGAGGTCTGTTTTGCCCTGTTCGATGAGCACGTGCAGGCCGCCGATCTGCAGGCGTTGCCGCACGGCACTGAAATCTCGCCGGAATGCGGCGCCACGGTGGTGGTGCAGCTCGCTGAACTGGAGAACGGCGCCGCGCTGCGCCTGACCGGCCCCGGCATCAAGAGCCAACGCCTGATAGCGCCGCGCCTGCCGCCGGCGCTGCTGGATTATCTCGTCAACCGTCCGCAGCGCTTCCCGCTCGGGCTGGATATCTTGCTGACCTGCGGCGATCGCCTGCTGGCGATCCCGCGGACCACCCGCGTGGAGGTGTGCTGATGTACGTAGCGGTAAAAGGGGGCGAAAAAGCCATTGAGGCCGCCCATCAGCTGCAGGAACAGCTGCGGCGCGGCGACGAGGCGCTGCCGGCGCTCGGCACAGAACAAATCGAACAGCAGCTGGGGCTGGCGGTGGATCGGGTGATGACCGAAGGCGGCATCTACGATCGCGAGCTGGCGGCGCTGGCCATCAAACAGGCCAGTGGCGATCTGGTGGAGGCGATCTTCCTGCTGCGCGCCTATCGCACCACCCTGCCGCGCCTGGCGGTCAGCGAGCCGCTGGCCAGCGAAAACATGCGGCTGGAGCGGCGCATCTCGGCGGTTTACAAGGACTTGCCCGGCGGGCAGGTGCTGGGACCGACCTATGACTACACCCACCGGCTGCTGGATTTCGCGCTGCTGGCGGAAGGCGAAGCGCCGCGTGCGCCGCAGGCCGACGAACCGCTGCCGGACAACTGCGGCCACGTGTTCGATCTGTTGTGTCGCCAGCAGCTTGCGCGGGAGGAACAGGACGACGGCAGCGCGCCGGACGACATCACCCGCAACCCGCCGGTCTACCCCTGCTCGCGCTCGGCGCGCCTGCAGCAGCTGGTGCGCGGCGACGAAGGTTTTCTGCTGGCGCTCGGCTACGCCACCCAGCGCGGCTACGGCCGCAACCACCCGTTCGCCGGCGAGATCCGCACCGGCCACGTTTCGGTGGAGATCGTGCCTGAAGAGCTCGGTTTCGCCATCGATATCGGCGACATCCTGCTGACCGAGTGCGAAATGGTCAACGGCTTCGTCGATCCCAAGGACCACCCGCCGCACTTCACCCGCGGTTACGGGCTGGTGTTCGGCCGCGCCGAGCGTAAGGCGATGGCGATGGCGTTGGTGGATCGCGCATTGCAGAGCCCGGACTACGGCGAAGGCGTCGCCGGCCCGGCGCAGGACGAAGAGTTCGTGCTGGCCCACGCCGACAACGTCGAGGCCGCCGGCTTCGTCTCCCATCTCAAGCTGCCGCACTACGTCGACTTCCAGGCCGAACTGGAACTGCTCAAGCGGCTGCGGCAGGAATACAGCGAGCGTCAGGAGGCCCGCGATGAGTGAAGTATTGACCGGCTATAACCTCGGTTATCTGGACGAGCAGACCAAGCGCATGATCCGCCGCGCTATCCTGAAGGCGGTGGCGATCCCCGGCTATCAGGTGCCGTTCGGCGGCCGCGAGATGCCGATGCCCTACGGCTGGGGCACCGGCGGCATTCAACTCACCGCCAGCGTCATCGGCCGCGCCGACGTGCTGAAGGTGATCGACCAGGGCGCCGACGACACCACCAACGCGGTGTCGATCCGCCGCTTCTTCCAGCGCGTCGCCGGGGTGGAAACCACCGAACGCACGCCGGAGGCCACCCTAATCCAGACCCGTCACCGCATTCCGGAAACCGCGCTGCGCGAAGACCAGATCCTGATCTATCAGGTGCCGATCCCGGAGCCGCTGCGCTTTATCGAACCGCGCGAAACCGAGACCCGCAAGATGCACGCGCTGGAGGAGTATGGCGTGATGCAGGTGAAGCTGTATGAAGACATCGCGCGCTACGGCCATATCGCCACCACCTACGCCTACCCGGTGAAGGTCAACGATCGCTACGTGATGGATCCGTCGCCGATCCCGAAATTCGACAACCCGAAAATGCACATGATGCCGGCGCTGCAGCTGTTCGGCGCCGGGCGCGAGAAACGCATCTACGCCCTGCCGCCGTTCACCAAGGTGGAGAGCCTGGACTTCGACGACCATCCGTTCAGCGTGCAGCAGTGGGACGAACCCTGCGCGCTGTGCGGCTCGCGCCACAGCTATCTGGACGAGGTGGTGCTCGACGATCGGGGCAACCGCATGTTCGTCTGTTCGGACACCGACTACTGCCGGCAGCAGCTGGCGCAATCTTCGCAAGAGGCGCAGCACTGATGACTTCCACCCCATTGAGCACCACCCCGCTGCTGTCGGTGAAGCGGCTCACCCACCTGTACGCCCCCGGCAAGGGCTTCAGCGACGTGTCGTTCGACATCTACCCCGGTGAAGTGCTGGGCATCGTCGGCGAATCCGGCTCCGGCAAAACCACGCTGCTGAAGTCGATCTCGGCGCGGCTGGCGCCGCAGCGCGGGCAGATCCTTTACCGCCCGCAGGCGGACCAGGAACACGATCTGTACGCCATGGCGGAGAGCGATCGCCGCCGCCTGCTGCGCACCGACTGGGGCGTGGTGCACCAGCACCCGCTCGACGGGCTGCGGCCGCAGGTCTCCGCCGGCGGCAACATCGGCGAGCGGCTGATGGCCATCGGCCAGCGCCACTATGGCGACATTCGCCGCCAGGCCGGCCAGTGGCTGGAAGACGTCGAAATCCCGCTGTCGCGCCTCGACGATCTGCCGACCACCTTCTCCGGCGGCATGCAGCAGCGGCTGCAGATCGCCCGCAACCTGGTCACCCACCCCAAGCTGGTGTTTATGGATGAGCCGACCGGCGGGCTGGACGTGTCGGTGCAGGCGCGCCTGCTCGATCTGCTGCGCAACCTGGTGGTGGAGATGCAGCTGGCGGCGGTGATCGTCACCCACGATCTCGGCGTGGCGCGGCTGCTGGCCCACCGCCTGCTGGTGATGAAACAGGGCGAAGTGGTGGAGAGCGGCCTGACCGATCGGGTGCTCGACGATCCGCACCATCCTTACACCCAGCTGCTGGTTTCTTCGGTGCTGTCGTAACCCAAGGCGATAACAGATGACTATGCAAATCCGAGTTGAACATCTCAGTAAAACCTTTGTGCTGCATCAGCAGTACGGCACCCGCCTGCCGGTGCTGCACGACGCCAACCTGACGGTCCACGGCGGCGAATGCGTGGTGCTGCACGGCCACTCCGGCAGCGGCAAATCCACCCTGCTGCGCTCGCTGTACGCCAACTACCTGCCGGACAGCGGCCATATCTGGATCAACCACCAGGGCGACTGGCTGGACATGGTCAGCGCCGACGCGCGCCAGATTCTGGCGGTGCGCCGCCATACGCTGGGCTGGGTCAGCCAGTTCCTGCGGGTGATCCCGCGCATCAGCGCGCTGGAGGTGGTGATGCAGCCGCTGCTGGAACAGGGCGTCGAGCGCGCCGAGTGCCGCGAACGCGCCGAAGCGCTGCTCGCCGCGCTCAACGTGCCGCAGCGCCTGTGGCCGCTGGCGCCGTCCACCTTCTCCGGCGGCGAGCAGCAGCGGGTGAACATCGCGCGCGGTTTTATCGTCGATTACCCGATCCTGTTGCTGGACGAACCGACCGCTTCGCTCGACAGCCGCAACAGCGCGGCGGTGGTGCAGCTTATCGAACGCGCCAAGGCGCGCGGCGCGGCGATCGTCGGCATTTTTCACGATGAAGGCGTCCGCCGACAGGTCGCCGACCGGCTTTATGACATGCAGGCGCCGCAGGCGCTGGAGGCCCTCTGATGATCGTCAATAACGTTAAGCTGGTGCTGGATGACCAGGTGGTGCAAGGCTCGCTGGAGATGCAGGACGGCGTGATCCGCAGCTTCGCCGACGGCCCGAGCCGGCTGCCGCAGGCGCTGGACGGCGACGGCGGCTGGCTGCTGCCGGGGCTGATCGAGCTGCATACCGACAACCTGGACAAGTTCTTTACCCCGCGCCCGAACGTCGACTGGCCGGCCCATTCGGCGATGAGCAGCCACGACGCGCTGATGGTGGCCAACGGCATCACCACGGTGCTGGACGCGGTGGCGATCGGCGACGTGCGCGACGGCGGCCACCGGCTGGAAAACCTGCAGAAGATGATCGACGCGGTGATCCACAGCCAGCGCGCCGGGGTGAACCGCGCCGAGCACCGGCTGCACCTGCGCTGCGAGCTGCCGCACGAGAGCACGCTGCCGCTGTTCGAACAGCTGATGGACAAGCCGGGTGTGTCGCTGGTGTCGCTGATGGACCACTCGCCGGGCCAGCGCCAGTTCGCCTCGCGCGAAAAGTACCGCGAATATTATCAGGGCAAATACCACCTCAACGATCAGCAGATGAGCGAGTACGAGGCGCAGCAGGTCGCCCTGTCCGCCCGCTGGGCCGCGCCGAACCGCGAGGCGATCGCCGCCCACTGCCGCGCGCGCCGCATCTCGCTGGCCAGCCATGACGACGCCACCGCCGCGCACGTGGCCGAATCCTGCGCGCTGGGCAGCGCCATCGCCGAGTTCCCCACCACCGAGGCGGCCGCCCGCGCTTCGCACCAGCAGGGCCTGCAGGTGCTGATGGGCGCGCCGAACATCGTGCGCGGCGGCTCCCATTCCGGCAACGTGGCGGCGCACCACTTGGCGGCGCTGGGGGTGCTGGATATTCTCTCTTCCGATTATTACCCGGCCAGCCTGCTGGACGCGGCGTTTCGCCTCGCGGCGGACGAGCGCAACGCCTACGATCTGCCCCAGGCGGTGCGCATGATCACCCGCAACCCGGCGCGGGCGCTGGATCTGCAGGATCGCGGCGCCATCGCCGAAGGATTGCGGGCGGATCTGGTGCTGGCGCGGCCGCACGGCGAGCACGTTTACGTGCAGAACGTGTGGCGTCAGGGCAGGCAGGTGTTCTGATGGCGCGGCTCATCTATCTGATGGGGCCTTCCGGCGCAGGCAAGGACAGCCTGCTGGCCGCGCTGCGGGCCGACGCCGACCGCGCGCCGCTGGTGGCGCACCGTTACATCACCCGGCCGGCGGACGCCGGCTGCGAGAATCACATCGCGCTGAGCGAAGCCGAATTTCTGCGCCGCCGCGCCAAGGGGCTGTTCGCGCTCGACTGGCAGGCCCACCAGCAGCGCTACGCGTTCGGGATCGAAGTGGATCTTTGGCTGCTGCAGGGGATCGACGTAGCGGTCAACGGTTCACGCGCCCACCTGCCGCAGGCGCAGCAGCGCTACGGTGCACAGCTGCTGCCGGTATGCCTGCAGGTCAACGCCGCGATCCTGCGCCGGCGCCTGCAGGATCGGGGGCGGGAAAGCGCTGAACAGATCGAGCAGCGGCTGGCGCGGGCGGCGGAATATCAGCAGAGTCTGCCCGCCGGCTGCCGGGTGCTGCACAACGACGGCCCACTCGACGATACCCTGGCGGCGCTGCTGGCGCTGCTGCCTACCGCCACCCGACAAGCTCAGGATGCGACGCCATGAACGACTTTGCCCAGCCGAAAATCGGCGACAACGTGACCCTTAACCGCACCCGGCTTGGCCAATATGTGCACCTGGCCGACGATGCGATCCTGGAAGAGGTGGAGATGGGGGACTACTCCTACACCGCCGGGCACAACCAGATCTTTTACGCCGCTATCGGCAAGTTCGTCTCCATCGCCTCCTATGCGCGCATCAATCCCGGCAACCACCCGACCTACCAGCGCATCGCGCAGCATCACTTCACCTACCGCGCTTCCGAATACGGGCTGGGGGAAGACGACGCGGCGTTCTTCGACTGGCGGCGCGAGCACCATGTCACCGTCGGCCACGACGTGTGGATCGGCCATAACGCCATCCTGATGCCGGGCGTCAGCGTCGGCAACGGCGCGGTGATCGGCAGCGCGGCAGTGGTTACCAAGGACGTGGAGCCTTACAGCATCGTCGCCGGCGTGGCGGCCAAAAAGATCGGCATGCGCTTCGACGACGCGCTGATCGAGCGTATCGAACGCAGCCAGTGGTGGCACTGGGATCACGCCACGCTGCAGGCGCGGCTGGCGGATTTTCGCGACATCAACCGCTTTGCGCAGAAGTACCTTTAACGGAGGGGGGGAACGATGCAACTGACCTTTCTCGGCACCGGCGGCGCGCAGCAGGTGCCGGTGTTCGGCTGCGACTGCCCGATCTGCCAACGGGCGCGGCGCGAGCCGGCATTTCGGCGGCGAGCGTGCAGCGCCATGCTCAACTATCAGGGGGAAACGACCTTATTGGATGCGGGATTGCCGGCTTTGGAGCGGCGATTTTCGGCGGGGCAAATTCAACGTTTTTTACTGACACATTACCACATGGATCACGTTCAGGGGTTATTTCCTTTGCGTTGGGGGTGCGGAAATTCCATTCCGGTGTATGGTCCGCCGGATGAACAGGGCTGCGACGACCTGTTCAAACACCCTGGCATTCTGGCGTTTCAGCCGCCGCTGGCGCCCTTCGCCACCGTCGAGCTGGGCGGCATGCGCATCACCCCGCTGCCGCTGCAACACTCCAAGCTAACCCACGGCTACCTGATCCAGGCGGCGGGCGCTTCACTGGCCTACCTGACCGACACCGTCGGCCTGCCGCCGGCCACCGCCGACTATCTGCAGAATGTGGCGCTGGATCTGCTGGTGCTCGACTGCAGCCTGCCGCCTCAGCCGCAGGCGCCGCGCAACCACAACGATCTGACCCGCGCGCAGGAGACGCAGCGGTTGCTGCAGCCCAAGCGCACGCTGCTGACGCACATCAGCCATCATCTCGATCGGTGGCTGCTGGACAACGAGCTGCCCGCCGGCCTGGAGCTGGCGTTCGATCACCTCAGCGTCAGTCTCGGTAGCAATGCAGCCGATCCGATTCCAGCACCCTGACCCCTTCGCCCGGCGTGAACGCCTGCTGCAGCAGCGTTTGCGCCACGTCTTTGGCGGAGACGGCGCGCCATTTGCCGGGCAGCAGCCTGAACAGCGGCAGCGTGAGGCGCTCCATCAGGCGCGGCGCAGGGCGATCCCCCACCAGCATGGAAGGCCGCACCAGCGTCAGGCGCGGCCAGCGCTGTTCGCGCAGCGCCTGCTCCATCTCGCCTTTGGTGCGGTTATACAGGAAGGTGGAATCCGCGTTGGCACCCAACGCGCTCACCACCAGACAGTGCTGTGCCCCCAACCGGCGGCCAGTCAGCGCGCTCTCCACCACCAGTTGGTAATCGACGTAGCGGAAGGCATCGGCGCTGCCCGCCGCCTGGCGGGTGGTGCCCAGGCAGCAGAACACCAGATCGACCGGCTGCTGCAGGCCGCTCAGCAGTTCGAACAGCGCATCACCGACCGGGTTGGTCAGCTTGCCGTGCGGCGGCAGCGGCGTGCGCGTCGGCGCCACAATGGCCGTTATCTGCGGATCGCTTTGCAACAGCTGCAACAATTCGCGCCCCACCAGCCCGGTTGCGCCGACTAACAATGCTCGCGCCATGCGATCTCCCGTTGTAATCAATACGTCGATTTAAAGTATAGACCGCGCCCAATGCAGCTTCTTGCCGAAACCAAGGGTGTTGTCGGTCATCTTCACCTCGTGCAGATCCAACCGCCATACCGAGGCCTTCATCGCCCTGGCGATCGGGAAGCGCTTGCAGTAACGCGCGCGCGCCGCCTCGGCCTCTTCGCCGCTCAGCAGCACCGCCTCGGCGCGGTATTGCACGCCGCGGATCAGCGCGATGCTTTTCGGTTTCGGCGCGATGGTGCCAACCACCCGGCCGTTGTTCAGCATCAGCCCGCCGTGGCGGGTGTGCGGTTCGGTCATCAGCCACAGCGCCATCGTCGCGGCGTCGAACACGTAAAAACAGTTGGCGCACCACATGTCGAGGCCGTCGCCGGCGCACAGCGTCAAGACGTGTTGCTTGCCGATGAAATCCGCAATCTGCTGCCGTTGTTCTGGGGTATTCAAGGTTACTCGCCTCCCTGTTCACTCACTTCATCTTACCCTGCGTTGTTGAAGCGAGTCACAAATAATGATAATCATCAAAAAACAAAATTGAATATAAAAACACAATAAATGCATTTTTATTAACTTAAGCCCAAAGCGGATTTATAACATAAAAAATACAAGGCGGATTTATTTGATCGTTATGCAACCGGTTAATCGAGCGATTTTATTGTTCTCATCCTGACGACACGCAAATTTAGCGCACACGTCCGGCACCGATTAGCAATTTATTTACATACCCAGTTGACTCCCTGAACACGATTTATGCAATTCACTGCATAAATTATGAATAGTTATTTATCAAAACCGGCATTTATGTGACTTTAATCACGATTTTTAGCCCGCCTTGCGTTAAAATAGCGCCATCTTTTCACTCAGCAAGGTGGATTAGAAAATGGAAAACAATAACCGAAAAATGGCGCACATCAGGCGCACAACCCATATTATGATGATGGCTCATCGCAGCTGCTTTAGTTTCGCATTCTTCAACTACAGATAACCCTCACCCCCTCGCTCTTACGCCGTTGTTAAGAGTGTCTTTGCGTTTCACTTTATTCTCCGCACTCCGGTGATAATGTCTTTCCCCCGTAAACCGGGAAGGGAGCGCAATACATTTTTAATACCGTCAAAGAGCCTCCAAGAAAAATAAAACAAAGAACACAGTTAATGTCTTAGGGCATCACTGGGCTCTCGTACACCTTTATTTTCGTGAAGGCGTTAGCGGCAAATGAAATTATTTGCCGGCGGAATGCCTTTGCCTGAAGAATGAGAAAAATGAAAAAACTAAAAATTGCCGCCAACACCCAAACCCTCGGCTGCTTTGAAACTGAACGCGACATCGTCGATGTGCATCACAGCGATTTCAATGACGTCGCCGCCATCGTGCTGTCGGTAGACGACGTCGCGCAAGGCATGGTGGCGCACATCGAAGAACACGGCCTGAACATTCCGCTGTTCGTCGCCGTCTGCTGCGAAGAAGAGCTGGATAACGCCGTCTTGCCGGCGCTGCATGGCGTGTTTGAGCTGTGCGGCAAGAATACCCAGTTCTACGGCAAACAGCTGGAAGCCGCCGCCGCCAAATATGAGAGCGAACTGCTGCCGCCGTTCTTCAATACGCTGACGCAGTATGTGGAAATGGGCAACGCCACCTTCGCCTGCCCCGGCCACCAGGGCGGCGAGTTCTTCCGCAAACACCCGGCGGGCCGCCAGTTCTTCGACTTCTACGGCGAAACGATTTTCCGCTCCGACATGTGCAACGCCGACGTCAAACTGGGCGACCTGTTGATCCACGAAGGCGCGCCTTGCGCCGCACAGCAGCACGCCGCCAAGGTGTTCAACGCCGACAAGACCTACTTCGTGCTCAACGGCACCTCGGCCTCGAACAAGGTGGCGACCAACGCCCTGCTGACGCGCGGCGACCTGGTGCTGTTCGACCGCAACAACCATAAATCCAACCACCACGGCGCGTTGATCCAGGCCGGCGCCACGCCGGTTTATCTGGAAACCGCGCGCAACCCGTTCGGCTTTATCGGCGGCATCGACGCGCACTGCTTCGACGAACGCTACCTGCGCCAGCAGATCCGCGAAGTGGCGCCGGAACGCGCCAACGAGGCTCGCCCGTTCCGCCTGGCGATCATCCAGCTCGGCACCTACGACGGCACCATCTACAACGCCCGTCAGGTGGTCGACAAAATTGGCCACCTGTGCGACTACATCCTGTTCGACTCCGCCTGGGTGGGCTATGAGCAGTTCATTCCGATGATGAAAGACTGCTCGCCGCTGCTGCTGGAACTGAACGAAAACGATCCCGGCATCATCGTCACCCAGTCGGTGCACAAACAGCAGGCCGGTTTCTCGCAGACCTCGCAGATCCACAAAAAAGACAAGCACATCAAGGGGCAGAGCCGCTACTGCAACCACAAGCGCTTCAACAACGCCTTTATGCTGCACGCCTCCACCAGCCCGTTCTATCCGCTGTTCGCCGCGCTGGACGTCAACGCCAAGATGCACGAGGGCAAGAGCGGCCAGCGCCTGTGGCAAGAGTGCGTGCGCGTGGGCATCGAAGCGCGCAAAATGCTGCTGGATACCTGCACGATGATCAAACCGTTCGTGCCGGATCAGATCGACGGCAAGCCGTGGCAGGCCTATGACACCGCGGCGATGGCCAACGATCTGCGCTTCTTCAACTTCGTGCCCGGCGAGAAGTGGCACGCCTTTGAGGGCTATGCCGAGTCGCAGTACTTCGTCGATCCATGCAAGCTGCTGCTCACCACGCCGGGCATCGATACCGCCACCGGCAGCTACAGCGAGTTCGGCATCCCGGCGACCATTCTGGCCAACTACCTGCGCGAAAACGGCATCGTGCCGGAAAAATGCGATCTCAACTCGATCCTGTTCCTGCTGACGCCGGCGGAAGACATCGCCAAGATGCAGCACCTGGTGGCCCTGATCGCCCGCTTCGAGAAGCACATCGAGCAAAACTCCCTGCTCAGCGAGGTGCTGCCTGCGGTCTATAAAAACCACCAGCAGCGCTACAAAAACTACACCATCCGCCAGTTGTGCCAGGAAATGCACGATCTTTACGTCAGCTATGACGTTAAAGAACTGCAAAAAGAGATGTTCCGCAAAAGTTATTTCCCGCGCGTGGTGATGAATCCGCAGGACGCCAATACCGAGTTCGTGCGCGGCAATGTGGAATTGGTGTCGCTGGCCAAGGCCGAGGGCCGCATCGCCGCCGAAGGCGCCCTGCCTTACCCGCCTGGCGTGCTGTGCGTGGTTCCCGGTGAAATTTGGGGCGGCGCCGCGCAGCGTTATTTCTTGGCACTGGAAGAAGGCATCAATTTATTGCCGGGGTTCGCGCCGGAATTGCAGGGCGTTTATATCCAACAGGATGAGGACGGCTGGAACCGCGCTTACGGCTACGTCATGAAAAATTAATCACCTTACGGGGCGGTGATTATTCTCGCCGCCCGGATCGCATCCTAAAAGAGAAAATGATCATGAGTAAGTCCAATAATAAAATGGGGGTCGTACAATTAACGATCCTGACCGCCGTGAATATGATGGGTTCCGGCATAATTATGCTGCCGACCAAGCTGGCCGAAGTAGGCACGATTTCGATCGTTTCCTGGCTGGTGACCGCCGTCGGCTCGATGGCGCTGGCCTACGCCTTCGCCAAATGCGGCATGTTCAGCCGTAAATCCGGCGGCATGGGCGGCTACGCCGAATACGCCTTCGGTAAATCAGGCAACTTCATGGCGAACTATACCTACGGCGTTTCGCTGCTGATCGCCAATATCGCCATCGCCATTTCAGCCGTCGGCTACGGCACCGAGCTGTTCGACACCACGCTCAGCCCGCTCGGGATCTGTATCGCCACCATCGGCGTGCTGTGGCTGGCGACCGTCGCTAACTTCGGCGGCGCGCGCATCACCGGCAAAATCAGCGGCATCACCGTCTGGGGCGTGATCATTCCGGTGGTGGGCATCTCGGTCATCGGCTGGTACTGGTTCAGCGGCAGCGCCTACGTCGCCGCCTGGAACCCGCATCAGGTGCCGACCTTCGAAGCCATCGGCGCCTCCATCTCAATGACCCTGTGGGCGTTCCTGGGGCTGGAATCCGCCTGCGCCAACACCGACGTGGTGGAAAACCCGGAGCGCAACGTGCCGATCGCCGTACTGGGCGGCACCCTCAGCGCGGCGGTGATCTATATCATTTCGACCAACGTGATCGCCGGCATCGTGCCGAACATGGATCTGGCCAACTCCACCGCCCCGTTCGGGCTGGCGTTCTCCCACATGTTCAACCCGACGGTCGGCAAGATCATCATGGCGTTGATGGTCATGTCCTGCGTCGGCTCGCTGCTCGGCTGGCAGTTCACCATCGCTCAGGTGTTCAAATCCTCCGCCGACAGCGGCTTCTTCCCGAAAATCTTCTCCAAGCTGAGCAAGGCCGACGCGCCGGTTAAAGGCATGCTGACCATCGTCGTCATCCAGAGCGGTTTGTCGCTGATGACCATCAGCCCGTCGCTGAACAAGCAGTTCAACGTGCTGGTGAACCTGGCGGTGGTGACCAACATCATCCCTTACATCCTGTCGATGGCGGCGCTGGTCATTATTCAGAAAGTGGCGAAGGTGCCGGACAACAAGGCGCGCATCGCCAATATCATCGCCGGCATCGGCGCGCTGTACAGCTTCTATGCGCTCTACAGCTCCGGTGAAGAAGCGATGATGTGGGGCGCCATCGCCACCTTCCTCGGCTGGACGCTGTACGGCATCGTTTCGCCGCGCTTCGAGCTGGCGGGAAAAAAGGGGTAAAGCGGTAAGGCTCCGGCGGCCGGGGATGGGATTGTGATGGGGTGCAATATCACCTCATCGCAACCCTGGCCAGCAGATGCTCTCTGTCGCCCACGCCGCTCTAGTGACTGGAATGACTCACTCTCTTTCTTACTCTCGGGCTTTATTATCAGTAAATCCAAGCCACCAAGCATAATCCCTGTTCACTACCGCCATTCATAAATAAAAAGCATCAAAACATCATTGATACCGCTTATATAAATCCATTTAAAACAGCGTTCTCGCTTCGTCACCCCATGTGCGCCAATGCCTTAACCATGAATAAAAACCTTATTTAATATGGCGTTAGGATGATTAATGCCGTTTACAGGGACTTTATTTCCCGAACGCCTAAGCACTTTCTATCATCTGCTCTGCTTTCCGGCGGTGCTATGATCATCGTTGATTTACAACCAATCACCGGCTCATCATCGGAATAAACGGCCAATTATTCATCCCGGAAGTCACGTGACGAGGTTTATATGAAAAACAATGAAAAACTCATTGTGAAAGCAGAAGAGACTCAACTGCCAAAAGATGTGGTTTATGCATTCTTGATGAACACGGCAAAGGAAGACGTCACCAATGCCGCCATGCGTCTTATCGATGAAAACGCGGTTTATACTTCCCTGAACTTTGAAAACAAAGAGCTCAAACAGATCGAGCCCTGGGCGGGCACTTCTCAAGGGCGACAGGTTTACATCGATACCTTTTCAAATGTCGGCACTTACTGGGAGATAAACGACTTCACGATCGGTGACATTCTTGCCGACGGAGGCACCGTGGCCGTATTTGGTCAATTCACCTATACCTCAGTAGCGCTAGGCCATCAGTTCACCTCTCCTTTCGCAATAAAAGCGCAGGTCAAAGACGGAAAAATCGTTTATTTCCAGTTTATGGAAGACACCTATGCTTCCGCGGCTTCATTCCGCGTCAGTGGCGAGTGGACAATTCAGCATCATAAAGGGGAAGAAAACAAATTTACCGTGGGTGTAAAATAATCCCTTATCGTCAAGACGGAATAAACAAACCGTTCCGCCAGTGGTGAAATCCATCGTTAAATCGTGACAAAATAGAGATGCCGCGCTTAGCTATGGCGGCCTGATGTCATCTCTACCCTTGCACAGGACCCCAATGATGGACTTGCCCCACTGGTATCTCTATATGCTGCGTTTACCGAGCGGCATGCTGTATACCGGCATCACCACCGACGTGGCGCGCCGCCTGGCGCAGCATCAGGCCGGCAAAGGCGCCAAGGCGCTGCGCGGCAAAGGGGAATTGACGCTGGCGTTTCACTGCCCGGTGGGGGATCGCTCAACGGCGCTGAAGCTGGAATACCGCGTCAAACAGCTGAGCAAAATACAAAAAGAGCGGCTGGTGAATCACCCGCCGCTGTCGTTGGAGTATTTGTTGCCGGGCGCTAGAAGCGATTAAACGGCGCCGAAAAAGCCACTTCGCCACTGACGCCATTCAGGGCGTCTTCCGCCAGCGGATACACCTGGAATGTGCTTTCCGTCTCCGGCCAGCGGCAGTGCAGGCCATAGGCGGCGGCCGGTTTAAAGCCGAAGCGGCCGTAGTAGGCCGGATCGCCCAGCACCACCACCGCGGCGTAGCTGAATTCGTTCAGCGAATCCAAGCCTTCGTACACCAGCTTTTCAGCCAGCCCCTGGCGGCGCAGGCTTTCATCAACCGCCAGCGGCGCCAGCGCCACCCATTGGCGGTCTTCGCCGGCCACGTCTACCGGGCTGAACGCGGCGTAACCCACTACCCCGCCTTCGTCGTCAGTGGCGACCACGCCCAGCGTCAGCAGGCCGTCTTCACGCAGCTGCTGCACCAGATCGGCTTCGTCGTCGCGGCCAAAGGCGCGGCGCAGCAAGGCGTCAATGCCCGCCGCGTCTACCGGGATCTCTACGCGGATCAGCATGATACCGCCACACGGGAAACCGACGCCGTGCCCTCCTGCAGCCCTGCTTCGACAAAATCAGCCAACTGCAGCAGCCCCATGCGCAGCGGCGCAGGCATGCTTTCCAGCTCGATGGCGTCCATCAAATTTTTCACATACAGGCCCAATTCGGTATCCCCTTCAATCTGCAGCCGACGCTGAAAGAACAGCGTATCCGGATCTTGCTTGCGCGCCGCGATCAGGATCAGATCGTTGGCGTCGCCGCTGAAGCTGACGTCCGCTTCGGCGTGCTGGCTGACCACCAGTTTGTCGTTTTCTACCGTCATAAACCAGTGTAGCGCCAGATCGCGAACTTCGATCTTCAACCAGCGCGATTCGAGAAATTCCAGCTCGCCATCCGCCAACGCCTGGCGGAACTGCCAGCTCAGCACCTGTTGCAGCAACTGGCGCTGCAGGGCGAACGGCGTGAATTTCAGCGGGATGCGCAGCAGCGACGGCCCCTGGCGCACAAGGCGTGCTCGTAGTTGTTCCAACACGGTCATCCACTCCTTTCAATACGGACTACCGCTATTTTGCCACACTGGCGCGCGGCTTCAGCGGTCTATATCAACAAATAGTGCATTTCACCGCCATGTTT
Organism: Serratia sp. CY56464; assembly: GCF_052168435.1. Taxonomy (NCBI): domain Bacteria; kingdom Pseudomonadati; phylum Pseudomonadota; class Gammaproteobacteria; order Enterobacterales; family Yersiniaceae; genus Serratia; species Serratia sp. CY56464. The sequence continues at coordinate 157,328 of NZ_JBJNMV010000002.1, read as the reverse complement.
ATCAATACGCCATAAGCTGCCCCAAATCAAAACCTGTGTGCGCCCCTTTGCCTAAAATGGCCTCCCCGATTCGCGTTTGCCGGCGGAACACCGCCGCCGGCAACCTTTAAAGACAGCGTGCGCCCGGCCGGGCGTACGGCTAAGCCAGGATAAATCTATGGAGCTGCTTTGTCCCGCCGGCAACCTGCCGGCCCTGAAGGCCGCGGTGGATAACGGCGCCGATGCCGTTTACATCGGGCTGAAAGACGATACCAACGCGCGCCACTTCGCCGGCCTCAACTTCACCGAGAAAAAGCTGCAGGAAGCGGTCGATTACGTGCATCGCCACGGCCGCAAACTGCATATCGCCATCAACACCTTCGCCCATCCCGACGGCTACGCCCGCTGGCAGCGCGCGGTGGACATGGCCGCCCAACTGGGCGCCGACGCGTTGATTCTGGCGGATCTGGCGATGCTGGAATACGCCGCCCAGCGCTACCCGCAGCTGGAACGCCACGTTTCGGTGCAGGCTTCCGCCACCAATGAGGAGGCGATCCGTTTCTACCAGCGCAACTTCGAGGTCGGCCGGGTGGTGCTGCCGCGGGTGCTGTCGATGCACCAGGTGAAACAGCTGGCGCGCACCAGCCCGGTGCCGCTGGAAGTGTTCGCCTTCGGCAGCCTGTGCATCATGGCCGAGGGGCGCTGCTATCTCTCTTCCTACCTGACCGGCGAGTCGCCGAACACCGTCGGCGCCTGTTCGCCGGCGCGCTTCGTGCGCTGGCAGCACACCCCGCAGGGCATGGAGTCGCGCCTGAACGACGTGCTGATCGACCGCTACCAGGACCATGAAAACGCCGGTTACCCGACGCTGTGCAAGGGCCGCTATCTGGTGGACGACGTTCGCTACCACGCGCTGGAAGAGCCCACCAGCCTCAATACGCTGGAGCTGCTGCCGGCGCTGCTGGCCGCCAACATCGCCTCGGTGAAGATCGAAGGCCGCCAGCGCAGCCCGGCTTACGTCAGCCAGGTGGCGCGCGTCTGGCGCCAGGCGATAGATCGTTGTCAGGCCGATCCGGCCGCCTATCGCGCCGACGCCGCCTGGATGGAGACGCTGGGCGCGATGTCCGAGGGCACCCAAACCACGCTGGGCGCCTATCACCGCAAATGGCAGTAGCCGGAGGAAACATGAAATACGCACTCGGGCCGGTACTCTACTACTGGCCGAAAAACGACATCGCGGCGTTCTATCAACAGGCGGCGGAGAGCAGCGCCGACATCATTTATCTCGGCGAGAGCGTCTGCACCAAGCGGCGCGAGATGAAGGTCGGCGATTGGCTGGCGCTGGCGCGTGAAATCGCCCGCAGCGGCAAGCAGGTGGTGATCTCCACGTTGGCGCTGCTGCAGGCGCCGTCCGAACTGAATGAGCTGAAACGCTATGTGGAGAACGGCGAGTTCTTGTTTGAAGCCAACGATCTGGGCGCGGTCAACATGGCGGCGGAGCGCGGTCTGCCGTTCGTCGCCGGCCATGCGCTGAACTGCTACAACGCTTATACCCTACGCCTGCTGCGCCGCCAGGGCATGGTGCGCTGGTGCATGCCGGTCGAGCTGTCGCGCGACTGGCTGGCCAACCTGCTGACGCAGTGCGACGAACTGGGCTTCCGCCACGATTTCGAAGTGGAGGTGCTGAGCTACGGCCACCTGCCGCTGGCCTATTCGGCGCGCTGCTTCACCGCCCGCTCGGAAAACCGCGGCAAGGACGAGTGCGAAACCTGCTGCATCAAATATCCGCAGGGTCGCATGATGCGCTCGCAGGAGCAGCAGCAGGTGTTCGTGCTCAACGGCATCCAGACCATGAGCGGCTACTGCTATAACCTCGGCAACGAGCTGCCGAGCATGCAAGGGCTGGTGGACATCGTGCGGCTATCGCCGCAGGGCGCCGAGACACTGGCGCAAATCGACGCCTTCCGCGCCAACGAGTATGGCGAGCAGCCGCTGACTTTGACCGACCACACCGACTGCAACGGCTACTGGCGCCGCGTGGCGGGGTTGGAGTTGGTGTCTTAGCGAGGACAGTGCCGGCGGCGGACGCTGCCGGCACTGTTTATTTATCAAGATTAATGCGGTCATTTCCACCGTGGAACCAATGGAATAAACTTACACACATCAGGCAGCAGCTTCTGATACCAAAATACGTGAAAACCGCGATGGCCGCATCTACCAAATGTTCTCCGTATGAAATAATACTCAATGAGGAGAACGAGATAAGTAACATACTCAACGTTAGCGCCATCATATTACAAAGCGGGTTTAAAAGACGCCTATTAACCATAACCCACCCTCTATTTTTGACACTCTAAAAGCGATTGACTCATCACCAGCGACATTGCCCATTAACGCTATTGGCGTTTTTATTCCCGCCCAAGGCACCACCGTTATTCTTATTATTCCCGGCTGGGCTGTTATCTGCGCAAGAGACCGCCCCCATTAAGCCACCGGCAACGGCCATTCCGACCATCCCAGGCGGGCCGCCGGAAAAACCGGTAAATGCGCCAATGATAATGCCCATTCCAACCTGATTGGCACAAGAGTTTGGCGCACCTCTGCTTGGCCTATCACGATCGCCGCCGTTATTTCCATCGCCACAACCGCCAATCAGTTTCATCTCATCAAATGTAAGCATTCTTATTGTTGACATATTATTCCATCCTTTAAATAACACGTTATAGATAAAATTAACGTCAACCATTAACTCCCTAAGCAGGTCGACAATTACAATTACCAAAGTCAAAATAAGAAATCAAATTAAAATAAGAGTGAACATCCCACTAAATAAATCACCTTAACCATATCAATAATACGAAATAATAAAGGCACCGAAAATGGCGCCTTTATTTATCCCCTACGCCCGCCGCTTCCTGAACATCCCGCGCAGCGCCACGCTGTTGCGCAAGAAGGCCACGCCGAAGCCCAGCAGGGTGTAGACCACGCCGAGTATCAACATCATCACCACATCGCCCCACACTTCATTCAGCGACAGCCCCATCTGGTTGACGCCGGCGATCGCCTTGGTGCCCCAGGTGGAGGGAATGCTGTACGAGATGGCGCGCACCCAGGCCGGCATCGACTGCAGCGGCCAGATGGTGCCGGACAGGTAGAAGACCGGCGTCGTGATGAACGCCAGCGTGAGGTAGATCATCTCGACGCTGCGCAGGCACTCGGTCACCAGCTTGCCCAGCCCCAATACCGCCAGCAGGAACGGGAAGGTCAGCAGCAGCAGTTCGGCGATGTTCGCCGTCTGCCTATAGCCCAATACCCACGGCCACAGCACGAACAGCACGATCGACAGGAACAGCCAGATCGGCAGCAGCGCCGTCAGCCCGCCGAGGTGCGCCGCCAGCGGCGCTTTGCCGCCGGGCATGCTCTTCATGGCGATATTGACGCGGATACAGGCGATCAGCAACGAGTGCTGCAACAGCATCACCAACAGCCCGGGGAAGATGATCGCCGCGAAGCTGATGCCGGGGTTGAACACGTCCAGCGTTTGCCCCAGTATCGGCGTCAGCAGTATCTGCGCCTGCCGTTCGCTGAAGCCGCTGCGCAGCAGCAGCCCGTTGTTGTACTCCGTCAGCAGCTGCTGATAGGCCGCCACCACGTCTTGTTGGATCTGGCCGTTAGCCAGGCGGTTGGTGGCGTCGCCGTAGACCGGCACCACGATGTTCTGCCCGCTGAGAATTTTCTTCTCCAGATCCACCGGCATGATGATCACTGCAAACAGCTTGCGCCAGCTGAGATCGCGCTGCGCCTGTTCCAGGCTGTCGTAGGTTTCAATCGCGATCTTGGAGGTGGCGTCCAGTTGGCGGATCAGCTGCCGGCTGGCGGTGCTGTGATCCTGATCGACCACCCCCACCGGCAGATCCCAGACCGTGCGGTTGGCGTACACCAGGCTCATGATGCACAGCGACAGGATCAGCATCAGCCACACCGGCCGCTCCAGCATGCCGAGCAGCACTTTAACGAAGGTTTGCCAATAGAGCTTCATCCGGCGTTCCCCTCTTTTGCCAGCCGCGCCGGCAGGCGATTGCGCACCAGCAGCGCGGCCACCAGCGGATAGACCGCCAGCAGCGCGCACACGCTGAAGATGGCGCTGGCGTGCACCTGCCGCAGGAAGACGTCGAACATCGCGTACAGCGCGTGGGTCAGCGGTTCGATGTTGGAAATGATGCGCGCCGGCAGCGGCATCGACAGCTCAGGCACCGCCATACCGGAGAAGGTCATCGCGATACTGACCAAAATACCGATCAGGCTGTAGGCGGTGATGGTGCTGCCGGTAAAGGTGTACAGCAGCAGGCCGATGCTCTGCGCCGCCATCACATAGAACAGGCCAATCATCAGCATAAACAGCGGGTTGCCGCTGACGCGGGCGTCAAAGATGCCCACCAGCGCCGCGATCTCGACCATCAGCAGGGTGGTGAAACACAGCGTGTACGGCGCCAGCTTGCCGAGCAGCGCCAGGCTGAACGGCTTGGCCTGCAGCAGCGACTTGCTGCGCGCCAACACATAGATCATGCAGGTCACCGCGAACAGCTGCAGCAGGTGGATGGTGGCGGCGAACTGCTGGTAATAGATATAGCTGCCGCTGGCGTTGAACAGGCTGCCGTAGGAGAGCGTCACGTCCGCCAACGGCGGCAGCGTTTTGCCCATCTCGGTGGCGATGATGCTGCGGGTGCTGGCGTTGATTTCGTTCATCAGGCCGCCGAAGTCCTGAGTGGAGTACAGCCCGGCGCCGTAGAACAACGCATTGTAGTACATCACCACGCTCGGCTGTTTGCCCGACAGCGCGTTGGCCTCAAGATCCGGCGGGATATACAGCAACGCGTAATCCTGCGCGCTGCGCAGGCGGCTCAGTGACTCCGGCAGCCCGCCGCCGTAAGCCTCGACGTGGGCGTGCGAACCGGCGTCCAGCCGGCGCGTCAGCGATTTGGACAGCGGGCTGTGATCGCTGTCCACCACCGAGACCGGCAGATCGAGCAGCGTGCCTTCGGAGAAGTTGCTGCTGATCAGCGCAAACAAGATCAGCGGAAAGATCCAGCTCAGCCAGTGCACCACCGGGCTGCGAAAGGCGACGCGACACTCTTTGTCGAACGCGTGACTGAAGCAGCGCCAGCCGGCCCTTACTCTTTCCATTGCCATAAGGTGCTCATCCCCGGACGCAGGCCGTCCACCGGCTGTGACGGATACAGGCGCACTTCGAAGGTTTTCAGGTCGAAGTCGCCGGTGGCGCGGGTGGCGCGTTTGGTGGCGTAATCCCCCAGCGGCGCGATGTAGCGCACCTCGGTGTCGATCATTTTGTCCTTCAGCGCCGGCACCCGCAGCTTGACCTTGTCGCCTTTGCGCACGTGGGCCAGGATGTCTTCACGCAGGTTAAACACGAAGTAGGCGTCCGGCACCCGGATCAACGTCACCAGCGGGCTGCCGGCGTTCAGCAATTCGCCCACTTCGGCCGGGATCGGCCCCACTTCGCCGTCCACCGGCGCTTTCACCTGCAGATCGTCGCTCTGCGCCTGGACCTGCAGCAGGTTCTCTTCCGCCGCCCGCAGCGCCGCCGCATATTGCTGCCGCTGCTCGACGCGGTCGCCGTTGATGCCTTCATCCAGGTTGGCCTTGGCGGCCTGCACCTGCTGGAAGGCGGTGTCGCGCGACCGGCGCGAAGCGTCCAGCTCGGACTTCGAGATATAGCCCTTGCCGGCCACGCTCAGGTTACGGTTGTAGTCGTTTTGCGCATTGCGATACTGCGCCTCGGCCTGCGCCAGGTTGGCGCGCAGGTTGCGGATGCTCTCTTCACGGGTGCCGTGCAGCGACAGCTCGAGCTGCGCTTTGGCCTCGTCGCGCGTCGCCTGCGCGGAACGCAGCTGCGCCATCAGTTCGGGGCTGTCGAGTTGGATGATCAGTTGGCCGCTTTTCACGTCGTCGCCGCGTTCGATCAGGCGTTCAACGACTCGGCCTTTCGCCTTGGATGCGACGATCACTTCGGGGGCATCCACTTCACCCTGCAGTAACAGATCCTGATTGTGCGCGCGGAACAGGATCGCCAATGCGATCGCCGCCAACATCAGCAACAGGGTAAACAGCGTCTTTTTTTTCATTATGTCAGCTCCCGGAACGGTAAGCGGCGGGCGGGGATCATCATTTCCATGTCTCAAATTGCTCCAAAAAACACCATTGCACTCATGAGGATATCACAAGCACATATCTCCTCTTTTATAACTATAAATTGGATTATGCTTTTAACACTAAAAAGCATCTTTTTTTCGGCCTTTTAGTATGCAGACTCCTGCAATCGCCCTTTAAGCGATCCACTCTCTGATGGACGATGTCATGACTGAACACACTGCCGTACCGCTTTCGGTACTGGATTTATCGCCAATCCCGCAAGGGGCCAAGGCGCGCGACGCTTTCCACTGTTCGCTGGATCTGGCGCAGCACGCCGAACGCTGGGGCTACCAGCGTTACTGGCTGGCCGAGCACCACAATATGACCGGCATCGGCAGCGCCGCCACCTCGGTGCTGCTGGGCTATCTGGCCGCCGGCACCCAGAGCATTCGCCTCGGCTCCGGCGGCGTGATGCTGCCGAACCATGCGCCGCTGGTGATCGCCGAGCAGTTCGGCACGCTGGAGTCGCTCTACCCCGGCCGCATCGATCTGGGGCTGGGCCGCGCGCCCGGCACCGATCAACGCACCATGATGGCGCTGCGTCGGCACCTGTCCGGCGACGTGGATACCTTCCCGCGCGACGTGCAGGAACTGCAAAACTACTTCTGCGATGCGCAGCCCGGCCAGCCGGTGCAGGCGGTGCCGGGCCAGGGGCTGCATGTGCCGCTCTGGCTGCTCGGCTCCAGCCTCTATAGCGCGCAGCTGGCGGCGCAGCTCGGCCTGCCGTTCGCCTTCGCTTCGCACTTCGCTCCGGATATGCTGTTCCAGGCGCTGCAGCTGTACCGCGAGAACTTCAAACCCTCCAAACAGCTGGCGCAGCCGCACGCTATGGTGTGCGTCAACGTGATCGCCGCCGACAGCGACCGCGACGCGCGCTTCCTGTTCAGCTCGATGCAGCAGCAATTCATCAATCTGCGCCGCGGTTCGCCCGGCCCGCTGCCGCCGCCGGTGGATAACATCCACGCGCTGTGGACCGCCGGCGAGCAGTATGGCGTCGAACAGGCGCTGCGGATGTCGATCGTCGGCGATGAAAAAACGGTGCGTCACGGGCTGCAAACGCTGCTGCGTGAAACCGATGCCGACGAGATCATGGTCAACGGCCAGATCTTCGATCATCAGGCGCGGCTGCGTTCGTTCGAGATCGTCGCCGGGGTGAAGGGCGACATCGTGAAGGGCTAAAAAACGAAAAGGCGGTGGGAACCCCACCGCCTTGGCATTAACGCTGGATCAGATAGCGGATGGTCGGCCCGTCCTGCTGGATATCCAGCACCTTGTAGCCGTGGTTGCGCGCATCAAGCGGGATGTTGTTGATCGACTGCGGGCAATCGCTGATCACCTCCAGGATCTCTCCCGGCTTCAGCTGCGGCATCGCCTCCAGCGTCGCCACCGCCGGGTACGGGCAAGGCTCGCCCAGCATGTCCAGCCGGTAGTCCGGCACTATCGTCGTCTCTTTCATGGCATGCTCCTCAAGTTCACCACCTGCGCCTCAGGCCGGGCGCGGAAAAAGCGTTTCTCCCACCACAGCATGGCGGCGAAGGCCAGCGCCAGCAGCAGGTAAGTCACCAGCAGGCCGCCGATCGGGCCGAAGGTATCGAGCAGGTTGATCTTGTCGTAATCGGTCGCCAGCGCCGGCGCCAGGTCGTCCCAGTAATAGGCCAGCAGCGTAGCGCCGATGATGTTGCCCAGCCCCACCCACCAGTAGTGCACCTGCCCTTCCACCGCACGGTACATCCAACCGGTCTCGCAGCCGCCGGCCAGCACGATGCCGAAGCCGAACAGCAAACCGCCCAGCACCGCATTCGGGCCGGCCCACATGATCTTCGGCGCCACGCCGAGCTGCACATAGCTGAAGATGCCGATGGCGCTCACCGCCATGCCGATGATGATGGCTTTCGCCATGTGGGTGCGGCCGGTGATCCACAGATCGCGGAACGCCGAGGTGAAGCAGATCTGCGCGCGTTCGATCAGCAGGCCAAAGCCGATGCCGAACAGCATGGCGATGCCAAGCTTCGGCGCATCGAACAGCGTCCACAGCGACCAGGCCACCGCCAGGCCGAAGACGGCCATGCCCAGCCGGAAGCGGCGGCGCGCCTGCTCAGGCTTCTGCGTCAGCGGCGCGGCGGCCTTCACCTTTTGCAATTTGACCGGAATGCGGAACATCGGCAGCAGCGTGAATTTGGCGCCGAAGTAGGAGCCGGCGGCAGTCGCCAGCGCGAAGAACCAGGCGTGCAACGAGAACTGCGGAATGCCGGTGAAGAATGCCGCCAGGTTGCAGCCCATCGCCAGGCGTGCGCCGAAGCCGGCGATGATGCCGCCCAGCAGCGCCTGCACGATGCGAATGCGGTGCTGCGGCTGACGCAGTTTGATGTTGTTGGCCCACAGCGCGGCGGCGATGCAGCCGGCGAACATGCCGATGATCATGCGCCCGTCGATGCGCTCCAGCGGCGTGCCCTGCAGGCCGATGACCTTGAAATAGCCCCACTGCTCGGGATGCAGGCCGAACCACTGCAGCACATGGCCGCCCCAGCGAGTGAATTCGCCGGTCACCGCCCAGAAGGTGCCGGTCATGCCGAAGTAGTAGGTAGAAAGGATCCCGGCGGCGATCACCGCCGGCAGCGGCGCCCAAAAGCGCACCAGGTATTGAGATTTAAACTGCTGCCAACTCATGGCATCTCCCGTGCATATCATCCGTAAGAAAAAACCTTATGAATGATACGCCATTCAGGGGCGTTTGACGGCAACTTTCAGGCATAAAAAAACCAGCCCGCAGGCTGGTTTTTCAGAGCGCTTCACCGCGAACGGCGAATCAGCGATTATGCGTCGCCGAAACGACGACGTGGTGCCGCCGGTGCGCCATCATCACGGCGTGGCGCCGGCTTGCCGTCGCGGTTGTAGTTGCCGCCACGACGCTCGCCGCCGTTACCGCCTTCACGACGTTCGCCGAAGGAGCGACGCGGGCCGCCTTCACGACGTTCGCCGTTGAACGGACGACCGTTGCCGCGACGCTCGCCACCGTTGCCACCGTCACGACGCTCGCGACGTTCGAACGGCTGTGCATCGCCCAGCAGCTGCATGTTCATCGGCTTGTTCAGGATGCGAGTGCGAGTGAAGTGATTCAGGATCTCGCCCGGCATGCCTTTTGGCAGCTCGATGGTGGAGTGGGAAGCGAACAGCTTGATGTTGCCGATGTAACGGCTGCTGATGTCGCCTTCGTTAGCGATAGCGCCAACGATGTGACGCACTTCTACGCCATCGTCACGGCCCACTTCGATGCGGTACAGCTGCATTTCGCCAACGTCACGACGTTCGCGACGCGGACGATCGCCGTCACGGCTGTCGCGGCGATCGCCACGGTCACCGCGACGATCGTCACGGTCGTTGAACTCGCGGCGCTGACGCGGTTTGAAGACCGGATCCGGCGGCAGGATCAGCGGACGTTCGCCCTGAGCCATTTTCAGCAGCGCTGCGGCCAGGGTTTCCATATCCAGCTCTTCTTCCGGCTGCAGTTTGGTCAGCAGTGCACGGTACAGGTCCAGATCGCTGCTTTCCAGCTGCTGTTGAACTTTCGCGGCGAACTTGGCCAGACGACGCTCGCCCAGCAGTTCTGCGTTCGGCAGTTCCACTTCAGGGATGGTCAGCTTCATGGTGCGTTCGATATTGCGCAGCAGGCGGCGTTCGCGGTTTTCCACGAACAGCAGCGCGCGGCCGGCGCGGCCCGCACGACCGGTACGGCCGATACGGTGAACGTAAGACTCGGAGTCCATCGGGATGTCGTAGTTGACAACCAGGCTGATGCGCTCAACATCCAGGCCACGGGCCGCAACGTCGGTCGCGATCAGGATATCCAGACGACCGTCTTTCAGACGCTCCAGAGTCTGCTCACGCAGCGCCTGGTTCATGTCGCCGTTCAGCGCGGCGCTGCTGTAACCGCTGCGCTCCAGCGCTTCGGCCACTTCCAGGGTCGCGTTCTTGGTACGGACGAAGATGATCGCCGCGTCAAAGTCTTCGGCTTCCAGGAAACGCACCAGCGCTTCGTTTTTACGCATGCCGTAGACCGACCAGTAGCTCTGGCTAATGTCCGGACGGGTGGTCACGCTGGATTGGATGCGCACTTCCTGCGGCTCTTTCATGAAGCGGCGGGTGATGCGACGGATCGCTTCCGGCATGGTGGCGGAGAACAGCGCGGTCTGATGTTCAGCCGGGATCTCAGCCATGATGGTTTCTACGTCTTCGATAAAGCCCATGCGCAGCATTTCGTCGGCTTCATCCAGCACCAGACCGCTCAGATTGGAGAGGTTCAGGGTGCCGCGCTTCAGGTGGTCCAGCAGGCGGCCTGGGGTACCCACAACGATTTGCGGGCCCTGGCGCAGAGCGCGCAGCTGCACGTCGTAACGCTGGCCGCCGTACAGGGCTACCACGTTGACGCCGTTCATGTGTTTGGAGAAATCGGTCATCGCTTCGGCAACCTGAACCGCCAGTTCACGGGTCGGCGCCAGCACCAGGATCTGAGGTGCTTTCAGGTCTGCCTGCAGGTTGTGCAGCAGCGGCAGCGAGAACGCTGCAGTTTTACCACTACCGGTCTGCGCCATGCCCAGCACGTCGCGGCCGTTCAACAGGTGAGGAATACACTCAGCCTGGATCGGAGATGGTTTTTCATAGCCCAGATCGTTCAGGGCGGAAATGATTGGAGCAGACAGCCCCAGATCAGCAAAAGAGGTTTCAAACTCAGTCGTCATGTACACGTGCCTCATTAATAATGGCAGCCAGTCTACATAACTCGTCGAGAAAATTTTCAGTCATTTTCATTGAAAAGTGTGAACCGGCTCAAATTAGATTATAAAACGAACAAAAAAGCCCTCGCCCGTGAAGGCGATAACTTTGGTTAAAAACCAATGTCCATCAGGCTGATAGGTGTTCGTCAGCTATTGCTGGTCCGATTCCGATAGGTCGTCTTGCTCTTGGCCCAAAAGCGCCAATTCCAACAATGCATAGCGGTGCTCAACGAAGTTGTGAACGTTGTTAGACACCGTCAGTTTGAACAGCGCCGAAGCGGTGTCCTTGTCCCCCAGACTCAGGTAGTGTTTACCCAAATAGAAGTCAGTTTCACTGAGATGCTCAGCGAGCGAAGTGTTATCCGTTGCATCTGCCTTGAGGCGTTCCATCAGCGTTTTTTCGCTGATCTTGCCCAGGTAGAATTCGACAATATTCCATCCCCATTGCCCTCTGTCCGCTTTGTCATAGCGCTGCTGAAGCGCTACCTCGGCCTTCTTGGGATCGATTTCTCTCTCCACCAGATACAGCCATAACGAACGGAAGGGATCGTTTGGGTCGTCTTGATAAAACGCCTGCAGATCATCCTGCGCCAACGGGAAGCGGCCGCCATAATACAGTGCGATGCCCCGGTTTAAACGCGCGTAATTGTAAGTTGGATCAAGCTCTAGTACAGAATCAAACGCTTCATAGGCAGCATCAAAATTGCCTGCCTGCGTTAAGTAAATGCCCAGGTAGTTGAAAACTTCCGGCATGTCGGGACGTATCGCCAGCGCCTGCGAGAAATCATTGCGCGCTAATGCACGTAACCCGAGGCTATCATACAGCACACCGCGCTCATATAAAAGCTGTGCGCGTTCGTCATCCGTCAGTGCCCGGCTGGCAAGAATTTGTTCCATGCGCGCCAGGATCACTTCCTGCTGCAACGTTGGCTGCAACGGGATTGCCAAAACTTCGTCTTTACGCCAATCATGGTTGCTGCATCCTGCCAGCATGAGTGCTGTCGCAACGTAACACCAGCGCAAGAAAGGCTTCATTTCCCACTCCCGAAGACAAACATTGGATGAACGTCCTGTCCTCCGTTTGCTAAAACGCGGGCATCCTACCCGCGCGATACGAACAGCTCCCAACCCCGTGGCGGGGAGCTGTAAAACTATCTATACAGTTATTCTGCTTCAGGCGCAGGTGAACCCGCTTCCGGCGCCATCGCTTCTTTGATGCTCAGACGCACGCGGCCCTGACGGTCAACTTCCAGTACCTTAACCGGCACTTCCTGACCCATCTGCAGATAGTCGGTCACTTTCTCAACGCGCTTGTCGGCGATCTGAGAAATGTGCACCAGGCCTTCTTTACCACCGCCGATAGCGACGAATGCGCCGAAATCAACGATACGGGTCACTTTACCCTGATAGATACGGCCCACTTCGATCTCTGCCGTGATCTCTTCGATGCGACGGATAGCGAATTTCGCTTTCTCACCGTCGGTCGCAGCGATTTTAACTGTACCATCATCTTCGATTTCGATGGTAGTGCCAGTCTCTTCGGTCAGCGCGCGGATAACGGAACCGCCCTTACCGATCACGTCTTTGATTTTATCCGGGTTGATGCGGATAGTATGAATGCGTGGTGCGAATTCGGAGATATCGCCGCGCGGAGTGCTGATAGCCTGTTCCATCACGCCCAGGATGTGCAGACGCGCGCCCTTGGCCTGGTTCAGAGCCACCTGCATGATTTCGCGGGTGATGCCTTCGATTTTGATGTCCATCTGCAGCGCGGTGATACCGTCGCGGCTACCGGCCACTTTGAAGTCCATGTCGCCCAGGTGATCTTCGTCACCCAGAATGTCGGACAGAACCACATAGTTGTCGGCTTCTTTCACCAGGCCCATCGCGATGCCCGCAACGGCAGCCTTAATTGGCACACCGGCGTCCATCAGCGCCAGAGACGCGCCGCACACGGAAGCCATGGAAGAAGAACCGTTGGATTCGGTGATTTCAGACACCACGCGAACCGTGTACGGGAAATCTTCCGGTTTAGGCATCATAGCCAATACGCCGCGTTTCGCCAGGCGACCGTGACCGATTTCACGACGCTTAGGAGAACCGACCATGCCGGTTTCGCCTACGGAGTACGGAGGGAAGTTGTAGTGGAACAGGAAGCTGTCGGTCTTCTCGCCCATCAGCTCGTCCAGGTTCTGTGCGTCGCGCGCGGTGCCCAGGGTCGCGGTAACCAGCGCCTGAGTTTCGCCACGGGTGAACAGCGCGGAACCGTGGGTGCGCGGCAGTACGCCGGTGCGCACGTCCAGGCCACGGATCATGTCTTTTTCACGGCCGTCGATACGCGGCTCGCCACGCAGTACGCGGCTGCGCACCACGTTTTTCTCGACGGTGCCCAGGATGTCCTGGATTTCGCCGGCGTCCAGCGTCTCGTCCTGCGCCAGCAGGGTTTCAACAACGCTGTCTTTGATCGCGTCAACCTGAGCGTAACGCTCTTGTTTTTCGGTGATGTGGTAAGCGTCGCCCAGGCGAGCTTCGGCCAGTTCAGCCACGCGCGCGTGCAGCGCTTCGTTGACCGCAGGCGCCTGCCAATCCCACTTCGGTTTGCCCGCTTCGGCAACCAGCGCGTTGATGTTTTCGATAACCACTTGCTGCTGGTCATGGCCGAACACCACGGCGCCCAGCATCTGGTCTTCGCTCAGCACGTCCGCTTCGGATTCAACCATCAGCACCGCGCCTGCAGTACCGGCAACCACCAGATCCAGACGGCTTTCTTTCAGTTCGTCAGTCGTTGGGTTCAGTACGTACTGGTCGTTGATGTAACCTACGCGCGCGGCGCCGATTGGGCCGTTGAACGGAATACCGGACAGGCTCAGGGCCGCAGAAGCACCGATCATCGCAACGATGTCCGGGTTCACCTGCGGGTTAACGGAAACCACGGTCGCAATCACCTGAACTTCGTTCAGGAAGCTGTCCGGGAACAGTGGACGGATCGGACGGTCGATCAGACGGGAAGTCAGCGTCTCACCTTCGCTCGGACGGCCTTCGCGACGGAAGAAGCTGCCCGGGATGCGGCCGGCGGCGTAGGTACGCTCTTGGTAGTTAACGGTCAGCGGGAAGAAGCTCTGGCCCGGCTTGGCTTTTTTCTGGCCAACGACGGTAACGAATACGGCGGTGTCATCCATGCTCACCATAACGGCGGCGGTGGCCTGACGCGCCATCATACCGGTTTCGATGGTGACGGTATGCTGGCCATACTGGAATTTGCGAATGATCGGTGTCAGCAAAATTATATCCTTGATTAACGGCGCGCAATCGCATTGACGACTCGACACGCCTGTGACTCGATTTGCCTTCTCACTACATCCTCGCGACTAATGACAATCCTTATCTCAGGCGGGAGATAAAGCCTCTCATTAGCCGCGCGAACCTCTGTAACGGAAGAACCTGTTTGGAAACATCAGTAATACATTAACCTGATTTGCTTATGCTTCCTAGAAGAAAGGGGCCAAAATAGGCCCCTTTCCACTGAAACTTGCTAGATTAGCGACGCAGACCCAGACGCTCGATCAGGCTGGTGTAACGTGCTACATCTTTACGCTTCAGGTAGTCCAGCAGCTTACGACGCTGAGAAACCATACGCAGCAGACCACGACGGCTGTGGTGATCTTTTTTGTGCTCGGAGAAGTGGCCTTGCAGATGGTTGATCTGCGCAGTCAGCAGGGCAACCTGAACTTCGGTAGAACCGCTGTCGTTAGTACCACGACCGAAATCAGCTACGATTTGAGCTTTAGCTTCAACACTTAGAGACATTGTAATACTCCAGATTATAGATAATAAAAACAGGCGCCGATCTCTAATTCAGCAACCCAATGCATAAGCTGCGCCATTCTACTCTTAGCGCAGTGCGATCGCAAGGCGACGCAGTGCCCCGCCGTCAGTCGAAATGCTCGACCACCAGGCGGCGCGGCGCCACGCGACCATCCTCGGCGATGTCGCCAACGCCGATGAATTTTCGCTCTTCACCCTCGGTGATGCGCACCAGACCGGAAGCCGGCGCGCCGGCCACTTGCACCGGTTGCCCCTGCTTGACGTAACCCGCCACCACCGGCAGCAAATTCACTTCCGGATAGTTCTCAACCGGGCTGTCCATCGGCATCAGCAGCGGATCGAGCAGCTCGCCGGGCGCGATCGCTTGTTCCTGCGCCTGCGCCAGCAAAGCATTCAGCTGTTCCAGCGTCACCATGCGCGCGATCGGATAAGTCGCCACCTGCAGGCGGCGCAGATAGATCACGTGCGCGCCGCAGCCCAGCAACTCGCCGAGATCGTCGGTGATGGTGCGGATGTAGGTGCCTTTCGAGCAGTGGATCTCCAGCTCCAGCTCATCCCCTTCCCAGCGGATAAACTGCAGCTCGTACACCGTGATGCTGCGCGCTTCTCGCGGCACTTCAATCCCCTGGCGCGCATACTCGTAGAGTTTCTTGCCCTGGTATTTCAGCGCCGAATACATCGACGGCACCTGCTGGATGTCGCCACGGAAGGTGTCCAGCGCCGCGTCGAGCTGCGCCTGGGTGAAGTTCACCGGGCGTTCCTGCACGATCTGACCGTCGGCGTCGGAAGTATCGGTACGCTGCCCCAGCTTGGCGATCACCCGATAGCGCTTGTCGGAATCGAGCAGGTATTGCGAAAACTTGGTCGCTTCGCCCAGGCAGATAGGCAGCATGCCGGTCGCCAACGGATCGAGCGCGCCGGTATGGCCCGCTCGGTTGGCGTTGTACAGGCGTTTTACTTTTTGCAGCGCATCGTTGGACGACAACCCTTGCGGCTTGTCCAGCAACAGCACGCCGTGGATATCACGGCCGCGGCGACGAGGGCGACTCATTAATCCTCCTTGTCATCGCCTGAGGCGGAACGGCGCTCGGCGTCGTTCTTCACCACGTTGGTCACCAGGTTGGACATGCGCATGCCTTCCACCAGGGAGTTGTCGTAGGCGAAGGTCAGCTCCGGCACCACGCGCAGGCGCATCGCTTTGCCCAGCAGGGTGCGGATATAGCCGGAAGCGTCCTGCAACGCTTTGATGCCGTTGGTGACCAGATCCGGATCGTGGTTCTCGGTCAGCACGTTCAGGAAGGTGACGTAAACCTTGGCATACGCCAGATCACGGGAGACTTCCACGCCGGAAACGGTCGCCATACCGACGCGCGGATCTTTCACTTCACGCTGCAGAATGATCGCAATCTCTTTCTGCATCTCTTGCGCCACGCGTTGACCGCGGCTGAATTCTTTTGCCATTTTGGATTCTCCAGACAAATCGGGGGGCACAAAGGCCCCCCGTAAACAGATATAAGCAGATGTGCAATCGTTAAGCGATGGTGCGTTGGATCTCAATGATTTCGAACACTTCGATCATGTCGCCGACGCGCACGTCGTTATAGTTCTTAACGCCGATACCACATTCCATGCCGTTACGGACTTCGTTAACGTCATCTTTGAAGCGGCGCAGGGATTCCAGCTCACCTTCATAGATAACCACGTTGTCGCGCAGTACGCGGATTGGGTTGTGACGCTTGATGGTCCCTTCGGTAACCATACAGCCGGCGATAGCGCCGAACTTAGGCGATTTGAACACGTCGCGCACTTCGGCCAAGCCGATGATCTGCTGCTTGTATTCCGGCGCCAGCATGCCGCTCATCGCCTGCTTCACTTCGTCGATCAGGTTATAGATCACGGAGTAGTAACGCAGATCCAGGCTTTCCGCTTCGATTACGCGGCGCGCAGAAGCGTCGGCACGCACGTTGAAGCCCAGGATGATGGCGTTGGAAGCCGCAGCCAGCGTCGCGTCGGTTTCGGTGATCCCACCTACGCCGGAGCCGACAATCTTCACCTTCACTTCGTCGGTGGAGAGTTTCAGCAGCGAGTCGCTGATCGCTTCGCAAGAACCCTGTACATCGGATTTCAGTACGATGTTCAGCTCGGACACTTCGCCGTCGGTCATGTTGGCGAACATGTTTTCCAGCTTGGACTTCTGCTGACGCGCCAGTTTGACTTCGCGGAACTTGCCCTGACGGTACAGCGCCACTTCACGCGCTTTCTTCTCGTCGCGCACCACGGTCGCTTCGTCACCCGCTGCAGGCACGCTGGACAGACCCAGGATTTCCACAGGGATAGACGGACCGGCGGAGGTCACTTCACGGCCCAGCTCGTCGCGCATCGCACGCACACGGCCGTATTCGAAGCCACACAGGACGATGTCGCCCTTGTTCAGCGTACCTTCCTGAACCAGCACGGTGGCAACCGGGCCACGGCCTTTATCCAGGAAGGACTCGATCACCACGCCGCTCGCCATGCCGCTGCGTACCGCTTTCAGTTCCAGAACTTCGGCCTGCAGCAGGATAGCCTGCAGCAGCTCGTCGATACCGGTACCGGCTTTCGCGGACACGTGGACGAACTGCGCTTCGCCGCCCCACTCTTCCGGCATCACGCCGTACTGAGACAGTTCTTGCTTAACGCGGTCCGGATCGGCTTCCGGCTTGTCGATTTTGTTCACCGCAACCACCAACGGCACCTGCGCCGCTTTCGCGTGCTGGATAGCTTCAATGGTCTGTGGCATCACGCCGTCATCAGCCGCCACCACCAGAACCACGATGTCAGTCGCCTGAGCACCGCGAGCACGCATCGAGGTAAACGCGGCGTGGCCCGGGGTATCCAGGAAGGTGATCATGCCGTTCTCGGTTTCTACGTGGTAGGCACCGATGTGCTGGGTAATGCCGCCGGCTTCGCCCGCCGCCACTTTGGTGGAGCGAATGTAGTCCAGCAGAGAGGTTTTACCGTGGTCAACGTGGCCCATGATGGTCACGACCGGCGCGCGCGGCTCGGCCGCAGCGCCCGTATCACGGTCGCTCATCAGCGCTTCTTCCAGCTCGTTTTCACGACGCAGGATAACTTTGTGGCCCATCTCTTCGGCAACCAGCTGCGCGGTTTCCTGGTCGATAACCTGGTTGATGGTGGCCATGGCGCCCAGCTTCATCATCACTTTGATGACCTGAGAACCTTTTACCGCCATCTTGTTGGCCAACTCGGCCACGGTGATGGTTTCGCCGATCACCACGTCGCGGTTAACCACCTGCGCCGGCTTGTTGAAGCCCTGCTGCAGAGCGCTAGGCTTGCGTTTGCCTTTACCGCCACGGGTAACGGCGCGCGCTTCTTCGCGATCCGCTTTGGATTCGGACAGCTTGTTGCCTTTCTTCTGCTTGGTCGCTTTGCCGCCGCGGGTGCGGCTGCGACGATCGCCTTCAACTTTGGCGTCGTTTTCATCTTCTGCGGCACGGGCGTGCTGAGAGGTGGTCACGTGATAGTCGGCGCTTTCAACCGCGGCGCTTGCCGCGTCTGCCTGGGCCCACTTCTCGCCGTTCTCTTCGGCCATGCGACGGGCTTCTTCCGCCACGCGCTTGGCTTCCTCTTCAACCTTGCGGCGCACTTCCTCTTCCGCTTTGCGTTTCAGTTCAGCGGCTTCGGCTTCACGGCGTGCTTTTTCCGCCTGAGCTGGCTTGGTCATTTCGTCGGTATGTTGATTGGTCACTTTTTCTTTTTCCGCTGAATTACGCTTAGCAATCTCCGCGGCCTCACGTTTGGCTTGCTCTTCGGCTGCGCGCTTCGCTTCCGCTTCGCGTTTTGCGAGCTCTTCCGCTTCGCGCCGTGCCTGCTCTTCCGCTTCACGCTGTGCCTGCTCTGCCGCTTCAGCCAACTGGGCTTCCTGCGTATCGCGATTTACATAAGTGCGTTTCTTGCGGACCTCAATTTGCACCGATTTACTTTTACCGCCGGTGCTCGGGATATTCAAGGTGCTGCGCGTTTTGCGCTGCAAAGTGAGTTTACCCGGCGCGCTGCCGTGTTCACGGTTCAGGTGCGCCAGCAATGTTTCTTTTTCTTGCTGGGTAACAGAGTCCGACTCGGACTTGTTGATCCCTGCATCAGCAAACTGCTGTACCAGGCGATCAACCGGAGTCTGAATCTCTGCTGCCAGCGATTTTACGGTTACATCTGTCGTCATGCTGTTCCTTCCTGCTACAGTTATTACGCGTTGTCGCCAAACCAACAGATATTGCGCGCAGCCATGATCAGCTCGCCGGCTTGCTCGTCGCTAAGCCCTTCAATATCAGCCAGATCGTCAACACCCTGCTCGGCAAGATCTTCCAGCGTACAAACCCCACGCGCGGCCAGTTTAAAGGCCATGCTGCGCTCAAGACCCGGCAGGTTGAGCAAATCGTCGGCCGGTTTGTTGTCGCCCAGGCTTTCTTCTTGTGCCAGGGCCAGCGTGGTCAATGCAGCTTTGGCGCGTTCGCGCAATGCTTCAACCGTATCTTCATCCAGACCGTCGATTTCCAACAGCTCTTTGATCGGCACGTAGGCCAGCTCTTCCAGCGTGGAGAAGCCTTCTTCAACCAGTACGGTGGCGAAATCTTCGTCGATATCAAGATACTTGGTGAAGGTATCAATAGCGGCATGAGCCTCGGCCTGGTGCTTGGCCTGCAGGTCGTCCGCCGTCATCACGTTCAGTTCCCAACGATCGTCGCCGCGGTGTTGTTTCAGCAGCTGGGAAGCCAAACGCACGTTTTGGCCGTTACGGCCGATCGCCTGTGCCAGGTTGCTGGCTTCAACGGCGATATCCATGGTGCAGTTATCTTCATCTACCACGATCGACGCGACGTCGGCCGGCGCCATGGCGTTGATGACGAATTGCGCTGGGTTATCATCCCACAGAATGATGTCGATGCGTTCGCCGCCGAGCTCGCTCGACACGGCCTGAACGCGCGCACCGCGCATACCTACGCAGGCGCCGACCGGGTCGATGCGCTTGTCGTTGGTTTTCACTGCAATTTTCGCACGGGAGCCAGGATCGCGGGCTGCCGCTTTAATTTCAATCACTTCTTCGCCGATTTCCGGCACTTCGATGCGGAACAGTTCTTTCAGCATTTCCGGGCTGGAACGGCTGACGAACAGCTGCGCGCCGCGGGCCTCAGGACGCACGGCGTACAGTACGCCACGAATGCGGTCGCCCGGACGGAAGTTTTCGCGCGGCAGCATGTCTTCACGGCCAATCACCGCTTCGGCGTTGTTGCCCAGATCCAGCGCGATGCTGTCACGGTTCACTTTCTTCACCACGCCGGTGACGATCTCACCTTCGTGTTCACGGAAAGCGTCGACCACCATCGCACGCTCGGCCTCGCGCACTTTCTGCACGATAACCTGCTTGGCGGTTTGGGTGGTGATGCGGTCGAAGGTCACGGATTCGATCTGATCTTCGACGTAGCCGCCGAGCTCGATGCTCGGATCTTCAAACTGAGCGGCTTCCAGCGTGATTTCACGCGTTGGCTGCGTCACTTCGTCTACGGCGACCCAACGGCGGAAGGTATCGAAATCGCCGGTTCTGCGGTCAATGCTGACGCGCACGTCGATTTCCTGCTCGTATTTTTTCTTGGTTGCGGTGGCTAATGCAGTTTCCAGCGCTTCGAAAATCTTCTCGCGCGGAAGGGATTTTTCATTGGAAACTGCTTCAACAACAGCCAGAATCTCTTTGTTCATCCTAGTTGCCTCTTCCAAACTTTAAAAGTGGGGTACCAGGTTCGCTTTCTGGATGTTGCTCAGCGCGAACACTTCATCTTTCCCTTCCACAGTAACCGTGATCATCTCGCCTTCGACAGACTTGATAATACCCTGCCACTTGCGACGGTTCTGTACCGCCATGCGCAGGACCAGGCTGACTTCTTCACCGAGGAAACGCGTATAGTGCTCTGCGGTGAACATCGGGCGATCAAGGCCAGGAGAGGAGACTTCCAAGTTGTAAGCGACCGTGATTGGATCTTCGACGTCCAATACAGCGCTGACCTGGTGGCTGACATCAGCGCAATCATCAACATTGATGCCGTTATCACTATCAATATAGATGCGGAGCGTCGATTGGCGCGCACGAATGAATTCGATGCCTACAAGCTCAAAGCCCAACGCTTCTACCGGTGCCGAAAGCATCTCTGTTAACTGTTGCTCTAATGTGGACAAGCCCACCCCCAAGACATAAAAAAAGGGCTAAATAGCCCAGTGATTCTGTTGCCAAATAACAAAAAACCCCGAAAAATCGGGGCTTTATGCAACTGGACCCTGTTTGCCGCTAGGCGGCCTCGGTACAACTTTCGAGCAAGTGTCATTTTCAAATGATGATCGAGAAAAGCGGATTTCAATCGAAAAGTGTATTTGAAAATAAACACTTAAAGGAAAGTGGTTGCGGGGGCCGGATTTGAACCGACGACCTTCGGGTTATGAGCCCGACGAGCTACCAGGCTGCTCCACCCCGCGTCCGAAAACGTGGCAAATACTACGCCGATAATCGCAAAATTGCAAGTTATCTCTGGGATTTGGTACCGAGGATGGGACTCGAACCCACAAGCCCGTTAGGGCACTACCACCTCAAGGTAGCGTGTCTACCAATTCCACCACCTCGGTACTGATTCTTACTGCTAACGGCCGTTGTTCTTTCGAGTTCACAACCACCGTTTACAAACTTTTACGGCTTACTGCGGGATATCGCTGCTCGGCTTGGCAGGTGCTGCCGGCGCGGTTGTCTGCTCAGTTTTCACCGGCTGACCCAGATTTTCCCACTCGCTGCCTTTCTTGCTTTGGTTGCTGCTGAGGTTGCCCAAAATCAGGCTGATGACGAAGAACAGCGTCGCCAATACAGCAGTCATGCGGGTCATAAAGTTACCGGAACCACTCGAACCGAACAACGTGCCTGATGCACCTGCTCCGAAAGAGGCTCCCATATCAGCGCCTTTACCTTGCTGCAACATAATCAGAGCAACCAGCCCGATTGAAATCAGCAGGAAAATTACCAGAAGAGCTTCGTACATAGTAGTACCCGTATCCTTGCGGCCTCACCGCATGCCAAATGCTTCACACTCATCAAGCAGGCGTGTTTATAAACTGCCTACTGAAGCGGGTGTGAATACTAACCAAAGCCGCCAACCCGCGCAAGGGCAATTTGCAGCCGCCGGCGCGTTTGCGGAAAAAAACGCCAACAATCGTCTATTCGGGCTCAGCGATGCCAAGCCCGGTGGCTAACTGTCTGTTTTAACCTGCGGATTTCACCGCGTCGGCGATGCGATGTGCCAGCGCGGTCACCTGCTGCTCGTCCTCGCCCTCCACCATCACGCGGATCAGCGGCTCGGTGCCCGATTTACGCAGCAGCACCCGGCCGCGGCCGGCCAGCTCGGCTTCCACCTGTTCGGTGACCTTGCGCACCGCTTCAGATTCCAGCGGATTGTGATCGCCGGCGAAACGCACGTTGACCAGGATCTGCGGCAACAGCTTCATGCCGCTGCACAGGTCATGCAGGCTCATGTGGTTGCGCACCATGGCGGTCAGCACCTGCAACCCGGCCACGATGCCATCGCCGGTGGTGGTTTTGTCCAGCAGGATCACATGGCCGGAGTTTTCCGCACCGATGCGCCAGCCCAACTCCTGCAACTTCTCCAGCACGTAACGGTCGCCCACTTTGGCGCGAGCGAACGGAATGCCCAGCTGTTTCAGCGCCAGTTCCAGCCCCATATTGCTCATCAGGGTGCCGACCGCGCCACCGCGCAGCTGCCCCTGACGCAGGCCTTCGCGGGCGATGATGTACAGGATCTGATCGCCGTCCACCTTGTTGCCCAGGTGATCCACCATCATCACGCGGTCGCCGTCGCCGTCGAACGCCAGGCCAACGTGCGCTTTTTCCTGCAGCACGCGCTCCTGCAGCTGACGCACATCGGTAGCGCCGCATTTCTCGTTGATGTTCATGCCGTCCGGCTCAACGCCGATGGCGATCACCGTGGCGCCCAGCTCGCGCAGCACGCTCGGCGCGATGTGGTAAGTCGCGCCGTTGGCGCAGTCGACCACGATTTTCAGCCCTTTCAGACTCAGCTCGCTCGGGAAGGTGCCTTTGCAGAATTCGATATAGCGACCGGCGGCGTCGATGATGCGGCTGGCTTTACCCAACTCCGCAGACTCCACGCAGGTCAGCGGTTTTTCCATCTCGGCCTCGATCGCTTCTTCGACATTGTCCGGCAGCTTGGCGCCGTCGATCGAGAAAAACTTGATGCCGTTGTCATAGAACGGGTTATGCGAAGCGGAAATGACAATGCCCGCTTCAGCCCGGAAGGTACGCGTCAAATAAGCCACCGCCGGCGTGGGCATCGGCCCGGTGAAGGACGCGGACAATCCGGCGGCCGCCAGGCCGGCTTCCAGCGCGGACTCCAGCATATAGCCGGAGATGCGCGTATCCTTTCCGATGATGATCTTGCGGGAACCGTGACGCGCCAGCACCTTGCCGGCCGCCCAGCCCAGCTTCAGCACGAAGTCCGGCGTGATGGGGCTGTCCCCGACCTTGCCACGGATGCCGTCGGTGCCAAAATATTTGCGCTCGCTCATGTTTCTACTGTCCCTTAGCTGAAAGTGTTGCCTCGACGACACGCATCGCCTCGACGGTTTCTTTAACGTCATGCACTCTGACAATCTGCGCACCCTGCATCGCCGCGATCACCGCGCAGGCCACGCTGCCGATAACCCGTTGATCCGGCGGTACGTTCAACAGTTGTCCAATCATCGATTTGCGCGACATGCCGACCAACAGCGGCAAACCAAAACGATGAAACTCCGACAACCGGGCCAGAAGCTGATAGTTGTGCGCCAAATTTTTACCGAAACCGAAGCCTGGGTCGAGCAGCAATTTCTGATTTGTTATCCCTGCCTCGTTACAGCGCTGGATATGGTGTTCGAAAAACGCCTGAACGTCGGCGATCAGATCGTCGTAGTGCGGTGCCTGTTGCATGGTACGCGGCTGCCCCTGCATGTGCATCAGGCAGACCGGCAGGCCGCTTTCCGCCGCCGCCGCCAGGGCACCCGGCTCCTGCAGCGAACGAATGTCGTTGATCAGATGCGCGCCGGCGTGCGCCGATTCGCGGATCACGCCCGCTTTCGAGGTATCGACCGAGATGAAGACTTCGAAACGCTGCGCCAGCGCTTCCACCACCGGCACGACCCGTTCCAATTCTTCCTCTTCACTCACCTCCGCCGCCCCCGGCCTTGTCGACTCGCCGCCGATATCAATCATCGTAGCGCCGGCCGAAATCAGCGCATGCGCGTGCAGCAACGCCTGATTCAGCGTGTTGTGGCGACCGCCGTCGGAAAACGAATCCGGCGTCACGTTGAGGATGCCCATCACCTGTGGATGAGAGAGGTTGAGCGTCATGTCGCGCACGGTTAACTGCATGTTGTTTCACCTTACTGTTGCCTGGTTCACTGCCCGCCGGGCAAAAAAAACCCCGGCGTACCGGGGTTTGATGTTATTACACAGCCGTTCTTACTTGTCGAGCTGTTCGGACATGGTGTTGCCCGGCGTTGGGGTGCGCGGCTCATCTACCGGCGTCGGGGCTTTCGGGGTGCCACCGTTGTCGGAGCTGTTGCCTTTGTTCGCATCGTCCCAGCCCGCCGGCGGACGCACGTCTTTGCGGTTCATCAGATCGTCGATCTGCGGCGCATCGATGGTTTCATACTTCATCAGCGCATCCTTCATCGAGTGCAGGATGTCCATGTTTTCCATCAGCAGCGAGCGAGCACGCGTGTAGTTACGTTCGATCAGCGACTTCACTTCCTGGTCGATGATACGCGCGGTTTCATCCGACATGTGCTTCGCCTTGGCCACGGAGCGGCCCAGGAACACTTCACCCTCTTCTTCCGCATACAGCAGCGGCCCCAGCTTCTCGGAGAAGCCCCATTGGGTCACCATGTTGCGGGCGATGGAGGTCGCCACTTTGATGTCGTTCGACGCACCGGTAGAGACTTTTTCCGGCCCGTAGATGATCTCTTCCGCCAGACGGCCGCCGTACAGGGTGGAGATTTGGCTCTCCAGCTTCTGACGGCTGGCGCTGATCGCATCCCCTTCCGGCAGGAAGAAGGTCACGCCAAGCGCACGGCCACGAGGAATGATGGTCACTTTGTGTACCGGATCGTGTTCAGGAACCAGGCGGCCGATGATGGCGTGGCCCGCTTCGTGATACGCGGTCGACTCTTTCTGCGCTTCGGTCATCACCATGGAGCGACGTTCCGCACCCATCATGATCTTGTCTTTGGCTTTCTCGAACTCCACCATCGACACCACGCGCTTGTTGCCGCGGGCGGCGAACAGCGCCGCTTCGTTGACCAAGTTGGCCAGGTCGGCACCGGAGAAGCCCGGCGTACCGCGCGCAATGACGGAGGCGTCGATGTCGGCAGCCAACGGCACGCGGCGCATGTGCACCTTCAGGATCTGCTCACGGCCACGCACATCCGGCAGCCCGACCACGACCTGACGGTCGAAACGGCCCGGGCGCAGCAGCGCGGGGTCAAGCACGTCCGGACGGTTGGTGGCCGCGATGACGATGATGCCCTCGTTGCCTTCGAAACCGTCCATCTCAACCAGCATCTGGTTCAGGGTCTGTTCGCGCTCATCGTGACCGCCACCCAGGCCGGCGCCACGCTGGCGGCCGACGGCGTCGATTTCATCGATGAAGATGATGCACGGCGCGGCTTTCTTCGCTTGTTCAAACATGTCACGCACGCGGGATGCCCCCACGCCGACGAACATTTCAACGAAGTCGGAACCGGAAATGGTGAAGAACGGCACCTTCGCTTCGCCGGCGATCGCTTTCGCCAACAGCGTTTTACCGGTCCCCGGCGGGCCGACCATCAGCACGCCTTTCGGGATCTTGCCGCCCAATTTCTGGAAACGGCTCGGCTCGCGCAGGTATTCCACCAGTTCGCTCACCTCTTCTTTCGCTTCGTCACAACCGGCGACATCGGCGAAAGTGGTCTTGATCTGGTCTTCCGTCAGCATGCGGGCCTTGCTCTTGCCGAAGGACATCGCGCCCTTGCCGCCGCCGCCCTGCATTTGCCGCATAAAAAAGATCCAGACCCCGATCAGCAACAGCATCGGGAACCAGGAGATAAAGATAGAAGCCAGCAGGCTCGGCTCTTCAGGCGGCTCGCCGACAACTTTCACATTCTTCGTTAACAACGTATCCAGCAACTTGGGATCGTTGACAGGGATGTAGGTCGTGTATTTGTTACTGTCTTTCTTGGTAACGTTAATTTCACGTCCGTTGATTCGCGCTTCGCGAACCTGGTCCTGGGTCAGTTCGGACATGAAGGTAGAGTAATCCACCCTACGGCCATTCGACTCGCTGGGCCCAAAGCTCTGGAATACAGACATCAACACTACCGCGATGACTAACCAGAGAATTAGGTTTTTCGCCATGTCACTCAAGGGATTAACCTCATCTTACAACTGTGTTAACAAACAGCGTTAGGGTACTACAGTTTGCGCCCTGTCGCTACAATGTACACTTCGCGCGAACGGGCGCGGGAAGCGTCTGGCTTACGAATCTTAACCTTCGTAAACAGGGAGCGAATTTCCCGTAGGTACTCGTCAAAGCCATCTCCCTGGAACACCTTCACCAGGAAACTTCCGCCTGGTGCGAGGACATCACGACACATATCCAGCGCCAACTCCACCAGATACATCGACCTTGGAATGTCGACCGCCGGGGTGCCACTCATATTCGGGGCCATATCGGACATGACCACCTGAACCTTACTTTCGCCTACTCGTTCCAACAGCGCCTTCAGCACCAGTTCATCACGAAAATCGCCCTGAAGGAAATCGACGCCAACGATAGGATCCATTGGCAAAATATCACAGGCGATGATGCGCCCGGTACCGCCGATTTGGGTGACCACATACTGCGACCAGCCGCCCGGTGCGGCGCCCAGGTCAACCACGGTCATGCCCGGTTTGAACAGTTTGTCGCTCTGCTGTATTTCATCAAGTTTAAACCAGGCACGGGAACGCAGTCCCTTTTTCTGCGCCTGCTGTACATATTTATCGCTAAAGTGTTCTTGTAACCAGCGACTGGAGCTAGCCGAACGCTTTTTATTAGCCATCTCGTTTTCCAACTATCATAAAAAGAGTCTTATGTCAGGGTCGCTGCTCACGTAGACTCACACCGGTGAAGACCGATTTGGTGATATACATGAGATGGCGGTAGAATGTACCGTTTTCAATCCCAACTTAAGCAAAAAAGACAATGAATCTGAATAATAAACAAAAACAGCACCTGAAAGGCCTGGCGCATCCGTTAAAACCGGTGGTGATGCTGGGCAATAACGGTCTTACCGAAGGGGTGCTGGCTGAAATTGAACAGGCTCTGGAGCATCATGAGCTGATCAAGGTAAAAATCGCCGCTGAAGATCGCGAAACCAAGACCCTGATCGCCGACGCTATCGTGCGTGAAACGGGCGCCTGCAATGTGCAAGTTATCGGCAGTACGCTTATTCTTTACCGCCCGTCGAAAGAGCGCAAGATCAGTCTACCGCGTTAATAACCATCAGGTTAACGAAAAGGTGCCATGCGCCTGACCAAGATAAAAGGCCGCTTGCGGCCTTTTTCCTATCTTTACAAAACGTTGGCGCATTAATGACCAACGGTCCCGATCAGAGATACTCGACCTTCAGGATCTCGTATTCCACGTCGCCGCCAGGGGTTTTGATCACCACCACATCGTCTTGCTCTTTGCCGATCAGGCCGCGCGCCATCGGCGAGTTTACCGAAATCAGATTTTTCTTGAAATCGGCCTCATCGTCGCCAACGATGCGGTAAGTCACTTCTTCTTCGCTGTCCAGATTCATCACCGATACGGTGGCGCCGAAGATCACCCGACCGGTGTTCGGCATCTTGGTGATATCGATCACCTGCGCATTGGACAGCTTGGCTTCGATCTCCTGAATGCGGCCTTCGCAGAAACCCTGCTGTTCGCGGGCGGCATGGTACTCGGCATTTTCTTTCAAGTCGCCGTGTTCACGCGCTTCAGCGATATCCGCAATGATTTTCGGGCGGCGCACGCTTTTCAGATATTCGAGCTCTTCGCGCAGTTTTTCAGCGCCAAACAAGGTCATCGGAATTTGGTTCATCGTATAAATACCTCTAAATCTTTCCTGTTCAAATAACCGTCATCCTGACGTATTCGTATGAAAACACGGTTGGCATTCCGCCCCCCGCCTCCAGGCGACAAACAAAAGAAACCTGACTCGGAACGGGGCCCAAGCCAAGATCGGTTTTGCATTTTGATACGCATTTTAGCCTAGAGTTCCTTGAGGGTCATCGTTTACTTTTTCCCTGATTGCACCGTAGTATGACGGCACGTTATCCAGCTGTTATCCCGAGATTATGCGTTTTTCACGAATTGTCAGTGCATTGGCTTGCGCATTTGTTCTGAATGCGAATGCGGCCCCGGTTGAAGAGTACACACAATATCTGCCTGATGGGGCCAACCTTGCCCTGGTCGTTCAGAAGATCGGTGCCGGTGCGCCGACGATCGATTATCACTCTCAGCAGATGGCGCTGCCGGCCAGTACCCAAAAAGTGCTGACGGCGCTGGCGGCATTGCTGCAACTCGGGCCCGATTACCGTTTCACCACCACGCTGGAGAGCCAGGGCGATATCCGCGACGGCGTGCTGCGCGGCAACCTGATCGCCCGCTTCAGCGGCGATCCGACCTTCAAACGTCAGAGCCTGCGCAATATGGTGGCCGTCCTGAAGAAGCAGGGCGTGCGCCAAATCAGCGGCGACGTGCTGGTCGATACCTCGGTCTTCGCCAGCCATGACAAGGCGCCTGGTTGGCCGTGGAACGATCTGACGCAGTGCTTCAGCGCGCCGCCGGCCGCCGCCATCGTCGATCGCAACTGTTTCTCGGTCTCGCTGTACAGCGCGCCGAACCCGGGCGACATGGCGTTTATCCGCGTCGCCTCCTATTATCCGGTCAATATGTTTAGCCAGGTGCGCACCCTGGCGCGCGGATCCGCAGACGCGCAATACTGCGAACTGGACGTGGTGCCGGGCGAGCTGAACCGCTTTACCCTGACCGGCTGCCTGACGCAGCGCAGCGAACCGCTGCCGTTGGCCTTCGCCATCCAGGACGGTGCCAGCTATGCGGGCGCCATACTGAAAGACGAGCTGACGCAGGCCGATATCCAGATCGACGGGCATTTGAAACGCCAAACGCGCCCCGGCATCACCGGCACGGTGATCGCGCAAACCCAGTCGGCGCCGCTGCACGATCTGTTGAAAATCATGCTGAAGAAATCGGACAACATGATTGCCGATACCGTCTTCCGCACGATCGGCCACGAGCGCTTCGGCGTGCCGGGCACCTGGCGAGCAGGTTCCGATGCGGTACGCCAGGTGCTGCGCCAGAAGGCAGGCATCGATCTGGGCAACACCATCATCGCCGACGGTTCCGGCCTGTCGCGCCACAACCTGCTGGCCCCGGCGACCATGATGCAGGCGCTGCAGTACATCGCGCAGCACGACAACGAGCTGAACTTTATCTCGATGCTGCCGCTGTCCGGCTATGACGGCACCCTGCGCTACCGCGGCGGCCTGCATGAGGCCGGCGTAGACGGCAAGGTGTCGGCCAAGACCGGCGCGCTGCAGGGCGTCTACAACCTGGCGGGCTTCATCACTACCGCCAGCGGCCAGCGCATGGCCTTCGTGCAGTATCTCTCCGGCTACGCCGTGCCGCCGGAAGATCAGAAACAGCGCCGCGCGCCGCTGGTGCGTTTCGAAAGTCGCCTGTATCGGGATATTTACCAAAACAACTGAGGATCGCCATGAAGCTGCTGGTCGTTGAAGATGATGAACTGCTGCAACAAGGGTTGGCGCTGGCGCTGACCGGCGAAGGCTACGTGTGCGACTGCGCCGCCACAGCGGCGGAAGCCAGCAGCCTGCTCATCACCAGCCAATACAGCATGGTGATCCTGGATCTCGGTCTGCCGGACATGGACGGCGCCGCGCTGCTGCGGCAGTGGCGCCGCCAACAGATCGATCTGCCGGTGCTGATCCTGACCGCCCGCGACGCCCTGGAAGACCGCGTCGATGGGCTGGACGCCGGCGCCGACGACTACCTGGTCAAACCCTTCGCGCTGGTTGAGCTGCAGGCGCGCGTGCGCGCCCTCCTGCGGCGCTACCAGGGTCACAGCGACAATCTGATGCAGGTGGATGACCTGCAGTTGAATCTCTCCAGCCAGCAGGTCTATCTGCAACAGCAGCCGGTGGAGGTCACGCCGAAAGAGTTCGCCATTCTGGCGCGCCTGATCATGCGTGCCGGGCAGACGGTCAACCGCGAACTCCTGCAGCAGGATCTCTACACCTGGCAAGACGATTTAGGGTCCAACACCCTGGAAGTGCATATCCACAACCTGCGCCGCAAACTGGGCAAGGATCGCATCCGCACCGTGCGCGGCATCGGCTACCGCCTGGAACCCTCGTCATGATCAGCATGCGCCGCCGCCTGCTGCTGATGCTGGCGCTGATCCTGCTGGTCACGCAACTCATCAGCGCCTTCTGGCTGTGGCACGAAAGCCAGGAACAGATCAGCTTCCTGGTGGACGAAACCCTGTCCGCCAAAGTGCGTACCGAACGCGTCGATACCGAGATCGCCGAGGCCATCGCGTCGCTGTTGGCGCCTTCGCTGATCATGATGATCGTCACGCTGTTGGCGTCGTTTTGGGCCATCAGTTGGATCATCCGCCCGCTCAACCAATTGCAGCAACGGCTGGAAAAACGCTCTGCCGATAACCTGACGCCGCTGCCAATCACCAGCGACAGTCAGGAAATGGTGGCGGTCACCAATGCACTCAATCAGCTGTTTTCACGGCTGGATAACACCATTCAACAGGAACGCCTGTTCACTGCCGACGCCGCCCACGAGCTGCGCACGCCGCTGGCCGGCATCCGCCTGCACCTGGAACTGATGGAAAAGCAGGGCGTCAAGGGCAGCCAGGCGCTGATCGCCCGCATCGATCAGCTGATGCACACCGTCGAGCAGTTGCTGATGCTGTCGCGCGCCGGGCAAGACTTCGCCAGCGGCCATTATCAGCATTTCGATTGGGTGGCCGATGTGATCCAGCCGCTGCGTGAAGAGCTCGACGAAATGACCGCCCAACGCGGGCAGACGCTGGGCTGGCAATTGCCGGCTGCTGCCACCGTGAACGGCGATCCGGTGCTGCTGCGGCTGCTGCTGCGCAACCTGGTCGAAAACGCCCACCGTTACGGCCCGGAAGGCGGCGCGATACAGGTGCGGTTAACGCCGCAAGACAACGGCTATCTGCTGCAGGTCATCGACGATGGCCCGGGAATCAAGGAAGAGATGGTCGGGGAACTGACGCAGGCGTTTCGCCGCATGGATCAACGCTACGGCGGCAGCGGACTGGGCCTGAATATCGTGATCCGCATCGCGCAACTGCACCAGGGGCGTTTGACGCTGGAAAACCGCCGCGATGCGCGCGGCCTGAATGCCCAGTGCTGGCTGCCGGAAAAGGCGCTCAAATAACAAGGGCCCAGCGTTGCTGAGCCCTTTATCACCGAATTACTTCTGGTAAATGATTTCGACGCCTTCGTCGTCGTCTTCGTCCCAGTCGTCATCCCAGTCATCTTCCGCTTCGGCTTCCACTTCCGCGATTTGCTCGCGGTGGTAGTCATCCCACATGAATTCGACTTTTTCCGGTGCGCTTTCTTCGATCGCCATCGCTTTCGGCTGGGTGTTGATGAAGTTCATCACGTCCCAGCACAGCGCATTGACGCCTTCGCGGTTGGCGGCGGAGATCATGTAGTACTTCCCTTCCCAGCCCATGCCTTCCACAATCGCCTTGGCGCGTTCGGCGGCTTCTTCCTCACCAATCACATCAATTTTGTTGAACACCAGCCAGCGCGGCTTCTGCGCCAGATTTTCGCTGTATTGGTTCAACTCGTTGATAATGACTTTGGCGTTTTCCACCGGATCGGATTCGTCGATCGGCGCGATGTCCACCAGGTGCAGCAGCACGCGGCAACGCTCCAGGTGTTTCAGGAAACGAATACCCAGGCCGGCGCCTTCCGAGGCGCCCTCG
This sequence comes from Serratia sp. CY56464, assembly GCF_052168435.1. Lineage (NCBI taxonomy): Bacteria > Pseudomonadati > Pseudomonadota > Gammaproteobacteria > Enterobacterales > Yersiniaceae > Serratia > Serratia sp. CY56464. The sequence continues at coordinate 125,364 of NZ_JBJNMV010000002.1, read as the reverse complement.
ATCAGCCCCGGAATGTCGGCGACCACAAAGCTCTGCTCGTGGTCCATGCGCACCACGCCCAGGCTCGGCACCAGCGTGGTGAACGGATAATCGGCCACCTTCGGCTTGGCGGCGGACACCGCGCGGATGAAGGTCGATTTGCCGGCGTTCGGCAGCCCCAGCATGCCCACATCGGCCAGCAGCAACAGCTCCAGCAACAGGTCACGCGCTTCGCCGGCGGTACCCAGCGTCTTCTGACGCGGCGCGCGGTTGACCGAAGATTTGAAACGGGTGTTGCCCAGACCGTGCCAGCCGCCTTTGGCGACCATCAGCTTCTGCTCGTGGCGGGTCATGTCGCCGAGGATCTCGCCGGTGCCCTGATCCTTCACGCGCGTGCCGACCGGCACCTTAATGATGACGTCTTTACCGCGTTTGCCGGTACAATCGCGGCTCTGGCCATTCTGGCCGCGCTCAGCGCGGAAAGACTTCTCAAAGCGGTAGTCGATCAGGGTGTTAAGGTTCTCGTCCGCCAGCAGGTAGACGTCGCCGCCGTCGCCGCCGTCGCCGCCGTCAGGCCCACCGTTCGGGATATATTTTTCGCGGCGGAAGCTGACGCACCCGTTGCCGCCGTCGCCTGCAACGACCAGAATCGCTGCTTCATCTACAAACTTCATTTACCGTCTCCGTAAATCATTCACCGGGCTGCTTCAAAGGAGCAACCAGGGGGGGGTCTGCCCGTCGCGGCCACCACCGGTGACCAATTGCGGAAAACATGGCGCCCGCCACAACCACAAACGCACCGACATAGCCGACGATGTTCAGCGTCGGCATGGCGAATGCCTGGGGCCAAGCCAGCGCCAATAAATCTGAAAACAGCAGGGTAAACAGCGGGGTCAGCGTAACCAACGCGCTCACCTGCGCCGCCTGCCAGCGCGCCATCGCTTCTGCCAGCGCGCCATAGCCGATCAGCGTGTTGGCGCCGCAAAACAGCAGGCACGCTAATTGCCAGCCGCTAAGCTGGAAAATCACCTCGGGTTTGGCCAGAGGGAACAACGCAATCGCACATAAAGTGTACAACATAACCAGGATCTGCGGCGAAGCCAGCCGGCGCAGCAACACCTTCTGCGCCACGCCATAGCTCACCCAGACCATCGCCGCGCACACGCCCAGCATGACGCCCAGCGTGTAGTCCGTCAGCCGGGTGAAGATCTCTATCAGACTGACGTTGAAAAACAGCATCAGCCCGCAAATCAGCATCAGGGCGCCAATGACCTGGGTGATGCGCATGCGTTCTTTTAAAATCAGCACGCTGGCGAACATCATACCGACTGGCGACAGCTGGCCAATCACCTGCGACGCCGTCGGGCTCAGGTATTGCAGCGAGGAGCTGAAGAACACAAAGTTGCCAAGCAGCCCCGCCGTCGCGATCGCCAACAGCAGCAGCCAACGCGGCTGGCGGAACATCGTCAGCGGCGGCAGCTTGCCGCGCACCGCAAGGATCAGGCCCAAACCGATGGCGGCCATGGTAAAGCGATACCAGACAACGGTAAACGGCTCCATCACCACCAACACTTCTTTCATCGCGATCGGCAACGCGCCCCAGCAAACCGCCGTGGTTAACGCCAAAGAAATACCAACGCCGACCTGCTGCTTCGTATCCATATCACCTTCGCCAACGCTGACGGGCCTGCCCTCAGGCAACCCATAAATGTAAAAAGCCCCGCAACGAATTGCGGGGCTTACATCTATTTCGTAAGGCTCGAAAAATTATTCAGCTTCGATGCTGATGAATTTACGATTGCTCGGGCCTTTAACTTCGAATTTGACTTTACCGTCTTTCAAAGCAAACAGAGTGTGGTCTTTGCCGCAACCCACGTTGGTACCAGCGTGGAATTTGGTGCCGCGCTGACGAACGATGATGCTGCCTGCCAGTACTGCTTCGCCGCCAAAGCGTTTTACGCCCAGACGTTTAGCTTCTGAATCGCGACCGTTACGAGTCGAGCCGCCAGCCTTTTTGTGTGCCATTAATCCGCTCTCCTAACTTAAGCGCTGATGCCGGTGATTTTAACGTCAGTGAACCACTGACGGTGGCCCTGCTGCTTACGGTGGTGTTTACGACGACGAAACTTAACGATTTTAATTTTCTCGCCACGACCGTGAGCAACGACTTCAGCTTTGATCTTGCCGCCATCGACGAAAGGAACGCCGATTTTGATATCTTCGCCATTAGCGATCATCAGAATCTGGTCAAACTCAACCGCTTCACCAGTTGCGATGTCCAGCTTTTCCAAGCGAACGGTCTGACCTTCGCTTACTCGGTGTTGTTTACCACCACTTTGGAAAACCGCGTACATATAAAACTCCGCTTTCCGCGTGCCCGACTGTGTTAGTTCAGAGCGCGCTATAAATATTCACAATAGGGCGCGAATTCTACGCAAAAAAGCAGCGCATGACAAGAGCAGAATAAGACCAGAACAAGAAAAAAGAAGAAAAAAAGCGCAGTTTCTTTCGTGGCGTTTATCTGAACCGTTTTTCAAGTACAATCATAGGGACAGTTACCGCCATGTACCGATGTGAGCAGCGATCTCAACGCGGTGAAGAGAAACACAGCTGAAAAAAACACAATGAACCTAGAGCAAATTACCGAGTTAACCGCGCAAGATATGGCGGCCGTGAACGCAACAATTCTCGAACAGCTGAATTCCGATGTCACGCTCATCAATCAGCTTGGCTATTACATTATCAGCGGTGGCGGTAAGCGCATCCGGCCGATGATCGCCGTCCTGGCGGCGCGGGCGTTGGGCTACGAAGGCAACAAGCACGTCACCGTCGCCGCCCTGATCGAATTCATTCATACCGCCACGCTGCTGCATGACGACGTCGTCGACGAATCGGACATGCGCCGCGGCAAAGCCACCGCCAACGCGGCGTTCGGCAACGCCGCCAGCGTGCTGGTCGGCGACTTTATCTATACCCGCGCCTTCCAGATGATGACCAGCCTGGAATCCCTGCGCGTGCTGGCGCTGATGTCGGAGGCGGTCAACGTCATCGCCGAAGGTGAAGTGCTGCAGTTGATGAACGTGCACGATCCCGACATCAGCGAAGAAAGTTATATGCGGGTGATCTACAGCAAAACCGCCCGTCTGTTTGAGGCGGCGGCGCAATCGTCGGCGATCCTGTCCGGCGCCAGCGCTGAGCAAGAACAGGCGCTGCAAGATTATGGCCGCTACCTCGGCACCGCTTTCCAGCTGATCGACGATCTGCTCGACTACAGCGCCGACGGCAGCACCCTGGGCAAAAACACCGGCGACGATCTGAACGAAGGGAAACCGACCCTGCCGCTGCTGCACGCGATGCACAACGGCGACGACGCCCAGCGTGACATGATCCGCGGCGCGATTGAGCAAGGCAACGGCCGTCACCTGTTGGAGCCGGTGCTGCAGGCGATGCAGCAATGCGGTTCGCTGGAATACACCCGCAAACGCGCCGAGGAAGAAGCCGACAAGGCGATCGCCGCGCTGCAGGTATTGCCGGCATCAGAGCACCGAACAGCGCTGGAAGGCCTGGCCCATTTGGCGGTACAACGCGACTTTTAAGAAATCGTGATTTCCAAATGTATTCATCAGGCCCGCCCAGGCGGGCCTGCCTAGGTATTGCTCTCTTCGTCGATACGCGCCAGCAGGCCGCCGATCCCTTCCCGCATCAGGAAAGCCACCATTCTCTCGCGCTCGCTCTCCGTCAAATGGTAGTAATACTCGATCCAGACCGCCAACGGATCCTGGCGTTCTACGTCATATGCCGCCCCGTCTTCCTTCAGCGCCAGCAGGTTACGCACGCCTGGAGGCAGGCTGTCGATATGGTACTCCAACGCTTTTCCCTGCACGCCTTTACGCCTGCGGCTGATCCAGCCTTCGCGTCGGGCCATCAGATTGATTCCCTGTGGTGAGGAGGGTAATCCTGCGATGCCTGTCAGTTCCTTGGCGGCAAACCACTCGTTTTTCATAGCCATCATCTCTGGGCAATAGTGGGCAATGTCGTTTTTTGGAAATTACCTGGGTATTTTTTAGGAAATTTAATGGTATTCTTATTTCCGAATAAGCGTTTCACGTTGTTCAAACGCTTAACCATGACCCGTTAGTTATACCACTAACGCAACTTTGGCTAATCAGAAAAGGAATGTAAACATGAATTCAAGGAACCCAGATTGGCATCCGGCAGATATCATCGCGGCGCTACGCAAGCAGGGCACCACGCTGGCGGCAGTGTCGCGCAAGGCCGGATTAAGCTCATCGACGCTGGCCAATGCGCTGTCGCGCCCGTGGCCGAAGGGGGAATGGCTGATCGCCGAAGCGATAGGCATCCACCCTTCGGAGATCTGGCCAAGCCGCTATTACGATCCGCACAACGATTGCCTGCTGGATCGCAAAGCACGTATCAAATCGTGAACGCGGAGCAAAAAAAACCGCCGGAACAGCGTCCGGCGGCGTTTATCGGCTGACTATCGGTGTCGATCAGTTATTGATGAACTTCTCGCCCAGTTCAATATCTTTATGCAGCACGTCCAGCATCTCGTTCAGCGCTTTCTGCTCGAAGGCGCTCAGGGTGCCGATATCTTTGCGTTCTTCAACGCCGTTTTTGCCCAGCACCAGCGGCTGCGCGAAGAAGCGAGCGTATTTGCCGTCGCCTTCAACGTAAGCGCATTCCACAACGCCTTTCTCGCCCTGCAGCGCACGCACCAGAGACAGACCGAAACGGGCGGCCGCCTGCCCCATGGACAGCGTTGCAGATCCGCCGCCGGCTTTGGCTTCCACCACTTCGGTACCGGCATTCTGAATGCGTTTGGTCAGATCCGCCACTTCCTGCTCGGTGAAGCTCACGCCAGGGATCTGCGACAGCAGAGGCAGGATGGTCACGCCAGAGTGGCCGCCGATCACCGGCACGTTCAATTCTTCCGGCTGCTTGCCTTTCAGCTCGGCCACGAAGGTGTTGGAACGGATGATATCCAGCGAAGTCACGCCGAACAGTTTGTTCTTGTCGTAAACGCCGGCTTTTTTCAGCACTTCCGCCGCGATGGCGACCGTGGTGTTAACCGGGTTGGTGATGATGCCGATGCAGGCTTTCGGGCAGGTTTTCGCCACTTGCTCAATCAGATTACGCACGATGCCGGCGTTAACGTTGAACAGGTCAGAGCGATCCATGCCAGGCTTACGGGCCACGCCGGCGGAAATCAGCACCACGTCCGCGCCGTGCAGAGCCGGAGTCGCGTCTTCGCCGCTGAAGCCTTTGATTTTAACTGCGGTTGGGATGTGGCTTAAGTCGACGGCAACGCCTGGGGTAACGGGGGCAATGTCGTAGAGAGAGAGTTCAGAACCTGAAGGAAGCTGGGTTTTGAGTAGAAGGGCGAGGGCCTGGCCGATACCGCCAGCAGCACCGAGAACTGCAACTTTCATCCTATACTCCTTTATTATCTTAAATATATAAAGCGCCGTGAATGTGTTGGTTACGGACCTTACGTTATTACACCTTTCAAAACAATAAATTAGCCAATTCTTGCCTGCAGGTGTAATAAAACGGCCGCTGTCGCGCCCATTTTAGATTAAATCGCTTACGCATGAAGGGCATAGCGCACACTAATCAAAAATAGTGCGAGGTTATTCACGAGCAAGTTAACCGGCCGTTACATTACACCCTTACGCAACATCAGAACAACATCATTTTAATAACATTTTATTTACCACTGCAGGCCGATTTTCCGTCGTCAAAAGGGCATATTCATCGCGGCCGGATTTTGTTAAAATGCCGCCCTTTCCTCGCCGTCCGGTCATTTTTATTTTCTTTGGGGCGGCCTTTGTTGCATAAAAATTCATCTATATGCATAATCATGACTTCCACTATCAACATTCCACGGTGCAAAATGCGTAATCCCGCAAAACAGGAAGATCTGATCAAGACGTTCAAAGCGTTATTGAAAGAAGAAAAATTCAGTTCTCAAGGCGAGATCGTTTTGGCGCTGCAAGAAGAAGGCTTCGAAAACATTAACCAATCCAAAGTATCGCGCATGCTGACCAAGTTCGGCGCGGTACGTACGCGCAATGCCAAAATGGAAATGGTGTATTGCCTTCCTGCCGAACTCGGCGTGCCGACCACCACCAGCCCGTTGAAGAATCTGGTGCTCGACGTCGACCATAACGATGCCGTCGTGGTGATCCACACCAGCCCGGGCGCCGCGCAGCTGATCGCCCGCCTGCTCGACTCACTGGGTAAATCCCAGGGTATCCTCGGCACAATTGCCGGCGACGACACGATTTTCGTCACCCCGTCCAGCGGCTTTACCGCTCAGAAGCTGCATGAAGCGATCCTGGGCGTGTTCGAGCAAGAGCTGTGAAACCTGGCGCTAACAAAGTGCGGCTGTAAACCGCATTTTGTTAGCGCTTCTTTAACCCTCGCGTTACCTTCCCAGCCTTCAACCGCGTTTAACACTGCTTTTTTATCCCGTAACAACACATTTCCATGACATATCCATGTAACCAGCAGTACCCACTGTGATCTTCCGCACTTTTAGTCAAAATCACTTACCTTATTGAAATTACATAAATTTAACATCAAAAGATCGTTTTATGAGCGTTTTTTATTCCTTACGGTTATAAAAAATAAGGATCATGAGGTTAAAGTTTCACTAGCAACTGTTAGCGAACTATTAATTTTTCGCGTTACTAGCTGTATACTCATTTTCGTGAACTGAATCACAGTTCGTTGGAACTGATAAAAGAATACGATGAGGTGAGATGATGAAAATTAAAGCTACCGTTGCAACCCTGAGCGTTCTGTCCATGCTTTCCTTTGGTGCATTCGCAGCACAATCTGTTGATGCAACCCAGGCCGCAAAACTGCAGCCCGCCGGTGTGATCACCGTGAGCGGCGTCGCCGCGGCGCCTTCCGACATTCGCCAGGCGCTGTCCGACAAAGCTGACGCCAAAGGGGCGACCGCTTACCGCGTAATCGAAGCGCGCAACGACGGCAACTTCCACGCGACCGCTGAAATCTACAAATAAGTAACGGCATTACCCGGCAACGGGCAATACCTCTCTGGAATCAAACGCTGTCATAACGGCCTTCAAGAATAAAAATCGCTGCCAAGCCCTTCCAGGCTGTTATGAACAAGGATCGCTATCATGAACATGAAAACTACTCTTGCTGCACTCGGTTTGCTGTCCGTCATCTCCTTCGGCGCATCTGCCGCCCAGTTGGTGACTAACGATCAGACCGCCAATCTGCAATCTATCGGCACCATTACCGTCAGCGGTATCGACGGCGCGCCGACCGATATTCGCCAGGCGTTGTCGGAGAAAGCCGACGCGAAAGGCGCGACCGCCTACCGCGTGATCGAAGCCCGTAACGAAGGCAACTACCACGCCACCGCCGAGATTTACAAATAACAACTCTGGGAACGGCTTTGCAGAGCTGATTACCCTCGTCACTGCCACTGCCGAGTTCTGACGCAAACGCCGATTTCCCAGAGACCCTCTCGTCGTCCTATCCGACGACCCCCGTTGCCCTCGCTCGCGAGGGCTTTTTTATGGGCGTAAAAAAGGCCGCGAATGCGGCCCTTAGATTGGCTTATGCGGCTGAACGATCAGTAGGTCACCTTCGGTTCCTGCTTTTTCGCCAACGCGTCCAGCAAGCGATCGTGAATGCCGCCGAAACCGCCGTTGCTCATCACCAGAATGTGGTCGCCCGGCTGCGCGGTTTTCACCACCATCTCCACCAGCGTATCGAGATCCGCGCTCCAATGCGCCGGCTGCACGCAGGCATCCGCCACTTCCGCGACCTGCCACGGAATGTGGTGCGGCTGGAACAGGAACACTTCGTCGGCGCGGCCGAGCGAAGGCGCCAGATCGTTTTTGCTGATGCCCATTTTCATGGTGTTGGATCGCGGTTCCAGCACTGCCAGAATGCGCGCCGTGCCGCCGACCTTGCCGCGCAGCGCGGCCAGAGTGGCCAGGATCGCCGTCGGGTGGTGCGCGAAATCGTCGTAAACCGTGACGCCGTTGGCTTCGCCACGCAGCTCCAGGCGGCGGCGGGCGTTGATGAAATCGCCCAACGCGCGGCAGGCGTCCGCCGGCTGCACGCCGACGTGACGGGTCGCGGCGATGGCCATCAGGCCGTTATGCATGTTGTGCTCGCCCACCAGCGCCCAGTTCACTTCGCCGACCTGCTCGCCGTCGAGGAACACCGCGTAATGGCTGGCGTCCGGCGTCAGCTTCTGCGCGCGCCAGGCGCCCTCTTCGCCCACCATCTCCTGTTCGCTCCAGCAGCCCATCGCCATCACCTGCTTCAGGTGGCTGTCGTTGTCCGGCAGGATGATCTTGCCTTTGCCCGGCACCAGACGCACCAGGTGGTGGAACTGTTTCTGGATGGCTTTCAGATCGTCGAAGATATCGGCGTGGTCGAACTCCAGGTTGTTCATGATCAGCGTGCGCGGGCTGTAGTGCACGAACTTGGAGCGTTTGTCGAAGAACGCGCAGTCATACTCGTCGGCCTCGATCACGAAGAACGGGCTGCCGCCGAGGCGGGCCGAGACGTCGAAGTTGCCCGGCACGCCGCCGATGACGAAGCCGGGCTGGTAGCCGCAGGCTTCGAGGATCCAGGTCGCCATGCCGGCGGTGGTGGTTTTGCCGTGGGTGCCGGCGACCGCCAGTACCCAGCGATCGCGCAACACGGCATCGTGCAGCCACTGCGGGCCGGAAACGTAAGGGATACCGCGCTCCAGCACCGCCTCCACGCACGGGTTGCCGCGCGTCATGGCGTTGCCGATGATCACCAGATCCGGCGCCGGATCCAGCTGGGCGGGATCATAACCCTGAATCAGATCGATCCCCTGGTTCTCCAGCAGCGTGCTCATCGGCGGATAGACGTTGGCGTCCGAACCGGTGACGTCATGCCCCAGTGAGCGCGCCAGCATCGCCAGCCCGCCCATAAAGGTGCCACAGATCCCAAGAATGTGAATGCGCATAGGTTTCTCATGTGAGTGCATCGAATGTCGGCATATTCTAACGCTCAGAATCGTCCAGAAGAAATGGATTTGCCTATGAATGGCGCGCATCTTTGGGCTACACTGCTCGCGAAAACGTTGGCGGTTTGTTAACAGGCCGCTATCCATCCGTAGATTCAGGGATTGTGTCATGAAAACGTTAGGCGAATTTATCGTCGAGAAACAGCACGACTTCTCGCACGCCACCGGCGAGCTGACTGCGTTACTTTCTGCCATTAAACTGGGCGCCAAAATCATCCACCGCGACATCAACAAGGCCGGCCTGGTTGATATTCTGGGGACCAGCGGGGTGTCCAACGTACAGGGCGAAGTTCAGATGAAACTGGACCTGTACGCGAACGAAAAACTGAAAGCGGCGTTGAAAGCGCGTGGTGAAGTTGCGGGTATCGCTTCCGAAGAAGAAGATGAAATCGTGATATTCGACGGCGAGCGAGCTGAAAATGCCAAGTATGTCGTATTGATGGATCCGTTGGACGGTTCGTCCAACATCGATGTCAACGTCTCGGTCGGTACGATTTTCTCTATCTATCGTCGCATCACGCCGGTCGGCACGCCGGTGACCGAAGAAGACTTCCTGCAGCCGGGCAGCGCCCAGGTCGCAGCGGGTTACGTGGTTTACGGCTCGTCCACCATGCTGGTGTACACCACCGGTTACGGCGTCCACGCCTTCACGTACGATCCGTCTCTGGGCGTGTTCTGTCTCTCTCACGAGAAAGTGCGCTTCCCGGCGAGCGGCAACATGTATTCCATCAACGAAGGCAACTACATCAAGTTCCCTCTCGGCGTGAAGAAATACATCAAGTACTGCCAGGAGCAGGATGAAGCGACGCAGCGCCCTTACACCTCGCGCTACATCGGTTCTCTGGTGGCGGACTTCCACCGCAACCTGCTGAAAGGCGGCATCTACATCTACCCAAGCACCGCCAGCCACCCGCAAGGCAAGCTGCGCCTGCTGTACGAATGCAACCCGATGGCGTTCCTGGCCGAACAGGCCGGCGGCAAGGCCAGCGACGGCAAAAATCGCATTCTGGACATCACGCCGGTGAAACTGCACCAGCGCGCGCCATTCTTCGTCGGCACCAAGTCAATGGTAGAAGACGCAGAACGCTTCATCGCCGAAAACCCGGACGAGTAACGCGTTTCTGGCAAGGGTTCGGCGCCACGCCGAACCCTTATCGCCTTACAGCTTGAACGCCGCCATGCTCTGCGCCAGCAGCTGAGCCTGATCTTCCAGCGAGCGCGTCGCCGCCGCAGACTCCTCCACCAGCGCCGCATTCTGTTGCGCCACCTGATCCATCTGCGCCACCGCCAGGTTCACCTGTTCGATACCGCTGCTTTGTTCGCGCGTCGCCGCCGAGATCTCACGCATCAACGCCGTCACCCGGCCCACTTCACCGGTGATGCCGCTCATGGTCTGCGCCGCCGACTCCACCATCTGCTCGCCTTCCTGCACCCGGTTCTGCGACGCTTCGATCAACCCTTTGATCTCTTTCGCCGACTGGGCGCTGCGCTGCGCCAGATTGCGCACTTCGCCGGCCACCACCGCGAAACCGCGGCCCTGTTCACCGGCGCGCGCCGCTTCCACCGCTGCGTTCAACGCCAGGATATTGGTCTGGAAGGCGATGCCGTCCATCACGCTGATGATGTCGGCGATGCGGCGCGAGCTGTCGGTGATCGCCTGCATCTTGCTCATGACCTGACTGACCACGTCGCTGCCCTGGTTGGCGATATCGGACACGCTCAGCGCCAGCTGATTGGCCTGCTCGCAGTTCTCGGCGTTCATTTTCACCGTCGAAGTCAGCTGTTCCATGCTGGCGGCGGTCTCTTCCAGCGACGCGGCCGACTCTTCGGTACGCTGCGCCAGATGCAGGTTGCCGGCCGCCAGTTCGCGCGAGCCGGTGTCGATCTGGCTGCTGGCGTCACGCACTTTACTGACCGAAATGGCCAACGCCTGCTGCATGCGCTGCATCGCCCGCACCAGGCGGCCCATCTCGGTATCGCCCTCACCACGGATCTCATGGGTCAGATCGCCGCCGGCGATGTGTTCCAACTGCGCGATGGACTCGTCCAACGGGCGCAAAATGATCACGCGCAGCGCGAACCAGGCCAGCACCGCCAGCAGCACGCTGAGCAGGCCCGCCACCACGATCAGCGAGATCTTGGTGCTGGCGTTGTTTTCCGCGTCATACACCTGCTTTTCGCCGAGCTTCATGGCGAAGCTGCGGAAATCGCTGAGATCCTTTTCAAACGCGATGCTCAACGCAGAGATGCGGGTCTCCTGAATATGGTAATACTCATCGATTTTACCGGCCTTGATGGCGGCGGCCATCGGCTTCACGCCCTGCTCGAGGTAGGCGCGATAGCTGTTTTGCAGACGATTGGAGAGTTCGCGGCCGCGCTCGGTCACGGTGCCGACGCCGACAAAGCGCGCCATTTCCTTGTTCGACTGCTCGAGGTAGCCGTAAATGCGGCCCACGGTGGCGTCAGCGACATCGATCTGGCCGATCTCCCGTTGGCGCACCGCCAGCGAGGCGGCGGTGCGGGCGCGCAGCGTCAGGTTGGAGCTGTTGGCCAGCGAGCCCAGCTCTTCGCCGAGGATCTGGTTTAAGGTATGGATCGAGCGCGATCCTTCGTTAATCGCGTTGACGCCAATAACGCTGACCATGATCAGCAGCATGGTCATCAGGCTCAGCAGGGCGATCAGCCCAGCCTTCACCGTAATCTTTTTTAGCATGAGTTCTTCCCGGCTTCAGAATAGTGAGATCAGACGTAGTAGGGGTGGCAAAACGCGGAGCCAGCTTTGCTGGCTCATTATTGTTTGTTGAAGTTATCGGCAGGCGGAGACAAAACTTCATGCCGTGGCGGGATTAATCTGGAAATTATCCCTGCGCCGGCACGCGGGGTTTTCGACGATGAAAAGGGCAGGAAATCGCAAAAGAGTCCGCTATAATAGCCGCCACTCCATTTCTGGTTTGATGATTAAAGGAAACCGACATGAGCTTGAATCTGGTCCCTGCTGGCAAAGACCTGCCGGAAGACATCTACGTAGTAATCGAAATCCCGGCCAACGCCGATCCAATCAAATACGAAATCGACAAAGAAACCGGCGCGCTGTTCGTTGACCGTTTCATGTCCACCGCGATGTTCTACCCGTGCAACTACGGCTACATCAACCACACTCTGTCTCTGGACGGTGATCCGGTTGACGTGCTGGTCCCAACCCCATACCCGCTGCAGCCGGGCTCCGTGATCCGCTGCCGTCCGGTTGGCGTGCTGAAGATGACCGACGAAGCCGGTGAAGACGCCAAGCTGGTTGCGGTACCGCACAGCAAGCTGACCAAAGAGTACGATCACGTGAAAGACGTGAACGACCTGCCGGAACTGCTGAAAGCCCAGATCGCTCACTTCTTCGAGCACTACAAAGATCTGGAAAAAGGCAAATGGGTGAAAGTGGAAGGCTGGGCAGACGCTGCTGCGGCTAAAGCGGAAATCATCGCCTCCTTCGAACGCGCTGCCAAGAAGTAATTTTCGCCGCCGTCCGATGAAAAAACACCGCTCATTGAGCGGTGTTTTTTTATTACTGATCTTCGAGGCGTTTCAGCCAGTCACCGCTGGTAATTCGCGGGTAACCGTCCACGCTGTGTTTATACAGGTAGATCCACGCACTCCCATAAGGCGTCTGAATCAGCTCGCGCTTATAGTCCTTGGTGTTGCTTTTCAGTTCGTCCAGCTCTGCCAGAATCGATGAGTTAATACGATACACTTCGCAATGTATCGTGCCCTCTCCAGGGATCGCCGCCGGGTAATGGCCCAGATTATAAATCTGATAGCCTTCGAGCTCGTGCTCGCCGAGCCATTGGGCGTTGGTCATCCAATGGCTGTTTCCCTGTTTGCGCCGTAAACTGCCGTAGACAATTATTCGCATCGCTAAAACTCAAACTGATAGAGCAAATCTAATGCCTGGTCGAGACCAGACACCGCTTCAAGATACAACTTAGGCATCAGGCGATAACGCAACGTCAGCGTGGCCAGCGAGTCGAAAATGCCCACCCCATATTTTACTTGTAAGCCTGGGAGGACATAGCCGCTCACGACAACCTGGGAATTGTCGCCAACCCCTTGGGTGTCCAGAGCCAAATTACTCACGCCGAATGCCTCGCCGATTTTACCCACAAGTTGACCACTTTGTGCAACCCCCATGCCGATTAACATCGACGTCATGGCGTTGCCGTCGGCGCCGGAGCTGTTCAAGCCCTGGCCGCGCAGCAGATAAGACAGGGCTTCCTGTTGCGATTTGGCCGGATCGGAGAACACTTCCAGCTTCGGCGCATCCGCCAGGCCGGTCACGCGCACGCCGGCGGTCACGTCGTCCTCGGTGGATTCCGGGTTGCGGATCGCTTCGATATTGAGCAGCGGCTGATCCGGCGGGCCGGAGAACATCAGCTGCCCTTTACGCACGATCAAATCCTGACCATAAGCATGGAAGCGACCGGAAGGGATGTCAATCTGGCCGTTGAGGCCCAGCCCTTTCTTGTCCTGTACCACTTTCAAATCGCCCTTCAAGCGGGCTTTCAGGCCAAAGGCGTCCAGCCGCACGTCGTTGCCGACGTGGATCATCAGGTTGCTGTTGATCGGGATCGAGGCGGTCTTCGGTTGAATCGGCTTCAGCTGATCGTCCAGCATGACTTCGTCGGAAGAGACGCCCACCGCGCTTTCCGGCAGTTCCTGCACCGTGATGCGCGCCCAGGGAATGTCGACCTTGCCGTTGAGCGAGAACAGCTGCGGCGTGGCTTCGAACACCAGATCCGGCGATACGTCGATGCGGATCATCGGCGGCACCGTCACCCGCAGCTTGTCACCCTTGGCGGCAATGCGCGCGCGCCAGGCGTTGATGTCACGCCAGTCGGCATCGCCCGCCAGATTCAGCTGGCCGCGCGTGGTGCTGAGCAGCCCTTCCAGCGTCGAGGTCATGCCGTTGAAATTCACCGCCAGCCGCGCGTCGGTCATGTCGAACGGCATCCAGTGCCCCTGCACCTTCGCCCGATCCAACGCCAGACGCCCGAACACCAGCGGCTTCTGCGCGCTGCCGCCCAGACGCAGGTTGGCGTTCAGCATGCCCGCCGCGCTTTCGCCCTTCATCAGCGCCGGGTTGATCAGCGCCAGCGAGATGTTGGTGATATTGACGTTGCCGCTGATAGTGCGCCGCACCTGCGGATCCGCCACCTGGATATTGCCGTCGAACTGGCCGTTGTTGGTCAGTTTGATCCGCCAGTCGGCCTGCGCGCGGCCGTTGTTCAGGCCGGCGTTGAGGGTCAGCGCATCGAAGGCGATCGGCAACGCGTTGCCCTGCACCTGCTGCACCACCTTGACGCCGTTGCCGGCGAGCGTGACTTTCGCCTCCGGCAGCGCGCCGCCCGGCTTCCAGCTGACGTCGGCCCGGCCGGTGAACACGCCGCTCAGGGCGGTTTCCGGGCCAAGGAACGGCTTGATCATCGCCAGATCGAACCGGTTGAGCACCACGCTGGCCTGGCCGCTCTGGCCGGCTTCAATGGTCTTTGGCACGCACAGCTCGGCGTTCGGGTTCTGCCAACAGTGCGGCCCGACGCTGATTTTCTGCTCGGCGTTCAGGTAGTCCAGCGCAATGGCGCGCGTCAGGCGCCACTCCCCTACCGGCGTATCGAAGCGGGTATTGTTCAAATTGCCGCGCCAGCGCTGCTGCTGACGATCGAAGCTGCCCTGCAGCGCCAGCTGGCCGGAGACCGGTTTGCCGTCGATCTTCAACTGCAGTTGGTGCTGCTTCTCGCTGCCCTTGGCGTCGAGGGTCAGCAAGCTGACCTCCAGCGCGTCCTGCTTCAGCTGCTCGACACGTACCGCCAACTGCCCCTGAATCTGATCCGTGGAGCGCACGTCGCCGTCGATCTTCACGCGGTTGATGCGCAGCGCCTGCCACTGCAAGCCGGAAGCGGTCAAATCCGCCAGCAGCTGCGGCGCCTGCAGATTGCCGCGCAGTTTCAACAGCCCTTTGGCGGTGCCGCCGAGGCCCGGCAGCGCGCCGTCCAGACGCGGCGCGTCGATGTTGGCGTCCAGGTTCCAGCTCTTCTCGTCCAGTTGCCCTTTGACGTTCAGCTGGTTGCGCCCCAGCGTCAGATCGATGCCGGGGATTTTCCACTGCCCGGCGGCGTTACCGCTCAGCGTGCCGCGCGCCGTGACCTTATTCTGCTTCACGTTGCCGTCCAGCTGCAGCACCGGCACCTGCAACTGCCAGCTGCCGCCGTGCAGGCTGCCGCGCGTGGTGATCTTGCCATCCAGCTTCGCCGGCCATTCCGGCCACTGCTTGGCGGTATTGATGCCGCTCAGCGTCAATTGCGAGGTCCAGCTGATGGCCTTGCTCCAGTCCACCAGCGCGGTGAGATCGGTATTGCCCTGCAGCGCCGCCAGCCGCAGGCGCTCCAGCTTGAACTGCTCGACGTTGCCTTTGCCGTCCAGCGTCAGCACCGCCGGCGGCAGATCCTGGCCTTTCAGATTGGCGCGCGTCGACAGCGCGTAATCGGTCGCCTTGCCGTTAAAGCGCAGGCGGAAATCGTTGACCTGGTACTGCGCCTCGCCGCTCAGCGGCCATTTCAGCTGTTTGCTCTGCAGCGTCAGCGCCAGCGGCAGGCCGGCTTCGGCCAGCCGAGTTTGCACATCGAGCTGGGCGCCGACCGGGCCGGACAGGTTCAGCGCGACCTTCAGCTCGTCGCGCAACCCGCCGCCGATGTTCAGCTTCACCTTCTCGCCCTTCAGCGGGTCAATGTTCAACGCGCTGTTGGCGGTCAGCGCCACCGGCCAGTCGCCGGTCAGGGTCGCCTGCCCCTGCACCGACAGCGTGCCCTGCGGCGACTTCACGTCGAAATTGTCCAACTGGATATGCTGATCCTGCGTGCTGGCCTGCAGCAACAGGCTCGTGATCAGCACGTCGGTATCGCCGGTCAAGCGCAGCTGTTCGCCGCTGATCTCTTTCACGGTGATATCCAGCGGCAGGCGGATGTCCGGCAGATCCGGCAACAGCGGTTTGGCGAACAGTTCCTTCAGCGTTTCGCCGAGCGGCTTCTCTTCCGGCTGCGGCGCCGGTTTCGCCGCGTCGGTGACCTGCTCGCCGACCTTTTTCGCCACCTCGACCGCCGGTTGCACCGCTTCCGGCAACGGATTTTGCGGCGTTTTCGGCAAGGCGATCAGCAGCGAGCCGATCTTGGTCGGCATCAGCGTCAGCGCGCGCTCTTGCCACTGCGCGCCGGTGCGGAACTCGGCCAGAGAGATGGCGGTATCGTCGACGGTGACCTTGACGTTATTCAGCGCCAACAGGCGCAGGGTGATCGGATAAGGGGTGCTGAGATTGGTGGTCGGCTCACTGCTCTCCTCCACCGGCGCGGAGGGCGCCATCTCTTTGGTGTTCACCGCCACGTCCACGTCCTGAGCGGTCAAGGCGTTAACGCACAGCGAGCTGCGTTTAAAGCAGGAGAGATCGAGGGACAGATGGAATTGCCCGGCGTTGACCGTCACGCCCGGCATCTGATACTTCACGCCCTTCAGCGTCAGATCGCGCCAGCCGCCGCTGACGCCGGCGATCTCCAGCCCCGGCACCCAGCGCGCCGCACCGTTGATGACCATATGCAAACCGGTGGTGGTCCCCACCAGGAAGGCCAGGCCGCCGATCAGCAACAGCAGGACGACCAGAAATCCAAGGCAAATCTTTTTAATCAGGCTCATAGTTCAGGCCCCAAACCGATGTAGAACTGCATCCCGTGGGTGTCCTTGTCCCCCACGGGCGCGGCGATATCCAGCTTCACCGGCCCCACCGGCGACTGCCAGCGCACGCCTACGCCGGCGCCGGTCTTGAAGTTGCTCTGCTTGATATCGTTCACCGCTTCACCGGAATCGACGAACATCGCCCCCCACCATTTGCCGGTCACGTTGTATTGGTACTCCAGCGAGCCGGTCAGCATCTTGGAGGCGCCGGTCAGCTTGCCGTCGTCGCCGCGCGGCGAAATGTCTTTGTACTTGTAGCCGCGAATGCTGCGGTCACCGCCGGCGAAGAAACGCAGATCCGGCGGCACCTTGTCGAAGTCGTTGGTTTCGATCCAGCCCACCTGCCCGCGCGCCACAAAACGGTGCTTGTCGGCCAGAGTGCGGATCCAGACGTTCTGCGCCTGCATCAGCGCGAAGTCCACGCCGGAGCCCCAGGAGGTGTCGGACACGTCGATGGAATAGCGCTGGCTGTCGCCCCAGGTCGGCATCAGCCCGCCGCGCGAACGGGTGCGGTTGAAGCTGACGCCGGGGTACAGCAGCATAGTGGTATTGCTGACGTTGCCCTGGGTAAAGTTATCCCAGCGCCAGGTCAGGTTGATCGCCCGCTGCCAGCCGCTGGAGAGATCCCAGTTGCGCGAGGCCACCACTTTGGAGGTCACGGATTTGGTGTCGTTAAGATCGACGTTCTTGAGCCCGCCCTGCAGCAGGTAATACTGCTCCAGCGGATTCTTCAGCAACGGGATCTTATAGGTCAGATCCAGCTGCTGCTCCGGCGCCGACACGCTGGCGCTGGTTTCCAGGCTATGCCCGCGATCGTTGAGCCAGGGCTTTTTCCAGGTGCCTTTCACCCGCGGGCCGACGTCGGTGGAATAACCGATACCGGTTTCGACGGTGTTGCGCGTGCGCGGCGTCACCAGCGCGTCCAACGGCAAAATCTTGTTCTCTTTGGCATCGTTGAAATCAGGGGACACCACCACCGAGTTAAACCAGTTGGTGGCGGACAAACGGCGATTCAGCTCGGCCAAATCCTCCGAACTGTAGTAATCCCCCTGATGAAAGGGCACCAGATTTTGCAGATAGTCTTCGCGAATTTGCGAACCGGTGAATTTCACCTTGCCGAAGCGGTAACGTTCGCCGCTGTTGAAATCGATATCCCAAAACGCCTTGTGCAGATCTTCGGCCACGCCGAGCTGGCTTTTGGTCATATCGGCGTCGAAGTAGCCTTTGCGCAGCGCCAGGCCGGTCAGCGAGCCTTTGAAACTGTCATACTTGCCGTGGTTGAGGATCTCGCCGATGGTCGGCCGCCCCTTCTTTATCAGCGTCAGGTAGTCCTCATCGGTCTTTGCGCCGCCCTCCAGCACGATGTTGGCGCCGGCGATGCGCACCGGCTCGCCCGGATTGACCTTGGCGTGCAGCACCGGGCGCGACATCCCCGGCCGATCGTCCAGCGTAAACTCGATGGTCGGCTGGTAATAGCCGAGCGCGCGCAGCCCCTGGCGCACCGCCTCATCCACCCGCGCGCGGAAGCGGCCGTCGGTGCCAACCTCTTCAGGCGTGATCGACGACAGCCGCACCCGGACGTTTTTTTCCAACTCTCCGCTTAACCCCTCCACCTGCAGCCGCACGTTGGCCGCATAGGCTGCAGGTGCCGCAAGCAACACAGATATCAAGCACATGACCGGGTACTTTGGCACGTGTTCTCCTTATTGATTTTACTGTCCTGTTATGGTGTTCGCTCCGGGGCCAGGGCAGACTCCGCGCTATCATGACGGCAGCCCTCTTCAACCTTATTCCGGACGCCGCCCGCCGCGCTTTGCCACCGCCGCGCAACAGGCGAATTCTTCACTTTTGGCGCTCAAAATACTGCGTTAAGCTTATACAAAATCCAACTTGCCGCTTATTGTGGGCAAAGACGCGGTGAGATACAACCGAACCACCGCCATGTAGGGTCAATTCTTACTGTGACAACAGGAGTCAACCGTGGTGCCATTTTTTGATAAATCACAAACCGTCGATAAGGCAAGCGCGCTGCCTGGCCGCACCACGCCAATGCCTGTCGCAACGCTCAACGTGGTCACCGAGCACTCGATGACCCAGGTGCCGGCAGGCATGGACGTGGCGATCTTCGCCATGGGCTGTTTCTGGGGCGTTGAGCGTCTGTTCTGGCAACAGCCGGGCGTCTACAGCACCGCCGCCGGCTACAGCGGCGGCTATACGCCGAACCCGACCTACCGCGAAGTGTGCAGCGGCCAGACCGGCCACGCCGAAGTGGTGCGCGTGGTGTTCGATCCGCAGATCGTCAGCTACAAACAGCTGCTGCAGCTGTTCTGGGAAAATCACGATCCGGCGCAGGGCATGCGCCAGGGCGGCGACGTCGGCACGCAGTACCGCTCGGCGATTTATACGCTGAGCCCTGAGCAGCAGGCCGAGGCGGAAAGCAGCCTGCAACGCTTCCAGCAGGCGATGGACGCGGCGGGCGACAAGCGCGTCATCACCACCGAGATCGCGCCGGCGCTGCCGTTCTATTACGCGGAAGACGATCACCAACAGTACCTGTACAAGAACCCGGAAGGCTACTGCGGGCTGGGCGGCATCGGCGTTTGCCTGCCGCCGCAGGGCTGATTTGATGCCGGCCGGCGGCACTTTTTTAACCGCTGGCGGCCCCTGTGGGGCAACTGCTATACTATGCGGGCCGCTTCTGCGGCCCGATAGCTTCCCTTCTGGTTGTTATCGCTGCTTTTTTTACTATGTACTACCCTTCCTCAAGAGCGCCGTCATCCCGTCGGCACGTATGGATAGATTATGTTAAACAGTATTTTACTGATTCTTTTTCTGATCGCGGTGAGTGCGTTCTTCTCACTGTCGGAAATCTCTCTGGCCGCCTCGCGCAAGATCAAACTGAAGCTGATGGCTGACGAAGGTAACGTCAACGCCGCCAGAGTGCTCAAGCTGCAAGAAACCCCTGGCATCTTCTTCACCGTGGTGCAGATCGGCCTGAACGCCGTGGCCATCCTCGGCGGTATCGTGGGCGACGCGGCTTTCTCTCCCACCTTCAAGGTGTTGTTCGATCGTTTCCTGTCGCCCGAATTGGCGGAACAGGTCAGCTTCATCTGCTCTTTCGTGCTGGTGACCAGCCTGTTTATCCTGTTCGCCGATTTGACCCCGAAGCGCATCGGTATGATTGCACCAGAGACGGTCGCCGTCCGGATCATCAACCCGATGCGTTTCTCCATCATGATCTTCCGCCCGCTGGTGTGGTTCTTCAACGGCATGGCCAACCTGATCTTCCGCATGTTCAAGCTGCCGATGGTGCGTAAGGACGACATCACCTCCGATGACATCTACGCGGTGGTGGAAGCCGGCGCCCTGGCGGGCGTGCTGCGCAAGCAGGAGCACGAGCTGATTGAAAACGTGTTCGAACTGGAGTCGCGCACCGTGCCGTCTTCGATGACCTCGCGCGAAAGCGTGGTGTACTTCGATCTGCGCGAAAGCGAAGAGAGCATCAAGGAGAAGGTCTCGACCCATCCGCACTCCAAGTTCCTGGTGTGCGACGGCCATATCGATCAGGTGGTGGGTTACGTCGATTCCAAAGACCTGCTGAACCGCGTGCTGGGCAACCAGAGCCTGGTGCTGAGCAGCGGCGTGCAGATCCGCTCGGCGCTGATCGTGCCGGATACGCTGACGCTGTCCGAAGCGCTGGAAAGCTTCAAAACCGCCGGCGAAGACTTCGCGGTGATCCTCAATGAATATGCGTTGGTGGTGGGCATCATCACGCTTAACGACGTGATGACCACGCTGATGGGCGATCTGGTCGGCCAGGGCCAGGAAGAGCAGATCGTGGCGCGCGACGAAAGCTCATGGCTGATTGAAGGCGGCACGCCGATCGACGACGTGATGCGCGTGCTGGACATCGACGAGTTCCCGCAAGCGGGCAACTACGAAACCATCGGCGGCTTTATGATGTACATGCTGCGCAAGATCCCGAAACGCACCGACTTCGTCAAATACGCCGGCTACAAGTTCGAAGTGGTGGATATCGACAGCTACAAGATAGACCAGCTGCTGGTCACCCGGCTGAGCGACAAACCGGCGGCGGTGCTGCCGAAAGCGCCGGACGACACGCCTGCGGCCTGACGGCGGTAAGACAAAAACATCAGCGGCCCCATCGGGGCCGCATTTTTTTTACCGCTGTCAGCGAGGTGTTCACCCCATCTCGGTCTGCAACAGCAGCACCTGACGGTTCACTTCAGACATCACGCTGAAATGGCGCTTGTCGCGAATCTTCGGCGGCAGGATTTTCCCCTCGTCGAATTCAAATGCGCCCACGTCCTTGATATACAGCCTTCCGCGAAACAGGGTCTTAACGTACTTTGCCACTTTCAAAGGGTTATAACGCTGGAAGATTCTCATTCTTTTACGCTCCTCCCGTTGATCCATGCGCTCAGCGAGCCGCCAAAGGTGGCAGCCTCGAAATTCAGAACGCAACTTGATTGCATGTAGTAGACCCAGTAAAGACCAGAACGTTCACTTCTGCCCGGATTTCTACGCTGGATTTACACTTTTTGACAGAATTGTATATGATAATTTATAACGTTTTCAGGATATCCCTTCAAAATCTGATGATTAGCGAACCAAGGGAAAATCTGCGATCCGGTTAACAGGACAGACCTCTTATCACATCCTATGCTTTAGGCTGTCGAAGTGCTGTCGCACAAATTCCCCCCATTACAAGGAGAAAGCATGAAAACAAGTCGCATGCTGATGGTATCCCTGCTGCTCGCCCCGCTTTTCGCTTCCGCGCACAACTTCCAGCTCCAGCAGCGCGTGGCGCCGGTCGGCGTCAGCGACAAAGGAGAGCTCAATTACGCCGACGGTAATTTTAGCTACCAAAACTGGAACAGCGCGCAGCTCAGTGGAAAAGTGCGAGTGATACAACATATTGCCGGCCGCAGCTCCGCCAAAGACATGAACGACCCACTGATTGAAGCGATCAAGAAAGCGAAGCTACCACACGATCGTTACCAAACGACGACAATCGTCAACACCGACGATGCCCTGATGGGCACGGCGATGTTCGTGCGCAGCAGCATTGAAGACAGCAAGAAGGAGTTCCCATGGTCGCAGTTTATCGTCGACAGCGACGGCAACGTGCGCAAAGCCTGGGATCTGCAGCCGAAAGGCTCCGCCATCGTGGTGCTGGATAAGCAAGGGCGCATCCAGTTCGCCAAAGACGGCGCGCTGACGCCGGAAGAGGTGCAGCAGGTGATGTCCAAACTGCACCAGTTGTTGGCGAACTAACTCAGAACAGCGACACCCGGAAGCCGGGGTTGAGGAAAGATTCACGCGGGGTATAGAGCAATGGCTTACCCTGCCAATCGTGAATTTGCGCCCCGGCGGCCACCGCCACCGCATGCCCTGCGGCGGTATCCCAAATGTTGGTCGGCCCGAAGCGCGGATAGAGCTGCGCCTTGCCTTCCGCCACCAGACAGAACTTCAGCGAGGAACCGACTGACACGGTCTGGTGCTCGCCCAGCTGCTGCAAATAATCTTTCAGTTCGTCGTCGATATGCGAGCGGCTCACCACCACCAGCGGCGGATGCGCGTTGCTGACGCCGATCGCCTGCCGCACGCCCTTCTCTTCTTTCCAGGCCTTGCCGCGCTCCGCCAGATACAACACGTCGATCGCCGGGGCGTACACCACCCCCATCACCGCCTGCCCGTCTTCAATCAGGGCGATATTGACCGTGAACTCGCCGTTGCGGTGCAAAAACTCTTTGGTGCCGTCCAGCGGATCGACCAGCCAGTAACGCGTCCAGCTGCGGCGCTCTTCCCACGCCGGCGGATCCTCTTCCGACAGCAGCGGCACCTCGGGCGTCAGCGCCGCCAGGCCGCGCTTGATGATGTGATGCGCCGCCAGATCGGCCGCCGTCACCGGTGAATCATCTTTTTTCTGTGCGACATCAAGCGGTTGTTCACCGTCGTACACCGCCATGATCGCCGCCCCCGCCTCGCGGGACAGTTGGCAAATTCGCTCTAACATCATGCACCTCAACTCCGCATCTCCGTGGGAAATTTCCCCCTGTCTCTGCTAGCAGACTAGTTTTTTTTACGCCGAATATCCATCTCAACCGCCTAAGCCCCGGGAATTCCTCAGTTCTTGTTGGGCACAACTGTGAACTTCCCCGCGTTACCCGCCGCCGTTTTCTGCCACACTTCACAGTTTGCTGTGGCAAGCAATGTTAATTACATTTCCCTCTGCGATAACACTCGAATAATGGAATGGAGAGAACCCCAAATGATGAAGCATCCACTGACGCTGTCCGCGCTTGCGCTGCTGGTGTGCGCCTCCGCGCAAGCGGCCACCGTCGATCTGCGCGTGCTGGAAACCACCGATCTGCACAGCAATATGATGGACTTCGATTACTACAAGGACACGCCGACCGACAAGTTCGGCCTGGTGCGCACCGCCAGCCTGATCCAACAGGCGCGCCAGCAGGCCGCCAACGCGGTGTTGGTGGACAACGGCGACATCATTCAGGGCAGCCCGCTCGGCGACTACATGGCGGCCAAGGGGCTGAAACCGGGCGACGTGCACCCGGTCTATAAGGCGATGAACACGCTGGACTACGTCGTCGGCAACATCGGCAACCATGAGTTCAACTATGGGCTGGACTACCTGAAGAACGCCATCGCCGGCGCCAAATTCCCGTATATCAACGCCAACGTCATCGACGCCAAAACGCAAAAACCGCTGTTCACGCCGTACATCATCGTCGATACGCCGGTGAAAGACCGCGACGGCAAGGCGCATACGCTGCGCATCGGCTACATCGGCTTCGTGCCGCCGCAGATCCTGGTGTGGGACAAGGCCAACCTGCAGGGCAAAGTGACGGTGGACGACATCACCGCCACCGCCAAGCGCTACGTGCCGCAGATGCGTAAAGAGGGCGCCGATCTGGTGGTGGCGATCCCGCATTCCGGGCTGTCCAGCGAGCCTTACAAGGCGATGGCGGAAAACTCGGTCTATTACCTCAGCCAGGTGCCGGGCATCGACGCCATCATGTTCGGCCACGCTCATGCGGTGTTCCCGAGCAAAGACTTTGCCAACATAAAAGGCGCGGATATCGACAAAGGTCTGCTGAACGGCGTGCCAGCGGTGATGCCGGGACAATGGGGCGATCATCTCGGCGTGGTCGACCTGCAGCTCAACAACGATGGCGGCAGCTGGAAAGTGACCGCCGCCAACGCGGAAGCGCGGCCGATCTACGACAAAGAAAACAAGAAATCGCTGGCGGCGGAAGATGCCGCGCTGGTGAAGGTATTGGCGGACGATCACAAAGGCACGCGCGAGTTCGTCAGCCAGCCGATCGGTAAATCCGACGGCAACATGTACAGCTACCTGGCGCTGGTGCAGGACGATCCGACGGTGCAAATCGTCAACAATGCACAGAAAGCCTACGTAGAACATTACATCCAGGGCGATCCGGATCTGGCCGATCTGCCGGTGCTGTCGGCGGCGGCGCCGTTCAAGGTCGGCGGCCGCAAGAACGATCCCGCCAGCTTCGTCGAAGTGGAAAAAGGCCAGCTCACCTTCCGCAACGCCGCCGATCTCTATCTCTACCCCAATACGTTGGTGGTGGTGAAGGCGAGCGGCAAAGAGGTGAAAGAGTGGCTGGAGTGCTCCGCCGGCCAGTTCAACCAGATCGACGTCAACAGCGCCAAGCCGCAGGGCTTGATCAACTGGGACGGCTTCCGCACCTATAACTTCGACGTGATCGACGGCGTCAACTACCAGATCGACGTCAGTCAACCGGCGCGCTATGACGGCGAATGCCAACTGATCAACGACAAGGCGGAGCGTATCAAGCAGCTGACCTTCAACGGCAAGCCGATCGATTCGAACGCCACCTTCCTGGTCGCCACCAACAACTACCGCGCCTACGGCGGCAAGTTTGCCGGCACCGGCGACAAACATATCGCCTTCGCTTCGCCGGATGAAAACCGCTCGGTGCTGGCGGCCTACATCAGCGCCGAAACTCAGCGGCATGGCGCGGTGCGCCCGCAGGCGGACAACAACTGGCGTTTGGCGAACTTCAGCAGCCAGCAACCGCTGGATATCCGCTTCGAGACCTCGCCTTCGGACAAAGCGACAAGGTTTGTCAAAGCGCACGCCCAATATCCGATGAGCGCCGCAGGCAGCGACAGCATCGGCTTCGCGGTTTATCGCATCGATTTAAGCGGTAAGTAACTCACTGTCACTGGCCGGCTCGCCCGGCCATTCATCGCCCGTTTGCGCGGCGCATAAAATAAGGGCGCCACGAAGGCGCCCAGAACAATCCTCGGTGGGATTACAGGATTTCCAGCAGCTCGACGTCGAACACCAGCGCGCTGAACGGCGGGATGGACGCGCCTGCGCCACGCTCGCCGTAGGCCAGGTTGTGCGGGATATACAGCTGCCATTTGGAACCGACCGGCATCAGGGTCAGCGCTTCGATCCAGCCTGGGATCACGCCGCTGACCGGGAATTCCGCCGGCTGGCCGCGCTCAACCGAGCTGTCGAACACGTCGCCGTTGATCAGACGACCGGTGTAGTGCACACGCACGCGGTCCTGACGGGACGGAATTGGGCCGTTGCCCTGCTCCAGCACGGAGAACTGCAGGCCAGACTCGGTCAGCGTCACGTCGTCGCGCTTGGCATTGTCGTCCAGGAATTTCTGGCCTTCAACCGCCATCGCCTGCTGGCGCTCGCGGCGCACCGCGTCAGCACGCTCGTGGATTTCACGCAGCGCACGGTGCACCACGTCTACCGGAACCGCCGGGGCATTCCCTTCCAGCGCGTCACGCAAACCCGCCAGCAAAGCTTCCGGTTGCAAACCTTCCAGCCCGGACTCTTGCAGCTGCTGGCCTACCTGTAAACCAATCCCGTAACTTGCTTGCGCTTCAACGCTGTCAAAAGAAGGGGTTGTCATGGGGTTTTCCTTAAGTCTGTAAAAAGTCGAAAGCGCAGCATAACAGCGCGTCAATGCCGGGTAAAATCTTGTGTGGAGAATGATGACTTTTGTCGTAGAAAAAGAAACAATAACCTTCTGTTAACGCCCGCAGCCGCAAACCCCGGCTCTGCCGCTCAGCCGCCTTTCACTTCAATCAGTTAGCGGACTATACTGAAGGCAGGATATCGGGCAGGCGACGCGTTTAACGCGCCGCACTGATTATTACGCCGTCGAAGAGAGGTCACCATGGGCAGAATCGCGCCCAGGAGAAGGAAAACCACCCGCATCTACCAGCCGCTGCTGCGCATCTGGCTGAACATCAGCCAGCGCCTGAAACCGGGCGCCGCACCCACGGCTGAAGGCGCGGAACCGCCATCGGAGCCGCCGTCGGCCAACGACAAAATGCAGCGGGTCAAAGCTCTGCTGATTAAAGTCTGGCATCTGCCGGACGGTTTCCATTGGATGGAACCGCTGCCCTACTTTCACCGCCGCTGGGTGCTGATCTTCGGCATCATCCTGCTGCTGGCGTTGCTGTGGCCCTACTCGCCCGAAAGACAGCCGTTCCCGGTCTCTCAGCAGGAAACCAGCGTGCCGCTGCAGGCCGAGCTGCAAAACGGCGGAAGCGCCGCCACGCCCGCCAATGAGCCGACGCCGGCGGGCAACTGGCAGCGTTATCAGATCCAGCCCGGCCAGACCCTGGCCCAACTGTTTCGCGACAACAATCTGCCGGTGAATGAAGTGTTCGCCATGGCGCAGGTGGAAGGCGGCGACAAGCCGCTGAGCAACATGAAAGCCGGCCAGGAAGTGCGCATTGAACGCGACGCCAACGGCGTGATTAGCGCACTGTCGGTCACCACGGCAGACAATAGCCAGGCGCTGTTCCGCCGCCAGGCCGACGGCAGCTACCGCCGGGAACGCTAATCTCTACAGCTGCGCCAGCAGAAACTCGCGCAGCACCACGCCCTGGTTGTGCTCGGTATCTTTACTGCCATACAGCAGCGTCAGCGCTTGCCCCTGCCGTAACAGCGCCACCAGCGGCTGCCAGGCGTCGTTGGCCGCCAGCTGTTGGCGGTATCGCGTCTCAAAGGCTTCCCACTGGTCGGTATGCTGATGGAACCACTTGCGCAGCTCGTCATCCGGCGCCACCTGTTTCAACCACTGCACGCCCGTCAACCGCTCTTTGCTGATGCCGCGCGGCCATAGCCGGTCTATCAGATAACAATGTTCCGGCGCCGGCGCGCTGAAATCGTAAACCCGCTGTAGCGTAATCGTTGCCATCGCACGCTCTCCTTTTCATCCCGTCTTCAAGCGTAGCGCGTTTTGCCAGGCGCAGAAAAGCAAAACGCCAGCGCGAGGCTGGCGTTTTAACCGGGTTAACAGCAGCGTAAATTACGCTTCTGCAACCACAACTACATTCAGCTGTGCGAACACGTCGCTGTGTACCTGGAAGTGCACTTCGTGCTCGCCAGTGGTACGCAGAACGCCGTTCGGCAGACGAACTTCGCTCTTGGCAACTTCAACGCCTGCCGCAGTCACTGCGTCAGCGATGTCGCGGGTGCCGATAGAGCCGAACAGTTTACCTTCGTCGCCAGATTTGGAAGCGATGGTGACTGAACCCAGTTCGTTGATCTTGGTTGCGCGAGCTTCAGCAGCAGCCAGAACGTCAGCCAGTTTGGCTTCCAGTTCAGCACGGCGTGCTTCGAAGAACTCAACGTTTTTCTTGGTAGCAGGAACAGCTTTGCCCTGTGGTACCAGGAAGTTACGAGCGTAGCCCGCTTTAACGTTAACTTGATCACCCAGGCTGCCCAGGTTTGCTACTTTATCAAGCAGAATAACTTGCATTACCTTATCCTCTCAAAGTCGTTAATGGACAGTGGCCGATTACTGATGACGATCAGTGTACGGCAACAAAGACAGGTAGCGCGCGCGCTTGATAGCACGGGCCAGCTGGCGCTGATATTTTGCACGAGTACCGGTGATACGGCTCGGTACAATTTTACCACTTTCGGTGATGTAGTTTTTCAGCGTAGCGATGTCTTTATAGTCAATCTCTTGAACGCCTTCCGCGGTGAAACGGCAGAACTTGCGACGACGGAAATAACGTGCCATTTGGCTAGTCTCCAGAATCTATCAATTCAATCTGCTCGGCATGCAGAACCAATTTGCTCAGCCCGTTGCGCCCTTGATGGCAGCTTACAAAGCCTTGCACGGTAATCTGACTGCCGACCGTTAATCTTTGAGTTAGTGCTTGTGACTGTTGTCCGCTGACAACCACGGGCATTCGGCACCATGCTTGTCTGCTGAATCCGGCTTCCATCTGCTGCGAACGGTGCTCTAGCACAAATTGGCAGTGCGGTATCCCGGAAGGACTCACTTTTCGAACCGGCGCCTTGCACACAGTGCCCGACAAAACCAGACGATTAGCCGTCACGGCGGCAATTACTCTTCAGAATCCCCAGCATCTGCATCATCTGCGGTTTCGTTAGCGAAGTCTTCGCGGCGATCGCCACGACGTTCGTCTTTCGCTTTAACCATCGGAGATGCTTCAGTTACCGCGTGCTTAACGCGCATAACCATGCTGCGGATAACGGCGTCGTTGAAGCGGAAGTTAGTTTCCAGCTCATCGATCGCTTCCTGCGGCGCTTCAACGTTCAGCAGAACGTAGTGAGCTTTGTGCAGTTTGTTGATCGGATAAGCCAGCTGACGGCGGCCCCAGTCTTCCAGACGGTGAATCTGACCTTGCGCGTTAGTGATGGTAGCACTGTAACGCTCGATCATGCCCGGAACCTGTTCGCTTTGGTCAGGATGGACCATAAAAACGATTTCGTAATGACGCATCGAATTGCTCCTTACGGATTATTCAGCCTCCTGTCAGGGTCAACCGCGGCCCATGGAAGCAAGGAACGTGTTTAGTGTGCGGCTGAAAAATGACGCGTAATCATACTGACGCAGGGCGGGAAACTCAAGGACTGCGTGGGTTTTATTCGCGTTAATGCGAGGCGCTATGGGAAATAGCACGATTTGCTCGTGAGTGAACCTATGTACGCCGATCCATCAGTTTCAAAAATCTTTCAATGAAATCAGCGCTGAGTCACAAATCTATTTCATTTTTTTTGAAAGATGCCTTCAAAACACCCCGCTTTTTAATCGCCGGCAACGGACTAAAATTAACCATATCCGCCGCAGACAGCGCGACGAAAAAGATCCCAGGTTATTCAATGCAGATAAATGACTTTTTGCCGCAGCGACACTCGCTGTCAGGCCGTAACGGCAAAAAGTAAGAGAGGCACTATGAAACGCATCATTCTCGCGACGGCGCTTGCCGCCCTGTTCTCCGCCAACGTGATGGCCGCGACGGAGATCACCTCGCACCAGGCCGATCAACGCCAGAGCGTTGGCTTCGTCACCCTGAACCAGAACGTGGTCTCGCCGGATGACGCCAGCAGCCAGGTCAGTAAAATCGCCGATCAACGTGGCGCAAGCTCTTATCGCATCATCGCCCTGCACGAACCGGGCGACAACAGCACGATGCACGTTAGCGCCGAGCTGTACCGTTAAAAAGACGCGCCACGCCAGGGAAATCCCCAGGGCTTCATCAGAAAGCCCGTTCAGTTCGCACCGGAGCGCCGCCTGTCGGGCGCTCCACTTCCTCACCCATCACAGTTTGAGCAACGTCGGCGCACTGAACGCCTTGCCCGGATTGTGCAATTGCAGCGCCATCCGCAGATAGTTTGTCCGTGCCTGCAGCAGTTCGGCGCTTTCCTCCAGCGTCGCCCGCTGCTCGAAGGAGAGCGAGCCGGCCTTCGCGGTTTGCGTGGCCGCCGCTTTCGGCGCGGAGGCGAACAGCGCCGTCATGTTTTGCACCGTCTGCGCGGTGATGCGCGACAGCGGATGCGCCTTGTTTTGCCGCGCCTTGCCGTCGGCTGCCCCCAGCATCTCGCTGAAGGCCGCTGAGTTAAGCTCGGCGCGCGCTTTCATCGTTCCCGCCAGCCCGCGCGCTGTCTCGGCCGTATTGCTGATACCCTTTATCATGCTCTCCGCTCCTTGCTGCCCCTGAAAGAACTCACGCTAACATTCTCCTCCGACATGCATGAAACAATGCCCGAAACAGCCCGCACAGAGCGGCGCAATTCCATGCATCGTGCCCGTCGGCGCATCACAGTTCGCGGCGGAAAAAGTCGGCCGTGGCGGACAGCGCCAGCGGCGTGATGCGGTGCTTCACCCCCGATTCGATGAGCGATGTCAAACGACCGTCCGCGCCTTGCCGCCGCAGTTCAGCCGCCAAACGCTGGCTGTCAGCCGCCGGCACCACGTCGTCCGTCTCGCCGTGCCACAGCAGCAGCGGCCGCCCGGCAATCGTCTCCAAACGCCCTTCCAGCTCATACTCCGCCAACACGGCGGTGCGCGCCGCAAACGCCGCCGGCGAGAGCGCCTCGCCCTCTTCGTCCAACGGCGGATACAGCGTTTGCGCCAGCGAACGGTAATAACCTGAGCCCATTAGGCTGGCGGCCGCCCGGATCCACGGGAAGCGCGCGAAGGCGCCGAGCGCGGTCATGCCGCCCATTGAGGCGCCGGCGACGCCGATGCGTCCGTCGGCTATCAGGCCAAGCCGCTCAAAATGCGCCTTGATCTGCGGCAGTTCGTCGATATTGCTGCGCAGGATCTCCCAGAACGACGCCAGGCGCCGCGTCTCGTCGCCGTCGAACCGCTCGCCGTGCCGATCGGCATCCGGCAGCACCGCCCGAAAACCGGCGCGCGCCAGCGCATAGGCGAAGTAGGCGTACACCTCTTTCGACGAGGTATAACCATGGCAGAAGAACACCGTCGGCAGCGGCCGATGATACTGCCCCGCCGGCACCGCATGGATCACCGCAATATCGCCCACCCGCTCGTCATGAATTTCAATCATCCGCTCATCCTCAACTCACCTGTTGGCATTCATCATGACAAACTTGCGCCAGCCAGCGTTAGCCCAATCTGTTCCAGCTTATATTGCGTTACACTGAAGCCATCGCACCGGCTCTTTCGAGGTTCCCATGACGTTTGTCCGCACACTCATCGCTCTGACGCTGGCCGCACAGCTTTCCGCCTGCGGCATCATGACCACCACGCCGAAACCGCCGCCGCCGCCCACCGCACAGGCGCAGGAGATCGTCCGCGCGCAGACCGCCAAACTGGTGAAAATCGGCACCGTCACCGCCGTAGTGCGCGGCAGCCCGATGGACGTGGAAGCGGAGATCCAGCGCAAGGCCACCGCCGCCGGCGCCCGTTATTACGTGATCATCATGAACAGCGAAACCGTCGTGCCGGGCCAATGGTATTCCCAGGCGCTCCTGTATCGTTAAGGCGGGGATTGTTTAAGCAGATTTACACTGGCTTTGCACTGGCTGAAGAAGGGTGTTGCACACTGAGGGACAGCATGCCGCATGTTGCGGGTGTCGATTCAGGATCTGACGAAGGGGAACGCCATGAAACGCTCCACCGCACTCACCTCCCTCCTGCTTTCCATGGGATTGCTCAGCACCGGCGCACAGTCCGCCGAGCTGGCGCCCGCCGATCGCGTGACGCCGCTCAGTGAAATCGCCGAGATCACCTTCAGCGATCTGCCCGGCTCGCCGCAGGAAGCGGAACTGGCCATCGCCCGCACCGCCGGCCAACACGGCGCCAGCTATTACCGCATCCTGCGGATGGAAGAGCAGGCGCACCCGCTTGGCTGGCGCGCCTCCGCCATCTTATACCTTTAGTAGCTCATGCAAGCCGCATTCAACACGCCGCCGCTAACGGAGACGCCCCCCAGGAAAATCCCGGCGGCCAGGTGATTCGCTTCGATCTTTTCGCTGATGCGCGGCATGTAGATCTTCACGGCCGCGAACAGCAGCAGTTGCACCACCAGCGCCACTACGCCCCACAGCAGGTAATCCAGCAGGCTGATCGAGTTGATCGCCGCGCTGGCCAGCGGGATCACATACCCCAGGCAGGCGCCGATAAAAGCAAAGGCGGCGGATTGATTATCGGCCTTGATCAACGCCCATTCGTCGTGCGGGGTGATGCGGGTATAGACGAACAGAAACACCAAAATCATGGCGAAACCGCTGAAGAAGTAAGAGGCGAACGCCGCCAACGCGCTGAGAATATCCATGTGCATTTTCCTGTCAGAGTGAGGCTGAATTAAAAAGGTTTTCGCCGCCGCGCGCCACCCTTTTCCCTAACCGCCGATGGCGCGGTTCAGCAGCAGTTCGCACACCTCGGCCGACAGCAGGCTCTCGCCGCGATGATCCAGCGTCAGATGACACCAGGCATCGGCGATCTGCGGGCTGGCGTGCTGCAGCAGCTGTGCGGCGCAGCACAGGTCGAACAGCTGTTGAGTGAGCAGCCGCCCCATCTCCTCACTCGGTTGCCGGGCGCGCTGCTGCCACTGCCGCCAGGCGCGATCGAACAACCGATTCTGGCCGCGCACCGGCTGCAGCTCGAACTGCAGCATCTCGAGCGCGCCCGGCAGTTTGTGCAGGCTGCGCAACACGTCCAGGCACATGATGTTGCCGGAACCTTCCCAGATGCTGTTCACCGGCATCTCGCGATACAGGCGCGGCAGTTCGCTCTCCTCACAGTAACCGATGCCGCCCAGCACCTCCATCGCCTCGGCGATGAACGGCATGCCCTGGCGGCAGATGCTGTATTTGGCCGCCGGGGTCAGCAGGCGGCTGTAGATCAGCTCGCCCTCATTGCTGCGGCTTTCCCAGGCGCGGGCCAGCCGGAACAGCAACGCGGTATGCCCTTCCAGCCGCAGCGCCATGCGCGCCAGAACCTGACGCATCAGCGGTTGTTCGATCAAGAGCTTACCGAATGCCTGCCGCTGCAGCGCATGATACAGCGCCACCGACAGCCCGCGGCGCATCAGGCCGTGGCTGCCCAGCGAACAGTCGAAACGGGTCAGGCCGCCCATCTTCAGGATATGCCGCACGCCGTCGCCCTCATCGCCCAGCAGCCAGGCCGTGGCGTCCTGAAACTCCACCTCGCTGCTGGCGTTGGAGCGGTTGCCCAGTTTGTCTTTCAGCCGCTCCAGGCGAATGGCGTTGCGGCTGCCATCCGGCAAAATGCGCGGCAGGAAGAAGCAGGACAGCCCGCCTTCGGCCTGCGCCAGCACCAGGTGCGCATCGCTCTGCGGCACCGAGAAGAACCACTTGTGCCCCACCAGCCGGTAGGCTTCGCCCGGCCCACGCGCGCCGAGCGGCGCGGCGGTGGTGGTATTGCTCAAGACATCGGAGCCGCCCTGCTTCTCTGTCATACCCATGCCGATCAGCAGACCGCGCTTTTGCCCGCCAGGCAGCAGGTGAGCGTCATAACGATCCGACAGCAACGGGGTCAGCCAGGAACGGAATTCCGCCGGTAACGCCTGCAGCAACAGCGGCGTGGCGCCGAAGGTCATGGTCACCGGGCACAGCGTGCCGGCCTCGACCTGCGCATGCAGCATAAAGCGCGCGGCGCGCGCCACGAAGGAACCGATGCGCGCATCCTCCTGCCAGGGCAGATTGTGCACCCGATTGGCGATCAGCCCCTGCATCAGAATATGCCAGGCGGGGTGAAAGCGAACATCGTCCAACCGCTGGCCGGTGGCGTCATAGCGCAGCAGCTCCGGCGGGTTGGCGTTGGCCAGGCGCCCCAGCTCCAGCGACTCTTGCGTGCCGAGCTGCTGGCCCAGCGAAGCCAATACCTCGGCGTCCCAGCCGCCTTGCTCGCGCTGCAACGCTTCGCGCAGCGGCGTATCGGAGAGAAACAGGTTGCTGTTGCCCAGCGGCTTGGGTTGGTTAAAAACGGTGTGCGTAGTCCAGACCATGAGAGTGCTCCCTGAAAAAAGCGTCAGGGATAAGTATGGTCGGCGCAGAGATTTCTGCCGCAGGCGGGATCACAAGAGAGGGAATTAACGGGGGCAGAGCGCCCCCGTCAGGAGAATCAGCCGCGCTGACGCACCGCTTCGAACAGGCAGATGCCGGTGGCAACCGACACGTTCAGCGAAGAGACGGTGCCAGCCATCGGGATGCTGATCAGCTCGTCGCAGTGTTCGCGGGTCAGGCGACGCATGCCTTCGCCTTCCGCGCCCATCACCAGCGCCATCGGGCCGGTCATTTTGCTTTGATACAGCGTATGATCGGCTTCGCCGGCGGTGCCCACCACCCAGACGTTCATCTCTTGCAGCAGACGCAGCGTGCGCGCCAGGTTGGTCACGCGGATCAACGGCACGTTTTCGGCGGCGCCGCAGGCCACTTTCTTGGCGGTGGCGTTCAACTGGGCGGAACGGTCACGGGGCACGATCACGGCGTGCACGCCGGCCGCGTCGGCGCTGCGCAGGCAGGCGCCGAGGTTGTGCGGGTCGGTCACGCCGTCCAGCACCAGCAGGAACGGCGTCTCCACGCTTTCCAGCAGGCCCGGCAGATCGTTCTCCTGATACTGGCGCCCTTCGCGCACCCGGGCGATGATCCCCTGGTGCACCGCGCCTTCAACCTTGTCATCCAGCCATTGACGGTTCGCCACCTGGATCACGATGCCGGTCGCTTCCAGCTCGGCGATCAGCGGTTGCAGACGGCGATCTTCGCGGCCTTTCAGAATAAACACTTCCAGGAAGCGTTGCGGGTCGCGCTCTAACAGGGCTTTGACGGCGTGGATGCCGTAAATAATTTCGCTCATGATGCTCTTTTAAATTCGTGCGGCCGGCGATAACCGGCCGATGATAACGATGTGCGGCAGGTTAGGCCTGCTCGGCACCTTTCTTCTTGGCTGCGCGCTTGGCTTTGGTCGCCGCCGCGATTTTCCGCGTTTTGTCGGACGCTTTCTTGGCTTTCTTCTTCGCCTTCTTCACGTTGTCCGCGGGCTTGGCGTCATCCTGCTTGCGGAAGGCGCTGTCCGGCTCGAAGTTGGCCGGCGGTTTGCCGCCGCGGCGCTTGCCGCGCCCCACGCTACCGTTGTCGCGCAGCGTGCGCTGGCCGCCCTTCTTGGCGCGATCGCGTTCGGTTTTGCCTTCACCGCGCGCTTTGCGGGTGCTGGATACCAGTGCGAAATCGATCTTGCGCTCGTCCATGTGCACCGCGTCCACGCGGATCTCCACCGTATCCCCCAGGCGATAGACCGTGCCGGAAGATTCTCCGATCAGGCGCTGGCCGATATTATCGTAGCGATAGTAATCATTATCCAGCGTTGATACGTGCACCAGCCCGTCGATGAACAGATCGTTCAGGCGCACGAAGAAGCCGAAGCCGGTCACGCTGGAGATGATGC
This sequence comes from Serratia sp. CY56464, assembly GCF_052168435.1. NCBI lineage: Bacteria > Pseudomonadati > Pseudomonadota > Gammaproteobacteria > Enterobacterales > Yersiniaceae > Serratia > Serratia sp. CY56464. The sequence continues at coordinate 90,288 of NZ_JBJNMV010000002.1, read as the reverse complement.
CGCTGAACACTTCACCGACGTGATCCTGCATGAAGTCGCACTTCAGCCAGTCGGCGACGTTGCGCGTCGCTTCGTCCGCGCGGCGCTCGGTCATCGAGCAGTGTTCGCCCAGCTGCAGCATCTCTTCGAATTCGCTGTGCCAGCCGCCGGTCGGCGTCCAGCGCTCTTTCTGCTCGCCGTGTTCTTTGGCCAACTGATATTTGATCGCGCGGTGCAGCGCCAGATCCGGATAACGGCGGATCGGCGAGGTGAAGTGGCCATAAGACGCCAGCGCCAGGCCGAAGTGGCCACGGTTTTCCGGATCGTAAATCGCCTGTTTCATCGAACGCAGCAACATGGTTTGCAGCATTTCGTGGTCAGGGCGCTCGGACACTTCATCCATCAGCACCGCATAGTCCTTCGGCTGCGGCTTGTTGCCGCCGCCCAACGTCAGCCCCAGCTCGCTCAGCACGCTGCGCAGCGCGGAGATGTGGTCGTCGCTCGGACGATCGTGCACGCGGTAAAGCGCCGGCTCGTTGCGTTTCTCGACGAAGCGCGCGGCCGCCACGTTGGCCATGATCATGCACTCTTCGATCAGCTTGTGGGCGTCATTGCGCACCGTCGGCTCCACGCGCTCGATGCGACGCTCGGCGTTGAAGATGAATTTGGCTTCTTCGGTTTCGAACGCGATGCCGCCGCGCTCGGCGCGCGCCTTATCCAGCACCTTGTACATGGCGTGCAGCTCTTCCAGGTGCTTGACCAGCGGATGGTAATGCTCGCGCAGCTCCTGATCGCCCTGCAGAATGTGCCACACCTTGTTGTAGGTCAGGCGGGCGTGAGAGCTCATCACCGCCTCGTAGAACTTGGCCGTCGACAGGCGCCCCTGGGCGGAGATGGTCATTTCGCACACCATGCACAGACGATCGACCTGCGGGTTCAGGGAGCACAGCCCGTTGGACAGCACTTCCGGCAGCATCGGGATCACCTGCGACGGGAAGTACACCGAGTTGCCGCGGCTGCGCGCTTCATCGTCCAGCGCGGTGCGCGGGCGCACGTAGTAACTGACGTCGGCGATCGCCACCCACAGGCGCCAGCCGCCGCCGCGTTTTTTCTCGCAGTACACGGCGTCATCGAAGTCGCGCGCGTCTTCACCGTCGATGGTGACCAACGGCAGCTTGCGCAGATCGACACGGCCCTTCTTGGCCGCTTCCGGCACCTGCTCGCTGAGATCGGCTACCTGTTTTTCCACCTGCGGCGGCCAGGTATGCGGGATCTCATGGGTGCGCAGCGCGATGTCCACCGCCATGCTGGTGCCCATCTTGTCGCCGAGGATCTCGACGATCTTGCCGACCGCCTTGGTGCGGCGGGTCGGGCGCTGAGTCAGCTCCACTACCACCATAAAGCCCATGCGCGCGCCGCTGACGCTGTCCGCCGGGATCAGAATATCGAAGCTCAGACGGCTGTCGTCCGGCACCACGAAGCCGGTACCGGCGTCCATGAAGAAGCGGCCGACAATCTGGCTGGTTTTCGGCACCAGCACGCGCACGATGCGCGCTTCGCGGCGCCCTTTGCGATCCGCGCCCAAGGCCTGCGCCAGCACCACGTCACCGTGGATCGCCATTTTCATCTGTTCGGCAGACAGGTACAGATCGTCTTTGCTGCCTTCAACGCGCAGGAAGCCGTAGCCGTCGCGGTGGCCGATCACCGTGCCGCGCAGCAGATCCAAACGTTCCGGCAGCGCGTAGCACTGGCGGCGGGTAAACACTAACTGGCCATCGCGCTCCATGGCGCGCAGGCGGCGGCGCAGCGCTTCCAGCTGTTCTTCGCCGCTGAGGCCCAATTCGTTGCCCAGTTCTTCGCGGCTGGCCGGCGTTTCTCTTTTCGCCAAATGGGCCAGGATATATTCACGGCTGGGGATAGGGGATTCGTATTTTTCTGCTTCTCGTTCCAGGAATGGATCTTGTGACATTGCGGTTCCTCCGTTGTCATCAGCAGGATGACGTTGAGCCTTGTCTTCTCAACGTCGTTTTATTCGACAAGCAATAGCTTGTAGAGCGGCGGATTGTCTTCGACCATGTCGGCCAACGTATGCTTATCCAGCTCTTCAAGGAAATTCTGTACGCCCTGGTGGAGCACCTGCTTCAAGCGGCAGGCAGGGGTAATGTGGCAAAACTCACTGCTGCAGTTAACCAGCGCGAGCGGCTCCAGCGCCCGCACCACGTCACCGAGGCGAATGCTCTCGGCCGGTTTGCCCAAACGTATGCCGCCATGCTTGCCGCGCACCGCCGTGACAAAACCTACCCGGCTCAACTGATTGATGATCTTCACCATATGGTTGCGAGACACGCCATAAACCTCAGTCACTTCCGAGATGCTGGTCATCTTGTCCTGCGGCAACGAGGCCATGTAGATCAACGCCCGCAGGCCATAATCAGTAAAACTTGTTAACTGCACATCTTACCTCTGGGTATCACTTTACCCGTCTGATACGCCGCTTTTCGGCGCTATTCAAAAGATTACTCATTGGATAATAAACCAGCCGGAGAGTTCGTCGCTAATTATTTAGCGAATCCCGCGCCCTAAGGCGGGTTTATGAAAGGATTTTTTGACGTGAAACCGCAATCGGAGGGAGTCAGGATAAAAACAAACCGGGACGCGCCCGGTTTGTTTAATGCCGCAAAGCCTGATTATGCGTCGAACGGGTCGCGCAGGATCATGGTTTCGCTGCGATCCGGGCCGGTAGAGATGATGTCTACCGGTACGCCGGTCACTTCTTCGATGCGCTTGATGTAGTTCAGCGCAGCCTGAGGCAGCTTGCTGTGCTCTTTCACGCCAAAGGTGGTTTCGCTCCAGCCCGGCATGGTTTCGTAGATAGGCTCAATGCCTTCCCAGCCTTCAGCCGCCAGCGGAGTGGTGTCCACTTCGCGGCCGTCCGGCATGCGGTAGCCCACGCAGATCTTCACTTCTTTCAGGCCGTCCAGGACGTCCAGTTTGGTCAGGCAGAAGCCGGACAGGGAGTTAATCTGCACGGCGCGGCGCACCGCTACCGCGTCCAGCCAACCGGTACGACGACGACGGCCGGTGGTGGCGCCGAACTCGTTACCCTGCTTGCACAGGTATTCGCCGGTTTCATCGAACAGTTCAGTTGGGAACGGACCTGCACCCACGCGAGTGGAATAGGCTTTCACGATGCCCAGCACGTAATCCACATAACGCGGGCCGATGCCGGAACCGGTAGCCACGCCGCCGGCGGTGGTGTTGGAAGAGGTCACGTACGGATAAGTACCGTGGTCGATATCCAGCAGGGTGCCCTGAGCGCCTTCGAACATGATCAGGTCGCCACGCTTGCGCGCGCCGTCCAGCAGTTCGGAAACGTCAACCACCATGGCGGTCAGGATGTCGGCGATAGACAGTACGTAGTCCAGCGTCGCCTGATAATCGACGGCGTCAACTTTGTAGTAGTTGACCAGCTGGAAGTTGTGGTAATCGACGATCTCTTTCAGCTTAACGGCGAAGGTTTCTTTGTTGAACAGGTCGCCGACGCGCAGGCCGCGACGAGCCACTTTATCTTCGTAAGCCGGGCCGATGCCGCGACCGGTGGTGCCGATCGCTTTCGCGCCGCGCGCTTTCTCACGCGCGTTATCCAACGCAACGTGGTAAGGCAGGATCAACGGGCAAGCTTCAGAGAGTAACAGACGTTCGCGTACCGGGATGCCACGCGCTTCGAGTTCACCCATTTCTTTCATCAACGCGTCCGGCGCCAGAACAACACCGTTGCCGATGATGCTGGTGACGTTTTCACGCAGAATACCTGAAGGAATTAAATGAAGGACGGTTTTTTCACCGTTGATTACCAGAGTGTGGCCAGCGTTATGGCCACCTTGGTAGCGCACAACATATTGAGCCCGTTCAGTCAGCAGGTCTACAACCTTGCCTTTACCTTCGTCACCCCATTGGGTGCCCAGTACGACGACGTTCTTACCCATTTTTCAAAATCACCGATTGCTTAAAAATGGATTCTACCACCGTAATTTTCGATTTTCAGCACTTTTAGCATACGATTGCATAAATTTTGGGCTAGACTTTAAAGACCCGTGCGGCCGCTCAACATGTAGTAGATCACGCAGCCCGCAACCACTATTCCACCGCCAAATCGCCGCAGCGTCGCGTCCGGCAACTGCGACATCGCCACAATCATTTTGCGCCAGGCCTGCGGAAACAGCATCGGCCCTAATCCTTCCAGTACCAGAACCAGCCCGAGCGCCAGCCAAATCGTTGAGTTCATGCATCCCCCAAAAACGAGAAAGGGCCCGCGTAAACGGGCCCTCGGTCAGATTGCCTGCCGCTTATTTGCGCAGGGTATCAGGCGACTTCATGTAGCGGAAGAAATCGCTGTCCGGGCTCAGTACCAGCACGTCCTGGTTGTCCTTGAAGCTGGCTTCATAGGCGCGCAGGCTGCGGATAAAGGCATAGAAATCCGGATCCTGGCTGAACGCGTTGGCGAACAGCTTGGCCGCTTCGGCATCGCCTTCACCGCGGGTGATACGCGCCTGACGCTCGGCTTCCGCCAGGGTACGGGTCACTTCGTAATCCGCGCTGGCGCGCAGCTTCTCGGCTTCTTCCTGGCCCTGCGAGCGCAGACGACGGGCTACCGCTTCACGCTCGGCGCGCATACGCTGGTAGATGGCGTCGGACACTTCGGCCGGCAGGTTGATCTGCTTGATACGCACGTCGATCACTTCGATGCCCAACGCCGCCATGCTGTTCGGGTTCACCTGCGGCTGTTTGCCGGTGGTTTCCCGCTCAACGCGCGCCGCCGCAGAGGCGATAGCGTCATCGGCTTCGGTGGTCGCCACCTCTTCGCCGTCACCCACGGTGCCGGTGTTCAGCGCGTCACGCACGTCAGACATCAGCTTGCCGCGCGAGTCGGTCACGATGTCTTTCACGTCCAGACGGCCAATTTCGGAACGCAGACGGTCGCTGAACTTGCGTTTCAGCAGCACTTCGGCCTGGGAGACGTCGCCGCCCCCGGTCGCCAGGTAGTAACGACTGAAGTCGCTGATGCGCCACTTCAGATAGGAGTCGACGATCAGGTCTTTCTTCTCGCTGGTCACGAAGCGATCGGCCTGGTTGTCCATGGTCTGGATGCGCGCATCCAGGTTCTTCACGGTCTCAATGAACGGGATCTTGAGGTGCAGACCCGGCGCATACACCAGCGGCTTGTTTTCGCCGTCGCGCAGAACCTTGCCGAAGCGCAGCACGATGCCGCGCTGGCCTTCCTGCACCACGAACAGCGAAGCGTACAGCACCACCAGCACCGCGAGGACAATAACTACAAAAGACTTACGCATTGATTACTCTCTCCCTACGCGAGTGGTGTCGTCACGCTGCGCATTCGCCCGGCGCTGATCCATAACCGATCCGCCGCTGGTGCGCGGAGTGCTGCTGTTGGCAGCCGGCGCAGGATTCGGATTGAGGCGAATCAGGCTGGTATCCTTGTTGCCGCTCTCCGCCGCCGCGCCTTGGCCGCGCAGCATCTGATCCAGCGGCAGCACCATCAGGTTGTTGCCTTTGTCGCTCACCAACACCTTACGGGTATGGCCCAGCACTTTTTCCATGGTTTCGATATACAGACGCTCGCGGGTGATCTGCGGTGCGGACTTGTATTCCGGCAACAGCTTGGCAAAGCGCGCCACCTCACCCTGAGCTTCCAGGACGGTACGGTCCTTATAAGCCTTGGAGTCTTCCAGCAGACGCTGCGCCTGGCCGTTCGCACGCGGCTGAACTTCGTTGGCGTAAGCTTCCGCTTCACGGATGTATTGCTGCTCGTTCTCACGCGCGGCGATCGCATCGTCGAACGACGCCTTCACCTCTTCCGGCGGACGCGCCGCCTGGAAGTTGACGTCCAGCAGCGTGATGCCCATGTTGTAAGGACGGATGGTCTCTTCCAGCATGCGCTGCGTATCGTTACGCACCACGGTACGGCCTTCAGTCAGGATGCGATCCATCGAGTACTTGCCGATCACGCCGCGCAGGGCGCTGTCGGTCGCCTGGCTCAGGCTGTCGTCGGCATTGACGACGCTGAACAGGTACGCTTCCGGGTTGGTCACGCGGTACTGTACGTTCATTTCCACGCGCACCACGTTTTCATCGGAGGTCAGCATCACGCCGGACGCCGCCAATTCGCGCACGGATTCCACGTTCACCGGACGCACGTCGTCGATGAAGGTCGGCTTCCAGTTCAGGCCCGGCTGCACCAGATGGCTGAACTTGCCGAAACGCGTCACGACGCCGCGCTCGGCTTCCTTGATGGTGTAGAAGCCGCTGGCGGCCCAGATCACCACCACGGCGACCGCCGCGATACCGATAATGCGGCCGCTGAAGCCCGGGCCAGAGGTGCCGGTGCCGCCGCTATTGCTGTTGGAGCCTTTGCCCCCGCCGAAACCGCTCAATTTCTTGCTCAGTTTGCGGAAGATATCGTCCAAATCAGGTGGCCCTTGATCACGACCGCCTTTGTTGTTACCGCCAGAGTTGCCGCCATTATTATTGCTGCTCCCCCACGGGTCGCGGTCCTGTCCGTTATTACCGGGCTGATTCCACGCCATGTTTTAGCTCCATATTCTGTGATTGGGTACTTCAGGCTTTCGCGAAGCATAAATGTAACAGGATATGATCATACGATAAAGTCAATCAGGTCCTGTTCTTGCTTGCAGAGACGACGCCATTCGACGATCGGCATTCGCACCACCACGCCAATGCTGCCGTCTTCTTCGTTCCACTCTTTTTCAATCGCCTGAAGCTGGTAAAAACGGCTGCGAAGACGGCCTGCCCGTGGCGGTAAGCGCAATTCGTAATGCGCGATCTCCCCCGATAAGCGCTCCGTCAACGCCTGATACAGCAACGGAATACCCTCTCCGCTGGCGGCGGACAGCCACACCCGGATCGGCAGGTTTTCGTCGTTGCGGTCGATACGCGGCACAAAATCGTCCAGCATATCTATTTTGTTCATCACTAACAGTGTAGGAATTTCATCCGAGTCTATCTCCGCCAGCACGGTGTTCACCGCTTCGATGTTCTCATCGACGCGCGGATCTGCGGCATCGATGACGTGCAGCAGCAGAGATGCCTGGCGCGTTTCCTGCAGCGTCGCCTTGAAGGCGGCCACCAGATCGTGCGGCAGGTGCCGGATGAAGCCTACGGTATCCGCCAACACGGTATCCCCCACGTCCGGCACGTCAATGCGCCGCAACGTAGGATCCAGGGTGGCAAATAGCTGGTCCGCCGCATACACCTCGGCAGACGTTATTCGGTTAAACAGGGTGGATTTGCCGGCGTTGGTGTAGCCCACCAGCGATACGGTCGGCACATCGGCACGGGTCCGCGCGCGTCGGCCTTGTTCACGCTGCTTTTCTACCCGCTCCAGGCGGCGCAGAATCAAGCTGATGCGATCGCGCAACAGGCGACGGTCGGTCTCAAGCTGGGTTTCCCCCGGCCCGCGCAGGCCAATCCCCCCTTTTTGCCGCTCCAGGTGCGTCCAGCCGCGTACCAGACGCGTGGCGATGTGACGCAACTGCGCCAGCTCCACCTGCAGCTTACCTTCATGGGTGCGGGCACGCTGGGCGAAGATGTCTAAAATCAGCCCGGTGCGATCGATCACCCGGCATTCGCACAGGCGCTCGAGGTTTCTTTCCTGCGCCGGGGAAAGGGAATGATCAAACAGGACAACAGACGCGCCGCTGGCTTTCACCGCATCTGCAATTTCTTCGGCCTTTCCTTCGCCGACAAAGTACTTCGGATGCGGGGCTTTGCGGCTACCAGTCACCACTTGCAAAGCTTCGACACCGGCTGAGGAGACCAGCGATTCGAACTCGTTGAGGTCTTCCGTATCTTTGTCTTGCGAGAAATAGATATGAACCAGTACGGCCTGCTCACCGGCTTCATAACGGTCAAACAAGCGTGCAACCTCTCAAACGGACACTCACCGTGAGTTTGGGGGACATAAACAGCCCGCGGCTGCTTATGCTCCCCGTCATGGTTGACTTGCAACGCGCTTTATTCAGCGTCATCGCTTTCCTGCTGCGGCTGTTGCTGCGCAGACGGATTGTTGCCATGGTGATAGTTGCTTGAACCGCCGCTCGGGTTGTTGCTGTGATGCGAAACCGGACGTGACGGGACAACGGTAGAGATAGCGTGCTTGTACACCATCTGGCTAACCGTGTTCTTCAACAGGATGACAAACTGGTCAAAAGACTCAATCTGGCCTTGCAGCTTAATACCATTCACCAAATAAATAGAAACCGGAACACGTTCACGACGCAATGCGTTCAGGAACGGATCTTGCAAAGATTGCCCCTTAGCCATTCTATCTTTTCCTTATTTGCTTGTTGTTTGTAACTAAGAACCTGTCGGCTCTAAAATAAACGACGTAAAAAATTTGCGCGCTGAATACTCAGCAATTGTACACAATCACCCAACCTATGCACTAACAACCTGTGTCACCGAGTCCAAAGCCTCTCCCGGCTTTTCACTGTCCAACCAATGGACCGACTCCCAACCCCGTAACCAGGTCATTTGGCGTTTAGCCAACTGACGTGTTGCGCAAATACCACGATAAACCATCTCATCGTAACTAATTTCACCAGACAAGTATGACCACATCTGGCGGTAACCGACACAGCGAATGGAGGGCAAGTCCGTATGCAAATCACCCCGTGCGAAAAGTGCACGCGCTTCCGTCTCAAAACCCGCCGCCAACATTTGATGGTACCGCAGCTCGATGCGTTGATGGATCAACTCACGGCTGGTCGGTGCTATCGCAAATTGGTGAACTTGATACGGCAACGATTCACCCGAAATTTTAGTCAGTTCCGTTAAAGTTTTACCCGAAATAAAAAAAACTTCCAGTGCTCTGGACAGTCTCTGCGGATCATTCGGATGAATTCTCAATGCCGCGACCGGATCGATCGCCTGTAACTGACGGTGCAACGCCTCCCAACCCTGCTCCGCCGCTTGCCGTTCGATGCGCTCGCGCACCGCGGGATCGGCGGACGGCAACGGCGACAATCCTTCCAGCAATGCCTTGAAATACAACATGGTGCCGCCCACCAACAGCGGAATGCGGCCGGCGGCGGTGATGTCGGCCATCTCTTTCAGCGCATCGGCGCGGAACTCCGCAGCCGAGTAAGCTTCGGCGGGATCGCGAATATCGATCAGCCGATGCGGCGCCTGCGCCAATTCTTCGGCGCTCGGCTTGGCGGTGCCGATATCCATGCCGCGGTAAATCAGCGCGGAATCGACGCTGATCAGTTCCACCGGCAGGCGTTCGCGCAGCGCGATCGCCAGCGCGGTCTTGCCCGAGGCGGTCGGCCCCATGATGAAAATAGCCGGGGGACGTGGTGTCATTTCAGTGTCAGTCATGCTTGAGGGCCGCCAGTGCGGCCTGTAAATCAACGGGTTGTAAAAGTCCGCTCGGTGGCGATTTGACCAGCTGCGGGCAAAGTCGTTCAACGTCGGTCAGCAATTGTATCGCTTGCGAGGTGTTCCACTGTTCATGTTCGCTGCCAAGACGGCGAGCGAGCCAGGTGGCCAGCACCGCGGGCGACATCTCCTGATGTTCGGCCAGATAGCCTAACAGTTCGGGTATCAGTTTTTGTAAATTTTGTTGGCGTAATGGTAAAGGCACTGCGCGCAGCGTCACACGGCCGTGATCCGCCTGCAGATCCAGCCCCATCATCGTCAGCAGCGCCTGATGCCGCGCGATGGCCGCCGCTTCGCTCTTTTCCAACGTCAGCTTGACTGGGATCAGCAGCGGCTGCGGCCGCAGCCCTTCCGTCGGCGGGTTGAGCTGCGCCTGACGCAGCCAGCGCTCGGCCACCGTAAGATTGAGCAACGCCGGCTGCTGGCGCTGTTCAATCAACGCATAACACGGCGGATGGATCATCAACACCCGGCCAAAACTGTGCTGGCCGCCCGCCAACGGCGTTTCCGCTGCGGCTTTCGCCGGCGGGAACAGCGGCGGCTTGATCGAAACTTCCGGCGCGGCCTCGGCCGGCGGCTCGGCGGCGGGCTGCATCAGTTTACCGTACAGCTCGCCTTCGCGTTTCTGATAACCGCCCGCCGCTTGCCAGCTCGGCTGCGGCGGCCGCTCGCGGGCGGTGCCGACCGGTGGCGGCGTTTCACGGCGCGGCGCAGGCTGAGAAAAATGGTTGCCGCCGGCGGCGACGCGGTTTTCCTGCTGCCAGACCGGCGCGGGCGCTTCGTCCGGCGTTTCCGCCAGCGGCAGCGACGGAGTCTGACCGGCCTGTTGCAGCACGGTGGTCACCGCCTGGTAGATAAAGTCGTGCACCAGCCGCGCCTGATGGAAACGCACCTCGTGCTTGGCGGGATGCACGTTGACGTCCACCTGGTGCGGATCGACCTCCAGATACAGCACGTAAGCGGGCTGCTGATCGTCCTTCAACTGATCCTGATAGGCCTGACGAATGGCGTGATTGATCAAACGATCGCGCATCATGCGGCAATTGACGTAACAATACTGCATTTCACCCAGCTGGCGCGCCCCGGCCGGATCCGCCACCCAACCGCGGATGCTCAGATCGCCGTGCTGCCAGTCGATGTTCAGCGCATGCTGCAAAAACGCCGGGCCGCAGATGCTGCCTAAACGGCGCTCGTGCTGGCTTTCTTCCTTCGCCGCCCGGTATTGGCGGATCAGTTTGCCGTTGTGGCTGAGGTTGATCGCCACATCGAAGCGCGCCAGCGCGATGCGCCGCACCACTTCATCGATATGGCCGAATTCGGTTTTCTCGGTGCGCATGAACTTGCGGCGCGCCGGGGTGTTGTAAAACAGATCCAGCACTTCCAGCGTGCTGCCGACCGGGTGCGCAGCGGGTTTGACCGTCACCGCCTGCTCGCGCCCTTCGGCATAGGCTTGCCACGCTTCGCTCTGGTCGGCGGTGCGCGACGTCAGAGTCAAACGGGACACCGAACTGATGCTGGCCAGCGCTTCGCCGCGAAAGCCGAGGCTGACGATCGCCTCCAGGTCGTCGAGCGTGCTGATTTTACTGGTGGCGTGCCGCGCCAGCGCCAGCGCCAGATCGTTCTTGCCGATGCCGCAACCGTTGTCGCGAATGCGGATCAGCTTGGCGCCGCCGCGTTCGATATCGATATCGATGCGCGTCGCCCCGGCGTCCAGGCTGTTTTCCACCAGCTCTTTGACGACCGACGCGGGGCGCTCAACCACCTCTCCGGCGGCGATCTGGTTGGCGAGCTGTGGCGGTAACACCTGGATAGGCATGCTGACTCCTGTAGCGGTGACGCTAGGCCTGCGGAATGGTCAGCGTCCGATCCAGCGGCGCGACGTCCGACTTCAGATTATTGACCCGTTTCAGATCGCCGACGCTGACCCCGTAGCGGGAAGCGATGGAGGACAGCGTATCTCCGCGGGCCACTTTATGTTTAGACGGCCTTTTCGCCGGCGTTTTCGCTTTGGCGACGGCGGTGACGGCGGCGGTTTTCCCCGCCGGCACCTTCAGGCGTTGCCCGACCCACACGCCATCTTTCTTCAGTTTGTTCAGATCCCGCAGCGCCGCCATGGTGGTGCCGTAGCTGTCGGCGATGCCGGACAGCGTCTCCGCCCGTTTCACCACGTGGATCTGGGTCTTGCCGTTAACGCTGCGGCTCGCGCCGGCCGGGCTGACGATAGGCTCCGGCTGACGCACGTCTGGTGTTGAGGTGTTAACCGCCGCTGCGACGTCCAGCGGTCGGTTTTCCACCTTTGGGTCGGCTTGCAGCGGATGCGCCAGGAAGTAGCTGCGCAGGCCGTTATGAATGGCCTTGGCAATCTTCTCCTGATACGCGCTACTGCCCAGCAGCCGCTCCTCCGTGCTATTACTGATAAATCCGGTTTCCACCAGCAGCGATGGAATATCCGGCGAACGCAGCACGCCCAGGCTGGCGTGTTCCGGCCGGCGTTTATGCAACGATCCGACGCTCTGCAGCTGCTGCAGCACTTTCACCGCCACGTCGTACCCGACGCGCTGCGAGTGACCGAACTGCAGATCCAGCACCGCCTGGCTCAGATAAGGGTCGGCCTGGCTATTGGCCAGCAAATCGCCGGCGCCGCCGAGCAGCTCAGACTGCTTCTCATGCTGTTCGAGCCAACCGGCCATTTCGCTGTTGGCGCGGCGGTTGGACAGCACCCAGACGGAAGCGCCGCTGGCGCTGCGGTTTGGCGCGGCGTCCGCATGGATGGAGACCAGCACGTTGGCGCCCTGTTTACGCGCAACGTCGGAACGCCCCATCACCGAGATGAAATAATCACCGTTACGCGTCAGCACCGGTTTGAACTGCGGGTCGGCGTCCAGCATCGCCTGCAGGCGACGCGCGATGGCGATGGTGACATTCTTTTCTTTCAACCCGCTCGGGCCGATGGCCCCCGGATCCTGGCCGCCGTGGCCGGCGTCGATCGCCACCACCACCCGATCGCCGGAACCGGCGGAAACGCGGCTGCTGCGCGGCGTGACCTCAGTGGCGGTGCCTGCGACCACGGTCTGTTTTTGGGTAAAGGGATTCGATCCCGTCGGCGCTTTGCGCAGCGGCGGCTCCGGCGCTTCACGCACCGCGACCGGCGCCTGACGCGGCGGTTGACTGACGGCGACCGGCGGAGGCGTTTGCACCGGCGCTTTACGCGCCACGATATTGGCGCCGCCTTCGGCCGAAATGGTGAACACCACGGTATGCACGCCGCCGTTCTGGCGAGTGGAAACGCGGGTTTTGGCGCGCTGGGTCAGATCAAACACCAGGCGCACGCTCTGAGCGTCTTTCGGCGCGCTGGAACGAATGCTTTTCACCAGGTTTTGCCCGCTGAAATTGAGCGGAAGACCGCCGACCTTGCCCTTCTGATTAACGTCCAGCACCACCCGTTCCGGGCCGTGCAGCGGGAAAAACGCATAGTCCGGCGGACCATTGAAGCTCACCGACACCGTCGCTTCGCGTTGGGCGTTCGACACTTTGATATCGGACAGCGAGGACGCCGCCAGCGCGTTCAACGCGCCGAGCGGCCCCAGCACGGCGATCAGCATGATGACCGCAAATTTTTTCAACACCTGCGTCATTGCAGCATCATCCCTGTGATCCATGAATGCGGTCTAACAACTGGCTGCCGTATGCGGAAATCGCCTCAATCTTCGCCTCTCGCCCCTCACCCTGATAACTGAGGTACAGCGCCAGGTCCGGCTCCGGCAGCACGCCGGTGCCCTGCTGCGGCCATTCGACCAGGCAGATGGCGTCTTGCGCGAAGTAATCGCGAATGCCCATGAATTCAAGCTCTTCCGGATCGGCCAAGCGATACAGATCGAAGTGATACACCGCCAACGGCTGCAAGGCATAGGGCTCTACCAGCGTGTAGGTCGGGCTTTTGACGTTGCCCTGATGCCCCAACGCCTGCAGGAAGCCACGGCTGAAGGTGGTTTTACCGGCGCCCAGGTCGCCGTAGAGATAGATGACGCTGGCGCGATCGCAGGCCTTGGCCAAAGTGGTGCCCAAAGCGACAGTCGCTGCCTCGTCCGGCAGAGGTAAAACGAGTTCTTTCATTCGATAAAGTCTATTTTGCCCACTCAGGATTAACGAAATGAAGGATGTCCGGCAGTAAATCGGTCGCCAACATGCCTCTTGTTCCTTGTCTTTCCGCTACGCGATCGCCGGCCGCGCCATGCACGACGCAGCCCGCACAGGCAGCATCATACAGCGGGAGCTTTTGCGCCAGCAAACCGCCGATGATGCCCGACAGCACATCGCCCATGCCGCCGGAGGCCATGCCGGCGTTGCCGACGTCGGCGATCGCCATCTGCCCCTGCTCATCGGCGATCAGCGTACCGGCGCCTTTCAGCACCGCCACGCCGCCGTAGCGCGCCGTCAGCTTGCGCACGGCAAGTAAGCGATCACTCTCGATGTCCGCAGTGCTGCAGCTCAACAGCCGCGCCGCCTCTCCAGGATGCGGAGTCATCACGCGATTCTGCCGTTTCTCGGGATTTAATGCCAGCAAGTTCAGCGCATCGGCGTCCCACAAGGCTGGTTTATCGCTGGTTTGCAGCACGCTCAAGGCGTTTTTGCCCCACTCAGCCTGGCCCAGCCCCGGGCCAATCACCAGCACGTCCGCCCATTGCATCGCCTGCCGCAGCGTCGCCTCGTCCAGCGCCTGTGCCATCAACTCCGGCCTGGCCGCCAGCAGCGGCGCGACGTGCTCAATGTGAGTAAGCACTCGCACCAATCCAGCCCCGCTGCGCAGCGCCGCTTCCGCCGCCATGCGAATGGCGCCGCCGAATCCGCGGTCGCCGCCCACCAACAGCAGGCGGCCATGCTCGCCCTTATGAGCGCAAGGACGGCGCGGATGCAGCCAGCGCGGCAACACCTCGGCGGTAAGCCGCTGAATCTGCTCAGGTTGCTTAGCCAACCAATCCGATAAGCCTAGCGCATTCTGATGAAGTTGCCCGACCCAGTCACGCGCCTGGCCGGTCAGCAACCCCGGTTTGAGGCCGATGAACGTGACGGTGTGCGCGGCACGCACCACCGCGCCTGGCGCCGCGCCGCTTTCCGCCAGCAGGCCGGACGGAATATCGAGCGCCACCACCGGCGCCGAATGGCGGTTGGCGGCCTCGATCAGCGCGTCGTAAGGCGCACGCGGCGCGCTGCCCAGACCAGTGCCCAGCAGGCCGTCGATGATGAGCGAAACAGACGCCGGCCAGCGGCTGTTCGCCGGCAGAATGTCGCCGCCTGCTGCTTGCCAGGCCTCGCGAGCCGCTGCGGCTTCCGGTGGCAAAGGACGTGCGCCTTCGCAGGCGATCAGCGTCACCTGCACGCCCGCCGCCTTCGCCAGACGCGCCACCACATAGCCGTCGCCACCGTTGTTGCCGTGGCCACACAGCACCAGCCAGTGGTCGCGGGAAGGGTACGCGTTGCGCGCCAGCGCGTAGGCCGCCTGACCGGCGCGCTGCATCAAATCGTAAAGAGAAATACCGAGCGAGGCCGCCGCCGCGGGTTCCGAGCGACGGATCCAATCCGCAGGCCAGACAGAGTGTGGTAAACTGTCAGCGTATGCTTTTTCACTGTGGCCCGTCATGACGCACCCCCTCGATCTTCATCAACTCGCCCAACATATCAAGCAATGGGGGCAATCGCTAGGATTCCAGCAGGTTGGCATCTGCGATACCGATCTGAGCCTTGAAGAGCCGAAGCTGCAGGCCTGGCTCGACAAGCAGTACCACGGCGAGATGGAATGGATGGCGCGCCACGGCATGTTGCGCGCACGCCCTCACGAACTGTTGCCGGGCACGCTGCGAGTGATCAGCGTACGCATGAACTACCTGCCGGCCAAGGCGGCGTTCGCCAGCACCTTGCAAGATTCGCAGTTGGGCTACGTCAGCCGCTACGCGCTGGGGCGTGACTATCACAAGCTGTTGCGCCAGCGCCTGAAAAAACTGGGCGATCAGATCCAGGAATACTGCGGCGAGTTGAATTTCCGCCCCTTTGTCGATTCTGCGCCGGTGATGGAGCGCGCGCTGGCCGCCAAGGCGGGCATCGGATGGGTTGGTAAACACTCACTAATTCTCAACCGCGAAGCCGGATCGTGGTTTTTCCTCGGCGAATTGCTGATCGATCTGCCGCTGCCGGTGGATCAGCCGCAGGAAGAACAGTGCGGCCGCTGCGTCGCCTGCATCACCACTTGCCCGACCGGCGCCATCGTCGCCCCCTATACCGTCGACGCCCGGCGCTGCATCTCCTACCTGACCATCGAGCTGGAAGGCGCGATCCCGGAAGAATTCCGCCCGCTGCTCGGCAACCGCATCTACGGCTGCGATGACTGCCAGCTGATCTGCCCGTGGAATCGCTTTTCGCAGCTCACCGACGAAGACGATTTCAGCCCGCGCGCCGCGCTGCATGCGCCGCAGCTGATCGATCTGTTCAACTGGACAGAAGAAAAATTCCTGCGCATCACCGAAGGCTCGGCGATACGCCGCATCGGCCACCTTCGCTGGCTGCGCAATATCGCCGTGGCGCTGGGCAATGCGCCTTATGAGGACGGCGTCGTGCTCGCGCTGCGCACGCGTTTGGGCCAGGACAGCATGCTGGACGAACATATCCACTGGGCGCTGGCGCAACAGCTCGCCCGCCGCGAAGCGCAGGGCATCGAGGTGCAGACGGCACAGAAAAAACGGCTGATACGGGCTGTGGAAAAAGGTTTGCCGAGGGACGCCTGACGGCGTGCGCCGCGCGGGCTTATCGCCGGAAGACTCACTCTGTGGATTTGTGCATAAAAATAAAAACACGTTGTCTTTCAACTGCAACAAAAAGAGCAAGTGATCGGCATAACGTTTTGGGATAAATAAATAAGCATATAAATCAAATAGATAAATATTTAATTTGTATGACGTTGATTTTTCAGGCAGGCGAGTTTATGTGCAGAGGCTGTGGATAACTCTGTTCACAACATTTTTAGCAGGCGTGTAAAACGGGACAAAAATCCGCGCCGGATAAGGCGTTGGACTTGAGTTTGAAACGAAGAGAAAATTGGAGCGGGAAACGAGACTCGAACTCGCGACCCCGACCTTGGCAAGGTCGTGCTCTACCAACTGAGCTATTCCCGCATAGAGATGCTTTTGGCATCCGGTCACCAAACACTGGCGTGACCTTTGAATTTTTGGAGCGGGAAACGAGGCTCGAACTCGCGACCTCAACCTTGGCAAGGTTGCGCTCTACCAACTGAGCTATTCCCGCGTCGCATAGGTACTGCTTGATACTGCTTTATTTATTCATCATGCCGCATCGCGACATTGTTGAATTTGGAGCGGGAAACGAGACTCGAACTCGCGACCCCGACCTTGGCAAGGTCGTGCTCTACCAACTGAGCTATTCCCGCCCGGCGTATCGATGGTGGAACGTTACGAAATTCTTCATCGGTACGGGGTGCGCATTATACGAGAAATCCTTTTTGCCGCAAGCCCCTGAAAGCAAAAAAACGCGATTTTTGTTTGATTGCCGATTAAAGCGCCAGATTGGCGAATTAAGCGGCTAAAAACGACGTTTTTTCCCCGCAGGGGCCGCCATCGCCTTAAAGCTGAATGAAATGTTCGCGGTAATAAGCCAGTTCGGCCACCGATTCGCGGATGTCATCCAGCGCCTGATGGGTGCCCTGCTTCTTAAAGCCGCCGAGAATTTCCGGCTTCCAACGGCGCGCCAGTTCCTTCAGCGTGCTGACGTCCAGATAGCGGTAATGGAAGTAGGCCTCCAACTCGGGCATATAGCGGAACAGGAAACGGCGATCCTGGCCCACGCTGTTGCCGCAAATCGGCGATTTGCCGGCCGGCACCCATTGCTGCAGGAAGGCGATGGTTTCCAGCTCGGCGGCGCGATCGTCCTGGCGGCTGGCTTTCACCCGCTCCACCAGCCCGCTGCCGGTATGGGTGCGCACGTTCCACTCGTCCATCAAGGCCAGCTGCTCGTCGGATTGGTGCACGGCGATCACCGGCCCTTCCGCCAGGATGTTCAGATTGGCGTCGGTGACCAGCGTGGCGATCTCGATAATGCGGTCGCGCTCGGGATCCAGCCCGGTCATCTCCAAATCGATCCAAATCAGGTTATTTTCGTTTCCTGTCATGATGTTTCCTGCCTAAAAGCCGAGAGAAAAACGCTGTGCGGACGAGACGACGGGCGCCGCCGGTGGCAACGCGCCGCAGCCGGCGGCTAACAACGGTTATTTAATATAAAATAGCGTGTATCATAGTCTTTTTGGTCGCCTTGGGCGACATATACCCTGACGGGTTCAAGGCTGCGCCCGGGGCTAGTCCCTCGCCGCAGCTGTGCGTATACGTAAAGGTATAAAACCGATTCAAGTGAGGCGCAGTGAGTAAGAACAAACTGTCCAAAGGTCAGCAACGCCGCGTGCAGGCGAACCATCAGCGCCGTCTGAAGCGCGCCGATAACAAACCGGAACCGGATGATTCCCAGCTGGGCGAGCCGCAGGAAGGCGTCGTCATCAGCCGTTTCGGCATGCACGCCGACGTTGAGGCGCCGGATGGCACTCAGCACCGCTGCAACATCCGCCGCACGCTGCGTTCGCTGGTCACCGGCGATCGCGTGGTGTGGCGCCCCGGCCTGGGCGCCCATGAAGGGGTGAAGGGCATTGTGGAAGCGGTGCACGAGCGCACCTCGGTGCTGACGCGCCCGGACTTCTACGACGGCGTGAAGCCGATCGCCGCCAATATCAATCAGATCGTCATCGTGTCGGCGATCCTGCCCGAGCTGTCGCTGAACATCATCGACCGCTATCTGGTGGCCTGCGAAACGCTCGAAGTCGAGCCGCTGATCGTGCTCAACAAAATTGACCTGCTGGACGCCGAAGCGCGCAAGCTGGTCGACGGCATGATGGATATCTATCGCAAGATTGGCTACCGGGTGCTGGAAGTCTCCAGCCAGACGCGGGAAGGCATGGCGGAATTCGAACAGGCGCTGGCCGGGCGCATCAGCATCTTCGCCGGCCAGTCGGGGGTAGGCAAATCCAGCCTGCTGAACGCGCTGTTGCCGCCGTCTGAAGAGCAAATTCTGGTAAATCAGGTTTCCGACGTATCGGGCCTCGGGCAACATACCACCACCGCCGCGCGGCTGTACCACTTCCAGCATGGCGGCGACGTGATCGACTCCCCCGGAGTGCGCGAGTTTGGCCTGTGGCACCTGGAGCCGGAACAAATTACCCGCGGCTTTGTCGAATTCCGTGATTATTTAGGCGGTTGCAAATTCCGCGACTGCCGCCACGATACCGATCCCGGCTGCGCCATCCGCGCGGCGATGGAAAAAGGCGACATCGCGGAAGAGCGTTTCGACAATTACCACCGCATTCTGGAAAGCATGGCGCAGGTGAAGGTTCGCAAGAACTTCACGGACGCCGCAGACTGACACTGACGGGCGGGCATTGACGACGGCGGCGCCCTCGTTACAATGCGCGCCCTTTACCCTGATTCACGAGGTTCAACGTGCTGGATAGCATCAAGATTAAACTGCAATATTGGCTGCCGAAGCTGGCGCTGACCCGCCTGGCGGGCTGGGGCGCCGACAAACGGGCCGGCTGGCTGACCCAACTGGTGGTCAAAACCTTCGCCCGCTACTACCGCGTGGACATGCAGGAAGCGCAAAACCCGGACCTGGCGTCTTACGCCACCTTCAACGATTTCTTCGTGCGCCCGCTGCGCGATGGCGCGCGCCCGATCATCGCCGACGCCAACTGGCTGGCGCTGCCCGCCGATGGTGCCATCAGCCAGCTCGGCCCGATCCGCGAGGACCAAATCTTCCAGGCCAAAGGCCACCACTACAGCCTGGAAGCGCTGCTGGCCGGCAACTACCTGTTGGCCGAGCAGTTCCGCAACGGCCTGTTCGCCACCACCTACCTGGCGCCGCGCGACTATCACCGCGTACACATGCCGTGCGCCGGCGTACTGCGCGAAATGATCTATGTGCCGGGCGATCTGTTCTCGGTCAACCCGCTCACCGCCGCCAACGTGCCTAACCTGTTCGCACGCAACGAGCGCGTGATCTGCGTCTTCGACACAGACATCGGGCCGATGGTGCAAATCCTGGTCGGCGCCACCATCGTCGGCAGTATCGAAACCGTCTGGGCCGGCACCGTCACGCCGCCGCGCGAAGGCATCATCAAACGCTGGACCTACCCGGCCGCCGGCGAAGAAGGCGCCATCGCGCTGGAAAAAGGCGCCGAGATGGGCCGTTTCAAACTCGGCTCCACGGTGATCAACCTGTTTACCGCAGGCAGCGTGCAGTTCGCGCCGCAGCTGCATAACGGCACCGTCACCCGCATGGGTGAAGCCTTCGCCGAAATCCCGGCCGCCGCTGAAACACCACAGACCCCGATCTAAAGGAATCGACGCCGTGCGCCTGATCATCACGCTTTTGCTCGGTTGCCTGCTGTGGCAACCGGCGCTGGCCGCCCCCGTGCCGACCGAGACCCAGCTCAAACAGGAGCTGAAGCAGGCGGAAAGCAGCAAAAACGCGCCGAATCAGGCGGAAACCACCGAGGCGCTGCAAAGCGCCCTCAACTGGCTGACGGAGCGCAAAGAGTCGCAGACTCGCTCCGAGCAGTATCAGAGAGTGATCGACGATTTCCCGAAGATGACGCAGGAACTGCGCCGTCAGTTGGTGCTGGAAAGCAACAAGATCCTGCCGAACGGCGACGATCTGCCGGCCGCCGAGCTGGAACAGCAGATCCTGCAAACCAGCAGCCTGCTGCTGGAACAGGCGCGCCTGCTGCAGCAAGAACAGGATCGCACGCGGGAAATCAGCGATTCGCTCGGCCAGTTGCCGCAGCAGCAGACCGACGCCCGCCGTGCGCTGACGGAAGTGCAGCGCCGCCTGCAGGCGCAGCCCGCCAACCCGACCACGCCGTACGCGCAGGCCGCCCTGGCCCTGCAGCAGACCGAAGCTGCGGCGCGCAAAGCCAAAGTGGACGAGCTGGAGCTGGCGCAGCTGTCGGCCAACAACCGGCAGGAGCTGGCGCGCATGCGCGCCGAGGTCTATAAAAAGCGCCACGAGAAAATAGACGTTCAGCTGCAGGCGCTGCGCAACAACCTCAACGCCCAGCGCCAACGCGAAGCGGAACTGGCGCTGGAAAAAACCGAGCAGTTGGCCGAGCAGAACGGCGATTTGCCAAGAAGCATCAGCCAACAGCTGCAGATCAACCGCGAACTGTCCGCCGCGCTGAACAGCCAGGCGCAGCGCATGGATCTGATTTCGTCGCAGCAGCGGCAGGCGGCGGCGCAGACGCTGCAGGTGCGCCAGGCGCTGAGCACCATCATCGAACAGGCCCAATGGCTCGGCTCGTCGTCGGCGCTGGGGGAAACCCTGCGCGCCCAGGTGGCGACGCTGCCGGAAATGCCCAAGCCGCAACAGCTGGACGGCGACATGGCCCAGCTGCGCGTGCAGCGCCTGCAGTTTGAAAACCAGCTGGAAAAACTGTCGCAGCGCGAATTCAAGCGCGACGACGGCAGCGCGCTGACCAACCAGGAGCAGCGCATCGTCGATGCTCAGCTGCGCACCCAGCGCGAGCTGCTCAACTCGTTGTTGTCCGGTTGCGACACCCAAATCCTTGAGCTGACCAAGCTGAAGGTGGCCAACACCCAGTTGATCGAAGCGTTGAACGAGATCCGCGACGCCACCCACCGCTATCTGTTCTGGGTGCCGGACGTCAATCCGATCAACTTCTCTTATCCGCTCAACGTGGCGCACGATCTGACCCGCGTCCTGTCGCTGGACACGCTGTCGCAGCTCGGCGGCGCCTTCATGATGATGGTGACCAGCCGCGAAACGCTGATCCCGATCTTCGGCGCCCTGCTGCTGGTGATTTTCAGCATCAGTTCGCGCAAGCACTATCACGCCTTCCTCGAGCGCGCCAGCAGCCGCGTCGGCAAGGTGACGCAGGACGAATTCTTCCTGACGGTGCGCACCGTGTTCTGGTCGATTCTGGTGGCAATGCCGCTGCCGGTGCTGTGGGCCGCGCTCGGTTACGGCCTGCAGAGCGCCTGGAACTACCCGGTGGCGGAAGCGATCGGCAAAGGGGTGACCGCCACGCTGCCGATCCTGTGGATCTGCATGATCTGCGCCGCCTTCGCCCACCCGCAGGGGCTGTTCATCGTGCACTTCCGCTGGCCGGCGAAGCAGGTTTCGCGCGCCATGCGCTACTACAAGATGTCGATCTGGCTGATCGTGCCGCTGATCATGGCACTGATCACCTTCGATAGCCTGAAAGAACGCGAGTTCGCCAACACCCTGGGGCGGCTGTGCTTTATCCTGCTGTGTCTGGCGCTGGCGCTGGTCACCCACAGCCTGAAACGCGCCGGCATTCCGCTGTATCTGGATAAAAACGGCTCCGGCGACAACATGCTCAACAGCGCCTTCTGGGGGCTGCTGCTGTCGGCGCCGCTGCTGGCGGCGCTGGCGTCGACCGTCGGTTACCTCACCACCGCGCAGGCGCTGTTGGCGCGCCTGGAAACCTCGGTGGCGATCTGGTTCCTGCTGCTGGTCATCTACCACATCATCCGCCGCTGGATGCTGATCCAACGGCGGCGCATCGCTTTCGATCGCGCCAAACAGCGCCGCGCCGACATCCTGGCCCAACGCGCCCGCGGCGAAGACGAAACCTCGCACACCCCGAACAGCACCGAAGGCGCCATCGATCCGGACGATTCGGACTTCGATCTGGACACCATCAGCGCCCAGTCGCTGCGGCTGGTGCGATCGATCCTGACGCTGATCGCGCTGGTGTCGGTGATCGTGCTGTGGTCCGAGATCCACTCCGCGTTCGCCTTCCTGGAAAACATTTCGCTGTGGGACGTGACTTCGACGGTCAACGGCGTGGAGACCGCCCATCCGATCACCCTCGGCGCGGTGCTGATCGCCATTCTGGTGCTGATCATCACCATGCAGCTGGTGCGCAACCTGCCGGCGCTGCTGGAGCTGGCGGTGCTGCAGCACCTGGATCTGTCGCCGGGCACCGGCTACGCCATCACCACCATCACCAAGTACTTGCTGCTGCTGTTCGGCGCGGTGCTCAGCTTCGCCTGGATCGGCATCGAATGGTCAAAACTGCAGTGGGTGGTTACCGCGCTCAGTCTGGGGTTGGGCTTCGGCATGCAGGAGATCTTCTCCAACTTCATCTCCGGCCTGATCATCCTGTTCGAGAAACCGATCCGCATCGGCGACACCGTGACGATCCGCAACCTGACCGGCACCGTCACCAAGATCAACACCCGCGCCACCACCATTTCGGACTGGGATCGCAAAGAGATCATCGTGCCGAACAAAGCGTTCATCACCGAACAGTTCGTCAACTGGTCGCTGTCGGACACCCTGACCCGCGTGGTGCTGACCGTACCGGCGCCGGGCGAAGCCAACAGCGAAGAAGTGACCAAGATCCTGATGAACGCCGCCGAGCGCTGCTCGCTGGTGTTGGATAACCCGGCGCCGGAGGTTTACCTGGTCGATCTGCAGCAGGGCATCCAGATCTTCGAGATGCGTATTTACGCCGCCGAGATGGGCCACCGCATGCCGCTGCGCCATGAGATCCACCAGCTGATCCTGGCGGGTTATCGCGAGCACGGCATCACGCTGCCGTACCCGCCGTTCCAGGTGCGCACCGAGACGCTGTCGCGGTTGACCAACAACGGCCGCACGCCGCCGTCTACGCCGGCACCGAACACCAAGCGCGACGCCGGGGGGCTGTAAGCGTTTCTCGCAATAAAAAAAGGGCCGGCAAATGCCGACCCTTTTTGCTTTTCTCTCCGCCTGAAACGTCAGGCGATCCCGACCGGGAAGGCTAAGACTTCGCTCAGGCTCTCGGCGCCCAACGCCAGCATCACCAGACGATCCACGCCCAGCGCCACGCCGGAACATTCCGGCATGCCGTGCTGCAAAGCCGCCAACAGGCGGTAGTCGATCGGCTGCTGCGGCAGGCCGCGCTCCGCGCGTTTGCGGTTGTCCTGCTCGAAGCGCTGCTGTTGTTCACGGCCGTCGGTCAGCTCGCGGAAACCGTTCGCCAGCTCAATGCCCTTGAAATACACCTCGAAGCGCTCCGCCACGCGGTGGTCTTCGGTGCTGATCTCCGCCAACGCCGCCTGGCTGGCCGGGAAGTGGTAAACGAACGCCGGCTTTTCACGGCCGATATGCGGTTCCACGCCCACGGTGAACAGCAGCTGCAGCAGCGTATCGCGATCTTCTTCGGTATCGGCGATGTTGCTCAGATCGAGTTTGGCCGCCGCTTCACGCAGTTGCGCCTTCTCCGCCGACAGCGGATCGATGTCCAGATGGCGCAGGAACGCCTGCTGATAGGACAGGGTCTCCGCACTCTCGCAGTCCAGCACCTGTTGCAGCAGATCGTCCACCTCATTCATCAGGCGGTACATGTCGTAGTGCGGACGGTACCACTCCAGCATGGTGAATTCCGGGTTGTGATGCCGCCCGGCTTCTTCATTGCGGAAGCTGCGCCCCATTTGGTAGATCGGGCCGCTGCCCGCCGCCAGCAGGCGCTTCATGTGATATTCCGGGCTGGTCATCATGTATAGCGTCAGGCCCTCTGCCGCCCCCGGCCCGACGAAACGCGTCTCGAACGGGAACAGGTGAACGTCGGTGACCGTCGCCTGGCTCATGGTGGGCGTCTCAACTTCCAGCACGCCACGATCGGCGAAGAAACGCCGGATCTCAGCCAGAATCGCTGCGCGTTTCAACAAATTGGCGATGGGTGCACTAGGCTGCCAGCTTGCCGTTTCGCTCATGGTAATTAACTCCGAAATCAAACAGGGGATGCAGTCTACTCGCATCCTTGCAGCCAAACAAATTCTTCACGATGCGCAACCGGCCAGAACGCCAATTTCCGACAAATGGGCGGCAAAAGTGCGTTAAAAAGGGTAAAGCACGCCGAACACGCGAAAAGGCAGGCAAGCCTGTTGGGCAAGCGTTAATCGACAAAACAATCGATCACATCAAATTTCGACTACTTAACTTTAGGTATAGTTAATTCCCCATTATTGGTGGGAGATATCTATCCTTAACCTTTAAGCAACATTAATCGGTTCAATTAGTTAGCACCCGAAGAGTTCGCTAAATTTTAAGCATAGATATTTAACTTGCCGTTCTTAACAAGAACATTGGAGGAATGCAGTGCAAACCTTTAACGCCGATCTTGCCATTATTGGGGCCGGGGGCGCTGGTTTACGTGCAGCAATAGCCGCAGCGGAAGCCAATCCCCAACTGAAAATCGCGCTGATCTCTAAGGTCTACCCGATGCGCAGCCACACGGTCGCCGCCGAGGGAGGCTCCGCCGCCGTCACTCAGGATCACGATACCTTCGACTACCACTTCCACGACACCGTCGCCGGCGGCGACTGGCTGTGCGAGCAGGATGTGGTCGATCACTTCGTGCATCAGTGCCCGCGCGAGATGACCCAGCTCGAGCAGTGGGGCTGCCCGTGGAGCCGCAAACCGGACGGCTCAGTCAACGTGCGGCGCTTCGGCGGCATGAAGATCGAACGCACCTGGTTCGCCGCCGACAAGACCGGCTTCCACATGCTGCACACCCTGTTCCAGACCTCGCTGAAATACCCGCAAATTCAACGCTTCGACGAGCACTTCGTGCTGGATATCCTGGTGGATGACGGCCAGGCGCGCGGCCTGGTGGCGCTCAACATGATGGAAGGCACCCGCGTGCAGATCCGCGCCAACGCGGTAGTGATGGCCACCGGCGGCGCCGGGCGCGTTTACCGCTACAATACCAACGGCGGCATTGTGACCGGGGATGGCATGGGCATGGCGTTCCACCACGGCGTACCGCTGCGCGACATGGAGTTCGTGCAGTATCACCCGACCGGCCTGCCCGGTTCCGGCATCCTGATGACCGAGGGCTGCCGCGGCGAAGGCGGCATCCTGGTGAACAAGGATGGCTACCGCTACCTGCAAGACTACGGCATGGGCCCGGAAACCCCGCTGGGCGAACCGAAGAACAAATACATGGAGCTGGGCCCGCGCGACAAGGTGTCGCAGGCTTTCTGGCACGAATGGCGCGCCGGCCGCACCATCGCCACCCCGCGCGGCGACGTGGTCTACCTCGATCTGCGCCACCTGGGCGAGAAAAAGCTTCTGGAGCGGCTGCCGTTCATCTGCGAACTGGCCAAGGCCTACGTCGGCGTCGATCCGGTGAAAGATCCGATCCCGGTGCGCCCTACCGCGCACTACACCATGGGCGGCATTGAAACCGACCAGAACTGTGAAACCCGCATCAAGGGGCTGTTCGCGGTCGGCGAGTGCTCCTCCGTCGGCCTGCACGGCGCCAATCGCCTCGGCTCCAACTCGCTGGCGGAACTGGTGGTGTTCGGCCGCGTCGCCGGTGAGCATGCGGCGCGCCGCGCGCTGGAAACCGCGCCGGCCAACGGCAGCGCGCTGGATGCGCAAACCCGCGACGTCGAAACCCGCCTGAGCAACCTGATGAAGCAGGAAGGCAACGAAAACTGGGCGAAGATCCGCGACGAAATGGGGCTGTCGATGGAAGAAGGCTGCGGCATCTACCGCACGCCGGAGCTGATGCAAAAAACCATCGATAAGCTGGCCGAGCTGAAAGAGCGCTTCAAACGCGTCAAAATCACCGACAACTCCAGCGTGTTCAATACCGATCTGCTGTACACCATCGAGCTGGGCTACGGCCTGGACGTCGCCGAATGTATGGCGCACTCCGCGTTTAACCGCAAAGAGTCGCGCGGCGCCCATCAGCGCCTGGACGAAGGCTGCACCGAGCGTGACGACGTCAACTTCCTCAAGCATACGCTGGCGTTCCATAACCCGCAGGGCGCGCCGCGTCTCGAATACAGCGACGTGAAAATCACCAAGCTGCCGCCGGCCAAACGCGTCTACGGCGCAGAAGCCGAAGCGCAGGAGAAAAAGAATAAGGAGCAGGCAAATGGCTGAGATGCAAACCCTGAAGATCGACGTCATGCGCTATAACCCGGAAAGCGACGCCGAACCGCATTTCGTCACTTACGCCGTGCCTTACGACGAACAGACCTCGCTGCTCGATGCGCTGGGCTATATCAAGGATAACCTGGCGCCGGATCTCTCCTACCGCTGGTCTTGCCGCATGGCGATCTGCGGCTCCTGCGGCATGATGGTCAACCGCGTGCCGAAGCTGGCGTGCAAAACCTTCCTGCGCGACTACGTCGGCGGCATGAAGGTCGAAGCGCTGGGCAACTTCCCGATCGAGCGCGATCTGGTGGTCGACATGACCCACTTCATCGAAAGCCTGGAGGCAATCAAACCGTACATCATCGGCAACGATCGCAAACCAGAGGATGGCCCGAACGTGCAGACCCCGGCGCAGATGGCCAAGTACCACCAGTTCTCCGGCTGCATCAACTGTGGCCTGTGCTACGCGGCGTGCCCGCAGTTTGGCCTCAACCCCGAGTTTATCGGCCCGGCGGCGATCACGCTGGCGCACCGCTATAACCTGGACAACCGCGACCACGGCAAGAAACAGCGCATGCCGCAGCTCAACGGCCAAAACGGCGTCTGGAGCTGCACCTTCGTCGGCTATTGCTCCGAAGTCTGTCCGAAACACGTCGATCCCGCCGCCGCCATCCAGCAGGGCAAGGTGGAGAGCGCCAAAGACTTCATGATCGCCATGTTGAAGCCGCAATAAGGGAGAAAATTGCCATGACAACTCAACGTAAGCCCTATGTGCGCACCATGACGCCCACCTGGTGGCAAAAGCTCGGCTTCTACCGTTTCTACATGCTGCGTGAAGGCACCTCGGTGCTGGCGGTCTGGTTCAGCATCGTGCTGCTCTACGGCGTGTTCGCGCTGAAGGGCGGCGCCGAGAGCTGGGCCGGCTTCGTCGGCTTCTTGCAGAACCCGCTGGTGCTGTTAATCAACGTCGTCGCCCTGCTGGCGGCGGCGCTGCACACCAAAACCTGGTTCGATCTGGCGCCGAAGGCCGCCAATATCGTGGTCAACAGCGAGAAAATGGGACCGGGCCCCATCGTGAAAGGGCTATGGGCCGTCACGATCGTCGTCAGCGTGGTCATCCTGGCCGTGGCCCTGTTCTAATCCGGAGGAATCATGATAAATCAAGCACCTAAACGCTCCGACGAGCCGGTTTTCTGGGGATTGTTCGGCGCCGGCGGCATGTGGGGCGCGATTGTCGCGCCGGCCATCGTGCTGCTGGTCGGCATTCTGCTGCCGCTGGGGCTGTTCCCCGGTGAAGCGCTGGGTTACGAGCGCGTGCTGGCGTTCTGCCAGAGCCTGATCGGCCGCCTGTTCCTGCTGCTGATGATCATTCTGCCGCTGTGGTGCGGCCTGCACCGCATCCACCATGCGATGCACGATCTGAAGATCCACGTGCCGGCAGGCAAATGGGTGTTCTACGGTCTGGCGGCGATACTCAGCGTCGTCACCGTCATCGGCGTCATCACGCTGTAAACCGCTCGGGTGGCCAACGCCCGTTGGCCGCCCTTTTCTCATCGGCTACACTGTCTACTCGCCCCCGGTAAACAGGAGTCACCGATGCGTTTATGGTCAAAGCTTAGCGTCATGCTTTCCGCCCTGCTCTCCGTGGCCTGCAGCGTCTCCCCGCCTAAAGACATCAGGGTCGTGACCCCTTTCGACAGCCAGCGCTATCTCGGCACCTGGTATGAGATCGCTCGTCTGGATCATCGTTTTGAACGCGGTTTGCAGCAGGTGACCGCCCATTACGGCCCGCGCGCCGACGGCGGACTGAAAGTCATCAATCGCGGCTTCAATGCGCAAAAACAGCAATGGCAAGAAAGCGAAGGCAAAGCCTACTTTATCGGTTCACCGCAGGTCGCGGCGCTGAAAGTGTCGTTCTTCGGCCCCTTCTATGGCGGCTACAACGTGATAGCCCTGGATCCGGAATATCGCTACGCGCTGGTTTGCGGCCCTAACCGCGACTATCTGTGGATCCTGTCGCGCACGCCGACGCTTGACGCCAGCGTACGCGACCGTTTATTGCAGATAGCCAAGGGCTACGGTTTCGCCACCGATGCGCTGATCTGGGTGCAGCAGTCCGCCGATCAGTGACTGCTGAACTTCAGCCCGAGGATGCCGACCACGATCAGGCACAGGCTGATGATGCGCGCAATATTGGTCGATTCCCCCAACAGCACCATGCCCATGATGGCCGCGCCCACCGCGCCGATGCCGGTCCACACCGCGTAGGCGGTGCCGGCGGGCAGCGTTTTCATGGCGTTGGCCAACAGCAACATGCTGACCACCATTGCGGCGATGGTGATGATGCTCGGCGTCAGCCGGGTAAAACCGTGGGTGTATTTCAGACCGATAGCCCAAACCACTTCGAGCAAACCGGCGATAAGCAAAATAATCCAGGCCATGAGACGGCCTCCCTACCACTGGGGTCGTCCCCGATAAAATGACGCGTAAACGGGTCGTCCCGTTCAGCTGAGTGATGAATGGCGGGCAACCTCACCCGCACTGCGGCAGGATAGCAGCAGCGTTAACGCGCAAGCAAGAGGTGGAAATGCGGCGGCTCTCCGCAGCCGGAACGCCGCCGGGTGGAATGCGGATTATTCCGCGCTGCGCTGAATAGCCTTGCCGCCGGCCTGAATGTCTTCACCCACGCCGCGGGTGGTGTTGCAGGCGGTCAGCGAGCTCAAAATCATCAAAGAGAAGATCGCGATAATACTTTTCTTCAGCATAAGAAAGTCCTTATTTGTCGTTGATGAAAAAGTACGGCTTTCTAAGCGTAGTCAAAATTGGCGCAGAGAGTGGAATCGCCACCGGCTTTGTGGCGCGAATACATCGGGTTAAGGGCCGGGTCAGCTGGCCGTGCGCGAAATGGCGCCGCCGAGATGCTGAACGTCTTCGCCGAAACCGCGAAACGTATTGCAACTGCTGAGGGAGAAAAGGAACAACAGGGAGAGCACGGCCAACAACGTTTTCTTGAACATGCGGATTTTCTGCCAACGAACGGGGATGGGGTAAAACAGAGGAACCGCCAGGGTTCCTCTGTTTTGAAACTTATTTAACGCGAGAGACGTATTCGCCAGAGCGAGTGTCAACCTTGATCACTTCGCCGATCTGGACGAACAACGGCACTTTCACCACGGCGCCGGTGCTCAGGGTCGCCGGCTTGCCGCCAGTCCCTGCGGTATCGCCTTTCAGGCCAGGATCGGTATCGGTGATTTCCGCTTCGATGAAGTTCGGCGGCTGAACGGCGATTGGACGGCCATCCCACAGGGTGATGATGCACTCTGCGTTATCCTGCAGCCATTTGGCCGCGTCACCGACGGTTTTGCCGTCAACCTGATGCTGTTCGAAAGACTCAGGGTGCATGAAGTGGTAGAACTCACCGTCGCTGTACAGGTAGTTCATGTTGGTGTCCATCACGTCTGCGCCTTCGCAAGAATCGGTAGACTTGAAGGTTTTTTCCACGCGGGTGCCGGTCAGCAGACGACGCATTTTCACGCGTGCAAACGCCTGGCCTTTGCCCGGCTTAACGAACTCACTGGCTTCGACGGCGTAAGGTTCGCCCTCGAACATGATTTTAAGACCCGGACGGAAATCGTTGCTAGAATAAGTCGCCATGATGGCCCTCTGAATATTTGAACTGGTAGCTTAGCCAAAAAAATGGCACACATTATAACCCAAAGTACGGCACATAGAGAAGATTGGTTGCATCAACTCGCCGATGTTATTACCGATCCCGATGAATTACTGCAGCTTTTGTCACTGAATACGCACCCGGAACTACCGCAGGGGCGAGATGCCCGCCGGCTGTTTGCCCTGCGCGTGCCGCGCGCCTTCGCTGCGCGCATGCGCCCCGGCGATGCCAACGACCCGCTGCTGCGCCAGGTGCTGACCGCCAGAGAAGAGTTCATCAACGCCCCAGGGTTCACCACCGATCCGCTCGATGAGCAGCGCAGCGTGGTGCCGGGCCTGCTGCACAAATACCGCAATCGCGCGCTGCTGCTGGTCAAAGGCGGCTGTGCGGTCAACTGCCGTTACTGCTTCCGCCGCCACTTCCCCTATCAGGATAATCAGGGCAACAAGAACAACTGGCGGCAGGCGCTGGATTATATCCGCCAACACCCGGAACTCGACGAGATCATTTTTTCCGGCGGCGACCCGCTGATGGCCAAAGACAGCGAGTTGGAGTGGCTGGTCGGCGAACTGGAGGCCATCCCGCACCTGAAACGCCTGCGCATTCACACCCGTCTGCCGGTGGTGATCCCGGCGCGCATTACGCCGGCGCTGTGCCGCCTGCTGTCAGCCTCGCGCCTGCAGGTGCTGATGGTCACGCACATCAACCACGCCAACGAAATCGACCGCGAGCTGCGGAGCGCCATGGCCCAGCTGCGCCTCGCCGGCGTCACGCTGCTCAACCAGAGCGTGTTGCTGCGCGACGTCAACGACGATGCCGACACGCTGGCGGCGCTCAGCAACGCGCTGTTCGACGCCGGCATCCTGCCCTACTATATCCACGTGCTGGACAAGGTGCAGGGCGCGGCGCACTTCATGGTCAGCGACGATGAAGCGCGCGTCATCATGCAGGCGCTGCTGAGCAAGGTGTCCGGTTATCTGGTGCCGCGCCTGACGCGTGAAGTGGGCGGCGAACCGAGCAAAACGCCGATCGACCTGCGCCTGATGCAGGAATGACGCGCGCCACATGGCCCGATGGAACGAAAAGAGGAATGCCGTGGCATTCCTCTTTTTTTATCTCTGTGCGGCGTTTGGCCTCAGCGCCTTACGGGCACTTGTAAACCTGGCCGACCATTTTGCTGTCCAGCGGCGCGAAGCTGGAGAGCAGGTTCTGGCTTGGGCTGTTGGCGCCGTAAATGACGTTGCCGCCCATCGCCGCCGCCTTGTTGCGCAGATCGTTGGCCGCACCGCGCATGGAGCTGCCCTCACCGCCGTTGCCGGACAGCCAGTTGCTCTGGGTGCCGGTCACTTCCCCCAGCAGCTGGCATTCCGCCGCCGGCTTGCTGTCGGTGAACTTGATCTGCTGACCCGCAGCGGTCAGTTCATGAGTGGTGCTGCAACCCGCCAGCAGCATCGCTGCCGAAAGACCCAGTAAGGCTTTAATCCGCATCTTGTTCCCCATTCGATGTTGAGAATTACGCAAAAGCTTATCAGAAAGCGATGCCATCTCTTAAGCATCCGTTGCCACGGCTAGCGGGCCAACGTCTTGAGCGACAGCTGATGACTTACCAGTTTACCAGTTAAATCGCCTCCGGCGGCAAAAATATCATCAAATACAGTGCGGCGGCGCTCAGGCATAAAAAAACCCCGGTCACTTGACCGGGGTTCTCAGCACACAAGCGTGTGGGGGATGATTACATCATGCCGCCCATACCGCCCATGCCACCCATGCCGCCTGCTGCGCCCAGATCCGGTGCGTCAGCCTTCGGCAGGTCGGTGACCATGCATTCGGTGGTGATCATCAGGCCAGCCACGGAAGCCGCGTACTGCAGAGCAGAACGGGTCACTTTGGTTGGATCCAGGATACCCATCGCGATCATGTCGCCGTATTCTTCAGAGTAAGCGTTGTAGCCGTAGCTGCCTTCGCCCGCTTTCACCTGGTTGGCGATAACGGAAGCTTCTTCACCGGCGTTGACCACGATCTGACGCAGAGGGGCTTCCATTGCGCGCAGCGCAACTTTGATACCCACGTTCTGGTCTTCGTTGTCGCCTTTCAGCGCGGCGATTTTGCCTGCAACGCGGATCAGCGCGACGCCACCGCCGGCAACCACGCCTTCTTCCACTGCAGCGCGGGTCGCGTGCAGGGCGTCTTCAACGCGTGCTTTCTTCTCTTTCATTTCAACTTCAGTCGCTGCGCCAACCTTGATAACGGCAACGCCGCCGGCCAGTTTCGCTACGCGCTCCTGCAGTTTTTCACGATCGTAGTCAGAGGTCGCTTCTTCGATCTGCTGACGGATCTGAGCAACGCGGCCCTGGATGGTCGCTTCGTCGCCCACGCCATCGATGATGATGGTGGTGTCTTTGTTGATGACAACGCGTTTCGCCTGACCCAGGTCTTCCAGGGTGGCTTTTTCCAGCTCCAGACCGATCTCTTCAGAGATAACGGTACCGGCAGTCAGAGTAGCGATGTCCTGCAGCATGGCTTTACGACGGTCGCCGAAGCCAGGCGCCTTAACGGCAGCCACTTTCACGATGCCGCGCATGGTGTTGACCACCAGGGTCGCCAGCGCTTCACCTTCAACGTCTTCAGCGATGATCAGCAACGGTTTGCCTGCTTTGGCAACGGCTTCCAGCACCGGCAGCATTTCGCGGATGTTGGAGATCTTCTTGTCAGCCAGCAGGATGAACGGGCTTTCCAGCTCAACAGAACCGGTTTCCGGCTTGTTGATGAAGTATGGGGACAGGTAACCGCGATCGAACTGCATACCTTCAACCACGTCCAGCTCGTCTTGCAGGCCGGTGCCTTCTTCAACGGTGATAACGCCTTCTTTGCCCACTTTCTCCATCGCTTCCGCGATCAGTTTACCCACGGTTTCGTCGGAGTTGGCGGAGATGGTGCCGACCTGAGCGATAGCTTTGGAGTCGGAGCAAGGCACGGACAGTTTTTTCAGTTCTTCAACCGCAGCGACAACCGCTTTGTCGATGCCGCGCTTCAGATCCATCGGGTTCATGCCTGCAGCAACCGCTTTCAGGCCTTCGGTGATGATGGATTGAGCCAGTACGGTTGCAGTGGTGGTGCCGTCGCCCGCCGCGTCGTTCGCTTTGGAGGCCACTTCTTTCACCATCTGTGCGCCCATGTTCTCGAACTTGTCTTCCAGTTCGATTTCACGCGCAACGGAAACGCCGTCTTTGGTGATGGTCGGTGCGCCGAAAGATTTATCCAGCACTACGTTGCGGCCTTTCGGGCCCAGGGTCACTTTTACTGCATCAGCGAGAACATTCACGCCGCGGAGCATTTTCACGCGAGCGTCATTGCCGAATTTTACGTCTTTAGCTGCCATTGGTATTTCCCTTCAACTCGTTCAGTTCAGAAGATAAAGCGCAATTACGCTTCAACAATTGCCAGAATGTCGCTTTCGGACATGATCAACACTTCTTCATTGTCGATCTTCTCTGCTTTCACGCCGTAGCCGTCGTTGAAAATCACGATATCGCCAACTTTCACATCCAGCGGTTGGATGTTGCCGTTTTCCAGCACACGCCCTTTACCCACTGCAACCACTTCACCGCGAGTGGATTTACCCGCAGCAGAGCCAGTCAGGACGATGCCGCCAGCAGATTTTGATTCAACTTCTTTGCGCTTGACGATAACGCGGTCATGCAATGGACGAATACTCATTGAACGCTCTCCTGTAAGAAGGTCTCTATCAGATTTAGGGTTGTACACCGGGTGGTTGTTATTACCGGCCTCGTGGCATTTGAGATGGGGGCGTTCCAGCCCCCTTCAAGGGGGCTAGCGAAAAAAATTTCGCATTTTTGGTTCGGCGAGTGCCGCAGAGATGAAAAACGCGGCCTGGGCCGCGTTTGCTTAACGATCGTGAGGTTTGCGATCCTCGTCCGGGCGATGTTCCAGCACCGGGCGCTCGTCGTCCTTGCGCTGGAATTCGCCGTCAAAGGTGTTGCCGTTGGCGGCGTCGCCGCCCGTCCAACCGCCGGGGCGATACACCGACAGATGCGGCATCAGCTTCAGCGTCAGCGATTTTTGCACCGGCGGCAGCAGCAGCAGCAGGCCGAGGAAGTCGGTGAAGAAGCCCGGAATCAGCAGCAGGAAGCCCGCCAGCACCAGCGAAACGCTTTTCACCATTTCCGCCGCCGGGCTTTCGCCGGCCGCCAGTTTTTGCTGCATCTGGACGAAGGTTTTCATGCCCTGATTGCGCACCAGCGAAATGCCGACGCAGGAGCTGAACACCACCAGCAACAAGGTGACAGCCACGCCGAGCACGGCGGCGACTTTGATAAAGATGGATATTTCTATGTAAGCCAGCAGAAATATCAGCAGTAGCGGTAACCAGCGCACCTGGTTCTCCTATCGGTAGGTAAAGCGCGGCCGCCACGGGGGCGACGGCGCGAAAAAAGAGGCCGTAAACGGCCGACACCATTACAATGAGGGCATCCCCCCACCATTTCAACCGAGAGCCGGTTTTTATTGCTAAAGT
Organism: Serratia sp. CY56464; assembly: GCF_052168435.1. Classification (NCBI taxonomy): domain Bacteria; kingdom Pseudomonadati; phylum Pseudomonadota; class Gammaproteobacteria; order Enterobacterales; family Yersiniaceae; genus Serratia; species Serratia sp. CY56464. The sequence continues at coordinate 55,606 of NZ_JBJNMV010000002.1, read as the reverse complement.
TCACAAACGTGAAAGAAGTCACAGAACCGGAAAAGGGCATATCCTTAAACGCCATAAGGTGATCTGGATTCAGTCATTTCTTATCAACCAGCATATGATCTGGGCAGCAACGGGCGATTTGGTTAATCGTTTCACGCCCCAAGCCTTCGGCAATATTAATTTAGGCTGTGCCCTTTAGCCTTGACCTGACAAATTATTAATTCGGCAGCAACACATAGAGAAGGTTCTCATGTCAAACAACATTCGTATCGAAGAAGACCTGTTAGGAACACGTGAAGTCCCCGCAGACGCTTACTACGGAGTTCACACTCTGCGTGCGATTGAAAACTTCTACATCAGCAACAGCAAAATCAGCGATGTCCCCGAGTTCGTTCGCGGCATGGTGATGGTGAAAAAGGCCGCGGCGATGGCCAACAAAGAACTCAAAACCATCCCGCGCAAAATCGCCGACGTGATCATCCAGGCCTGCGACGAGGTGCTGGATAAAGGCAAGTGCATGGATCAGTTCCCGGTGGACGTATTCCAGGGCGGCGCGGGCACCTCGCTGAACATGAACACCAACGAAGTGCTGGCGAACATCGGCCTGGAGCTGATGGGCCATCAAAAAGGCGAATACCAGTACCTGAATCCGAACGATCACCTCAATAAATGCCAGTCCACCAACGACGCCTACCCGACCGGATTCCGCATCGCGGTGTACGCCTCCAACCAGAAACTGATCGACGCCATCAACCAGCTGCGCGAAGGCTTCGATCGCAAGGCGAAAGAGTTCGAAACCATTCTGAAAATGGGCCGCACCCAGCTGCAGGACGCGGTGCCGATGACCCTCGGCCAGGAATTCCACGCCTTCAGCGTGCTGCTGAACGAAGAGACCCGCAACCTGCACCGCACCGCGGAGCTGCTGCTGGAAGTGAACCTGGGCGCCACCGCCATCGGCACCGCGCTCAACACCCCGGAAGGCTATCAGCCGCTGGCGGTGCAAAAACTGGCGGAAGTCAGCGGCCTGCCGGTGGTGCCGGCGGAAGACCTGATCGAGGCCACCTCCGACTGCGGCGCCTACGTGATGGTGCACAGCGCGCTCAAACGCCTGGCGGTGAAACTGTCCAAAATCTGCAACGACCTGCGCCTGCTCTCCTCCGGCCCGCGCGCCGGCCTGAACGAAATCAACCTGCCGGAGCTGCAGGCGGGATCGTCCATCATGCCGGCCAAAGTGAACCCGGTGGTGCCGGAAGTGGTCAATCAGGTGTGTTTCAAGGTGATTGGCAACGACACTTGCGTTACCATGGCGGCCGAAGCGGGCCAGCTGCAGTTGAACGTGATGGAGCCGGTGATCGGCCAGGCGATGTTCGAGTCGATCCACATCCTGACCAACGCCTGTTACAACCTGCTGGAAAAATGCATTAACGGCATCACCGCGAATAAAGAAGTCTGCGAACACTACGTCTTCAACTCGATCGGTATCGTCACCTATCTGAACCCGTTCATCGGCCACCACAACGGTGACATCGTCGGGAAGATCTGCGCCGAAACCGGCAAGAGCGTGCGCGAAGTGGTGCTGGAACGCGGCCTGCTGACCGAAGCCGAGCTGGATGACATCTTCTCCGTGGAGAACCTGATGCACCCGGCCTATAAAGCCAAACGCTATACGGATGAAAATGAACAATAACAGACCTACCCGGTAGCCCTGAAAGGCACGCTAAATCCTCTGGATAGCGTGCCTTTTTACTTTTAGGCGCCCACAAAATTTTAACGTTTTATTTTCAATTTACACCCTAAATCATTGGGACTGCATCAAGGCGGCAAGAGCGCAAGTCCCCAGGAGCTTACTCAAGTAAGTGACTGGGGTGAGCGCTCGCAGCCAACACCGATGCAGTTTCAAGGATGACGGGAAATCTCATTTTAAGGAGTAAACACTATGCTAGCCGTAGAATTGGTTATCGTTCTGCTGGCCATCTTTTTAGGGGCCAGGTTGGGCGGTATCGGTATCGGGTTCGCGGGGGGATTGGGCGTTCTGGTCCTGGCGCTGATCGGCGTCAAGCCGGGCAGCATTCCTTTCGACGTGATTTCCATCATCATGGCGGTGATCGCGGCGATCTCCGCCATGCAGGTCGCCGGGGGGATGGACTACCTGGTGCAGCAGACCGAAAAACTGCTGCGCAAGAACCCCAAGCACATCACCATTCTCGCCCCTATCGTCACCTACTTCCTGACCATCTTCGCCGGCACCGGCAACATCTCGCTCTCGGCGCTGCCGGTGATCGCCGAAGTGGCGAAAGAACAGGGCATTAAACCTTGCCGACCGCTGTCGACCGCCGTCGTCTCCGCCCAGATCGCCATCACCGCCTCGCCGATCTCCGCCGCGGTGGTGTACATGTCTTCGGTGATGGAAGGCCACGGCGTCAGCTACCTGCACCTGCTGATGGTGGTGATCCCGTCCACCTTCTGCGCGGTGCTGGTGATGTCGCTGCTGGTGACCTGGCTGTTCGACTCCAAACTGTCTAACGACCCGGTGTACCTGAAACGCCTGGAAGAGGGCCTGATCACCCTGCGCGGCAACAACGCGCTGGCGATCAAGCCGCGCGCCAAAACCTCGGTGCTGCTGTTCCTGCTGGGCGTGCTGTGCGTGGTCGCCTACGCCATCATCAACAGCCCGGGCCTGGGCCTGGTGGCCAAGCCGCTGATGAACACCACCAACGCCATCCTGATCATCATGCTGAGCGTCGCCACGCTGACCACCCTGCTGTGCCGCGTCGACACCGACATGGTGCTGAACTCCAGCACCTTCAAGGCCGGCATGAGCGCCTGTATCTGTATCCTCGGCGTCGCCTGGCTGGGCGACACCTTCGTACAGGCCAACATCGACTGGATCAAAGAGACGGCCGGCAGCGTCATTCAGGCGCACCCGTGGCTGCTGGCGGTGATCTTCTTCTTCTGCTCGGCGCTGCTGTACTCGCAGGCTGCCACCGCCAAGGCGCTGATGCCGATGGCGCTGGCGCTGAACGTGTCGCCGCTGACCGCCGTCGCCTCCTTCGCCGCCGTTTCCGGCCTGTTCATCCTGCCGACCTACCCGACGCTGGTCGCCGCGGTGCAGATGGACGATACCGGCACCACGCGCATCGGCCGCTTCGTGTTCAACCATCCGTTCTTCATTCCCGGCACCATGGGCGTGATCTTCGCGGTGGTATTCGGCTTCCTGCTCGGCAGCGTCATGCTGTAACGCTTCGACCGGGGCTGCGGCCCCGGTTTTCCTTTTGGCGATAAACTCGCCTTCTAGCCAATCCGCCTTCAGGGTATAGTGCCCATTCGAACCGATGAGAGGGCTGAAGATGTCTGATTGCGAAGCTGTCGTCATACTCTGTACCGCACCCGATGAAGCCAGCGCCCAGGAACTGGCGGCGCGGGTCCTGGGCGATAAGCTGGCGGCCTGCGCCACGCTGCTGCCCGGCGCCACCTCGCTGTATTACTGGGAAGGGAAACTGGAACAGGAATACGAGGTGCAGATGCTGTTCAAAAGCGATCGCCGCCGTCAGCAGGCCCTGCTCGACACCCTGAAACAACATCACCCCTACCAGACGCCCGAGCTGCTGGTCTTGCCGGTGATGGCCGGAGATAAAGACTACCTGTCATGGATCAACGCTTCATTAAACTGATTTTGCTGCTGTGCAGCCTGTGCTTCCTGCCGCAGGCGGCGCAGGCTTCGCTGTTCGCGCCGAAGGGCGGCAGCCAGTTCGTGCCCGTCGATCGGGCCTTCGCCTTCGATTTCAAACAGCAAGGCGGCCTGGTAACGCTGAACTGGCAGATCCGCCCCGGCTACTACCTGTATCGCCAGCAGATCAAACTGGTGCCGCAGCAGGCAACGCTCGGCGTCTTTACCCTGCCCGAAGGATTGAGCCACAAGGACGAGTTCTTCGGCGAAGTGGCGATTTTCAAACAGCAGTTGAATCTGCAGGTGCCGCTGCAACAGGCGGCGGCCAACGCCAGCCTCAGCGTCACCTATCAGGGCTGCGCCGAAGCCGGTTTTTGCTACCCGCCGGAAACCCGAACCATCCCGCTGGACGCGGTCAGCGCCACCGCAGCCGCGCCGCTCTCAGCCTCTGCACCGGCTGAAGCCCCCGCCGCACCGGCCAGCCTGCCGTTCTCGCCGCTGTGGGCATTGCTGATCGGCATCGGCATCGCCTTCACCCCGTGCGTGCTGCCGATGTACCCGCTGATCTCCGGCATCATCCTCGGCCGCGACCGGCCGCAAAGCAGCGGCCGCATTCTGGCGCTGGCGGTGGTTTACGTGCAGGGTATGGCGCTCACCTACACCCTGCTGGGCTTGGTGGTGGCCGCTGCCGGATTGCAGTTCCAGGCGGCGCTGCAGCATCCTTACGTCCTGATTGGCCTGTCGGTGCTGTTCATCGCGCTGGCGCTGTCGATGTTCGGCCTCTATTCCCTGCAGCTGCCCTCGGCGTTGCAAACCCGGCTGGCGAACTGGAGCAACACCCAGCGCGGCGGCTCGCTGACCGGCGTGTTCCTGATGGGCGCTCTGGCCGGATTGATTTGCTCGCCCTGCACCACCGCGCCGCTCAGCGCCATCCTGCTGTATATCGCCCAGAGCGGCAATCTGTGGGCCGGCGGCGGCACGCTGTACCTGTACGCGCTGGGGATGGGCATTCCGCTGGTGATCGTCACCCTGTTCGGCAACCGCCTGCTGCCGCGCAGCGGCCCGTGGATGCAGTACGTGAAAGAAGCCTTCGGCTTCGTCATTCTGGCGCTGCCGGTGTTCCTGCTGGAGCGGGTGATCGGCGATCTGTGGGGCATGCGCCTGTGGAGCCTGCTCGGCCTGGCGTTCTTCGGCTGGGCCTTCGCCCTGAGCCTGAGAAGCGCACGCGGCTGGGCGCGCGCCCTGCAACTGCTGTTGCTGGCGGCGGCGGTGATCGCCGCACGGCCGCTACAGGACTGGGCTTTCGGCGCCGACCAGGCGCAGCAGGCGACTCAGCCACACCTGGCCTTTACCCGCATCAACAACGTCGAACAGCTCGATCTCGCGCTGCAACAGGCGCGGGGCAGGCCGGTGATGCTGGATCTGTACGCCGACTGGTGCGTGGCCTGTAAAGAGTTCGAAAAATACACCTTCAGCGACGCCGCGGTGCAGGCAAGCCTGGCCAAGGCGGTGCTGCTGCAGGCGGATGTGACCGCCAACGGTGCGGAACAGGCGGCGCTGCTGAAGCACCTGCAGGTGCTGGGGCTGCCGACGATCCTGTTCTTCGATCCGGCAGGCCGCGAGCTGACGGCCGAGCGTGTCACCGGTTTTATGAAGGCGGAAGCCTTTAACGCGCATTTGCAGAAAGTGATGCGATAACTGACACTGAAGATCGGAAGCGAATGGGAGGAAGCACAAGTGCAACGTGAACACGTCCTTGATACCGCGCTGGGCCTGTTGGAACAACAGGGTCTGGCGACCGCCACATTAGAGATGCTGGCGGAAAAACTCGACGTTCAGCCCGGCGATCTCAAACGGTTCTGGCCGGATCGCGAAGCGCTGCTGTACGACTGCCTGCGCTACCACGGCCAGCAGATCGACACCTGGCGCCGCCAACTGCTGCTGGACGAAAATCTGAGCCCGCAGCAAAAGCTGCTGGCGCGCTATGACGTGCTGGCGGAATACGTGCAGCAAGACCGCTATCCCGGCTGCCTGTTTATCGCCGCCTGCAGCTTCTTCCCGGAAACGGACCACCCGATCCACCAGTTGGCGGAGCAGCAAAAGCTGACCTCGCTGGAGCTGACCCGCGAATTGCTGCGTGAAATGGACGCCGATGACGCCGACATGGTGGCGCAGCAAATGGAGCTGATTCAGGAAGGCTGCCTGAGCAAACTGCTGGTAAAACGCCAGCTCCAGGACGTATCGGTCGCCAAACGGCTGGCGGAAGACATCTTGCAGGTGGCGCAGTGCCGTCGCAACGGGGCGTTGAGCTGAATCGACAGGGTTGACGGCATAGACAACCCAAGGTGCCCCCCCCGGCAGGCGCATTTTTTGCGCCCTTTGCCTGAAAAGCCAGCAACCGGAGGCATTTTCGCGTATTTCACGCATAAAGCCGTTGACGGCTTTATGCCAATACGGTTTAATGCTGCCCGTTGCCCGGATAGCTCAGTCGGTAGAGCAGGGGATTGAAAATCCCCGTGTCCTTGGTTCGATTCCGAGTCCGGGCACCATATTTAGAGAACCCAGCCTATGGCTGGGTTTTTGCTTTTCAGAGACAGGACTCTCCATCGAACTGCGTTCGATTATTCGGCCAAGGGCCTCACCCTGCGGGCCAGCGCTAAAGCGCTGTTCAACGCGGCGCCAGCGCCGGTTGTCCGAGTCCGGTCGCCCTATTTAGAAGAACCCGCCTATGGCTGGGTTTTTGCTTTTCAGGGACAGGACTCTCCATCGAACTGCGTTCGATTATTCGGCCAAGGGCCTCACCCTGCGGGCCAGCGCTAAAGCGCTATTCAACGCGGCGCCAGCGCCGGTTGTCCGAGTCCGGTCGCCCTATTTAGAAGAACCCGCCTATGGCTGGGTTTTTGCTTTTCAGAGACAGGAGTCTCCATCGAACTGCGTTCGATTATTCGGCCAAGGGCCTCACCCTGCGGGCCAGCGCTAAAGCGCTGTTCAACGCGGCGCCAGCGCCGGTTGTCCGAGTCCGGGCACCCTATTTAGAAGAACCCGCCTATGGCGGGTTTTTCGCTTTCTGGGGGACTGACTCTCCATCGAACTGCGTTCGACTATTCGGCCAAAGGCCTCACCCTGCGGGCCTGCGCTGAAGCGCTATTCAACACGGCGCCAGCGCCGGTTGTCCGAGTCCGGTCGCCCTATTTAGAAGAACCCGCCTATGGCTGGGTTTTTGCTTTTCAGAGACAGGACTCTCCATCGAACTGCGTTCGATTTTTCGGCCAAAGGCCTCACCCTGCGGGCCAGCGACACAGGACGAATGCTCCCTTCTCTGCTTGCATCCCCCAAGAACGTTGGCTCCAGGGGCAACCGGATTACCGCATTCTCGGCATTAGGCGTGAAAGTAACGGTGCCAAGCGAGCAATATCCAATGTTGATACTCACTCTCTGGTAAAAAACGCTACCTCATACAATGTGCAGCAGCGTCAATGACGCCGCCATGAAGCCAATCGGCGGGAAGAATGGCCGTAGTCTTGAATAGACAACTGCCTTTTCTTCATATGCTGCGCATGCTTATAGAATGAATAAATGCTTAAGCAGAATAAAAACATCGCGAAATAGAACAAACTCACTTCACCTTTCCCTTGGTGTAGATAATACCCAACGTAAATTACGCACAGCTACCATCACTGCCAACGATAATAATTCACCGAACTTATGCTTTGAGTCGGAACAACAGGCTATTTAATCAATAGTCACAAAAAAAGCAGGGAGGATAACCCTGCTTGTCATTTTAAAATCAATATTACTGACATAGCGGCAAATACTTCTTCATAAACGGCGATTCGCAGAACGCATTCATGACTTCGCCTTTATCTTTAGGCTTGGCGCCTGAGTTGGTGTTGCCTGCACATTGCCCGCTATTTTTCCCCTGGCCATTGATGCATTGGCCAAAATCGCTATTGCCGGCGCCGCTGGCGTTGCCATGATTCCCCTGCACATTCTGATTGCCGTTAAAACCGGCGTGCGCATAAGACATCATCATGATGCCAGCGCCAATAAGTAAAGCCGCTGTCGTTTTCATAACTGTCCCTTTGTGTTATTTAGAAAATGAATAAAAAAAATACTTAACATTCCCTTGGGGAATGTTAATCACAACTCATGATTTTTTAGCGTTATGAAGATATCAGATGAGAATAATTTAAATTATCCCCCATCACGGTTAGGAATACTCTGCCTCTGGTGATAACAACCAATAAATAAAATCATGGCTGCGGTTTAGCATCAGCTTGCCCATCACCGAACGTTTATGACTGTGCACCGTTTTAACGCTCACCCCCATCACTCTGGCGGTTTGCGATTGATCCAACCCGCGCCGTAAATAGCCGATAACCTGCCGCTCACGGGGAGTCAACAGCTTAGCGGGAAATCGACATACCGGCTTCGGATTAACCAACGTATCAGACAGCAGCGCAAACAAGCACTGCTGATCGTCGGTGCGGTACAGCACCCGGTTCGCGCGCCCGGAGGCAACGGTCTGCTTTTCCTTAATGGTGACGACATGCGCCCCGGAATAGGCTGCCCAACGCCGGGCACGCCGGGCCGGAGAGGTCAACACGATGTCAGGCCGCTCATCGCTGCCCGACGGCAGAAAATGCGCGATTTTATTATGCTGCTGCGCATATGTCGCAATGCTTAACCGCAAGCCGGCGGCAAAATAGCGGTTTTCGTCATCGATGACGATATTGAGTGGTTTCATTTCATTTGCCCTATTCATAACTGAATGACTTTTGACTTTAGCTTTCTCAAGATAAGTGAATAAGCATCGGACCGATCATATTTCCCTTATTGCTCCTGACACATCATGGGATACTTAGTATTATCACTTTCGAACCTTGAAATTCACCGACACCGCTGGGAGAGCCGCTCAGCGTTGAGCTTAATGTAAACGTTTTTCCTACCGGGCCGACCACTGCCGTATGCCCAATACCGAGATCGTCACCGTTTACTTTCAAATGACTGGTGATCCCACCGCCCAGCTGAAGATCGCCTTTTCCACCCTGTGCGACAATCAATAATTTGAAATCTTTATTACAGGCCGCTCTAAAGGAACTGCTGACGGTATGGCCATTCACCCCGTCACTCGCTATAGAACCGTGATCCAACTCAATATAGGGCTCTTCAATGCTGCAGTATGTGGGGATAATTTCCGCCATCGTGCAATCCAGAGCCCCTCCGTCCATTGGTACAATGGGCCCCGAGAGTAGCTGATATGCCAATGCATAGCAGTGCTTTTCTAAGGCAGACACATATCTGGAGTTTACCGCCCGATTTAAATAGCCTTTCCTGGCGAAAAGATCGGCTAACTCCCCCATCGTTCTTAAGTATGATGCCTCGCGACCTAAGTAAAATGATTCATCAAAGTAGCCCACATTGAGGGGAGAGTTATAGTATATGAAAATACGGCACCTACTATCATCGCCCGTCATAGGGCTATAACAGGAAAGTAAAGGGTTCCTGCTGGAGTCGTCCACGTCCCATCTTATAACTTTAACTAAATATTGTTTAGCCGGTGGTGAGTATTTTACGTCTAACTCCCAGCTACCTTTAGCCTGAAGTGAAAAAATCAGCATAAAAAAAAGCAAAAACGGTTTCATATCTCACTCCATAAAAATATGATTCTTCTTTATAAGAAACCCATAAAAACTCAGCCCAGAACCCCTGGCTATTTATTGATGTTTAACCAGAGGCATTACCTGGCTTGATAAAACATAAGGGGGGAATCACACTACTCTCACCCCAAAAAGAATGAAAAATCAGAAAATCAGCTTATAGAAATCAACATCCATACAGCCTTTACCTTCACGCCACTGGATGATTAACCTGTAATAACAATCGATTACATTTTTACATCGCAGCCACCCTTTCCAAGTCAAGATATTGGTGGACCGGAGCAATAAACTCGTTCATTTCAAAAGGTAAATAATCTGACATCCATTTACGTCTTGTGCACATGTCAGTTTGTAGTCGTGTAGAGCACCTTACCCAAATGATTCTCAGGCGGGTTCTATCACCATAATGGCGCTGCCAAAATAACTTCCGGCATTATTCAAGCCAAATAATTTACTTGTTAAATTAAGCACGTTAGCACCAGCCAACAGATTAAACACGCCACCAATCGCATGACCATTAACGCTTATATACGCAAGCCCTGCAGGTGAGAGATTGATATAAGGCTCATCATTAATGAATCGCACCCTTACTTTTGTTCCCGTGCTGCATTGAATTGAAACCTTTCCTTCCGCTATGGAGCTCTCAGCTTCTTTAATAGAAAGAGTGCCATGATCAATTTCCACTTTTGGTGTTATAATGTTGCACCATTGCTGGGGAGGAGGCACTATCAGGCACATGCCCGCAGGATAGAGAGTACCGCTCCAGGGTGTTAAAACACGACTCGCGGCAGCCACATACCCCAAACATTCAGGAATATCGCCCCCCAGATAACCGCTGTGAAGAATGGCATTATTTTGCTTCCCTCTATAAACTTCCATAGCAAGATCACTGATTGTTCGCACACCATTACCTGACACATTGCCAAACCCTTCAATTCTTGCAATAGGATTGCTTGACTTAGACTCATAGTGTTTATGCGCAATACCTACGAACCATTTATCAGGTACAACAACATCCCCCGCACTACCGATCTCGATGACTGACTCTGTGTACTCATACTTCATATATCTTGAGGCGCCATTATCCACAATAGTGCTGGAAATAGAACTCACAATAGGATAAGGGCTGGCGTAGCCATATGAGACAATTAATCCGGCAACGATACCAATAATATGCTTTATAATTGACACCCATCCCCCTTACCGGTCAAAAAAACAAGAGCAAAACAAAATGAATAAAGAGATCGATGTAGATCATCCGCGAAGCCCCATTCTTCATAGCGAATATGTCAGAAAAATCGACGCATAATAAGCTACTTGAAAATTAAATTTGGCCCACCAATTATCCGCTTTTAATCGTAATTGAGGCTAAAATCCACTGTTGCCCCAAAACTCCCCGCCCGCAAAGGCGCGCCGGTACGTTCAGCCATCACGTTGTAGTTCAACACATTGCTGCCCGGCGTCAGCCACAGCGGCTTGCCGCGGCTGCCTAAACGAATGTCTTCGCCCTGGGCATCCAGCAGGCGCAGCCCCATCCCGCTCACGCCCTGCGCTTTCACCAACTGCGGGTTATCCGCATCGGCCGGTGCACGGAAGCTCACCCGCACCGCCGGCTGATCCGCCGCCCAGCTCAGCGCACCGGTGCGTTCATCCAGGCTCGCCGCCGGGCTGCGCAGGCAATCGCGCAACCGCAGCGCAAAGCGCACCGCCGCGCCGCGATCGCCGGTTTGTGTCAATGACCCGGTCGCTACCTCACCCAGCCAAATTTCCTGCCGCACGCTGTCCATCTCCAGCCGGCAGGCGCTTTCGGTCAATGCCCCCCTGACATAAAGCACACCGTTAGCACCATCCACTTCCCAGTTATCTACCGCCTGCGCCGCCGGCAGCAGCCACATCATGGCCGCCAGGCTGAGCGGCGCCATCAGCGCCAGGCCGCCCAGCGAGGCGTAATAGCCCAGTTCACCGCGCAGGTATGCCCAGTCACACATCGTCTGTTTCCCTGTCATAGTTCTCTCCTGATAAAATGGGGGCTTAGGGCCGTTTGCCGTCACGCTAAACATGCTTACTCATATTCCAGGCCGAAAGTCGCCACGGCGGAAAACGTTCCCAGGCCAATGCTCTTCTGCGCTAGCGCCTGCGGTTCCCCTTGCACATAAACTTGCAGCTGCAGGCTGTTGTTCCCCTTGGCGATCGAATAGCTCGCGCTCGGTTTATTCATCGCCAACGGCTCACCCGTCGCCGTCTCCAGCCCCAAAGCGATCCCGGTCGCCATACTGGCGCCATCCGGTTTTAGCAACCCTGGCAGCGCACCGCTTTCGGCACCGGTGAAGGTCACCTTCACCGTGTTGCCCAGGCTGATGTCACAGTCCTGCAGCACCAGACTGAACGCCTTACCGGGAGTACGGCCATAGGTATACAGGTACTTATCGATCACCGTACCGAAATCCAGGCGGATATCCTCATCACCCGGCCGCAGCGTGCAAGGCTCGGCGACCAATGCGCCGCTGAAATGCATATTGTCAGCGGCGGCCCAACACCCACTCGCGCCGATCAGTAACCCCACGCCGATAACGCCTCGCCACATCGCCGTTTTACTTATCCTCTCCATGCGCTTTTCCTCTTCTTTCTTCCGGCCCGTAGCTCAAAGGTAATTCGCCTGCAGCGTCGCCGTGGCGGCGAACGCGCCTTCTTTCAATGGCACACCCGCTTTGGCAACCGGCACCGCTTCCAAACGCGGCGGATTCGCAGGATCGATTTTGATGCTGCTGTTCGGGGCGAACGGTTTGTCATCCCGGTACAAGCGGATACCGAGGTTACCGTTATCTGTTTGCAACGCGGCGTTATCAAAGGACGCAGCGTTGCCCTTAAAGGTCAATGTCAGCTCCCACGGCAGGGCACCGGGCAAATCACATTGGATGCGGTAATTCACCGCTTGCCGGTAGTTGACACCATCGACTTTGTTGATACCGACGCGCTGGCCAAACGCCACTTCGATCACGCCGCCATCGTTGATGCGGCAGGGCGGCGGCGCACGCAGCGTCCCTTTCAGGTGCATGGCGACCTCTTCGGCAGCCTGAACGGAATGGCCGAACAGACTACTTGCACACAACAGCATCACGGCAACGCCCTGTTTCATGTTCGCCTCCCGGTTCATTGATAATCGACACGCAACGTGGCGGAGGCCGTAAACTCGCCCGTCGGTAGCGTCGCGTTCGCCTGTTTCACGGGCACCGCCTCCAGCTTCGGCAAGACGGGAAAGGTGAAATTCTGCCAACTGTTCAATTCGATACGTGCATCGTTGTTTAAAAACGCAATGCCCAGGCTACCGACATTGGTCTGGAGCAGCTTGCCATCGAATACCGCTCCGGTGCCGGCAATCAACAGCCGCATGCCGTTCTTTTCCGGTTTGTCGCAGGTCACCGAATAGTCGACGAGCGTGCGATAATTTTCGCCATCGACGCGCGTCGTCATCACCTCATCACCGAAATTCACCTCGATCGGCTGATTACCGTTGATCACGCAAGGCAGCGGCGCCAGCACGGTCACTTTGACCGATACCATGGTGGCGGCTTGCGTCACTCCAGCCGCAAACAGGCAGAATGCACCGGTCAAAAAAAGCATGCATGTTGTGTTAAATAAGCGGTTCACCTTTTTGCCCATTCCCTGTTGTGTACTGCCCATGATGTTCCCCATCACGTCGGGCGATACGATAATGAGGACGTTTTGCCCATCCGCGCCGCAAACGCCCGCCGTAACATCAAGATGCTTTCTTCTCCGGCACCACTTTGCAGACCGTACCCGCACAATTGAAGCTCAACTGCGGGCGGCCGCCGTAGTCGTTGATATAGGTCAACACCGGGCTGTTACCCAAACTCCCGGCACTCACCGCCAGCGGCGCGCTGCCCTTCGGCTCGATCATTAACGGTTCGAACCCCTTGGCGCCTTCAATGCCTTTGCGGCTGGCGGCGTCAATCAGCGTGACGTAAAACGGCGTCGGGTTGTTCACCACATACTTGTCGCCCTGTTTACTGAGGGTGAGCTGCTCCTGCCACGGCGCCGCGTTGCGCTCCGGCGCGATCGCCGCCGGGCGGTAGAACAGCTTGATTCGCGTTTGCAGCGCGATTTGCAGCGAGTTCGGTTTGTTGCTCTTCGGCGGGATCTCGCGCAGGTTGAAGTAGTACAGCGTCTCCCGGTCCTGCGGCAGCATCTTCGCCGCCGGCAGTGCCTGGATCTTCACCTGGCTCGGCTTACCCGGCTCGATGCGCTGCACCGGTGGCAATACCGTCAGCGGACTCTGGATCTTGTTGCCCTGCGCGTCTTCCAGCCAGCCCTGCGCCAGATATGGCAGCTGTTTGTTCTGGTTGCTGACGCTCAGGCTCACCGACTGCACGCCGCCGTCGAAAATCACCCGGGTGCGATCCAGCGCAATAGCCGCCTGCGCGGTTGGCGACAGCGCGCCGGCCAGCAACGACGTGGTGGCCAGCAGGCCGATGGCGTTACGTTTGCTCATCATAAAAAACTCCTTAATTCAGTGTTCGTCGCCGCCCGCACCGGCGCTTAACGCCCGGCACGGCAGCAGTAAATTGGCTGTCAGCATCTCGGCCGGCAGCGGTGTCGGCATGTGCACTTCGCACTGTTCGGTGCCGTTCCAGCGCACCGTCATCCGCTCCCCGGCGTTGATGCCGCTCAGGTAGACGCTGCCGCCGTCGTTGACGATACCGGTCTCCTGTTTACGGGCATTCAACACTGTCGCGCCGAACGGCGGTTCACTGCCGTCCGCCAGCTTAATCACGGCCATCGCCTTCTCCCCGGCGATCACCGCAAACTTGCGGTAACCGATGGCGCCTTCGGTCAGCGTCGCCTGCACCACCGAGGTAGTGGCCTCGGCGTTATCGTCCAGCTTGTCCAGATCGATGCTGGCCTTGTTGCGGTAGTAGCTGTTGACGTCCGTCACCACCGCCTTACCCCAGCGGTTGGTCGCCATCGTGCTGCCGTATCCGCGTACCGGTACCCCGGCCACCCCTTCGGTATCTAACAACAGTCGGGTCCCGCCAGCCATACCGGTACGGTGCAGCGCGCCGCCTTCGGCGGTCAGCGTCATCCCGCCCTGCAACGAACCGCCGATGGCGCTGTACCGGTCCTGTTGGTAGCTGGCGTTGGCGCTCATCCGCGCCAGATCGCCATCGCGGTTGTAGTAGCCGCTCAGGTTGGCACCGCTGCGCGAGCCGCCGGCGCTGATCTGGTAGTTGCTGCGATCGTCGATGCGGTCGTAATACCCCACCCGGTGGGTGCTGTCGTCACGGTTCACCGTTGCGTTGTAGCTCAGCGTGGCGCCGTTGCCCCACGGCACCGACAGCGACAGATACATGCCGTCGTCGTTGGTCTCGTTGTAGCGGTTGCGGTAAGCCGACAGCGACAGACTCAGGTTTTTAAACCGGCCCAGGTCGAAATAGCGCGACATCGTCAGGCTGTAGCGATCGTTGGCCGGCCGATCCCAGTAAGTCTGGTGGCTAACGTTGAGATACGCGCTCAACCCGATATCGCGCAGCTGCTGGTTGTAGGTGATGGTGTACATCTCCTTGCTGTTGCCGAACCGTTGCCCGAACTGGCGCGCGTCCAGATACTCGCTCATGCTCATAAAGTTCTGCTCGGAGAAGCGGTAGCCGGCAAAGGTCACCTGGCTGTCCAGCTCGTCGAAGCTTTTCGAGTAGCTGAGGCGGTACGAGCCACCGCTCAGCGTCTCGCCGTTGTACGGCAGTTTGGCGCGCGACTGGGTGACGTCGAACGACAGCGCCCCCAGCAGCATCAAATCGCGGCCGATACCCAGTGCCGCCGCGTTGTAATCGCCGCCCAGCAGCCCACCGCCGAACAGCGACCAGCCGTTGCTCACCCCCCAGGAGAACTCGCCGGTGCCGAACATCGGCCCCCGGTAGCGGTGATCCATATCCGACGGCTTGCCCGCCGCCAGCTTGTAGCGCAGCGAGCCGGGGCGCGTCAGATACGGGATGCTGGCGGTGCTCATTTTGAATTCCTGCACACTGCCGTCCTGCTCTTCCACCCGCACGTCCAGATCGCCTGTAACCGCATCGTTTAGATCCTGGATACGAAACGGCCCGGCGGCGACGGTGGTCTCATACAGCACCCGCCCCTGCTGGCTGACAGTCACCTTGGCGTTGCTCTTCGCCACTCCGCTGACTTCCGGCGCGTAACCGCGCAGGTTCGGCGGCAACATGTTGTCGTCGGAGCGCAGGCTTACGCCGCCGAAGCGAAAGCTGTCGAACAACCCGGAATCCAGGTAGTCCTCGCCCAGCGTCAGCTTGGATCTCAGCGCCGGGATCGCCCGGTAGGCGTAGTAACGACTCCAGTCCAGTTGCTTATCGGTTGACTGCCCTGAGCCGGTCTGGTGGTTCAGGTTCCCTTGCCAGTCGGCGCGCAGCCGCCAGGCACCCAGGTTGGCGCCCGCCACGCCGTTACCGCTGGCGCTGTAACCCCGTGAACCTGTCTGCAATTGATGCTGGGTCTGCATATTGACGTTGTAATCAAACAGCAATCCCGGTATGCCCTCGTCCCAGCGGGCCGGCGGATCCCAATCCTCAGAGACATAGTCCAGATAAGCCTGGGGGATGCTCAGATACAGCGCCGAGGTGGCTAAATCCCCACGCACTTCCATACCCGGCAGACTGGCCTCGTCCAGACAGGCACCTTCGCGCCACCAGGTTAACTTTTTCAGCGCCTCAGCCCTGATACCCAGCTGCGCCACCAGCTCCGGCGATAAGCAGGCACGGCTGCCATTGGCATCGTCGTCCGGTGCATAAAACGCCACCGGCTGTTCCGGCAACGTGGCTTTATTGATATGTACCGCCATGCCGTACTGACCTGGCATGATGTAACCGCCACGCGAGAACTGGCTCAGATCGATGTTTTTGCGGTCGTTCACGTCCAGCACGTCGGTATTGAACTGGATGTCTTCCACCGCGCCGGCTTTGCTCGCCAAGCTGCCCAGCACCAGCGCCACGCAGGCGCTGAGAATATGCAAACGAAACGGTTTCCCGGCAGGTAAAAACATCATTTCCAAGACCTTTTAATTTATTGATTTCCCTGACTCATCAGCCGGCTCAGTAATAATCCATTTTGAAGCGCACTGATGAGAAATAGTCCCCGGCCTTCAATGGCCGCTGGTTACTGATTAACGTCATGGCGTAATTCAGACGGTAATTCCCCGGCAATATATTTATCGACGGAAGAGATTTCCCAGGTGTGGCAATATTTCCGTCGGCATCGGTTATTTTCAGTGCAATACCGGAGGCATTACCGCTAACGCCAAACATTTCGCCATCAACATGGCCATCAAATGTAATCTGGAATTGTTTCCAGTCCGGTAAGTTTTTATCGGCGCGTTCGAGCACGCAATTAACCAATTCAATACTAAATGGTACCGACCGACCTCTGCCGTCGCGCGCAATATCTGAGACAGGCATAATATCCATATCGATAATTTGCTCTCGGCTTTCCGTTGCTATTGCACAGGCAGTGTCAATAATAGCCCCTTGCATATTGACGCGCCCTTCACCTTGCACGGCAGAGAACGCCTGCTGGGAAATAAAAAATGGCGCCAGCAATAGGCAAAAAGCCCCTATTTCTTTTATTTGTTCACTCATTGCCATTCCCTGGTGAAATCATGCTGCCTTGAAAATGGCATGCGGGGTGCCCCGCATGCCCGATAATCACACGTATTTCGTCAGGTAACGACTTACTGGTAAGCCAGGGTAAAGTCGGCTACGGACTGGAACTCACCCGGGACGATCACGGCGGTGGAAGCCGAGCTGCCCTGCAGATAAGCGGCGAAGCTCAGGGTGTTGGCACCGTTTTGCAGCTCACGCGCTTTGGAAGGTTTGCCCAACTCGATGTTGGTGCCTGCGCCGTCGGTGATGGCGATGCCAGCGCCTTTAGCGGTACCGGTGATGCCCAGCAGTTTGCTGTCGGCTTCAGAAGCGGAACCGGAGAAGGTCAGCGCAACGCTGTTGTTTTTGCCTGGATCCTTGGCGGTCAGCTCACAGTTTTCCAGTTTGATCTGGAAGTTGCGCGGGGTAGATTTACCGCCGTTTTTCAGCGCCACGTTAGAGATTGCTCCCAGTTCAACAGTCTGATCCAGAGATTCAGGCGCGATTGAGCAAGGAGCGTCAATGATAGAACCGCTGAAGGTCACTTTACCGTGCCCTTGGTCAGCAGCGTGCGCCAGAGAAGAAACACCCAATGCCATAACGGCGGCCAGCATAATTTTATTCAGTTTCATATAAATCCCTTACATTCCTTAGTAAGTAGTGGAGTAAATTAAATCCGTAAGTCACGCATGCAATGCCGCAGCTTTATTCCTGAGCGTTGTATTCGTGGCTAATACATAGCGTTTTTGCGCTCCGTATCAGTGGGAACAAATTTACACCCTCCGATCTCATTTTGAAATGTTATGTCGCAAAAATACAAAAACACAGGATTATTATCGATAAAATAATAATTAAATAGATTTTAACACTAAAAAATAGAATTTAATTATCAATATTTATTTAAAAAAACTTGTAAGCAGATAAACATTTCATATCAATTATACGGATAGAGAGAAAAATCCTATTTACACACAGCGCGAAGGATTGAAAAAAGCCGCATCAGGTCTCAGAATAATCCCTCGACAGGAAAGTTGACGGGTAAATGAAATGATTTTTATCATAAATGAAGACATCCTCTTTAATGAGGATGAGGGCACGCTGTCGCATATTGATAATGCCAGCAATAAAATAGTTTTACTTAAACCGACCGGCAGATTGCTTTCGTTGTTTATTCGCAATAATGATAAGCTGCTGCTGCGAGAGAGGTTGCTTAATGATGTCTGGGTTGAGCATGGGCTCAAAGCCTCCAATAACAACCTGAATAATTACGTTTCCGGCCTGCGTAAGTCATTGGCGCAGTTCGGCGTAGAAGATATTATTGTGACCTACCCCCGCCAGGGGTTTAAATTTAATGCCGCAAGCATTCAACAGATGGATATAAAAACCAATGAGATTAATAATAATGATTATAGCGAAACCGAAATAGCGTCAACGCCGCCGCCGGCAAGAACGCCGAACTTTCGCCGCTCGGTACAGCGCTTAATTATGATCATGGCCGCTTGTTTAGTGCCGTTTGCCGCGATTGTGCTTTACCAAAACAGCACGCGCATCAGCGTTTATCCGTTGGGCAATGAGCAAAATTGCCAAATTTACACCATGCGGTTAGGCAGCGGCGAGCTGGCATACATTAAGCGAGAGATACGGCAAGCCGGCTTCAACTGCCAATACCGGGCGGATGTCTATTACTATGACAACATTCGCAATGAGGGCACTGAAAAGGACGAACAGTGGTTAACCTATTGCCCGCGGGCGAGCAATAGCCCGTGCATTAACAATTACATAAAATAACGATATCTAAATTCATTTTAAAATAGCACCTGGGTTATGAATCCATCCTTGCCCCTCGGTCGTGCCGGTGCCGGGGGCGCAGGTTGCTGTTATGATGACGTCACGCAGACATAATACGGTGCATGGTTATCCACAAACAGATAATGGCGTGCATCCATGCGTTCAATACGCAGGTGAATCGTCTGCCCTTCGATGGGTAAACTGCGGTTCAGCGCCTCATCTTGTAGCGTGTCCTGCGGTTTTCGGATATTTTCCCGCACCTGAAATTCGTAGTTCCCCCCCCATTTTCGGTAATCGACCCCCATGGATCGTTCAATGATGTAACGCTTGCCATCGTAAAACACACTGCCGTTAAACAGTATGGTGGCATGCCTCACCCCATCAGGGACCACGCTTATCAGCAGCGTTCTCTCCAGCATTTTTCCTTCATATTGGTTGACGAAACGTTCAACCGCCGTACATTCCGGAATTTGTGGTTTAAAAAATAAAAAATAAGCAGAAACGCCGCAAACCAGCACGGCCACCGCCGCGGCAATCGCATAGCCGTGGCGGCATACTGAGCTATAGACCCCTGATTTCATAGTAGTTCTCACATTGTACCTTACCCGAGGTCATGGCCTCCTGCGGACAATAATAGAAATAAGACGCTCTGACCCGCCCGCTGGCATTTGGCACCAGGACCTGGCTGTCATAATAAAGCAACGTCGCCGGCTCGCCGCAGGTTGCCGTTTTCTTCTCTTGCAACATGTTCTTCAGGTGGTTCAGGTCGATCTCGCCAGGGCCGACATTGTGATAGGAAGTGACAAATTGCACATTGCAGCTCCCGATCTTCCCCACCGTCATCAAACTGGCCGAGGGATACCCCGTCTCCTGCCAGGCCAAAATCCCGCTTCCCGCCGCCAGCAGCAGCAACGCGGCCAACCCGAAGCGCTTAAATCGTTGCACTCGCAGCGGCCTGGTCGGCAAGGGGTTTTCTGCAGCCGCCAGGATCGGCATCTCCGGCAAACTCTCCGCCAGGCTGTCCGTCGTCTTCAACGAAGCGGCGGTAAACATGAATCCCTGGCGCGGCAACGTGACGATAATGTCGTCCTCGCCCATGGCGGCGAACATCTTGCGCAGGATGGAAATGGTGTTATTGAGGTTATTGCCGGAGGCCACCTGGCCGTGCGCTTCCCATACCTGCGTCAGCAGGGTATCGCGAGAGATCACAAGGTTATTGTTTCTGACCAACGCGGACAGCAGGCGGTTCAACGTGGCGGTGAGCGGTTGAGGCGGCAGCTCAGCGTTGAGATCCACCAACTCTGATCTATCTTCATGATATTTAATCTTATTATTAATTATGTATCTCATTATTCCCCGCTCAAAAAACTAATTAATAATAATTAGCCCTTGTTAAACATGAGAATAGTAGCACACGGCATGAGTTAAGAAAATTCCTAGAAAAACGCATAAAAAGCTAAATAAACATAAATTATGAAATAACATTGTGCTGTCTCACAGGGTGAAAAATATTTAACTGATGATTGTCGATTTTTATCATGTGGACATTAAAAATGCCGCCCGGCAAATACCGGGCGGCACGAGAAATATCTATTTTCACCAGGCTCAACCGCCGCCGGGCTTACGCCTTTAAACGCCGCAGTTGCCGATCCTGCCAGCCACCAAACAGCCATTGGCCGGCTATCGCGCCGAGCAAGGCGCAGAACATGTCGGACTGCGTGTCCCACGGGTCGCCCTGGGTGCCGAGAAACTCATCGGCGCCCTGGCCCAGCGCCAGCGCCGCCCACCACTCGATAAGCTCATACACCGCGCTGATCGCCAGCGCGATACAGCACACCACGAAGCCCAGCATTTTGCGGCCCTGCACATAACCGCCGCGTAGCAGGATCTCGCGCGCCGCCAGCGCCGGCACCAGCCCCTGGAAGAAATGCCCCAGTTTGTCGTACGGGTTGCGGCCAAGATCCAGCCACTGCTGCACCTCAAACCCCAGCGGCACGCGGGCGTAGCTGTACATGCCGCCGAAAATCAGGATCAGCGCGTGGAAGAAAATCAGCGTGTAGAGCAGCGGCGTCAGCGGGTAACGGCGATGGGTCAGCCACAGCAGCGGCAAAACGATCAATACCGGCGCCACCTCCATCAGCCAGGTGGTGCGATCGTAAGGGCTGATGCCGCTGTGGATCAGCGCGGTCAGCAGCAGCAAGGTGATAATGGACAACAACAGCGGAGAGCGTAAGACGGGCATAGCCAACGTTCCTTCGGGTCAATAATGCAATCCCCTCTTTATACCGCAGATCGCACGGCGAAAAAAAACAGGCGGAGCGTCGCCGCTTCGCCTGTTCGGTATGCGCTTAACCAGCGAGGGATTATTTCAGCGCTACGCGGATCACGTCGTCCGGCGCGGTCGCTTCTTTCTCGCGGCTGGAAGCCTGCTTGACGCTGACATACAGCGTCTGGCCGTCCGGCGACAGCGCCAGGCTATTCGGGTGGGTCGGCGTCTTGATGGTGTTCAGCACCTTGTAGTTCTTGGCGTCGATCACGCTCACTTCGCCCGCCTGGCGGTGGGTCACGTAAACTTCATTGCGCGCCGGGTTGAACAGCACCGCCAGCGATTCCGGCACGTCGATCTTGCTCAGGATGTTGCCGTTGCGGGTATCCACCACCAGCACCTGCGGCTGCTTGGAATCGGTGATGAAGGCGCGGTGAGTGGCGGTATCCAGGCTGATGTTCAGGAAGAAGTGCTCTTTAGTCTCATCCAGCTTCTTGCGCGACAGCACCTTGTTGGATTGGGTATCGATGGTCACCAGCTCGCCGTCGGCGTTGGTGACGTACAGGCGCTTGGCGGCGGCGTCAAGCGCCAGGCCGGTGCCGTACTTGCCGGTATCGGTCACGGTGGCGCGCAGGGTCAGATCCTTGCCGTCCACCACCCACACCACGCTGGATTCACCCAGCCCGGTAATGTACAGGGTATCGCTGTCGGCATCCGCCACCAGCTCGCGCGGCGCCAGCGGCTTGACGGTCTCGGAGCGCTGGCGCGCGTCCAGCACCAAGCGGCCTTTCACGTCGCCGGTCTTGGCGTCGATGGCAGTCACCGAGTTATTGACGGTGTTGCCGAAGAACAGCGTACCGGTCTTGGCGTTGACGGCTGCGCCAAATGGCTTGATGTCGTTATGGATAATCTGGGTCACGTCCAGCGTGGCCGGATCCAAACGGTAGACGATGCCGCCCTTGTCCAGCTTGCGGCTCTGCGAGGTGGCCAGGTAGAGCGCGTTCTCGCTCGGGCTGTAGGCCATTTCATAGGCGCCCTTGCCGACCGGCTTGCGCAGCACTTCCGGCGCGGTCTGCGCCAGCAAGGTGTTGGAGAACAGCAACGTAGACAGCAGCATCAGCGGAAATGCCGCACGTTTTCCCTTGGTGATCAAAGTATTCATCAAAATCTCCTTATAGAACCAACAGGGCGGCCGAACGGCCGCCCTCTGCTCGTGATTAAAATCAGGCTTTCTCTTCGGAAAGCAGCGCCCACCAGCTGTCGATGGTCGGGTTGCGCGCCAGCGCGATAAAGTCGATGTCGCTGCGGATCTTGCGCCAACGGGTCGCCAGTTCCATGATGCGCACCGAATCCAGCCCGTAATCGATCAGGTTTTCATCGTTGCCCATGTCTTCGCTGTCTTCGTCCAGCAGCGGCAGGATCTGCTGACGCAGCGCATCGATGCTGGCGATACCGGCCGCCGGCAGCAGAGACGCGGTGGTCACCACCCGGCCGCAACGGCCGGCGGTGTAGCGCAGTGCCATCAGGTGTTCGTCGCGCGAGAAGTCCGCCAGGCCGTCGGCCACCATGAACGGCTGGATGTTGCGCATGAAGGCGTCGATGGCGGTGGTCAGGCAGCCGATGTGCGCATACACGCCGCAGATGATCAGCTGATCGCGGCCGGACTCCTGCAGGATCTCCTGCAGCGGCGAGCGATGGAAGGCGCTGTAGCGCCATTTCACCAGCACCGTGTCGTCTTCGTCCGGCGCCAGCGCGGCAGTCACCGCCTGTTGCTCAGGGTGTTTGTTCAGGCCCGGCCCCCACATGTCGTTCAACAACGCGCGATCTTCATCGCTCTGCTGGTTCGGCTGTGCGGTATAAAACACCGGGATGCCCTGCTGCTTGCAGTAGCGGCGCAGGTTGGCGATGTTCTCCACCACCTGTTTAATCAGCGCGCTGTCCTCGCCCCAGAAGTTGAGG
The DNA here is from genome assembly GCF_052168435.1 of Serratia sp. CY56464. Classification (NCBI taxonomy): domain Bacteria; kingdom Pseudomonadati; phylum Pseudomonadota; class Gammaproteobacteria; order Enterobacterales; family Yersiniaceae; genus Serratia; species Serratia sp. CY56464. The sequence continues at coordinate 32,626 of NZ_JBJNMV010000002.1, read as the reverse complement.
AAATACTGCTGCATATCGTGGATCAACAGCGCGGCGCGCTGCGGCTCCACCTGCCAGGTGACTTTATTTTGCGGCAGTTCGTCCGCCGTCGGCAGCGCGTAGTCATTAAGTTTTGGAATGGCCATCGATTAATCTCCCTGAGCCTGAGTCTGTAGTTGCGCGTCGAGCTGCTGGCGCAGCCGTTTTTTGTCCACTTTGCCGACCGGGGTCAGCGGCAGGCTGTCCACCTGAATAAAGCGATCCGGCAGCTTGAAGTCCGCCACGCCCTGCTCACGCAGGTGGCGGCGCAGCACCACCGGCTTCAGCGGCGCGTTGGCGATGATATAGGCACAGCTCTTCTCCCCCATCAGCGCATCCGGCATCGACACCAGCGCGGCGTTGATCACGTCCGGATGACGCAGCAGCAGGTTCTCGATCTCCTCGGCGGCGATCTTCTCTCCGCCGCGGTTGATCTGGTCTTTTTGCCGCCCCTGAACGGTGATGTAACCGTCTTCGCTGATGCTGATCAGATCGCCGGAGCAATAGAAACCGTTGGCGTCGAAGGCGTCAGCGTTGTGCGCCGGGCTCTGGTAGTAACCGCGGAAGGTGTAAGGCCCGCGCGTCATCAACCGCCCAACCTCGCCCGCCGGCAACGGATTGCCGTCGTCATCCGCCACCCACACCTCGTCGTCCGGTGACATCGGCCGCCCTTGCGTCGTCAGGATGTGGCGTTCGTCGTCGTCCAGACGGGTGTAGTTCACCAGCCCTTCCGCCATGCCGAACACCTGCTGCAGTTGGCAGCCAATTTCGTTCTGAATGCGCGCCGCCAGCGTTTCGCCCAGCTTGGCGCCGCCCACCTGCAGCAGTTTCAGGCTGGCGAGCTGGGTATTGCCGCCCCACTCTTCGATCGCCTGCAGCCACAGCGTGACCGCCGGCGGCACCAGCGCCGTCACGTTGATTTGATGCTGTTCGATCAGGCGAAAGCACTGTCCGGCGTCCGGATCGGCGGCGAACACCACCCGCCCGGCGCCATAAAACACGCCCAGCACGCCCGGCGAACTCATCGGGTAGTTGTGCGCCACCGGCAGCGCGCACAGATAGCGGGTCTGCGCGTCGAAACGGCAGATCTCCACGCTGCGGCGAATGCTGTAGTAGTAGTCATTGTGGGTGCGCGGGATCAGCTTCGGCGTACCGGTGCTGCCGCCGGAAAGCTGGAAGAACGCCACCTGGTCGGCCGCGGAAGGCTGCGCGACAAAACCGTCGCTCGCTTCGTCCAGCCAGGCGGCCAGCGCCAGCTCGCCCTCAGGCTGACTGCGCAGCGCCACGACGCGCAGCGAAGGATGCGCAGCGCGGAAGGCGTTCAGGAATTGATCGTCGGCAAACAGCCCGTGCTGGCGATCGGCGATCAGCAGCGCCGGTTTGATCTGCTCGGCATAGGCGTTCAGTTCGCTGCGCTGATGGCTGAACAGCGCGTTGACCGGCGCCACGCCAATTTTCAGCAGCGCAAAGAACACGATATAGAACTCCGCCACGTTGCCCAGCTGCACCAGCGCGGTATCACCGGATTTTACGCCGCGGCGCAGCAGAGCGGCCGCCAGACGATCGGCGCGCTGCTGCAGCTCACGGTAGGTCAGGCTGCCCTGGGCATCGATAATCGCCGGGGCGTCGTTGTCGGCCTGGCGGTCGAGGATCTCGGTCAGCGGCTTGTCTATCCAGTAGCCGCGCTCGCGATAGCGGCTGGCGAACTCCGCCGGCCAGGGGGTAAAGGCAATGCTCATCTTGTCGTTATCCTTGATTTATACCAAAGGCACGCAGAATAGTGCTGAGTTTGGTGCCTGTTTCATGCCATTCAGATTCGGGTGAAGAGTCTTCCACGATGCCGGCGCCGGCGAACAGCCGCACCCGGTTGCCGTCAACGGTGCCGCAGCGGATAGTCACTACCCACTCGCCGTTGCCTTCGTCGTCGCACCACCCGACGATGCCGCCGAACAGGCCGCGATCGAACGGCTCCAGCTTGCCGATCAAGGCGTGCGCCTCGGCCGTCGGCATGCCGCACAGCGCCGGCGTCGGGTGCAGCAGACAGGCCAGCGACAGGGCATTTTCGTCAGGAGACGCCGCCTCGCCGTCGATCGGCGTGGAGAGATGCCACAGCGTCGTAGTGGTCAACAGTTCAGGGGTGTGCGGCACGTTCAGGTAGCGGCAGCGGCCGGCCAGCACGTCACGCATGCTTTCGGTAACGATGCGATGCTCGTGGCGATCTTTCGCCGAGGCCATCAACCGCTCTCCCACTTCGCGATCGCGCTCTGGGTCGGCCTCGCGCCGGGCGGAACCGGCCAGCGGGTTGGAATAGAAACGGCCGCCGTCCTGGCGCAGCAGCAACTCAGGGCTGGCGCCCAACAGCGCGCCCTGCTCCAGCGGCACATGGAAATGGAAACCGTGCGGGTTCTGGGCGATCACGCGCGCCATCAGCGCATGGCGATCCACCGGCTGGCGCGTTTCGATCTCCAGCAGGCGCGACAAGACCACTTTGTCCAACTCACCGGCCTTCATCGCGTCGACGGCGTCGCTGACCATGTTCATGAACGGCTGCTGCGGCGGCAGTTCCGTTACGCCGGCCAGCTCCGGCCCATCCGCCGCCGGCCTAACGCCGGCCATAAAGGCGGCGCGATCGAACCAGCGGCTCTGCTGGGGAATAAACAGCGCCGAAGGCTGCCGGGTATCGAACGGAATGGCGCCGCACAGCAGCGGTTTTTTGATGCCGGCCTGGCGGGCCTCGGCAAACGCCTGCCGTACGCTGCGCTGGAACTCGCCGTTCAGATCGGCGCCGTCCGCGGCCGGCAGGCGAATGCGGCTGAAACAACCGGTGGTGGTCAAGCTGCGGAAAGGGGAGGTAAAGAAGAAGCCCGACGCCGGAGAAAAATCAGCGGCGAACCGGTGTTCTTCGCGCTCCTGCATTTCCTTTCGATTGATGTCGTTCACGGCAGTATCCATCGCTTCGCCCTCAATAATTTGAAGTGATAACCAATATAATAATGATTATCATTTGAGTTAATTCCGCGCTAAATTACTCGCCGATATTTGCTATGTCAATAAACGTAAGCACTTCTTTCATTTCGAAATCATGACATAAACGCTGTGGGTTTTACGCATGCCGATGATAAGCATTGCTATTTGATCCCACAGCGTCGCATTAGCGCATGACGTTACTTTTCGCTGGCTGGTTGCGCCTCGTTATGCGGCTCCGGTTTGTGCAGCGTGACCTGGCGCAAACCGGTCATGGCGAACAGCAACAGGATGCCGAGCAGCGCCGCGCCGAAGCCGAAACCGCTGGCGCTCATCGCCGGCAGCATGAAGGCGCCCATCGCCCCCAGCAGCAACGCGCCCAGCGCATCGCCCACCACGTTTTGCGCCGTCCACAGGCCGTTGATGCGGCCAAGGAAGTTATCCGGCGTCAGGCTCTGGATCAGGCCGTATTGCAGCAGCGAGTTCAGCGCGCTCAGGTAGCCGAACGCCACCAGGCACAGCAACGCCAGGCTGTACCACGGCATCAGACCGAACAGGCCAATAGAGGCGAAAGCCGCGATCGCCGTCAGCAGCATTACCCAACCGGGGCGCGCCACGTGCGCCACGCGCCCGCTGGTGAACGCACCGATGGCCGCGCCGAGCGGCACGGCGGCGTACATATAACCGAGGTGGGCTGCGTCGATGCGCCAGCTTTCCGCCATCGCCGGGTACAGCACGCGCACCGCGCTGGCCATGGTCAGCAACGCGCCGATCAGCGCCACCATACCTATCACCTTGTTCTGGAACAGGAAGGCGAAACCGCCCGCCAGCGCGCGCAGCGGATGTTCCCGCGGCTGCGGCGGCGGCATCAGCTGCGGCAGGCTCAGCAGCGGCAACAGCGTCAGCAGGGTGCCGAACGCCGCCAGGCCGTAGTTCCAGGCGATGCCCATATGAGCGATCACCAGGCCGCCAATCGCCGGGGAAAGAATCGAGCCGAAGCGCACCGTCAGCATGCTGATGGCGCCCGCCTGCACGATGTTTTCGCGGCCCACCAGCGCCGGCGTGGCCGCCAGCAGCGCCGTCACCCCCACCGCGCCGAAGAAGCCGTCCCATACCGCCAGCAGATAAATGGCCGCCAGCGAAGGCGACGGCAACAGGGCGTTGAGGCACAGGCCGACGAAGCCGACGCCGCAGGTGGAGCGCGCAAACAGAATCAGTCGGCGCCGCTCATAGCGATCGGCCAATACGCCCCCCATCAGCAGCCCGGCGAACATGCCGCCGCCGGCCAGCGTCACCGCCAGCCCGACCTGCAGGGTGGAACCGGTCAGCGCCTGGATCTGCACCGGGATGGCGATCGCCATCAACCCCAGCGCCACAATGGAGATAAAGCGCGCGCAGAACACCGCGCGGAAAGCCCGGTTGGTTTTCAGCAGGCTGAAATCAAGCAGGATGGAGGGTTTGCTACTCATCGGTTGTTCACCACATCTTTAAACGGGGATTCTGCAGTTGCGGAGCGCTATGCTAGCACAGATGACGAAATCAATAATGATAATAAAACTCATTGATATTCAATTGTGAGCGACCGCAAGAAACGCCGCCAAACGCGGGACAATCCCCGTGTCTGGCGGCGGGATGAGGGCGTAATTACAGCGTGCGCAAGATCCGGTTCAGCAGCGGCCCCAGCACTTTGAACGACGCCGGCGAAACGATATCGACGTGCGCGCAGTCCAGCTCGTGCGCCTGCAGCGCATCGACGTACTGCGACCAGGTTTGCTGCACGTCCATCCCGTCCTGCAGCGTGCGCTTGGCGACGAACAGCGTCGCCTGGCCGTGGAAACGGGCGGTCCGCGTGTGCGACAGCAACCGCACCGAATCGGCGTAGTTGGCTTCAATGTTGTCGAACATCGCCGTGCGCGCCTCACCCAGCGCCGGATCGAGCGTGTCCTGCGACACCGCCAGGAACTGCTCGCGCTCACGCTGCACTTCCTTCAACACGTTGTCGTCCAGCATCACGTCCCAGTTTTGGGTCTCCGGCGGATAGGTATCCAGCAGGCCGAGGAACGCCACCTGCTCGCCGCGCGCCTGCAGCCGGGCGGCAATGCCCTGCGCCAGCGTGCCGCCCAGCGAGTAGCCGATGAAGTGATACGGCCCGTGCGGTTGCACCTGCAACACCGTCTGCAAGTGGGCATCCACCACCTGATCCATATCTTCGCTCAGCGCCAGCGGGCCGTCCGGCCGCGGCGACTGGATGCCGACCAGCGACCAGTGCTGATCGAGATAGCGCGGCAATACGCTGAACTGCCAGGAGAAACCGGACGCCGGGTGCAGACAGAACAGCGTCGGCCCCTCGGTGACGCGCAGCGGCAATACGCTGTCGAAGCCGCTGCGATCGGCCTCTTCCTGCGTGCGATCTTCCGCCAGCAAGGCGGCCAGTTGCTCAACGCGCGACGCCACCATCACCTGGCCGACGGACACCGCCTTGCCCAGATCGCGGCGCAACTCCGCCGCCAGGCGCATCGCCAGCAGCGAATGGCCGCCAAGCGCGAAGAAATCGTCGTCGGCGAACACCTGCTCGCGCTGCAGCAAACGGGCGAATACCGCAGCGATCTCGCTTTCCAACCCGGCCTGCGGCGGCCGCCCCGCCTTGCGCTCACCGCCCTGCGGCTGCGGCAAAGCCTTGCGATCCAGCTTGCCGTTGGCGCTCAGCGGCAAATCACTCATTTCCACCAACGCCACCGGCACCATGTGCGGCGGCAGGCGGTCGGCCAGCGCCGCGCGCAAAACTTCCGCATCCCAGCTCGCGCCGGGCTGCATCACCAGATAGCCCACCAGCTGGCGCGCATCGCCGCCGGCGTCCACCGGCGTGCCCTGCAACACCAGCGCATGCGTCACCGCCTGGCGCACACCCGGCAGCGACAGCAAGGCGTGGTCGATTTCACTCAGCTCGATACGCTGCCCGCGGATCTTCAGTTGATCATCGCTGCGGCCCAAATATTCCACCGCGCCGTCCGGCAGCCAGCGCGCCACGTCGCCGGTGCGATACATCCGTCCGCCCTCGCCGAACGGGTCGGCGACAAAGCGGCTGGCGGTCAGATCAGGCCGGCCAAGGTAGCCGTGCGCCAGCTGCACGCCGGTCAGATACAGATCGCCCGCCACGCCCGGCGGCACCGGCCGCAGGCGCGCGTCCAGAATGCGCAGTCCGGTGTTCCATACCGGCAGGCCGATCGGCACGTTGGCGCCGGTCACCTTCGCCAGCGCGTCGCCGTAGGCCGGATGCCAGGTCACATCCACCGCCGCCTCGGTCGGGCCGTAGAGGTTATGCAACGGCACTGCCGTGCGGCTTTGCCACAGGCGGCACAGCTCCGCCGGCAGCGCTTCGCCGCTGCAGAACACCTGGCGCAGCGCGGCGCAGTTCGCCACCGCCGCGTCGTCGTCCAGTGCGGCCACGAAAGCCGCCAGCATCGAAGGCACGAAGTGCATCGTGGTAATGCGGTGTTGCGCGATCAGCTGTTGCAGTTGCTGCGGATCGCGGTGCGCCTCCGGCGGCGCCATCACCAGCCGGGCGCCGACCATCAGCGGCCAGAAGAATTCCCACACCGAGACGTCGAAACTGCATGGCGTTTTCTGCAGCACCGCGTCGTCCGCCCCCAGCGGATACTGGTGCTGCATCCACAGCAAGCGGTTGACGATCGCCTGATGGCCGACCAGCACGCCTTTCGGGCGCCCGGTGGAACCGGAGGTAAAGATGATATAGGCCGCATGATCCGGCGTCGGGCCCGCGATCGCCACCCCGGCGGCATGATCGGCCGCCAGCGGCGCGTCATACAGCAAGATTTCGCCCTTGTCGGCGAAGCGCGCCTGCTGCGCCGGGTTGGTGATGACCAGCCGGGGCGCGGCGTCTTCCAGCATCATCGCCAGCCGCTCGTCCGGATAACCGGTATCCAGCGGCAGGTAGGCGGCGCCCGCTTCCACGATCGCCATCAACGCCAGCGACAGGAACACCGAACGCGGCAGCGCCACCGCCACGATGTCGCCCGGCTGCACGCCCTGCGCCACCAGCTGGCGCGCCAGCGCCGTGACCTGCTCGCGCGTTTCGCGGTAGGTGAAATTGAAATGCGCATCCGCCAGCGCCGGCGCGTTCGGCGTAATTTGCGCCTGCTGCGCCAGCAGTTGGCTCAGCGTGGCCGCCGGCACCGGATGCGCCGTGTCGTTGACCCGCGCCAGCAGCGCATGATCGTCGGCGGTCAGCATGTCGGCTTCGCCGATCGGCAACGTTGCCTGCGCGGCGAACTGCGCCAGCAGCAGCGGCAACCGCTGCAGATGCGCCAGTAGTTCCTGACGGCTGTAACGCTCGGCGTTGGCCAGCAGCTCCACCTTCAGCTGATGGTGTTCGTCGATAAACAGCGCAATCTCCAGATCGCGCACCGGCCCGGAGGCCAGATCGTGGGTAATGCCTTCGATACCGGCGAAATCCAGCTGGTAATCGAACATTTTGAAGTTGAAGACCGTGCCGTACAGCGGTTCGCCGTCGCCGATGCGCCCCAGATCGCGTTGCACCTGTTCGGCGTCGTAGCGCTGATGGCGGCGCACCGTTTTCAGCTCGCGGCTGATGCGGGCGGCGGCCTCATACAGCGTGGCCTGCGGCTCGAGGTGCATCTCCATCGGCAGCACGTTGATCACCGGGCCGGCCGCGCACAGGGCGGCCGATCCGGTGCGGCGCATGAAGATAAAACCGGCGCTGAAGCTCGGTTGGCCGCTCAGACGCGACACCCACAGCGCCACCAGCGCCACCGCCATATCGGCGGCGTTCAGCTTCTGCTGCGCGCCGCACTGCACCAGTTCGGCGAAGGCCTGCGGATCGCAGCGCTGTTCCAATCGATGGATGCGCGGCGTGGGCGTTTGCCCGGCCAGCGGCTGCGGGCAGAGCGTGGCCGGCGGCGGCAGCTGCTGCGCTTTCTCGCGCCAGAAATCGGCGTCGCGTTGCCAGGCCGGCGCTTCCCGGTAAGCCTGGTATTCCGCCACCACGTCGCTGAACGCCGTGAAAGGCGTCGGTTCCAGCGCATCGCCGCGGCAAAGGTGGGTATAAATCGCCGCCACGCGGCGAGCGATGGCGGTGAAGCTGAAACCGTCCACCAGCAGATGGTGATAGCGCTGATACCAGAACCAACGGTCATCCGCCAAACGCATCACCACATGGCGATACAGCGGCGCGCCGCTGCCGGCGCGCAGATCGCTCGCCAGATCGATGTCCATCAGCGCGCGTGCGGCGGCTTCAGGATCCGACGACGTCGTCAGATCGACAAGTTCCGGCTCATACACCGCCAGCGCGTCGTCCAGCCATTGCACCGGCACGCCGTCGCGTTCAGCAAAACGCAGGCGCAGCATGTCCACCTCGTCCAGGCCCTGGATGATGGCCTGCAGCAGAGGCTCCACGGCAATGGGGCCGTTGAGTTCGATGGCGTGGGCCACCGCGTAGGCATTGCGATGCGGGGAGATTTGATCGGCGACCCAGATGCCGGGTTGCGCCGCGACCAACGGCCATTCGCCCGCAAGCGCCGGGCCGCTGAGAGAGTTAGGGGTGTGTGACACTGCTTATTGCTCCCGTAATTACCTGGCGCCGGTCACGCCTCGCGTGCTGCGACCGGCAGAATATCTTGCCAATGCTGTTCCAGCCACTCGTCGCACGCGGGGCGCGCCGCCGGGCCAAAGACGATCGTCCACTCGGACGGAATGGCGCGGAAATCCGGCCACAAACTGTATTGTTGTTGTACGTTGCGCAGCACCAGGCTGCGCTGCTGTTGATCATCGAACGGATTCAGGCTTTCCACCATGTGTTCCTCGTGCCGTTGCCGTCGCCGATGCCGGATAAGCGGTGGCGAAAGCGGAAGCCCATACCGCCTGCAGCCCATCGGTCAGGCCGCTGCGCCAACACAACGCGTCGTGCCCGCCTTCCACCACCCGGTAGTGCACCCGATGGCCGGCGTCGCTCAGGCGCGCCGCCATTTCGCCGCTGACCCGATGCACCAGCTTTTCCTGCGAACCGGCTTCCATAAAGACCTTCAGCGCGCCGTGGTTGCCCAGGCCGTGCCGTTCTACCTGCTGCATCAGCCAGCAGGCGTCGTCGGGAATGCTCGGCAGTTGCAGCATGTCGCGCCGCGGCCACCAGTAGGAGCCGGACTGGGTGATCACCGCGCCGAAGCGCTGCGGCCAGCGCAGCCCGGCGTACAGAGAGGCCAGGCCGCCAAAGCTTTGCCCCGCCACCACCGTATCGGCCGGCTTGTCGCTGTGCGGCGCCCAGTCGGCCAGCTGCGGCATCAGTTCTTCCTGCACCGCCAGCCAGAAATCGTCCTTGCAGGTTAATTCTCGCGCCCGGTGCGGCAGATCGATGATGTCGATCAGCACATACACCGCTTCCGGCAACGCCCCCTCGCGGGTCAGCTGCATCAGCGGCTCCCAAACCGGCATCTGCTTCGCCCAGAACTGGCCGTCGAGCAGGATCGCGAGCGGGCGCTCGGCCGGCTTGCTGTCGCCGGTGGTGTAGATCCAGACGTCGCGGCTGTTGCCCAGGCGTTCGCTCTGCCAGGTATGGCGCTGCAAACGCGCCGGCAGTGGCGGCGTGCAGCGCCCGCTGGCGATCTCATACTCGTCGAACGAACGCCATACCGGCTGCGGCGGCGCATCCGGCATGTGCAGACCGGAGACGCTGTGGCCGCTGGCGCTTTGCCAGGAGCGATAAGGGTTGAGCAGATCGGGGGTAGCGCTGGCGAACACCTGGTGCCACCAGTGACGCAGGTTGTGCATGTTGGCGTGCGCATCGTCGCCGCTGAACGCCGGCGGCCGCTCGTCAAAGCAGGGGATAAAGCAGTAGCTACCGCGCCAGGCGCCGCTCAGCTCGGTCTGCCAGTACCACACGTCGGTACCGGCCAAGCGCTGCAGGCTTTGCGGCGGATTCGGCTGATGATGGTCGGTCAGGCAGTTAATGTTGATCCACACGCGACGGTAGGCGGAGGTCAATTCGCATCCCTGAGGATCGCGCCAGAAGAAGGTGGTGCGCCACCGGCCGTTACCCGCCGGTTCTACCCATGGCGTACCGCGTCGTGCCACCGTCAACCACCACCCTGGACTGCCCGCATTGCTGCTGGCCAATAATCTGCTGCTTTCTGACTGTAGTTCTGTATTCACAACGCCTACCCATTTTGTAGTTGGCGGCTCCGGGAACGTCGACTTTTCCCTATCGCCGGCCACCGCCCGAACGCACTGTACGCCAAATACTATTGATAATAATTTGCATTTGCAATAGTGTGTAAGGCTTGGAGATCGTGCTGGTATTGCGCGCAACGGACAGGGATCGGGGATACATCAATGGCATCCCTTGCCGCAGCCGATTTTCTATTTCCGACTACACAAAAACTACAACCGCCCTTCCCCCCATTCGGCGAGGGATGGCAGCAAGGTAGGACACTCAGATGAAAAGCAAGCTATCACGTTATTCTTTAGCCACTCTTATCGGCTTGGGATTGGGCGCGTCCGCGTTCGCCAACGCCGCGCAGCAGACCGACACCCCCACCACGGAAGAGAACAGCGGCACAGCGGAGAAAAAGCCGCGCGGCGAAGACACCATCGTCGTGACCGCCGCCCGGCAGAACCTGCAGGCGCCGGGGGTGTCCACCATCACCGCCGACGAGATCAAAAAACGCCCGCCGGCGCGCGACATCAGCGAACTGATCCGCACCATGCCCGGGGTTAACCTGACCGGCAACTCCACCAGCGGCCAGCGCGGCAACAATCGCCAGATCGATATCCGCGGCATGGGCCCGGAAAACACCCTGATTCTGATCGACGGCAAACCGGCCTCCAGCCGCAACTCGGTGCGTCAGGGCTGGCGCGGCGAGCGCGACTCGCGCGGCGATACCGCCTGGGTGCCGCCGGAAATGATCGAACGCATCGAAGTGCTGCGCGGCCCCGCCGCGGCGCGCTACGGCAACGGCGCCGCGGGCGGCGTGGTCAACATCATCACCAAGAAGGCCGGCGATGCGCTGCACGGCTCGCTGAACGGTTACTTCAACGTGCCGCAGCACAAGCAGGAAGGCGCCACCAAACGTACCGACTTCAGCCTGTCCGGCCCGCTGAGCGACACCCTGAGCTTCCGCCTGTTCGGCGGCTACAGCAAAACGCAGGCCGACGCCTGGGACATTAACGAATCGCATAAATCCGAACGCGTCGGCGCCTACGCCAACAGCGTCCCGGCCGGGCGCGAGGGGGTGGTCGATAAAAACATCGACGCCTTGCTGCACTGGGATTTCGCCCATCTGCAGTCATTGGAGTTCGAGTACGCCTATGGCCGCCAGGGCAACCTGTACGCCGGCGATACCCAGAACACCAACACCAACGCCCTGGTGCAGAGCAACTACGGCAAAGAGACTAACCGCATCTACCGTGAAACCTTCGGCCTGACCCACCGCGGCGCCTGGGACAACGGCGTGAGCACCAACAACTACGTGCAGTTCGAACGCACCCGCAACACCCGCCTGAACGAGGGCTTGGCCGGCGGCACCGAAGGCATCTTCGACACCAAAAACACCGGTTTCGGCACCACCAAGCTGGACGACTTCCTGGCGCACAGCGAAGTCAGCGTGCCGTTCGAGCTGGGCGTCGCGCAAACCGCCACGCTGGGCACCGAGTGGACCCAGCAGCGGATGAAAGACGGCACGTCCACCAGCCAAACACTGATGGGCGGCACCATTCCCGGCATGACCACAGGTACGCGTAGCCCTTACGCTTCCGCGCATATCTTCTCGCTGTTCGCCGAAGACAACATTGAACTGACCGACACCACCATGCTGACGCCGGGTCTGCGCTACGATCTGCATTCGGAATCCGGCAACAACTGGAGCCCGGCGCTGAACCTGTCGCAGGAACTGGGCGACTACTTCACGCTGAAGATGGGCATCGCGCGTTCCTATAAAGCCCCGACCCTGTTCCAGACCAACGGCAACTACCTGCTGTACAGCAAAGGCCAGGGATGCGCCGGTAGCGATACCAGAAACGGCTGCTACCTGCTCGGCAACGACGATCTGAAGGCGGAAACCAGCGTCAACAAAGAGATCGGGCTGGAGTTCCATAACGACGGCTGGCTGGCCGGCGTGACCTACTTCCGCAACGATTACCACAACAAGATTGAAGCGGGTAACTCCCGCATCGCCACCAGCAGCACCGGTACGGCGGTCTATCAGTGGGAAAACGTGCCGAAGGCGGTGGTGCAAGGGCTGGAAGGCTCGCTGAACGTGCCGGTCAGCGAGACCGTCACCTGGAGCAACAACGCCACCTACATGATCGAGAACAAGAACAAGACCACCGGCGATTACCTGTCGGTGATCCCGAAGTTTACCGTCAACTCGACCCTCAGCTGGCAGGCCACGCAAGATCTGTCGATGCAGTCCACTCTGACCTGGTACGGCCGTCAGAAGCCGAAGAAGTACAACTACCAGGGTAAACCGGCCACCGGCGGCGAAACCCGTGAGGTTAGCCCTTACGCCGTCGTCGGCGCCAGCGCGACCTATGACCTGACCAAAAACGTCAGCCTCACCGCCGGCATCGACAACCTGTTCGACAAACGCCAGTTCCGCGCCGGCAACGCGCAGAACGTGGGCGATCCGAACACCGGCGCGATCAACATCGCCGGCGCGGGCGCGGCTACCTACAACGAACCGGGCCGTACCTATTACATGAGCATCAACACCCACTTCTGATGACATGTTCCAACGACAAAGGGCGCCGCGGCGCCCTTTTTTTATCTTTATATTCAGCTAGTTGGAATTCAGTTGAATACGCACCACGCTTTCCGGCTTGCCGGCCTTGGTGGAAGCGCCGTCGTTTTTCACCGTCACGAACAGCGCGTCACCTTTCGGATCCAGCGCCAGGCTGTTAGGGTGCGGCGGCAAATCCACGGTCTGCAGACGCTTGAGCGTTTTGGCGTCAAACACCGTTAGCGTCCCGGCGCCGTGATCCACGCGTACCCCTTTGCGGTTGGCGACATACAGCCGCTGGCTGCGCTCGTCGAGCAACAGGCCGATCGGCACCTCATCCGTCAGCTCGCTGGCCAGCACCTTGCCGCTGTCCGCATCCAGCGCAAATACCCGGTGGCCGCTGCTGCGCTTCACGTAGTCGTGCCCCAGATGATGGTTGCGGTAGTCGTCGCGATCGATGCCCTGATCGACGCCCAGCAGGCGATTGCCCGCCGGGTCATACACCAGGTTCAGCAGCTGATCGGCCTGCACTTCGTGCGTGGCGGTGATCGCCAGCGTGTCGGCGTTCAGGGTGATCACCTGCCCCTGCATGTTGGAAACGAATACCCGACGGCCCTTCTCATCCAGCGTGATGCCCACCGCGTTGTAACCGAAGCCCGGGATCACTTTCTCCAGCTTGCCGGCCTTGGTATCGACCACGTACAGCACGCTGTCGACGCCGAAACCCAGGCCCGGCAGGAACAGACGGCCGCTTTGCGCGTCATACTTGATCTCGCGGAGACGATACAGGTAGTCCTCGGTGATTTTAAACTTCTTCAGCTCCGCCAACAGGAAATCCAGACGCTTGCCGCTGATGCCCGCCTGCTTGTAAGCCTGCTCCAGCACCGCCTTGTCCAGCAGCTTGATGCTGCCCAGCGCGTGGTTGGTGGTGGTGTCCACCACCCCGACTTCGCCGTTGAAGGCCTGCGTCAGGTACAGGCGATTGCCAGCGTCGTTCAGCGCCACGCCGAAGCCTTTCACCTGCAGCGGGATCTCCGCCTTGATCGCCAGGGTGTTGGGATCCAGCCGCAGCACGCGGGAGCGCGCCTCTTCCTTCCAATCCGGCGCGCTGACGAACAGCGCCTGTTGCGAGGTGCTGTAGGCCATCTCCACCACCGTCGACGACAGCGCCTGGCGCTTGATGTCTTGCGGTTTGATGCCGGCATCGTCGGCCTGCGCGGCGCCGGCGACCACCAGAGAGGCCGCCACCAGCAGCGACAGTAACGCGCGCGGGGTTGCTAGGGTTCCAGACATCCTTTTATCTCCTTGAAAATCATGCTTTCGGTTAGAGTGAAACAACGTCATGCCTGCGGCCCGGGCGGCAGCGCCGCCAGAGCGATATCGCCAGCGATGTGCTGCGCAAACTGGGTAAAGACATGCTGAACGCCGTCGGCGATCAGATTGGCCTGCTCCCGGCTGTAGTGATCCTGGCGGTAGGTCATCATCACCCGCAGGGATTTCGCCCCCGCCAGATCGTCTTCCATCACCTCAAACTGCAGGCCGAGCAACGATTCGGCTTTCTCCGGCTCCACCTGACGGTAGGCGATCGCGCTGCCGTCCTGCAGCCGGAACTCGCCGTTCAGCTTGATGCGGCTGTGGATCTGGATAAACACTTCGAACATGTGGTTCTTGCGGTCGGCGTCCACGCCGAACAGCCCTTCCTCCACCAGATCGATCGGAATGTCAGTGTACGGCAGCGAGCCATTGATGGTGTTTTTCACCTGGCTGACCAATCCGGCCACCGTTAGCCCCTCGTCGAAGCGCACGCGGTGCACCACCACGGTGGTGAAATAGCCGACGGTATCGAAGAACTCGGCGTCGTTACGGCCGGAAGTCGAGGTGCCCACCAGCAGATCCGCCGGGCCGCCCAGCAGGCGCAGCGCCGAGGTAATCCCGGCATACACCACGTTGAACAGCGACGCGTTGTTGCGGCGGGCAAGCTGATACAAGCCTTCCGCCACGGCAGGATCGACCTCGAACTCCAGCCAGCCGCCGTTGACGTCCGCCGGCGCCGGCACCGCCGGGTGGGTGGACGCTTCTTGCCGGAAGATCGGCTGGCCGACCGGCGCGCCGCGCAGCGCATCGAGCCAGTAGTCCAGATGTTGCTGCTGCACTCCCGAAGCCCGCTGTTGCCGGGCGAAGGTATGGAACTGCGGCGGCTGCCCGCTCCACTGCGGCGCCTGGCCGACGACGCGATGGCGATAGGCGACGCCCAACTCGTCCATCATCAGGTTGAGCGACCATTCATCCAGCACCACATGGTGGAACAGCAGCGACAGCAGCTGTTGGCCGTTGTCCGCATCGCGCAGCAGCGTGGCGCGCAGCGGCAGCTCGGCGGCCAGATCGAACCGATGCTGGCCGGCGTCGGCCAACAGGGCGGCGGCATTACCCGCCGGCGTCTCGTGGGAGAAGCGGAACCACTGATAATCAGGCAATTCTGCGGCCGGCACCACGACCTGCACCACCTCCCCCTGCTGCTCGACGAAGCGTGAACGCAGCACGGTATGACGAGTCATGACGTCGATAAACGCCTGATGCAGCGCCGTTTCATCCACCGCATCGAAGAAGCGCAGAGAGAACGGCAGGTTGAAAATCTCGTCATGGCCGAAGGCTTCATACACCTTCCACAGCGATTCCTGTGCCAGCGACAGCGGCGCCTGTGCCCGATCATGATCGTCGGCGATGGCTAGCGCGGCATTCGGCTGCGCAACGTTCAGACGTTTGGCATAGCCCGCCAACCCGCGCGCCGTCGGATGGCTGAACAAATCGTTAATGTTGATTTCGATCTGATGCAGGCTCAGCAAGCGGCCAATCACCCGGGTAGCGACCAGCGAATGGCCGCCGCGATCGAAGAAGTCTTCATCCAGGGTCATTTCCGGGGCCACCAGCGCCTCACGAAACTCCTGCAAAATCAGCGGCGCAACGCTTTCGTCCGCGTCGCCGTTCGCCGCCGGCGCGGCCATCGCCGGGGAAGCCGCCGGCAATGCGACGGTAATTCGCTGCCCGGCCAGGAACGCGCTGAACTGCTCCAGCAGGAAAGGCGCCGCGTGCGGAGACAGGCGCGGGTCGGTGACCAGCTCCAGCGTCAGCGTTTCTGCCTCCGGCAAGCCCAACAGCAGCGCCAGTTCAAACGGCGTATGCAGCGGCGGCAGCAACAGGCGTTCGGCGTGAACGCCTTCCATGCGCCAGTCCGCAGCCAGATCGTCACGCCAGGCCACCAGCAGCTGCGCCCGCTGCGGATCCGGCTGTTCGGCCACGGTCTGTGCCAGCAGCCGCTGCCCGATGTCGCCCTCGCCATGCAGCACGGTCAGGCGCATCAGCGGTACCGCCGTCAGCCCCAGCTCCAAACCGATGCACTCCGCCGTCTCCGCCGTCGGCACGCACAGCTGCACGGCTTGCCCACCGGCCTGCGCGGCGACGAACTCGGCAAACCGCGCCGCTACCGCCGCCAGCAAGGCCCGCGGTGTGTCGTTGGCGGGTAACAGCGAACGCGCAATGCGCGTGACCACGCGCCCCCCCACCGGCGGCAAGGCTTCAGCACGCTGCGCCGGGCTGCGGTAATCCTGCAGCGAAACCGCCTGGCGCTTCCAGGGCAGTTGCGGCTCCGGGATTTCCGCCGGCTCGACCGGCTCCGCCACGAAAGACAGGGGCATCGCACCCCCGTTATAACGGGCGGACAGCATCGTCGGCAGGTGGCGCCACGGCAACGCTTCCGCCAGAATGTCATGCAATACCACGCCCAAAATCACGTCATCACCCGACGTGAGCAACAGCAGGCAGCGCAGCGGCGCTTCGCTTTCCAGTTCAAATGGCGCCGCCTGCGCTTGCAGCAGGCAACCCATGGCGTGTTGTTCATCCGCCACCTGACGCAGGCTCACCGGCAACGGCGCAGAATCGGCGGCGCGTTTAACCAGACCGTTTTCGTCATCAAAAACGTAACGCACGTTCACGCCCGGCGTTTCCCGCACCAGCGCCTGCAGCGCCGCCGCCAGCCGGGCGATATCCACGTCCCCCGTCAGGCGCCAGGCCAGCGCCCGCTGCCCGTGCGCACCGCCCTGCTGCAGATGGGCGAACCATGCTCGTTCTTCGGCTTCGCTTACCGGCCGCTCGCCGTTCGCCGCCCCCGCGCCCAGCGCCTGAAACGCGCTCTCCAGCCGCTGGGCCTCTTCATCGCTCAGAATGCTGTCAAAATCACCGATCACTGCGTTATCTCCTTTGCCCGGCCATGCCGGGATAGCGCATAAAATGGGGGACATTCGTCCCCCGTCACCGCGATAGCGTTAGAAAGTCAGCTCAACCGCTGCGCCGACCAGGCGGCCTCGCTGGAGAGTCGCCGTGTAGATGTCGTTGCTTCTGACCATCTCGCGGCGGTCGGAATCAAACAGGTTTTTCGCATACAGCGTGGCGCGACCGTAGTCGAAGGTGTAAGCCAACTGGGCGTTGGCCGTCCAATAAGAGCCGATGCGCCCGCGCGAGTCGTTGTCGTATTGCGAATAGTAGGAGTCGGTAAACGCCACGTTGCTGCTCAGCTCCCATCCTTTCAGGAACTGATATTTGGCGCCCATGTTGGCGGTGTAAGCCGGTGCGCGCGCCAGCTCATGCCCTTCCACGCCGCTGCCCGAGAACTTCTTGATGTCGGTTTTCAACAGGCCGAGGTTGCCGAACAGTTCGAAGTCCCAGCGCGGCTGCCAGGTGGCGCCGATTTCCGCGCCGTAGGTTTCCACCTTGTCGGCGTTGCGGATCACGCTGGAGTTCTCACCCAGCGAGTACGGAAGCTGCATGTCTTTGTAATCGTTGTAGAAGATGTTACCTGTCAGCACCACGTTGGCGTCTTTCAGGTGATGGCGGGTGTACAACTCGTAGTTCCAGACATACTCAGAACCGTAGGTGTAGCTGACCACCGGCGTGCCGATCGTGATGCCGCCGCCGCCGGCGTTATAGCCGCGGGCGATCTTGGCGCCGTAGGTTTGGGTATCCGTCGGTTTCCAGGCCACGTCCAGCTTCGGCAGGAACACGGTGTAGGTTTCATCGAAATCGATGCGCACCGCCTGGCTGCCGCCGTCGCGGCGACGGTGTTCGCGTTCCAGGCGGCTGGCGGCGGTCACGTCCACCTGCGGCGTCAGCGCATAGGTCAGCTCGGCGAACGCCGAATGGGTATCGGTTTTATCTTTGAAGGTCGATCCGCCGAAGATGTTGACGAACTCATCCTGCGTGCCGTGGAAGTAACGCAGCCCCGCCAGCCCATGCAGGCGGCTGTCCGCTCCGCCGAAGCGCACCACCGGCTCCACGTGAACTTCCTGGCCGTCGATCTCGGCGTATTGGATGTTGTAAGCGGTCGGACGGTTGATGTTGAAATCGGTATAGATAACGCGGTTTTCAAACGTCAGCGCATCGGAGGCCTCCCAGGCCAGATCCCAGATGGTGCTGTTCATGTTGCTTTTGAACACGGCGCGGCGCGGATCGTGGCGCGGGTTGGTCGGATGCGGCTGCGGGTTGAGGCTTTCGTTCTGCGGCGCGGTGCTGCCAAAGTGGTTAAAGGTCAGCTTGGTGGTCAGATCGCGCAGGCCGGCCGGGTTAAACAACAGCTTGGCGCGGGCGGTGGTGGCCTCCACTTCGCGCGGATCGCCCACCGGCGCATAGGCCGGCAGATCGGCTTCGCTACGGCGGCGCTGGCGATCGACGCTGACGCGGAACGCCAGCTGATCTTCCACCAGCGGGCCGGACGCCATGGCGGCCAGCTGTGAAGAGTGCTGGTTGCCGGCCCCGCCCTTGAACGCGCTTTCCCATTCGAAGGTCGGATCTTTACTGGCCATGACGATGGCGCCGGCGATGGCGTTGCGCCCCTGGATGTAGCTTTGCGGGCCGAGGAACACTTCGACGCGATCCAGATCCCACAGCGACTGCGGACCGAACGCCTGTTCGTTATACGTCAGCGAACGGCCGTCCAATGACAGATTGAGGCGCGGGCGGGTGCCGCTGAGGAAAGCGTTGGCGCCGACGTTCGGGCCGGAACCGTCGATACCGCGCACGGTCGGCAGTTCGTTGCCGATGCCCAGATCCACCACGTTGGGGGTCATGCGTAGCAGATCGGGGATCTGCACCGCATCGGGCATCGAGGCGATGCGGTTGCTGTCGAACACCTGCACGCTGGAGCCGGTGTCGAAAATGGAACGTTTGATCTTCTCACCGGTAACCAGCAGCGTTTCCGCGTCCTGGTAGGTTTCGTTGCTCTTCGTTTCCGCCGCGTTGACGTTACCGATCGCCAGTGAACAAACCCCTAAAAATACGGAGGAAAATGCCCCAAGGGCTTTCATCCCCGCCTTTTCCCCGTTTCCTACGCTTTCATGCCGTTGAGCCGCAAAATGCTTGCCCATAGATGTCTTCTCCTTTCATCCCAGAGGTGCACAAAATTTGATTTTTTTTTACACAACCTACATCGACACTCACACAGACCATGACGCTGCGGCCTTCCCGGCCTTGCTGTTGCTTATCCCTGCGGCGAACCCATGTCTTTCGCGGCCGAACGGGCGCGGCCCCGTCCACAGCCAAGCCGCCGGCGAAGCGGCCGGCAGCTTGTATAAAAACGTAAAATAGTGTTAAGAATGATAATATTTTGCATTTTTTAATGCAAATCATTATCAACAATGGTGTGAGGCCGGGCGTATTCGCCGCCAGAAACCCTTATATTTTTGCAGGAAAAACAAGCGCTGCAATAACAAGCAATCATTTCAATGCTAAGAATAATATAGATAAATTATTCACACCCAACGCCCTGCCTGCCCGGCATCGCTAAAACCCCTTATAGATAGCACCTCTGCGCCAAATGAATCAAATAATAATAATTTTCATTCCTATTAACATTTGGATATATTCTTGCAGTCTCGTTGGCTGAATCAAAATGGATACCCGATGAAAGCTTTGACCACGATGCAGGCCGCCTATTGGGTAGGCCGACAGTCCGCTCCTCCTCTCGGCGGCATGGCCGCCCACCTGTATGCGGAATTCGACAGCGGCGAGCTGAACATCGCCCGGCTGCGCCAGGCCGTCGAGGCGCTGTATCTGCGCCATCCGCTGTTACGCCTGCGCATTACCGACGATGGCAGGCAGACGATCGCACCTCCCGGCCCCCGGCATACTTTACATCTCGACGACTGGCGACATGCCGATGAAGCGACGCTGGCGGCCGCGCTCGCCGCCAAGCGCCAGGCGAAAAGCACCCAGTTGCTGCCGCTGGAACAGGGCGTTCCCTGCGATATCAGCCTGAGCCTGTTGCCGGCGGGACGCAGCCGCCTGCATGTCGATCTCGACATGATCGCCGGCGATGCCATGAGCTTTCGCCTGTTGATGGAAGATCTGACGGCGTTTTATCACCAGTGCCCGCCGGCCCCTGCCCATGACGCGCCGCTGGCCTACTTCGACCACCTCGAACGACGCGACGCCGACGCGGCGCTGCGCCAACGGCGCGAACGCGGCCAGCGTTGGTGGCGTGAACGCCTGGCGCAGATGCCGCCGGCGCCGCGCCTGCTGCGCACGCCGGACCGCTGCCGCAGCGATCGTTTGGCCATACAGTTGAATGCAGAAGAAAGCCGCGCGCTGGAAAACGTCGCGAAACGGCATCACACCTCCCTCTCGACGCTGTTTCTGGCGCTGTTCGCGCTGGCCGTCGGCCAGGGTTGGAACATGACACGCTTCCGGCTCAACGTGCCGCTGTTCCACCGCGAGAGCGAACGGGAAGACGCACATCGCCTCATCGGCGATTTCTCTAACCTGGTGCTGCTCGGCGTGGAACTGAACCCGACGGAAAACCTGAACGCCTTCTGCCGGCGCCTGATGACGCAGCTGGCGGAGCTGATCGAGCATGCGGATTACCCCGGCGTCAGCGTGATGCGCGATCTGTCGCGCCTGCACGGCAGCCTGCAACCTTCGCCGGTGGTGTTTACCGCCGGTTTCGGCATCCGCGGCAAAACGCTGTTTTCCGAACGGGTCACCGACACCTTCGGCCGTCTCGGCTGGGTGATCTCTCAGGGGCCGCAGGTGGCGCTGGATGCGCAGGTCGCCCATGTCGACGACGGTATTCTGATCAACTGGGACGTGCGGCTGGACGCGTTCCCCGAGCAGGTGCTGC
Source organism: Serratia sp. CY56464 (assembly GCF_052168435.1). Taxonomy (NCBI): domain Bacteria; kingdom Pseudomonadati; phylum Pseudomonadota; class Gammaproteobacteria; order Enterobacterales; family Yersiniaceae; genus Serratia; species Serratia sp. CY56464. The sequence goes on along the minus strand of NZ_JBJNMV010000002.1, from coordinate 11,734 downwards.
CGCGCCTGCTGGCCTGTTACCGGGCGCTGCTGCACCTGGCCGCGCGGCAAGCGGGGGCGTTCGATCGCCCGCTGTCGCAGCTGCTGGCGCAATGCACGCCCGACGCGCTGGCGCAGCAGGCGCCGGTGCGCCAGGTGCTGCACCGGCTGCTGGCGCGGGTGGCTCCCGAGGCCGACTTGCGCGACCACGACGATATCCGCCGGTTGGCCTTGCCGGATGCCGGGGTGAACGCGCTGCTGACAGTGCTCAACAAGTATCTGGCGGCGGCGCTGACGGCGCAGGATCTGACGGCGCATCCCTCCTCGGCTGCGCTGGCGGCGTTGATCTGCCAACGGTCGCCCGAGGCAGGAAAGCATGCGAAAACGCTGCTCGCCGCGCTGGCGCCGCAGCACTGAGATCGGTTTCCGGGCGCACGGCGCCCGGCTCGTTTTAATCGGTTAGCGACTATAGGGAAGTACCATGGAGACACCATTAACCGCACTGCAGCAGGCCTACCTTCTGGGCCGCAGCGATCGATGGCCGCTCGGCGGCGTGGCGATGCACGACTTTCGCGAATACCGCACCCGGCAGCGGGATGTACCGCGCCTTGAAGCGCGCCTGGCCGAGCTGGTACAGCACTACCCGGCGTTGCGCACCTGCATCGATGTGCAGCGCGCCACGCAGCACGTACGCCCAGAGGTGACGCTGCATCTGGATCGCCACGATCTGCGCTCCCTTGATGACGAAGCGGCGCAGCGCCAGACTGAACAGCTGCGCGATCGCTATTCCCACCAGCGCCACGATCCGAGCCAGCCACTGTGGCGCATCGCCGTGATCCAACTTGCCGAACAGCAGGATCCGACGGGATCGCCGTACGATACGCTGATCTTCACCAGCTTCGATGCCTTGATCCTCGACGGCCAGGGGATCTCCACCGTGATCGCGCGCCTGTTCGACGATCGCCCTCTGGCGCCGACCGCCGCCGCACTGCCGCCCCCCGCCACATCGGCGACGCAGCGCCAGGCCGATGCCGCCTACTGGCGTGAAAAGCTGCAGGATGTCACCACGCCGTCGGCACTGCCGTGGCGCGCCCCGCTCGCCAATCTCACCTCATCACGCTATCGCCGCGCCACCTTGACGCTACCGCGCGATACGGTAAAACAGCTTGGCCGCCTGGGATCGCCGCATGCGCTGCTGCGCAACAGCCTGCTGTCGGCGCTGATCCTCGATACGCTGGCCCACTGGACCACCGATGGCGAGCTGTGCGTCGGGGTGCCGGTGGCGTTCCCCGCCGCCGACGGCGCCCTGGGCAACGCCTCCAGCTTCGTGGCGGTGCGCTATTCCCGCCACGGCGAAGATTTTATTCAGCGCGCGCAGGCCCTGCAGGACGATGTACTCGGCGCGCTCGACCACCTGGCGTTTTCCGGCGTCGATCTGGCGCGGCAGTTGCTCGGCCAAAGCCAGGGCGGCCCGGCGCTGCCGGTGATCCTGACCAACTGCCTGGGTTGGGAAACGCTGCCGGCCGAGGCGCCGGTGCGCTTCCACGACGGCCTGACCCAAACGCCGCAGGTCGCCATCGACATTCGCCTGACGCTGGACAGCGAAAAAAATCTGCAGCTGTGCGTGGACTACGCCGAACAGGCGTTGCACGGTGAGCAGGTAGAAGCCATGCTGGCCGCGTTGCAGCGACGCATCCTGCACAGTTGCCAACGGGCCGACCTGGCGATCGCGCCGCGGGACTTCATCGATCTGGCGCATTACCGCCACAACGACAGCGAAGCGAATTACGCGCCTTACCCTTATCTGGCGCAGCTGGCCGAGCGGCTGTTTGGCGCGCAAAACGGCGGCAATGCGCTGATCTGCGGCGAGCAGAGGCTGACCTACCGCGAACTGGGCCAGCGGATCGCCACGGCAATCGCCAACCTGCAGAGCCGCGGCGTGCAGCCGGGCAACGTAGTGGCGCTGTATCTGCCGCGCAGCCCGGAACTGGTCATCTTCAGCCTCGCCTGCGCCCTGCAGGGGGTAATCTGGGTGCCTGTCGACATCAACTCGCCGCCGGAGCGCACTGCCTACCTGCTGGAGAACTGCCGGCCGACGTTGGTGGTGCACGGCGGCGATCTGGAGACGCCGATCGGCGTGACGCCGGCAACCCTGCTGGCGCCGACGGATCGCACGCCAGCGCTGCCGGATGAACAGACGTTGGTGGAACGCAGCGCCAGCCTGGCCGCAAGCTACTATCTGTATACCTCCGGCACCACCGGCAAGCCCAAATGCGTGGTGCTCAACAACCGCGCCACCGCCAACGTTATCCACCAGACCCAGCTGCGCTGGGCGGTCACCGCTGACGACGTCTTCATTTCCGTCACGCCGCCGCACCATGACATGTCGATGTTCGATCTGTTCGGTTCGCTGTGCGCCGGCGCCACGCTGGTGCTGCCGGCGTCGCATCAGGAAAAGGACGCCATCAGTTGGAACCAATTGGTGGAGAAACATCGGGTCAGTCTGTGGTGTTCGGTGCCGGCCATTCTGGAGATGCTGCTCACCTGTAAAACGGCCGACAGCCTGCGCTCCCTGCGCCTGGTGGCGCAAGGCGGCGACTACATCAAGCCAGCGACGGTGCAAACCCTGCGTACCCTGCGCCCGGATCTCGCGCTGTTCTCACTCGGCGGGCCGACCGAAACCACCATTTGGAGCATCTGGCACCCGATCGCCCCACAGGAGAGCGGCACCGTGCCTTACGGCCGCCCGCTGCCGGCCAACCGCTACTTCATCTGCCATGACGACGGCAGCCACTGCCCGGCCGGCGTGGTCGGCCGCATTCACACCGCCGGGGTCAACCTGGCGTTAGGCTATCTGGAGCAGGGGGAACTGAAGCAGCACGATTTCGTCACCCTCGAAGGGCCGGACGGGCAATCGCTGCGCGCTTTCCGCACCGGCGATCAGGGCTATTACCGTGCGGACGGTAACATCATGTTCGCCACCCGGGTGAACGGCTATGTGAAGATCCGCGGCGTGCGCGTCTCGCTGCCGGAAATCGAAGACGTGCTGCGCCGTCATCCGGCGATCCTGGATATGGTGGTGGTGGATTATCCCAGCGGAGAGAACAACGAGGCGGCGCTCGGCGCCCTGTATCTGACCCGCGACGGCAAACCGCTGCCGCTGTCCGAGATCCGCGCCTTCGCCACCGGCTATCTGCCCTGTACCCATATTCCCACGCGCTTTATCCATGCCGAGGCGCTGCCGCTGTCCGCCAACGGTAAAACCGACCGCCATCGCATCCGCGCCGACCTGAGCCACCAACAAACCGCGCCGGCGTTGAACGCCTGCGCGGCCCCGCCGCCGAACGCGCCGCTGGCGCGCAGCGCCGAGATCCTGGCCATTTACTGGCAGGAAATTGGCGTAACGCCGCGCCCGGAATGGGGGGAAGAGACGGCGTTTATCGCCATGGGGCTGAAGCTGCCGCATATCAAACAGGTGGCGGCACGCCTCAATGACGCTTTCGGCACCCGTCTGGTAAGCAGTTCGCTCTTGCCGTGCAAGAACGCGCGCGAAGTGGCGGCGTTGCTGGCCAGCTGAAGCCATACCACTCGGGCGGGAGCATCCTCCCGCCCGCACTTTCTCAGGCGGGCAACGCCGTCAGGGCCGCCAGCGGTTGCTCCCAGGCTTCCCGCTGCAGCGCACGCAACAGAAATTCTTGCAGCGCCTCGCCATAGTCCAGCGCATCCTCCGTCGGAAACTGCTCCAGATAGATATCGATATCCACCTGCAGATCGCGGGCGTCGGTGCGGCCGCGATAAGTCAGGTTGAAACCGTCGCCCGAGCCGCCGGCCAATACGCTGCGCGTACCGCTGCAGCCGGTAAAACGGGGCGTATCGAAGGGCTGCACGTTGATGAAAGGGGAAATAAAGAAGCGCGAGTCCGGATCCACGCCCCGATCGGCGGCCAGCTGGCGCAGGCGGTAGCCGCCGTGGCTGCGCAGCTCGCGCAGCTGCTGCGTCAGCGTGGTGAGAAAGCTCCCCAGCGTCTCCGCTTGCGGCGGTGACACCAGCAGCGGCAGAGTGTTGACCGCCAGCGAAGGCACGTTGGTGGCGGCCTGTCCACGACGATTCAGCGCCGGCATCCACATCGGCAGCGTATCGCCTTGCCGGGTACAGCGCGGCATCACCTGAAACAGCCAGGCCGCCGACAGCGCCACCAGCAAGTCGGGCCAATTGATGCCGCTGCGCTCCGCCAACTGCGCCAGACAGTGCGACACCGCCGCCGGCAGCCGGTAGTGGGCGCTCAAACGCCGTACGCCATAGGCCTCACCGCCCTTGCGCACCGTCGGCAGCGCCTGCGACGGCGGCAGATAGGTCTGCCAAAAGCGCCGATCGCGCGCGCATCGCTCAGAATCAGCGTAGGCCAGTTCAGCCTGTTGAAAGGCGTCAAAGGCACCCAGGGGCATACCCGCGCTGCCCTCACCCAGATAGTGCGCGTATAACGCGGCGCAGCGGTGTTCGATCAGGGCCATGCCGAAGCCATCAACCAGAATATGGTGCGCACGCACGTACCAGAGGTAGCGCTCCGGCCCCAGTTTGAGCAGCCAGGCTGCGGCTAGCGGCTCGCTGTGCAGCGCCCGGCGCTGCGCGATATCTTCGCGCATCAGGCTTTGCGCCGCCTGCCAGGGATCGCCGTGCGTTTGCAGATCGATGCGTTGCAATGGCGGTGTGCGCTGTGGATCGTAACGTAACGACGCAGGAGAGTCGCCATGCCGCTCACCAAAGCGCAAGGCAAACGCCTGCGTCTCGGCGAGAGTGGTGACGATCGCCCGGCAGAGCGTCTCTTCCTCTACCGCGCCACACAGTTCGGTGCAATGTGCGACGGTGGACAGAGTCCGCCCAGGGTGCAAAGTGTGTTCTTCCCAGAAATCAAGCTGCGCTGGCGCCAGCGGCAACCATCCAGAGGCCAAAGCGGTGTCCGACATGTTACCTACCTTTGATAAGCCCGAATAAAGACGCCGAACGGGCGTAACCCCACCGTTCAACGGCTTTGCGTGTCTCCATACATCATCAAATGAAAATGATAATAACATCTATTATCATTTCTATTAATTTGGTAACACTTTAGATTCTGTTAAGCGGGGATGCAAGTCGCGCAGTAAGGCAGAGAAAAGAAAGTGGCAGGTTGAAGAGCCATAAAAAACAAAACGCCCCGGCACAACTGCCTGGGGCGTTTTCAACGTCGGCGATACTCGGTGATTAGGCCTGGTTGGCCGGCTTCACCTTCTGCGCCAGGAACTCTGTTTCGTAGGCCAGCGCCTTCTTGCGATCGAACTGGTGCTCCCACTTGGCGATCACCAGTACCGCCAGCGCGTTGCCCACCACGTTCAGCGCGGTGCGCGCCATATCCAGGATACGGTCCACGCCGGCGATGAACGCCAGGCCTTCCAGCGGAATGCCGACGCTGCCCAGGGTGGCCAGCAACACCACGAACGAGACGCCCGGCACGCCGGCGATCCCTTTCGAGGTCACCATCAGCGTCAGCACTAGCACGATCTCCTGCCCCAACGACAGCTCGATGCCGTACAGCTGGGCGATAAAGATGGCGGCAATGCTCTGGTACAGCGTCGAGCCATCCAGGTTAAAGGAGTAACCCGTCGGCACCACGAAGCTGGTGATCGACTTGGGCGCGCCGTAAGCCTCCATCTTTTCGATGATGCGCGGCAGCACCGTTTCCGAGCTGGCGGTGGAATAAGCCAGGATCAGTTCGTCTTTCAGGATGCGGATCAGCGTCCAGATGCGCAGGTTGCACAGCCGGGCGACCGCCCCCAGTACCACCAGGGCGAAGAACGCGATGGCGAAGTACACCAGCACCACCAGCTTGGCCAGCGGCAGCAGCGAAGCGAAACCGAAGTTGGCTACCGTGACCGCAATCAGGCCAAACACCCCGATCGGCGCATAACGCATGATCATGTGGGTGACTTTGAACATGCTCTCGGACACCGCCTTGAACACCTTCAGCAGCGGCTCTTTGGTCTCTTTCGGCAACGACGACAGCCCCAGGCCGAACAGCACCGAGAAGAAGATAATCGGCAGCATGTCGCCCTTGGCCATCGACGAGAAGACGTTCGATGGGATCAGCGACAGAATGGTCGCCACCAGACTGTGCGAACCGCTTTGCACCTGTTCGGTGGTTTTCTCATACTGCGAAATGTCCACCGTGGTCAGCGTCGACATATCAATGCCGTGGCCAGGTTGGAATACGTTGGCCAACGTCAGCCCCACCACGATGGCGATCGTGGTGATCACTTCGAAGTAAATAATGGTTTTCAATCCGATGCGGCCCAGCTTTTTCGCATCCCCCACGCCGGCAATACCGACGATCAGCGTGGAAATAACGATCGGCACCACAATCATCTTGATCAGACGAATAAAGATATCACCCGCCGGGCTGAGAATATTACTGACCAGCCACTCACGAGATTCGGTCTGGTTGTGCAATACCGCGCCAACAATAATACCCAGTACCAACGCGATCAGGATTTGCCAAGCCAGGCTAATTTTTACACTTTTCATACCCAAAAAGTCCTCAAAGACTCTTTTCGCCGTACAAAGTCGCAACACGACGAAAAGAATACTTAATCATTTATTACAGGCTTATGTTAATTCAGCGGAAGCGTTCACCTGCCCTGGGTGAAACGCAGTATAAATCTGTATCATCCGGGCGGCATGCTCTGCAAGCCTTGATTTGTCAGTGTTGAGCGCTGAATCGAATCACAAAAAATTCGCGTAACTATTTCAAACGGCATAATTGGTTGTTATTAAAAACATAATTTTTCATACAATGAAGTACATAACCGCACCGACGACGATTTTTTGAACGCGATTAAAATGCGTTATTTTTCGCTCATTCTGCATATTTAATCCGCATGATATGTTTATATTTTGTTACTCAAAAGTCAAACAAATGAGAATTGACCGAGTGACACTTTCGCCCATAAATGCAGTGCCACTTTATATTTCGATTAAAAAAAGAACGATATCGCAGGGCACATACCATAGGGCATTACCCGACCTTTCATCAGGAATTAAAGGTTAATAAAACGTTATTTCACGCTGTGCAGTCCATCGTTATATCGTGCTAATGCCAACTTAGAATATTAATAGCGAAAAATAATCCAAAAAGATTTATAGCGAGAAATAATGGCGGCCCTGATCGTATCTATTAATTTCTCGGCAGTTGAGCCCGTTTTGGTTTATTCTTTTTTGTTCTTTATATAAGTGTTTTTGGTTAAAAACGTGGGTTTATGAGGATTTAAGCGCCAAAGAGATAGATACGCCCTGCAAATGCGACAGAATGATTACAAATCAATATCTTTGTTGCGTGATCTGCCGCGCAAAAAAGAAACAAAGAATCATAGCAAACTATACTTAACCTTCAGTTGACATATCATTAACAACTTCAAGGAGAAAAGCTATGAGCCAACTGCATAAACACGCTATTCCTTCTGCAATTGCAGAACGCGCCCTGATTAATCCGGCACAATACCAAGAGTATTATCAACAGTCGGTTCAAGACCCAGAGGCTTTCTGGGGTGAGCATGGCAAAATCCTGGATTGGATCAAACCCTATACCAAAGTTAAAAACACCTCGTTCGATCCGGGCCACGTCAGCATTCGCTGGTTTGAAGACGGCACGTTGAACCTGGCGGCCAACTGCCTGGACCGCCATCTGGCCGAGCGCGGTGACCAGACCGCCATTATCTGGGAAGGCGATGACCCGACCCAATCCAAAAAGGTGACTTACACACAGCTGCATCACGATGTCTGCCAATTCGCCAACGTGCTGAAACAGCTCGGCGTTAAAAAAGGCGACGTGGTGGCCATCTATATGCCGATGGTGCCGGAAGCGGCGGTCGCGATGCTGGCCTGCGCGCGCATCGGCGCCGTACATTCGGTGATCTTCGGCGGCTTCTCGCCGGAAGCCGTCGCCGGGCGCATTATCGACTCCAACGCCAAACTGGTGATCACCGCCGATGAAGGCCTGCGCGCCGGCCGCGCCGTGCCGCTGAAAAAGAACGTCGACGATGCGCTGAAAAATCCCGGCGTGGTCAGCGTGGCCAACGTGGTGGTATTCAAACGCACCGGTAAACCGGGCTACTGGCAGGAAGGGCGCGATCTGTGGTGGCATGAGCTGACCCAGGGCGTCTCCGCAGACTGCCCGCCGGAAGAAGTGAACGCCGAAGATCCGCTGTTCATCCTGTACACCTCCGGTTCGACCGGCAAGCCGAAAGGCGTGCTGCACACCACCGGCGGCTACCTGGTCTACGCTGCGATGACCTTTAAGTATGTGTTCGACTACCACGACGGCGACATTTACTGGTGCACCGCCGACGTGGGCTGGGTCACCGGTCACAGCTATCTGCTGTACGGCCCGCTGGCCTGCGGCGCCACCACGCTGATGTTCGAAGGCGTACCTAACTATCCGGGCGTCAATCGTCTGTCGCAGGTGATCGACAAACACCAGGTCAACATTCTGTATACCGCGCCGACCGCCATTCGCGCGTTGATGGCCGAAGGCGACAAGGCGATCGAAGGCACCCGGCGCGATTCGCTGCGCATCATGGGCTCGGTCGGCGAACCGATCAACCCGGAAGCTTGGGAGTGGTATTACAACAAGATCGGCAACGCGAGATGCCCGATCGTCGACACCTGGTGGCAAACCGAAACCGGCGGCTTCATGATTACCCCGCTGCCGGGCGCCACTGAGCTGAAGGCCGGTTCAGCCACGCGGCCGTTCTTTGGCGTACAGCCGGCGCTGGTCGATAACGTCGGCACGCCGCAGGAAGGTGCCTGCGAAGGCAATCTGGTGATCGTCGATTCCTGGCCAGGCCAGGCGCGCACCCTGTTCGGCGATCATGATCGCTTCGAGCAAACTTACTTCTCGACCTTCAAAGGCATGTACTTCAGCGGTGACGGCGCCCGCCGCGACGAGGACGGTTACTACTGGATCACCGGCCGCGTCGACGACGTGCTGAACGTCTCCGGCCATCGTCTGGGCACCGCCGAGATCGAGTCCGCGCTGGTATCGCACCCGAAAATCGCCGAAGCGGCGGTGGTCGGCATTCCTCACAACATCAAAGGCCAGGCGATCTACGCCTACATCACGCTAAATCACGGCGAAGAACCGACGCCGGAGCTCTATACCGAAGTGCGCAACTGGGTGCGCAAAGAGATAGGGCCGATCGCTACGCCGGATGTGTTGCACTGGACAGATTCGCTGCCCAAAACGCGCTCCGGCAAGATCATGCGGCGTATCCTGCGCAAAATTGCCGCCGGCGACACCAGCAACCTGGGGGATACCTCCACGCTGGCGGATCCGGCCGTAGTCGACAAGCTGTTGGAAGAAAAACAATCAATGAAAGTGCCGTCATAATTTACGCCGCTTCAGGCCGCTCATTCGGATAACGCGCCGTTGAGCGGCCCTGGCGCGGCGTACTCTCTCAATACCGACTGGAGACACTCTGATGAATGACACCATTTATCAAGGGATTGAAGAAAACCCGCGCTTTAAAGAGCTGGTGAGAAAACGCGGCCGGTTCGCCTGGCTGCTTTCGCTGATTACGCTGGCGCTGTACGTCGGCTTTATTTTGTTGATCGCCTTCGATCCCCAATGGCTCGGCACGCCGATCGCCGCCGGATCGACCATCACCCGCGGGATCCCGGTCGGCGTCGGGTTGATCGTGATCTCTTTCGTCTTGACCGGGATCTACGTGTTTCGCGCCAACGGCGAGTTCGATCGCCTCACCGCAGAGATTCTGCGCGAGGTGAAACAATGAAGCGCTTATTGTCCGCCGCCGCGCTGCTGTTACTGCCTGGCCTGGCCTGCGCCGACGCCATTGGCGGTGAGGTGCATCGTCAACCGCTGAACATCCAGGCGATCGTGATGTTTATCCTGTTTGTCGGCGCCACACTCTACATCACCTATTGGGCGTCCAAACGCACCCGTTCCCGTCAGGACTACTACACCGCGGGCGGGCGCATCACCGGCCTGCAAAATGGCCTGGCGATCGCCGGCGACTTCATGTCCGCCGCCTCGTTCCTCGGCATCTCCGCACTGGTCTATACCTCGGGCTATGACGGGCTGATCTACTCCATCGGCTTCCTCATCGGCTGGCCGATCATTCTGTTCCTGATCGCAGAACGCCTGCGCAATCTCGGCCGCTATACCTTCGCCGATGTCGCCTCTTATCGTCTGCAGCAGAAACCGATCCGTACCCTCTCGGCCTGCGGCTCGTTGGTGGTGGTGGCGCTATATCTGATCGCGCAGATGGTCGGCGCCGGCAAACTGATCCAGCTGCTGTTCGGGCTCAACTACCACGTGGCGGTGATCCTGGTCGGTATCCTGATGGTGCTGTACGTGCTGTTCGGCGGCATGCTGGCCACCACCTGGGTGCAGATCATCAAAGCGGTGCTGTTGCTGGCGGGCGCCAGCTTTATGGCGCTGATGGTGATGAAGTCGGTGAACTTCGACTTCAATACCCTGTTCGCCGAAGCGGTAAAGGTGCACCCGAAAGGCATCGCCATCATGAGCCCCGGCGGGCTGGTCTCCGATCCGATTTCCGCGCTATCGCTTGGCCTGGCGCTGATGTTCGGCACCGCCGGTCTGCCGCACATCCTGATGCGTTTCTTCACCGTGAGTGACGCCAAGGAAGCGCGCAAGAGCGTGTTCTACGCCACCGGCTTTATTGGTTACTTCTATATTCTGACCTTTATCATCGGCTTCGGCGCCATCTTGCTGGTCAGCGCCAATCCGGCGTTCAAAGACGCCACCGGCGCGCTGCTGGGCGGCACCAACATGGCGGCGGTGCACCTGGCCAATGCCGTTGGCGGCAACTTCTTCCTCGGCTTTATCTCGGCGGTGGCGTTCGCCACCATTCTGGCTGTCGTCGCAGGCCTGACGCTGGCCGGCGCCTCGGCCGTGTCCCATGACCTGTACGCCAGCGTGATTAAAAACGGCAAGGCGACCGAGCGCGATGAACTGAAGGTCTCCAAGATCACCGTCGTGGTATTAGGGCTGGTCGCCATTGCCCTGGGGATTTTGTTCGAGAAGCAGAATATCGCCTTTATGGTCGGACTGGCCTTCTCCATCGCCGCCAGCTGTAACTTCCCTATCATCATCCTGTCGATGTACTGGTCGCGTTTGACGACCCGCGGCGCGATGATTGGCGGCTGGCTGGGTCTGTTAACGGCGGTGATTCTGATGATCCTCGGCCCGACAATCTGGGTGCAGATCCTCGGCCATGAAAAACCGATTTATCCGTATGAATATCCGGCGCTGTTCTCGATGATCGTGGCCTTTGTCGGCACCTGGCTGTTCTCGATCACCGACAGCTCGCTGGCCGGACAGCAGGAGCGGGAACGCTTCCGGGCCCAGTTTGTCCGTTCGCAAACCGGGCTGGGCATCTCTCAGGGCAGCTCGCATTGATCGAATAATAAGTGAAAAAGCAAACACACCCTAATCAAAGGCCCTTCGGGGCCTTTTCTCTGGCTCGCTGACGGAGAAGAAGGAGGGGAAAACCGCGCAGCGTAGCTGCGCTTTTTGACGTTTTACGCATAGCAAAAAGCCCTGAACGTCAGTTCAGGGCTTTCGGCTTAATTTGATGCCTGGCAGTGTCCTACTCTCGCATGGGGAGACCCCACACTACCATCGGCGCTACGGCGTTTCACTTCTGAGTTCGGCATGGGGTCAGGTGGGACCACCGCGCTATTGCCGC